>NZ_LQQC01000009.1 GCF_001584615.1 Brevibacterium ravenspurgense | reverse complement strand
GCAGTCAACGCGCGTCCTGGACTCCTGGCGGCAACACCCCCCGGATCATCAGTGACAGGGCAAGAAAGCCATACCAGGACCAGCGACCAGATCCTCTGGTGAGGACCTATGAATGAATGTAACGGGGCACGAGGGTTGGCGGAGTCATGCGGGTCAGCTGTAAGGCCTGATTCGAAAGTGTGGGGTTTCTACGGCGCGGCCGACTGTTAGAAAAAGAAAACCCCCGGTTTTCCGGGGGTTTTCGTGACTGTGGCTCCGACCGGCGTCGATCCGGTGACCTTTCGATTTTCAGTCGAACGCTCTACCAACTGAGCTACAGAGCCATCAACTGTCAGGCAGTTGATAGAACAAAGGCTCTTCTGAAGCAGAAGAGCCTTGTGCTCCGCGACCCTGACGGGACTTGAACCCGCGACCTCCGCCGTGACAGGGCGGCGCGCTGACCAACTGCGCCACAGGGCCTTATTCTTTTAGGTCGAAACTGAAGTTTCGAGTACCCCCAACGGGATTCGAACCCGTGTCGCCGCCGTGAAAGGGCGGAATCCTAGGCCGCTAGACGATGGGGGCCTGGTGTTTCTGACCGCTTTCGCGGTGAGCAACAGAGATAACTATATAGGCCGCTCTGAGAGAATGCAAAACCGAGTGGAGATCTGCTGAGTGACCTTTGCCACTGTGGCTTATCCGTGTCTTCCCGGCTCTGGGCCGACGCCCGGTGCAGACTTAGACTGGACCGTGGAGGGAAGCGTGGAGAAGAGCATTTCGGACGACGAGTTCAACGAGGTTGTCGAACTTGCGCTCAGCGACCTTCCGGATGAGCTGCGCGAAGCCATGGACAACGTCGTCATCTTCATTGAGGACGACGCCCCGGAAGACGAACCCGACCTGCTGGGGCTCTACGAGGGCATAGCGCTCACAGAGCGCGACTCGGCTTATGGCTTCGTTCCGCCGGACACCATCAGCCTGTATAAGAACAACCTCATCGACTTTGCTTTGGACGACGACGATCTGCGCGACCAGATCTACGTCACCGTCATCCACGAAATCGCCCACCACTTCGGAATCGACGACGACCGCCTGCACGAACTCGGCTGGGCCTGAACTTCCCGGCTCGGGCCTGCTGGCGTGGGCCGGAACAAGCCTGGAATGAACGGGCCCGGTGTGTACGTTGTGCAGGCAGAAACCCGCAGCAGAGACTTACAACAAGGAGGACTGCCATGGCCACCATCGACCTGACAGCAGAAAAGTTCGAAGAGACCGTCCTGACCGACGGCATTGTGCTTCTTGACTTCTGGGCATCCTGGTGCGGCCCCTGCCGCCAGTTCGCGCCGGTCTTCGAAAAAGCCTCGGAAACGCACTCCGACGTGACCTTTGCAAAAGTCAATACGGAAGAAGAACAGCAGCTGGCCGCGCAGGCCGGGATCACCTCGATCCCCACGCTCATGGCCTTCCGCGACGGAGTGCTCGTGTTCCGCCAGGCCGGTGCCCTGCCCGGTTCGGCCCTTGACGACCTCATCGGCCAGGTCAAAGACCTCGACATGGACGAAGTCCGCCGCACCATTGCAGAAGCCGAAGCAGAAGAACAGAACTGACGCAGACTCCTCCCATACACACCGCTCACGAGGTGGTGCGCACCCGGGTGCGCACCACCTCGTGCGTTTGTCGGCAAGGGGAGAGCGGGAGTGAGCGAATCATCGCGAATTGGTACGAGGGAGCGGGTTTTCATATGGTGGACGGCAGACCAAACGGATAAGAGCCCGCACGCCCGCCGTGCAGGAGGAAGACGCGTGAAGACCCAGACCGCATCGACAACCGCACTCAAAGTGCTCAACGTCAAGGGAGTTTCCTATTCCCTGCACGAATTCGAGCACGATCCGGCGGCCCGCCGCTACGGAACAGAAGCGGCGGACAAACTGGGAGTCGAATACGGCAGAGTCTTCAAAACCCTGATGATCCTCGTCGACGGGAAACCGGTGATCGCACTGGTGCCGGTATCGGGGCAGCTCGACCTGAAAGCCGCGGCGAGTGCAGCCGGCGGTCGCAAAGCCCAGCTGGCGGGAGTGGCGGAAACTGAACGCCGCACCGGATTCACCACCGGGGGAGTGAGCCCGTTCGGACAGCGCCGTCAGCACCCCGTCATTGCCGACAAGACGATTGCAGACCACCCGACGGTGTTCGTGTCAGCAGGCAAACGCGGCCTTCAGGTGGAAATGCAGCCAGACGACGTCGTGTCGCTCACCCAGGCCAAAGTCGGTCGGATCGCGACCCTCGACTGACTGAAATCCTGGGACGGCTTCTTTTAGGCTCAGCGTCCGCCGCCCGCTACACGTCGCGGGGTGTGCCGATGATCGGCTGTGCAGAAACGGCGCTGATATCAGCCAGCATGCGCGCGTAGTCATCGACATCGTCCGCAGGAACTCCCGCGTGCATCGTGACATCCGCTGCGTATTCGGCATCGATGATCTTCCACCCGCGCTGCTCTGCGCGTGCTCGCACGGTGTCTGCCGTTGAATAGTCCAAGCGTGCGCTGACCGGGACAATGAGACTGCGGGTGATGATCTTTGTCTGCGCAAGAGCTTCAGAGGCGGCAGAACCGTATGCGCGGACAAGCCCGCCCGCTCCCAGCAGAACCCCGCCGAAATAGCGGGTCACAACTGCAACAACATCCGTCAGGCCGCTGCCGCCCAGAACATCGAGGATCGGTGCTCCCGCGGTTCCCGCAGGTTCGCCGTCGTCGTTAGAACGCTGCGTGCGAGCGTCCGGGCCCAGCACGTAGGCGGTGCACCAGTGGCGGGCTTTCGGGTGCAGCTGCTTCTGTTCGTCGATGATCCGCCGGGCCTCTTCTTCCGTGGCTGCCGGGGCGATGACGCCGATGAACTCGGACTTTTTGATCTCCAGCGTCGCCTCGCCGGCACCCGCAACAGTGCGGAAGGCTTCCACGGGGAATTCCGCGAGAGCCTCCCGCAGCTGTGCGGCAGAGTCTTCAGCGTTCACGCTCAGTCGAGAGCCCCGTCGGCCATGCGACGGACAACCTCGGTGAAGTGTTCGACACCGGCGACCATGTCTTCGTCGGTGGTGAACTCCTCTTCGTTGTGGCTGACGCCCTCAACGGAGGGCACGAACAGCATGACGGTCGGCACGATGTCCTTCATGTTCGTTGAGTCGTGGCCGGCGACGGTCATGATGTTCATGTGCGACAGGCCCAGGTCTTCGGCTGCCTGACGGCTGAGCTCGACACCGGATTCGTGGTAGGCCTGCTTGTCCCAAGCGTGCGCCGTGCCCTCTTCAATGCGGACCGCTGCGGTCTCTTCGATCTGCTTGATGCGCTCCTTGAGCTTGGCATCGGCCTGTTCGACCTTTTCCTGGCTGGGGGAGCGGAAGTCCATGTGCATGCGCACCTCGCTGGGCACCACGACCGGCGAGTTCGGCAGGACGACCATCTGCCCGACCGAGGAGTGGATGCCGAACTCATCGGCGATTTCGCGTGCCGCAATCACCAGGTGCGACGCGCCCAGCAGGGCGTCGTGACGGTCAGCAATGACAGTCGAGCCGGTGTGGGCCTGCTCGCCGTGGACGATCAGGTGGTACTTGTGGGCGGCCCACGTGGCCTCCACGAGCCCAATCTGCTTGCCGGCGTCCTCCATGAGGCGCCCCTGCTCCACGTGGATCTCGCCGTACGCGGCAGCCTGTGGGCCTTCGCCCGTGCCGAGGTAGCCGCCGGCGCGCAGGGCATCTTCGACTGACGTTCCGTCGAGGTCTTCGGTCTTGAGCACCGTGTCAGCGTCGAGTTTGCCGGTGTAGACGCCCGAGCCCATCATCGAAGGTTCGAAGCGCGAGCCTTCTTCGTTGAACCAGTTGACCACGCCGATGTTGTACTTCGGGGTGGTTCCGGCAGCCTTGTGGGCTTCGATCACGCGGTGGGCGGCGTGCGCTGCCGCAAGCACACCGTAGGCGCCGTCGAAGCGACCGGCGGTCGGCTGGGAGTCCATGTGCGAACCGAACAGGACGAACGGCGCATCAGGGGTGAAGCGGTACAGGCCGAACTGGTTTCCGACCCTGTCGACTTCAACGCTGAAGCCGCGCTCTTCCAGCCAGCCGCCAAGCCAGTTGCGCTGGTCGACGTCGGCTTCGGTCATTGCCTCTCGGTCCACACCGCCGCGGGCGGTCTGCCCGAAGCTGCTCATGGTGGCGAAGTCTGTGAGGAATTCCTGGGCGTGCGCGTCTGTGGACACTGCAGCTCCTTTCATGCTGTGGACGGGGTCAGTCGAGATTTCCGTGTGTGAAGCGGCCGCCGAGCATGGTGGCCGCAACGTTGATGTCTTTGATCGTGGTGGGGTCAACCGCAACCGGGTTTTCGTCGAGGAAGACGATGTCGGCCAGTTTGCCGCGGCTGAGTGTTCCCTTGTCGGCGAGGTCGCCGGAGGCTTCCGCCGCGATCGAGGTGTATGCGGTCAGCGCCTGTTCGGGAGTGAGACACTCATCAGCCGAGCCCATGACATCGCCGGAGCGGGTGCGGCGGTCAACAAATGCCTGGATGCCGCGCAGGGGAGTGCCGTCAGCACACGGGCGGTCGGACGAACCGGGCAGGAGAACCCCGCTGTCGAAGAACGCCTTGGCTCGGTAGAGCAAGGGTCGGCGGGCCTCGCCCAGGGACGCGTTCTGAGCATCACCGATCGCATCGGCAAAAGCCGCCTGCGGAGTGACCACAATGCCGTAGTCGCGCAGGGTCTTCAGCTGGGAGTCGCTGACCATGGCAGCGTGTTCAATGCGATTGGGAATCGTGTGTCCCGGCTGGCGCTGGGCGGGGAAGCCGTAGGTGTCCTGGGCTTCGCAGATGAATTCGATGGCCTTCGCGACGGCCTTGTCACCGATCGCGTGCACCGCCAGCGACCACCCGGCCCGGTAGGTGTCGAGGACCCGGGCGCGCAGCACCTCGGGGTCGTCCTGGAAGTAACCGGGCGTGTCTGAGCCCTCGTAGTTTTCGTACATGGCGGCGGTCTCAGAGCTCATAGCGCCGTCCATGAAGATCTTGATCGGGCCCAGGCGGAGCATGGGATCGCCGAAGCCGCTGACGACGCCCAGGTCAAGCCCCAGCCCGTTCTGATCGTCGTCGTGAGCGTGCAGGGGGCGCAGAGCATCGGCCATCGGCATGAGCTGGCCGCGCGCGTGCAGGCGGCCGTTCTGCCGGGCTTCCTGGTAGGCGCCGAGCTCGGTGGGAGAGTGCCCGATCCAGCCGGCGGCAATGCCCGCATCACCGAAGCTGGTCAACCCCTGCTGGGCATACGACTCAGTGGCCGCATCAATCGCATCAACCAGAAGCGATCGCGAATAGGGGCGGATGAGGTCCTGCACGAGGGCCTGCGCTGTTTCTTCAATGAGTCCGGTGGGCTTGCCGTGCTCGTCGCGGACAATCTTGCCGCCCTCGGGAGTTTCGAAATCATCGCGGAAAACACCTGCGCGTTCGAGCGCTTCCGTGTTGGCGATGGCAGCGTGGCCGGACACCTGGCGGATGAACATGGGGCGGCCGTCCGCAATCCGGTCGAGTACCTGAATGTCCGGGTACTGACCGTCGTAGTCGTTCTGCGAAAAGCCGGTGGCGGTCACCCATTCGCCGGGAGCCTTTTCCTTTGCGGCGGCTTCGAGTGCCGCGTACACGGCGTCCATCGTGCCGAGTTTTTCAACGCTGACGTCCAACAGGGTCATGCCGTACCAGGCGGTGTGGCAGTGGACGTCGTTGAAGCCCGGGGCGAGGAAGCGTCCGTCGGCGTCGAGAACGCGATCGGCTGCGGCGTCGTGGGCTTCGTCGCCCACTGCCACAATCCTGTCCCCGATGACGCCGATGGAGCCCAGCCGAGCGCGCGTGCCGTAGGGGTCGGCGTCGCCGGCGGGCTCCATCGTCAGAATATTGGCATTGTCGATTCTCAGATCAAGGCGCATGCTTCGATACTACGTCGGACGGTTTCCTATTCCATGTGGTCAGGGTCGAGAACGCGCTTGAGGAAGCTCTGCGTGCGCTTGTGCTGCGGGTTGCCGATGACGTCCTCCGGCGGACCCATTTCGACGACGACCCCGCCGTCCATGAAGACGACCTTGTCGGCGACTTCGCTCGCGAAGTTCATTTCGTGGGTGACCACGACCATCGTCATGCCCTGGCTTGCCAAGCGGCGCATGGCGTGCAGAACGTCGCCGACGGTTTCGGGGTCGAGCGCCGAGGTCGGTTCGTCGAACAGCATGAGGTCGGGATTCATGCACAGCGCACGCGCGATTGCCACACGCTGCTGCTGACCGCCGGACAGCTGGTCCGGGTAGCGATCTGCGAGGTGGTCCAGGCCGACGATCTTGAGGTTCTCCACGGCGATCTTCTGTGCTTCTTCGGGTGCGCGCTTGGCTACCCGGATCTGCGCGATCGTGCAGTTCTCCAGAACTGTCTTGTGGGAGAACAGGTTGAAGCTCTGGAACACCATTCCCACGTGCTGGCGCATGACATTGAGGTCGGTGTCGGGGTCCGTGGCGGTGAAGCCCGCGACCTCGATGGTTCCGCTGTTGGACTGTTCAAGCACGTTAATGCAGCGCAGAAGAGTCGACTTGCCGGAACCAGACGGGCCGATGAGGCAGACGACTTCGCCTGGCAGCACCTCGACGTTGATGCCCTTGAGGACTTCGACGTCGCCGTAGGACTTGTGCAGATCGGTGATTTTGACAGCCGGTGTGACGGCTGCGGTCTGTTCAGCAGTCATGTCAGGCTCCATTCGCTTTCTGCTGGCGGGATTCGAACTTGCGGGCCAGCCAGCCCAGGGGCAGTGTGATGACGAGGTAGCAGGCACCTGCTACCACGAGCGGCGTCAGGCCGGCTTCCGGTGCGGCGATGGCGTTCTTGCCGAACAGCGCCAGTTCGAACTGACTGGGCAGCAGGCCCAGCAGGTAGATCAGCGACGAGTCCTTCGTCATGATGATGATTTCGTTGGTCAGCGGCGGCAGGATGATCTTGAACGCCTGCGGAATGACCACCGAAATCATGGCCCGAGAGTGGCTCATGCCCAGCGAACGCGCCGCCTCGTACTGTCCTTTCGGCACAGCCTGCAGACCAGCGCGCAGAGTTTCGGCAATGTAGGCAGAGCCGACGATTCCCAGCGCCAGCATGACCGTGAGGTAGTTGTCGAGGTTGACCTTGAATGCGGTCGGGATGCCGAATCCGAAGGCGAGGAATACAAGAAGTGCGGGGACGCCGCGGAAGAATTCGATGTACGCCGTTGCGACCCAGCGGTACGGGCCCACCGAGGACAGCTTCATGAGCGCCAGCAGGATGCCCAGCGCCATGGCGAACACAAAGCCCAGGGCCGTGTAGATGATCGTGTTCTTCAGCGCGGTGGTGATCACTTCCGGGAACTGCTGGGCCATGATCCGGAAGTTGAAGAACTTGTCGACGATATTCGGCCAGTCGATTGTGACGGCCAGAATGATGACAACGATGAAGAAGATCGCGTACTGGATCGTCAGGGATGTGCGCCGGCGCTGCTTCATGCTCAGAGCCACGGTGCCTCCTGGTCAGGGATGGAAGAGGGGAATCTGCTCGGTAAAGGGTGCCGCTCACCCGTGGTGAGCGGCACCCCTCGGTTGGAATGTCAGCCTTCGGAGCCTTCGGCCACGCTGAGGCTTTCGGCGACTTCATCGCCGAACCACTGCTGGACGAGTTCGTCGTATTCGCCGTTCTCCAGCATTTCCTTCAGCATGGAGTTGAACTCTTCGGTCAGCTTGGTGTTGTCCTTCTTAGCGGCTGCACCAAGCTGTTCCCCGGTGTCATAGGTTTCGACGAGTTCGAGTTTGTCGTCAGCCTTGGTTGCTGCCGAGATGACCGAGATGTTGCCGACTGCGGCATCGACCTTGCCGGCCATGAGAGCCTGGGTCATCATGCCGCCGGTTTCGTACTGCACGGGCGAAATGCCCTTGTCCTTGGCGTAGGTTTCGCCGGTGGTCGCAGCCTGCACGCCGACCTTCTTGTCCTTGACGTCGTCGAGGCTCTTGAAGCCGTCCGACTTCGCCGCGGCCAAACCGAGGTTGTCGTTGAGGTACGGGTCGGTGAACTCCATCTTGGTCTTGCGGTCGTCGGTGATTGAAATACCGGAGATGGCGATGTCGCACTTGCCGGTGTCGAGCGAAGTTCCCGACTGGATTCCTTCGAACGGAGTCGTGAGCACTTCGGTTTCGAGTTCCAGACGCTCTGCCAGCTTGTCTGCCAGGTCGATGTCGAAGCCGACGGTCTTGCCATCCTTGACGAACTCAAAAGGTTCGTAGGGGATGTCAGAGCAGACGGTGAGCTTGCCGCTCTGCACCAGATCGAGATCTCCGGCTTCTGCGGTGCTGTCACCGCCACCGCCGCAGCCGGCGAGAACAAAGGATGCTGCCGCCGCGAAGGCGGTGATCGAGAGTGCTTTCTTCACGATGTCTCCTTAATAGCGCGGCAGGCCCATTCGTGCCGCTCCATGGGAACAGACCATACAGTGTCGCGGGTCACATTGGGGGAATTCTTCGGCAGATATTTCTCCGCAGTGCGAAATCGTTACCTGCCGCGCGGTCAGGAATCCTTGGCAACGCTGAGGCTGTCTGCGACTTCTTCGCCGAACCACTGCTTAATGAGCTCTGTGTATTCGCCGCTCTCAGTCATTTCCTTCAGCATTGCGTTGAACTCTTCGGTGAGCTCCGTGTTGTCCTTCTTGACGGCCGCGCCAAGCTGCTCGCCGTTGGAGTAGGTTTCGACGAGTTCGAGTTTGTCGTCAGCCTTGGTTGCTGCTGAGATGACCGAGATGTTGCCGATTGCGGCGTCGATCTTGCCGGCCATAAGGGCCTGCGTGAGCATCCCGCCGTTTTCGTACTGCACCGGGTTGATGCCCTCGTCCTGCGCGTAGGTTTCGCCCGAGGTTGCTGCCTGCACGCCGACCTTCTTGTCCTTGACGTCCTTCAGGCTCGCGAAGCCGTCCGACTTGGCGGCGGCCAGCCCGAGGTTGTCGTTGAGGTACGGGTCGGTGAAATCCATTTTCGTCTTGCGTTCATCGGTGATGGAGATACCGGAGATTGCGATGTCGCACTTGCCGGTGTCGAGCGAAGTTCCCGACTGGATGCCCTCGAAGGGGGTGCTCAGAACTTCGGTTTCCACGTCGAGGCGTTCGGCGAGCTTGTCGGCCAGGTCGATGTCGAAGCCGACGGTCTTGCCGTCCTTGACGAACTCAAAGGGTTCGTAGGGGACGGTTGCGCAGACGGTGAGTTTGCCGCTTTGGACCAGGCCGCTGTCGTCGGCGTCGCCTCCTCCGCATGCGGTCAAGGTCAGTGCGGTCACGGCGGTCAGTGCGGTGAGGATCTTCTTCACGGCTGCTCCTAGGGGTGCGGGGGCAGGAATCTGCCCGTGGTGGTGCGGGTGGGTGGCTCGAGCCTCCACTAATGAATATGCATTGTTAAGAATAATAACTCATTGCGGGTGAGGTGCCGGTCACGCCCCGTGCGGGGCTCGAATTCTCTGCGACACCTGGGCCGAGGTGCCAGGACAGCAAAAAGCCGGGCCCCGGCAATGCGGGGCCCGGCTTTTCGTGCTGTCAGCTGCTGCTGACTGGATGTATGAAAATTCCGCTCAGTGGCGGTATCCCTCAATCTGCAGGCTGACCTTCGGTGCCAGCACGGAGCCGAGCGCGGTGATCGCAGCGAGCGTCATGAGCATGAGGGGTGCCGGCCACCATGCGCCGTCGACCATGCCGAGGAACAGTGTTGCGAGCATCGGCATGAAGCCTGCCACGATCGCGGCGAGGTTCGAGCAGAGCGAAACACCCGAGGTGCGGTATTCCGGTTTGAACAGGGCCGTGATGACCGAGCCGTTGACCGCGTAGGACAGCGACACGCTCGTGATGCCCGCGGCAACACCGCAGATGACGAGTACGGAGATCTTGGTTTCGACCAGCCAGAACATGGGGAAGGCGAACGCCATGGTCAGCAGACCGCCGATCATCGAAGCGCGCGCCGAGCCGATCTTCTCGCCCACGCGGCCGTAGAAGATCATGACGATGATCTGCAGAACGGCGCCGATCATGGTTGCTGCGAGCATAAGGTTGGCCGGAAGTCCCAGGAAGTTCTTCCCGTAGGACACTGCGAACGTCGTCACGACGAAGAAGCCCGCCACACCCAGCAGAGTGGTCATGAAGCCTACGATGATGCCCAGCGGTGCTTCCTTCAGCAGCTTGAAGAACGGAACCGATTCCTTTTCGCCTTCGGCAATGAGCTTCTGGAACTCAGGGGTTTCATCCAGGTGCTGGCGGATGAAGAGAGCTACGAGCAGCAGCGGGATGGCGGCGATGAACGGGATGCGCCAGCCCCAGGCTTCAAAGCTTTCAGGCGGCAGGAGCACGCCGATGACGAAGAAGGCGCCGGACGACAGGATGGTGCCGATGGGCGAACCGACCTGCGGCATGACGGCGTAGCGTGCGCGTTTCTCCGGTGGAGCGGATTCAACTGCCGCCGTGACGGCTGAGCCCCACTCACCGCCGACGGCAAGGCCCTGCACAATGCGCAGCACGATCAGCAGGGTGGGTGCCCACACGCCGATGGTGGCGAACGTCGGCAGGATGCCGATGAGGCCGGTGGCCAGGCCGATGCCGGTGACGGTGACGATGAGGACGAGTTTGCGGCCGGCCTTGTCAGCCAGGTGGCCGAAGATGATGCCGCCGATGGGGCGGGCGATGAAGCCGACCGCCATCGTACCGAAGGAGGCCAGCAGAGCGGTGACCTTGTCGTCGGAGGCGAAGAAGTGGATGTTGAAGACAATGGCCGCGGCCGTGGAGAACAGGAAGAAGTCGTACCACTCCATGGCGGTGCCGACGAGGGCCGCGGTTGCGGCCCTGCGTGCCGTTCTTTCCTGTTGTTCCGGTGTCATTGAGGAAATTGCGGCGGTTCGCATATTGCCGCCTGACGGCTGAGTGGTGCTCACAGAGCCTCCCGGTGTGCAGCGCCGACTGTGGCGCGGACTACAGATTGGCTCCTCAGCCTAAACTCTCAGCCTGCTCACGCCAAGTTCACCCGCCGCGCACAGGAAGGCTGTGCGCGGCGAGTGACCACAACGCGATCAGGGCTGCAGAACCCAGTGGTTCTGCAGCCCTGATCGGCGGAAACGCTGTATCAGTCGGTGATGATGACGTCGAGAGTGCGCGGTCCGTGCACGCCGGCCACGCGCTGGAACTCAATGTCGACACTCGCGGACGGACCCGAAACCCACGTCTGCGGGGAGGTGGTCAGCCCTCGTTCTTCGAGCACGGCAACGCCCTCGGGGACGATTGTGCAGATGTCTTTCTTCTTGAGCACGATGATGTGGTGATCGGGCACCAGCGTGATTGCGCGGCGGCCGGTGTTCTCACCAGCCAGGCAGATGGTGCCGGTGTCGGCAATTGCGACCGTCGCACCCGTGACGACCGCGTCGACGGAGTCGAGTTCGTCGATCGACAGCGGCTCGTCCCGCGAGTCCTGAAGAACCTTTGCATCGGTCTTGTCAGCCCAGCCCGAGTCGAGGTCGTGCGGAACGACGATGCTGCCAGCATCCCCCAGCAGTTCGGCGACCTTCTGCGGCACCTGCGTGAGCGGCACCTCGTGAACTCCGGCGTCGTAGTCAACCAGGCGGTCGGTGAGCAACTCGATGCGCTCGGCCTCGCCCATATCAGCCGTCGTCCGGTACTCGCGGGGAATGTCCGAGCTGCTGATGGGTTCGGTGTTGCCCTCCGTGACGGGCCTGCCCAGCGCTGAGGCCAGGCGGTCGAGGATTGCGTGCTTGGCGTTCATGCGTTGTCTCCTCGTTCTTGCTTCCACCATTCGCGGAACGACTGCTTGGGCGGAGTGGGAATGGTGCGCGAGTGCGTCCACTTGCCGGCAACACCGGGCAGTGCCTTCACACCGGTCTTGGGCGAGACGAGGTTCGCCAGCGGCAGGGCCTTCTGCGCTTTGCCGAAGCGGTCGCCGTCACTCATCAGCCAGCTGGCCGCACTGAGAGCGGCATCGAGCTGGTTGGTGGGCACCTTGACCGGCTTCTTCTTTTCCTTTGCCTCGACGTCCTGATTGCGCAGGCGCACCAGGTGCTCGGGGATGTTGATCTTCACCGGGCAGGCGTCGTAGCAGGCGCCGCACAGGCTCGATGCGTAGGGCAGCGAGCCGTTGGCCGCCTCCTCGACTCCCGTCAGCAGCGGGGTGAGGATTGAGCCGATCGGGCCGGGATAAACCGAACCGTATGCGTGGCCGCCGGCGCGTTCATACACGGGGCAGACGTTCATGCACGCCGAACAGCGGATGCAGTGCAGGGTTTCGCGGCTGGCTTCGTCAGACAGCACGCGGGACCGCCCGTTGTCCAGCAGGATCACGTGAACATTCTGCGGGCCGTCGCCGTCAGCACTGCCGGTCCACAGCGACGAGTACGGGTTCATGCGTTCGCCGGTCGAAGAGCGGGGGAGCAGCTGCATGAACACGCTGAAATCGTCGAAGCTCGGCAGGAGCTTTTCAATTCCCATCACCGTGATGAGGGTTTCCGGAAGGGTCAGGCACATGCGGCCGTTGCCTTCGGATTCGACAACTGACAGTGTGCCGGTTTCGGCAATGCCGAAGTTCGCACCGGAGATCGCGACCTTGGTTTCGAGGAACTTGCGGCGCAGGTGCTTTCGCGCGGCTTCCGCAAGGTCTTCGGGGTTGTTCGACAGGTCGTCGGGAACATCCGGCATGCCGCGCTTGAAGATCTCGCGGATCTCATTGCGGTTGCGGTGGATGGCCGGCACGAGGATGTGGCTGGGACGGTCGTCACCCAACTGGACGATGAGCTCGGCCAGGTCAGTTTCGAGAGCGTCAATGTCGTGCTCGGCAAGGTACTCGTTGAGGCCGATTTCCTGCGTGGCCATCGACTTGACCTTGATGACCTCGCGGCGGCCGTCTTCGAGTACGGGAGCGTTTTCGACAACGAGATCTTCGACGATCTTGTTGGCTTCATCAGCATCGCGTGCCCAGTGAACCGTGCCGCCGGCAGCGGTGAAAGCCTCCTCGAACTGCTGCAGCAGCTCCGGCAGGTTCTTCATGACGTGGGCCTTAGTGGCAGAGCCGGCGGTGCGCAGTGCTTCCCAGTCCGGCATTTCGCTGATCCGCAGGTTCCGCTTGTGGCGGATGGTTCCGGTGGCGTTGGTCAGCGACGCGCGCAGCTGCGCGTTCGTCAGTTCGTGTTCAGCTACTTCTGGAAACGGGGTGGCCTCCGTGAGGAAGCCCTTGCCCGGCGGTGGAACGGATGGGATGCCGAGGAATGTCTGAGTCATCGCAGGGAACCTCCTGTGACCATGCTGCGGTCGAGCACGAGCGGATTGTCCTTTGTCGAGGCGAGAATGCGGGCCATGTGCACGGTCGCGGGAGGTTCGCCCATGGCCGGCATGAGCTCCTCCTGCCGCTGCAGGCCGCCCCCTATGTGCATGAGGCAGCTGGCATCGCCGCCGGAGCACACCGAAGCGCCGGTCGAGACGAGGGCTTCGACCTTGTCCTGGAGCATCGCGGTGGACACCTGCGGGTTCTTCACGGAGAACGTGCCGCCGAAGCCGCAGCACGAGTCTTGGTTCTGCGGCGCAACGACGGTCGCGCCCTCCACGGTCGAAAGCAGACGCTCCTGCCGGTCGCCCAAGCGCAGCAGGCGCATACCGTGGCACGACGGGTGGTAGGCAATCGTGTGGGGGAAGTAGGAGCCGAGATCCTCAGCCGAGTTCGTCACCCCGGCAACATCCGTGAGGAACTGCGCGAGTTCAAGAGTGCGCCCGGCGATGTCGTCGGCACGGGACTTGAGGGATTCGTCGTTCTGCGATTCGGCGATCATGCCGTGCTGGTGGCCCAGCGAAGCGACACAAGACCCCGACGGGGCGACCGCCCAATCCCATTCTTCTGATTCGAATGCTTCGACGTGGTTCTTCACGACCGGGTAGGCCTGGGCGAAAGCACCGGAGTTGATGTGCATCTGTCCGCAGCACGCCTGCTTGCGGGGAAAGATCACGGTGTGGCCCAAACGCTCCAGGATCGCGACGGTTGCTTTCGCCGTTTCCGGGTACATCGCGTCCACAATGCACGTGGCGAACAGGGCAATCCGCATGGCTGCTCCTCTCGTGTTCGGCAGTGCGCGGCATGGCACTGCTCACAGTTTCAGCCTAGCGGAATTACAGCGACAGGACTTGGCGTGAAGCGCGTGATCTGCGATGCAGTGCAATGGCGGTCAGCAGAAGCGCCAGGCCGACCACATTGAGGCCGATGCCGACAATAGCGGGCGACCGCAGGCCGTACCCGGCGGCCAGAACAATCCCGCCAAGCCACGCGCCCGCCGCATTGGCGGTGTTGAACGCGGCGTGGTTCATAGCTGCTGACAGGTTCGGGGCATCGTGTGAGTCGCGCAGCAGCCGCATCTGCAGGGCGGTGACGAAAACAGACCCGGAGATCCCCAGTGTGAACACGCACAGGAAAAGCATCACGGGAAGGTGAGCCGTGAACGCGAAGACAACCAGGGAAGACCCCATGAGAGAGGCCCCGGTGACGGCACCTCGTTCGATAGAGGCATCAGCCAAAGGCCCCGCAATCATCTGGCCGACCGTCATGCCTGCCCCGTATGTCACAAGGATCCACGGCACGGCCGAACCGGGAAGGTGGGCCAGGTCTGTGACGACGGGTGCGATGTAGGTGTAGACGGCGAACATGCCGCCGAATCCGACTGCTCCGGCCAGCAGGGTGAAGATGACCTGCGGGTTCGCCAGGGAGCGCACCTCACCGCGGACCGACGGCGGGACCGTCGGCTGCACCGCGGGGACGATGAGGATGATTGCCACGACGGTAACTGCGCCAATCGCGGCAATCAGCAGATAGGCGAGTCGCCAGTCGAGGTGGGACCCAACAGCGGTTGCCGCGGGAACACCGAGGATTGCGGCAACTGTGAGCCCCAAACCGACGGCGGCCATGGCGCGAGCGCGTCTTCCCTCCTGGACGATTCCGGCAGCGGCGACCGCGGCAAGGCCGAAATAGGCTCCGTGCGGCAGACCCGTGAAGAAGCGGGCGGCCAGCAGGATCGGCATTGTGGGAGCTGCCGCGACTGCGACATTGCCGAGGGTGAAGATGGCGGCCAGGACCACCAGCAGCATTTTGCGGTTGAGCTTCGCCCCGAGTGCCGTGATGACCGGGGCGCCGATGACAACACCGAGCGCGTACAGGGTGACAGCGGAACCGGCGTGGGTGATCGACGTCGAAAACGCTTCCGCAATGTTCGGAAGCAGACCCATTGTGGCGAATTCGGTTGTCCCAATGCCGAAGGTGCCGACCGCCAGAGCGGTGATGGCCGCGATGATTCTTCCGCGCGAGTGCTGCTGGGGCATGCTGGTTATTATTGCTCAGTGCCGAATTCTGCTGAAAACCCAGTGTCACCGCCGGCTTTTCCCGCCCCGGTGCGCCACCGCTGGTACGAAAACATGCTGGGATTCATCACCGGCAGCTACCTGACGTCCATCGGCTTGGCCATTCTGCACTCAGCGCAGGCGGTCACCGGCGGGACGGCTGGTCTGGCGCTGCTCGTCAGCTATGTTGTCGACCTGCCGATCGGTGTGCTTTTCCCGCTGGTCAATCTGCCGTTCTTCGCACTGGCCATCTGGAAGAAGGGGTGGGGATTCACCCTGCGGACCCTTCTGGCAGTGTCGGTTGTCGGTGTGCTGGCTGATTTCAACGAGGCGATGCTCGGCCTTCACGACCTCCCGATTCTCTACGGGGTGCCCACCGGCAGTGTGATTGCGGGTGTCGGCATTCTCATTCTGTTCCGCCACGGAGCATCTTTGGGCGGATTCAATATTCTGGCGCTCATCCTGCAGGAACGGGCTGGGCTCAACGCCGGTTCGGTCCTCATGGCGCTCGATGCCGTCATCGTGTTGGCGTCGTTCTTCGTCAGCCCGTGGCAGACGGTGCTGGTCTCCGTCATCGGCGTTGTTGTGCTCAACATAGTGCTCGCCGTCAACCACAAGCCCGGCCGCTATACCGGATACTGACACGGCGGCAGGCTCGCAGGCTGCTGACCGCTCAGGCGGCGATTGCTTTGAAGACGACCGCCGATGCCGCCGCCAGCAGAGCGCTGGCGGGCATGCCCATAAGCCAGACTGATATCACGAACACCAGGGTGCGCAGACGATTCCGACTGCGCCAGGCGAACCTGCTGTGCGGTGAGGCAAGCCCCGCGCCGATGTTGGTGCCGACCACGAGGAAGCTCATGGAGATCGGCACGCGGAGAACGAACGCCGCCAAGTAGGACAGCACGGCAGCAACCATGGTCGAGGTGCCGGCCCCCACCGGGTCGAGGGTCGACAGGCGCCTTGAGACGGTGTCGGCAACACGCCATCCGGACAGGAGCGTGCCGCCGGCAATGGCCAGGGCGCTCAGCACGATGATGATCCACAGCACGTAGCCCGGCAGCTGGTTCATGCTGGTGTCGCCGCGCGAAGAGAGCCACGCGGCAATGAAGACGGCGCCGATTTTCTGCGCGTCCTGCGAACCGTGGGCGACAGACAGGGCGGCTGTTCCCACGGCTGTACCCTGACGGAACACTCGGAAGACGGGCTTCGGTGAACGGTTGAGCAGAAACGGCATCAGCAGGGTGAGCGCAAGCCACGCAATGAAAAGCGCGGCAATCGGACTGATGGCCAGACGGAACAGCGAATCCACGACCAGGTCCGTGTTGAGCGGCTGCGCACCGTAGATGAAACCGGCTCCCAGCAGACCGCCGAAAAGGCAGTGCGTGGCTGAAATCGGGACCGCAAGAAAATACGTCGAGGTGTTGATGACCAGAGCCGCGAACAGTCCCGGAATCAGGATGAGCAGAAGATCGTGCCCCAGGGTGTCCACGGTGAGCAGGTGACCCGTCAGCGCCAGAAGGAGTCCCTGCCCCAGCAGCGCGCCGATGAAGTTGAATACCGCACACATGAGGAGAGCCTGGCGGGGGCGCAGCGTGCGCGTGGCCACCGCATTGCCCACCTGCACACCGGCATCGTGGAAGCCGTTGGAAACACCGAAAGCCAAGCACAGAAGGCCGGCGGCCAGAAGCAGAGGGTCCACGGTCAGGATTCCGTCAGAGCAATCTCTGCCACGATGCGGCCGACCTCCTGGAAGGCATTGCAGGTGTCCCGGAACGTCAGACTCAGCTGGATAGCGGCGCTGAGGTACACGGATCCTTTGCGCGAAGCCGGCACGGTGTCCGACAGCTGCTGGCGCAGAGCCAGCGCGCGCTTGGACAGGGTGTGCACCGACGCCGTGTACTCCCACTGGTCGAATTTGGCCGGCAGCCGCTGCGTCATGCGCTTGGTGTTGTCCGCGTAGTTCGACAGCAGTGCAAGCATTTCCAGTGCGCCCGCTGGGAGCTCTTCAAAAGCAGATGATGTCAGGGCGAAGCCCACCGAGCGCAGTTCGTAGCAGCAATCGCGCATAGCGGCGGCCAGCCGGTACAGCAGCGCGCGGTCGATCGGCGTGAGATAGGACTCGCGCAGAGCGCGTGTCAGCGCATCGAAGTGATCGTCGGCTTTGCCCGCGATGATTTCGAGCTGTGCTTGTGCTTCGCGACGATGTGGGGCGTCAATGCCGGAAAGTTCAGCCAGGACGAGGTTGGCTTCCTGCATGGCGGAAGACAGTTGGGCGAGCAGATCAAAGAAAACTGCGCTCGCGGCCTTTCGGGGCATGTCCTGTCCTCGTCTATTCAACACGTAGGGGGTGGTGTCGGGCCGAGTGCGCCTCTCGGCGGAAGGCCGCTCGAAGCGGCAAATGTTGGAGCCCGGGGCATCTAGCGGCCCGACACCGGTGCTCCGAAGAGCACACCTCCACTGTAAGCGACCCAGCGGAGCGAAGACCAGCTGCGCGGAGCCGCTAAACCAAACGTCCGCGGCGGAACTCTTCGGCACAGGCGCGCAGGTCGTCGCTCATCTGCGCAAACGACCGCAGACCAGAGTTGTCGGCATCGTCAGCGGCCCGTCCGCGGGTGACAATCGCAACAAAAGCCGCGGCACGTTCGAGCGCGATTGCGAAGTCCCCGCGAAACGCTCCGCGCATAATGTCGTCGACAACATCGGCCAGCTCTTCCGGGGTGGGCATGGGAGGGGTGCCCGCGATCACCTCGGCCACCGTGGAACCCCCGTCAGCAAGACCGGTGCGGTACCAGCGGGAGGCCTCGGCACCTCGGCGGCGGATCCAGGTGCGCAGCGCGTACAGGCGCCACAGTGCGCCCGGCAAGGAAACTGCAGGGGACCGCGCCCACAGCTGCGCAATCTGTTCCAGACCGTGCTCGTCAGCCAAGCGGACAAAGCGCTCGGTACTGGCAGAATCCCGGGTGCGGGAGGGATCGGTGATCACCATGCCCGCAAGCTCGTGGGCAAGCTCGGACTGTTCGGCCGGGCCGGGGCGCAAATCGGTGCCATCGAGGTTCGGGCGGCGCACGGGTTTGTGGAACCGGCGTTCGGAGCTCATGGATTCCAGTCTAAGGAGCCGCACAGAACCGCCTACTACAGTGGGGTTCGTGTCTAAGACAAGCAAAGCGCTCAAGGGCGCACAGAAGGCCGCGGGCTTTGCCGTGCGCCGCGACGGAACCCTTCAGCCGGCCGTGGAAGTTTCGCTGAGCAAACTGCTGAGCGTGCAGCGGCCCATGGTGCTGGCCTACCTGCGGACCATGCGCAGGCGCAATCCGGACGCATCCCCGCAGGAACTGGCCGACATCATCGGCAAGCACTACCGCAACGTGGCCATGGGCTCCGGAGCTGCCGTCGGCGCTGTTGCTGTTTTCCCGGGTTTGGGCACAACTGCCGCCCTGGGGGTTTCGGCTGCCGAAACAGCCGGGTTCCTCGAAGCGTCCGCGCTGTACGCGCAGGCTATGGCCGAACTGCACGGAATGACGATTGTCGACCGCCCCCGCGCCAACGCTCTGGTGCTGGGCCTCATGCTGGGCAAGGCCGGACGCAAACTGGTTCGCCAATTCTCAGAAGACGCCGGGGTCGCCGGCCAGACGAACGTCGAGCGCACCGGACGGGCGTGGGCGTCGATGGTCACGCAGTCCATCCCGTCGAACCTCCTGAACTCACTTATCAAGAAGATGCGCGACGAGATGATCAAGCGCTACAGCACGAAGACGATCGGCTCGACCATCGGTCGGATTCTGCCGTTCGGGCTGGGTGCGGCCGTCGGCATTATGGTCAACCGCTCAATGGCGAACGTCGTCATCAAAAGCGCCTCGAGTGCCTTCGGCGACATGCCGGACGACTTCATTGCCGAAACCGACCCTCGGATCACCAGCCTGCGCGAAGACCGGAAGATTTTGAGCTCACTCAAGAAGCTGGGTGCGCTCGTGGGGCGCCGTAAGAAGTCCGACGATGGCTCCGGTGACTCGGCCGATTCTGCTGCTTCGGGTGAGCTCAGCATGGTCGATGACATTGCCGAGCTTGATGAAGGTGCGAGTGACGGCGCGGAGGCTGAAGCTGCGAGCGTCGCGTCTGGCACTGCCGATGACGGGCCACGCACACACCGCGGCTGACGGCCCGCGCACACACCGCGGCTGACGGGCCTCGCACCCACCGCGGCTGGCTCCTGTCTGAGGCGCTGACTTCGGCGCGGGCACTTCGGTGCGCCGCCAGGCCAAGCCGGATTTGCGGTTTAATGCAGTTTCACGCGCTAATGCGCCGCATTACAGCGCAAATCTGCATTAAAGCGTGAGTCTGGAAGCGAAGGGCTGCAACGGCGAAGAGCTGGCACAAGCGGCGACGGGGCAACCAGCGGCGATGGGCTGCCGCCGGCGCATTGGATACAGTCGCTTCCATGACTGGACCAAGGCCTGCCCGCACCGCCGCCGCGTGGATGACCGCGGTGGGTCTGCTGGCAATCTCACTCAATCTGCGCGCCGCCGTGTCCTCAATTGGGCCGGTGATTGACGACATCCGCGCTGACCTTGGCTTTTCTGCTGCCGCGGCGTCGCTTCTGACCACGATTCCCGTCGTCGCCTTCGGCATCTTCGCCTTTGCAGTGCCTGGGCTGTCGAAGCGTTTGGGGATGCACCGGCTGCTGGGCCTCGTTCTGGTGGTCCTGGTCGCGGGCATTCTTCTGCGCAGCATGCCCGGGCTCGCCCTGCTGTTCCTCGGCACGTGCCTCGTAGGTGCTGCCATCGCGGTGGGCAACGTAGTCATTCCGGCTGTTATCAAAAGTGATTTCGCCGCAAAGTCGGGGCTCATGATGGGCCTGTACTCCACATTCATCGGCATCGGCGCGTCACTCGGCGCGGGACTGACCGTGCCGCTGCGGGACAGTTTCGGTGGCAGCTGGCGCTGGGCGCTGGCCGCGTGGGCCGGTCTGGCCGTATTCGCGTTGCTGACCTGGGTTCCCCAGATAATCCGGCGAGGTGCCGGAACCAAACCCGGCGGCACCTCGGCAGACGAGGTGGGGCTGGGGGAGGGCCGCATCAGCGGCTCCCGCGCCGTGAAGGTGAGCGCGGGAATGCGCGAGCTGCTGACCGACCCGGTTGCGATCGCGGTGACGCTGACAATGGGCATTCAGTCGATGACGTACTACGCCTCGCTCACGTGGGTGCCGTCGATCTTCATGGCCGCGGGAATGCCTGCGGACAAAGCCGGGTGGATGGTGGCGTTTACCGTGTTCCCGGCAACTGTCACTTCGCTGCTGGCGCCGGTGTTCGCCCAGCGGGTTCGACCCACGTGGCTGCCGATGCTGATTGTGGTCGGGCTGGGCATAAGCAGTTGTGTGGGGCTGCTGACTGCCCCGCTGGCCGCACCCTACGTGTGGATGACGTTGCTGGGCTTTGCCCAGGGTGCGCAGCTGGCACTGAGCTTGAGCTTCATTGTGTGGCGCTCGCCTTCGGTGCCGATGACGGCGAAGGTGTCGACGATGGCGCAGGGCTTCGGCTACATTCTGGCAGCCGCCGGTCCGATTGGAATGGGTGCCCTGCACTCTTTCAGCGGAGGGTGGACGGTGCCGATCATCGCTTTGCTGTGCGTGTACGCCGTGCTGTTCGCGGTGTCGGTGCTGGCGGCCAGGGACGGCTTCGTGCTGGGCCGCGCAGGCAGGGAGGTCGTCGCTGACTGAAGAGTGCGCTGTGCCGACGGTTGTGCGCATTCGCCGGGATACCCCAGATTTGCGCTTAAATGCAGATTCACGCGCAAATGCAGCGCATTAAAGCGTGAATCTGCATTTAAGCGTGACTTTGGCACGGCGCTCACATGCCGCTGAAGTCCGGGCGGCGCTTTTCCATGAACGCGGCAAAAGCCTCGCGCGCAGCCGGTTCGTGGAGCATGGCGCTGAAAGTCTGAGCTTCGTCGTCAATGCGCTCCAGGATCTGCTGGCGCAGCACTTCCGGTCGCAGCAGCTCCTTCGTCACGCGCAGCGACTTTGCGGGTTTGGCCGCAAGCTTGGCCGCGGTTTCCTGCGCCTTCGGGAGCACCTCGTCAGGTTCGAGGACAGCGTTGACGAGCCCCGCCTCGTAAGCCAGTTGGGGAGAGAACGGCTCGCCCAGCATGAGCAGCTCAGCCGCGCGGGCATGCCCGACGACCTTGGGAAGCAGCAGTGACGAAGCGGCTTCCGGGCACAGCCCCAGGTTGACGAACGGCAGGCTGAGCTTCGCGTTGGTTCCGGCGTACACCAGGTCGCAGTGCAGAAGCATGGTTGTGCCGATGCCGACGGCCGGTCCGCACACGGCTGCGACCAGCGGCTTGGGGAACACGGCAAGAGTATGGAGGAAGCGGAAGACGGGCCGCGAAAGGCCCGCTTCGGCAGGTGTGTTCTGGAAATCGCCGAGGTCGTTGCCCGCACTGAAAACGCGTTCGCTGCCCTGGACGACGACCACGCGAACATCGCTGTTGTCGACTGCGGCTTCAAGTGCGTCGGCCAGCGCGGTGTACATATCGTTCGTCAGCGCGTTCTTTTTGTCTTCGCGGTTGATGGTGATGGTCAGCACCCCGGCGTCGACGGCGGTCAGAACTTCGCTCATAATCTCTCCTGAAAGTCTGTGGCTGGTGTCACTGTAGCGAATTCTGGCTGCTGTGACGCTTTGCCTGCGCGAATTGTTGCGCTTGATTGCAGGCGCAGGCGCCGCTGCGGGTTTTATTGCATGCGGGTTTTATTGCATTCAGCGACATGCGCGCCCGAATCCAACTGGTTGGAACCGTATAGTTGAGGCTCGAATCATTGGGTCTGTCGGCCGTGCCGCTGCAATTGCGGTGGCCGGGGGCGACGTGAAGGGAAGGGGTCCGGTGGAACGACCTGCTGTCAGTCGCAGAGCTGTCCTCGGCGCCGGTGCGCTCGCCGCCTTGGGCCTCGGCGGCAGTCTTGCCGGCTGCTCTCCGCTGATTCCTGACGGCGGTCTGCGCCCCGACGGCACGGTGCGGGTGTCGCACTACCTCACGCCCAGCTACACGGACCTTGAGCCGTCCATTGCGCAGTTCGCGAAGAACGTCGATGCGCGCTTGGGTGAGGGAACCGCTGATGTCTACGGCGCCGGCACGCTGCTGAACTCCGATCAGACCCTCAACGGTCTGCTGCGTGCCGTTGCGGATGTTGCTATGCAGACTTCAAGTTTTGTGTCGACGAGCTTCCCGATTCTGGGGGCTATTGAACTTCCCTTCAGCGGTGCGGACTATTCGACGCTGAAAGAGGCTGTGAGCCCGCATTCGGACCTGCGCAAGACCTTCAATGCGGAGTTTGCCAAGAAGGGCGTCATGAGTGTGGGCACCATCATGTGTCCCACCGAATGGATCTACACCGTTAACCGTCCGGTGACGAAGCCGGAGGATATTCGGGGTCTGCGCATTCGCGTGTCCGGCCACGTGGAGGGTGCGATGCTCAAGGCCCTTGGCGCTGCACCCGTCGCCCTGTCGTCAGCCGAGGTCTACGAAGCGCTGGAGCGCGGCACGGTCGATGGGATGGTGTCCTATCCCGGCACTGTTGTGTCCCGGTCACTGCAGGATGTTCTTCGCTATGCCACGATCGGCCATTTCGGTGCGTACACCTATGATGCCTACGCCAATCTCGACTGGTTCAACCGCGTGCCGCAGGAGGTGCGCGAGGCCGTGCACGACTCTGGTCGCGTGTTCTCGGTTGACGGCACGAAGCTGGCCAAAGACGTGCAGGATGACGAGTACATGCCGGTTTTCGAAAGCTCGGGCATTGAGCTCATTGAGCTTGATAAGAGTCAGACTCGTCAGTTCCGCAATGCGACGAAATGGGTTGAGGACTGGTGGAGGAGCAAGGTGGGCGATGACGATCTTGCCGATCGTGCGCTGGAGCAGGTGAGGAACCCGTGACAGTGCTGTCGAAGATCGCCCACGCCCTGCGCATGCTGGCCGGTGTCATTGTTGTGGTGTTGGTGCTCATCACCGGCTATGACGTCATCATGCGCTATGTTTTCGCTCTGCCTTTGGACTGGTCGATCACCATCAGTTCGGTGGGGCTCATTGCGATCATTATGTTGGCAATCCCTGACGTCGCCCTTCGCGGTGAGCACATTGCGATGGATCTCTTCTACCGCCAGTTCAGCCCGCGTGTGCAGAAGATTGCCGATGCGGTTGTCGCTGCAGCCGCCTTCGCCGTGTGTCTGACAGCGGGTGTGGTGTCGCTGAACACGTTCGCGTCGTTCTTCGGTGCACAGATCCAAACGGCCGGCAATTTCAATATTCCGGTGTGGATTCACTACTTCCTGGTGGCGTTCGGCTTCCTCACGTCAGCCGTCACGATTCCTCTGCAGTACGTCCTGCGGACTCGCGAGGTGGATGCCCGGTGAACGCTGTCATCGTCTGTTTTGCGCTGCTCGTCTTGGCAGTTCTCATTGCGCTGCGCGCCCCGATCTTTGTGGCGCTGTCGGCGTCGGGGATCATCGGTCTGCTTCTGTTGGAGGGCCCGCGCGGTCTGGAGCAGGTGCCGATCGCCTTTGTCTCCCAGCTGGAAAGCTATTCGCTGGTTGCTGCCCCCATGTACATCCTCATGGGGGAAATCCTGGCCGTCGGCGGTTTGGGTCGGGCGTTCTTCCGCTTCGCCAACGCGTGGCTGGGCAGGCTGCCCGGCGGTCTGGGTGTGGCTTCGGTCGGTTCGTCGACGGTTTTCGGTGCGATGTCGGGCGTGTCCCTGTCTTCGGTTGCCGTGGTCGGTCGTATGGCCGTGCCGGAAATGCTTGAGCGCGGTTACCGGCCGTCCTTTGCGACGGGGTTGGTTGTCGCTTCGGGTGCTCTGGCGATGCTCATACCGCCCAGCCTGATGTTCATTCTGTACTCGTCGATTTCCGGTGTGGGCATCGGCGAGCTGTTTGCGGGCGGTCTTGTGCCCGGTTTTCTCTTGGCGACTCTCATGGCTCTGTACGTCATGATCACCGCGCTGGTCCGCTCGGATATTGCTCCGCGTACGGAAGCCAAAGTGGCGCTGGGGGAGAAGCTGGCGGCGACGAAGAAGGTCCTGCCCTCGCTCGTGCTCATTGTGCTGGTTCTGGGCTCCATCTACACCGGCATCGCCACGGCGACGGAGGCCGCCGCGGTCGGCGTCATCGGCGCGATTGTGGTCGTCGGTGTTTTTGAGCGCCAGCTGTCGTGGGTGAACATCAAGAAGATCCTCGCCGAGACCACGCAGATTTCGGCCGGCCTGCTCATCATCGTCGGTGCGGCGTTTGTGTTTTCGCAGATGCTGGTGCTGGTTCGCTTT
Organism: Brevibacterium ravenspurgense; assembly: GCF_001584615.1. Classification (GTDB taxonomy): domain Bacteria; phylum Actinomycetota; class Actinomycetes; order Actinomycetales; family Brevibacteriaceae; genus Brevibacterium; species Brevibacterium ravenspurgense. Next base: position 29,236 of record NZ_LQQC01000009.1, on the reverse strand, counting down.
GCCGAGCACGTTACCGAGTGGGCGGGTGCGCTCACTGTCCCGTCGTGGGTCGTTGCCGTTCTTCTGCTGCTGGTCGTGATGGGGCTGGGCTGCCTGGTCGATGCGGCTTCACTGCTGCTGGTGACCACCCCGATTCTGCTGCCGATCTTCACGGCACTGGGCTACGACCCGCTGTGGTTGGGCGTCATTCTGGTTGTCGTGCTCGAAACCGCGGTCATCACCCCGCCGGTGGGACTGAACCTGTACGCCATGAAATCAGTGATGCCGCAGTTGGCGATCCAGGACATCATCCGAGGTGCGGTGCCGTATCTGCTCATCGAGCTTGCCCTCATGGTTGTCATGATCTTTGTTCCGGAGATCGCAACTTGGTTCCCGGGAATCATCTCGGTCAAATAATCGGCTGATATTCAGCATCTGTTCATCTTCCTCTATACTTGTGGCCGAATTGCGGTGCTGATCACATTTTGGCAGCGCCGCCGGAGGCTTATCCGCGTCTGCGAACCCCGCTCGCGGGATGCGGCGGTTGAGCCTGTACCTGACCCTCACGGAGGTTGAATTGAAGAGCAATCGGAAACTGCTGGCGGCTCTGTCGCTGGTGACCACGGCCGCGCTGGGCCTCACAGCCTGCGGCGGCGGTGGCGGCGACAATGGCGACGCCGGCGGCGGTGACTCATCGGCAGTCATCACCACCAACGGAACTGAACCGCAGAACCCGCTGATCCCCACCAACACCACCGAAGTCGGCGGCGGCAAGATCATCGACCTGGTGTTCTCCGGGCTGACGTCGTTCGACGAAAACGGTGAAGTCCGCATGGACCAGGCCGAATCGGTCGAACCGAACGACGACGCCACTGTGTGGACTGTCAAGCTGAAGGAAGACGCGAAGTTCACCGACGGCAGCCCCGTCACCGCTGACTCCTACATCAACGCCTGGAACTACGGCGCTGACCCCGCAAACGCACAGGGCGGCCAGTACTTCTTCGAAAACATCAAGGGCTACTCGGCAGACAAGGAAGGTGCTGAGCTCACCGGTCTGGAAAAGAAGTCGGACACCGAGTTCACCGTCACCCTCAACAGCCCGGAAGCTGACTTCGCCAAGCGCGTCGGCTACTCGGCATTCGTGCCGATGACCGACGAGGCTCTGGAAGACACCAAGAAGTTCGGCGAATCGCCCGTCGGCAACGGCCCGTACAAGCTGGAAGCCGAAGACTCCTGGGTCCACAAGCAGGGCATCAAGCTGGTCAAGAACGAGGACTACTCCGGTCCGCGCGAAGCCAAGAACGGCGGCGTGGAGATCAAGTTCTACGAATCGCAGAAGACCGCCTACTCTGACGTTCAGTCGGGCAACCTCGACATCCTCGACCAGGTTGACCCGTCGAACTTCCAGACCTACGAGGGCGACTTCCCGGAAACTCACGTCAACCAGGCTGCCGCGATCGTCCAGACCATGACGATCCCCACCTACCTCGACCACTTCAAGATGGACGAGGAAGGCAAGCTGCGCCGCCAGGCCATTTCGATGGCTCTTGACCGCGACCAGATCACCGACAAGATCTTCCAGGGCACCCGCACCCCGGCTAAGGACTTCACTTCGCCGACCCTCGAAGGATGGGACGACTGGGGTCAGAACATCGACGGCAACGAAGTGACCGAGTTCAATGCCGAAAAGGCAAAGGAACTGTGGGAGAAGGCTGACGAAATCAGCAAGTACGACGGCACCTTCACGATTGCCTACAACAACGACGGCGGTCACGAAGAGTGGGTCACCGCCGCAGCGAACTCGATCGCCAAAACCCTCGACATCAAGGCCGAAGGCCAGGCCTACCCGTCGTTTGCCGAACTGCTTGACGACGAAGAGCAGGACAAGATGACCGGTGCATTCCGCTCCGGATGGCAGGCCGACTTCCCGGCCCAGGTCAACTTCCTCGCTCCGCTGTACCAGAGCGGGGCCGGTTCGAACTACGCTCGCTACTCGTCGAAGGAATTCGATGAGGCGCTCAAGGCCGGTTCGTCCGAAGCTGATGCTGACAAGGCAACCGAGAAGTTCGCCGAAGCACAGGGCATCCTCATGAAGGACCTGCCGGTTGTGCCGCTGTGGTACCAGAACGTCAACGGCGTGTGGAACGACCAGGTGCAGAACGTGAAGTTCGGCTGGAACTCCGTCCCGCTGTACGACCAGGTCACCAAGGGCTGACCAGCATCACAGATGACTGACTGAATACCGCGGAGTGCAAGTTTATGCACTCCGCGGTATTCTTCGGTCTTGATCCCCGGCCGCGGAAAGCCCGCGGTGCTTTAGAAAACCGAAACGAACAGAGGCTCCTATGCTCTGGTACATCGGCCGAAGGCTGCTCCAGCTGATTCCCGTCTTCTTCGGAGCGACTTTTCTGATCTACCTCATGGTGTTCGCACTCCCCGGCGACCCAATCGCTGCGCTCTTCGGCGGCAAAACACCGCCGCCGGCTGTTATCGACGCCCTCCGCGCGCAGTACAACCTCGACAAGCCGTTCATCGTCCAGTACCTCATCTGGGTCGGCGGCGTATTTACCGGCGACTTCGGCATCGCCTACAACGGTCAGGCAGTCAGCGACATCATGGCCCGCGCCTTCCCGCTGACCGCGAAGCTGGCGATTCTGGCGCTTGTCTTCGAAGCCATCATCGGCATCACGGTCGGCCTTGTGGCCGGTCTGCGCAAGGGCGGTGTGTTCGACACGGTATCGCTCATTGTGTCGCTGCTTCTCATCTCAGTGCCGACGTTCGTCGTCGGCTTCCTCATCCAGTACATCTTCGGTGTTGAGCTGCGACTGATTCCGACTTCGGTGTCGGCCAACGCGGGCATTTCGGCGTACATCGCGCCCGCGTTTGTTCTTGCATCAGTGTCGATCGCGAACATTCTGCGCCTGACCCGCTCATCCGTTGCCGAAAACATGGGCGCTGACTTCGTCCGCACGGCTTCCGCCAAGGGCCTGTCGCGCGGACGCGTCATCCGGGTGCACATTCTGCGCAACTCGCTCATCCCGGTTGTGACCTACCTCGGTATTGACCTCGGCGCACTGATGGTCGGTGCGATCGTCACAGAAGGCATCTTCAACATCCCCGGCGTCGGCGGCACCGTCTACCAGGCCGTGATTCGCGGTGAAGGCCCGACCGTCGTGTCGTTCGTCGCGGTGATGGTCATCATCTTCATGTTGGCCAACCTCCTGGTCGACATTCTCTACGCTGTCCTCGACCCGCGTATTCGCTACGGGAAGTGACTCATGAAACGCTATGTAGCTCCCATTGAAGAAACACCTCTCGCAGCTGTCGACGAGGTCGACGTTTCGACGAAGCCCACGAGCATCTGGGGTGATGCGTGGCGCGACATGCGCAAACGCTGGCTCACCTGGGTGTGCCTGGCACTCGTCGGGCTCGTGGTGTTCGCCGCGCTCTTCCCGCAGCTGCTCACATCGGGGGACCCCTCCGGTGCGGCCTGCGACCTCGGCAAATCGCTCAACAAGGCTGAGCCCGGCCACCCCTTCGGCTTCGACCGTCAGGGCTGTGACGTGTACACGCGCGTCATCTACGGCACTCGCGCCTCGCTTGCTGTCGGCCTGCTGTCGACCGGACTGGCAACACTGCTGGGCGGCATCATCGGTGCGGCCGCCGGCTACTTCGGCGGCTGGCTCGACTCCGTCGTGTCCCGCATCGGCGATATCTTCTTCGCCATCCCATCGGTGCTCGGCGCTATCGTCATGATGCAGGTTGCCCCGTTCGGCCGCGGCATCTGGACGCTGTCGCTGACACTCGCGGTGTTCGGCTGGCCGCAGGTTGCCCGCATCATGCGCGGTGCCGTGCTCACGGTCAAACAGTCCGACTTCGTGACAGCGGGAATCGCGCTCGGCGTTTCACGCACCAAGAACCTCATCCGCCACGTCATTCCGAACTCGCTGGCGCCGGTCATCGTCATCGCGACAGTGTCGCTCGGAACGTACATCGTGGCCGAAGCAACCCTGTCGTTCCTCGGTGTCGGATTGCCGCCGTCGGTCATTTCGTGGGGCTATGACATTTCGACCGCACAGAACGTCATCCGCACCGCGCCCGGCTTGCTGTTCTACCCGGCCGCGGCTCTTGCCCTGACCGTTCTTGCGTTCCTGCTGCTGGGCGACATCGTCCGCGACGCACTCGACCCGAAAGCGAGGACCCGCCGATGACGGAAGCCAACCAGCACACAGACAAGACCGCAGCAGCAGCTGCGAAAACAACGGCACCCGCCGGCACCTCGGCGGATGCTGCCCCGCTGCTGGACGTGAAAGACCTCGAAGTCACGTTCTCGACCCTTGCCGGTCCGGTCAACGCCGTCCGCGGTGTGAGCTTCGAGCTCTACCGCGGCGAGAACCTGGCGATCGTCGGCGAATCCGGGTCCGGAAAATCGACCGCGGTGACTGCGATCCTCGGTCTGCTCGCCGAGAACGGCAAAGTTACCGGCGGGCACGCCCTGTTCAAGGGCAAGGACCTCACGAAGCTGTCGCGCCGGGAAATCGAAGACGTTCGCGGTAAGGAGATCGGCTACGTCCCGCAGGACCCGATGTCGAACCTCAACCCGGTGTGGAGCATCGGCTTCCAGGTTCGCGAAACCATCGAAGCGAACACACCGCTGCGCGGCAAAGAAGCGGAGGCGCGGGCAATCGAGGCGCTCAAGGAAGCCGGCCTGCCGGATCCGGGCAGCCGACTCAAGCAGTTCCCGCACCAGTTCTCCGGCGGTATGCGCCAGCGTGTGCTCATCGGCATCGGCATGGCGGCCCGTCCGGACCTACTGGTGGCAGACGAACCCACCTCGGCGCTCGATGTCACGGTCCAGCGGAAGATCCTCGACCACATTGACACCCTGACCAAGGAGCATGGCACCTCGGTCATCTTCATCACCCATGACCTCGGCCTGGCCGCTGAGCGCGCCAAGAAGCTCGTGGTGATGTACAAGGGCCAGGTGGTCGAGTACGGCGATTCGCAGGAGATCCTGCAGGATCCCCAGCACCCGTACACCAAGCGGCTCGTGGGCGCGGCCCCCTCTTTGGCATCGCGCCGCATACAGGCCGTCAAGGAAGGCGATTCGCAGGCCGCATCAGCTGCCGACCAAGCTCTGCTGGAACGCGAAAAGGCCTCCGGAACTGATGCCGATGAAGCTCCTCTCATTGAGGTCAAGAACGTCACCAAGGTCTACAAGATCCGCCAGAAGGGTCTGAAGACCACCGACTTCAAGGCCGTTGACGATGTCAGCTTCTCAATCCCCAAGGGCAGCACCCTAGGGATCGTGGGCGAATCCGGTTCCGGCAAGTCGACGATCGCGAAGATGTTCCTCAAACTTGAGGACATCACGTCCGGTTCGATGATGTTCGACGGCGAGGACGTCGCCACCTGGCCCAAGCGCCGTCTGCTTGAGTTCCGCCGTCGCGTGCAGCCGGTGTTCCAGGACCCCTACGGAACCCTGGACCCCATGCGTTCGATCGGCACGTCGATTGCCGAGCCGCTTGTTACCCACAAGATCGGCAATCCGCGCACCCGGCACGCGATGGTCGAGGAGCTGCTGAACCAGGTGTCCCTGCCGAAGGCGACGGCCAACCGCTATCCGGGCGAACTGTCCGGCGGTCAGCGTCAGCGCATTGCGATTGCACGCGCGCTGGCTCTTAAGCCCGAGGTTCTTGTGTTGGACGAGGCCGTTTCGGCCCTCGACGTTCTGGTGCAGGGGCAGGTGCTTGACCTGCTGGCTCAGCTGCAGAACGAACTGGGCCTGACCTACATGTTCATCACGCACGACCTCGCGGTTGTGCGGATGGTTGCTGACCACGTGGCGGTTATGCGGGATGGCCGGCTGGTCGAGCAGGCCACAACGGACGAGGTGTTCGACAACCCCCGCGAGCAGTACACGAAGGACCTTCTCGACGCCATCCCGGGAGGCAAGTTCCTGCTGGGACTGTGACTTCCCGGTTTCGGGCTCAAGAAACACACGAGGTGCCGGTGCAGAATTCTGCACCGGCACCTCGTTTTTGTGTGGGCTGTTCGGCTGCGGCGGCTGCCGCGGTCACTTCCAGGTGATGGCGATTTCGATTTCGGATTTGCCGCCTTCTTTGACCTCGATTTCGTATTCGTAGGTCACGGTGTCGGGGACGTCGACGGTGACGTCGTGTTCGCCGTCAGTGACGCGGACCTTGTTCTGGCGAGCCAGGGCGTCGGCGAGTTCGCGCAGGCGCTCTGCGGCCTGTTCGCGGGTCATGGTTTCTTCGGTTTCGTGTTCAAAGAGTTCGCTCATGCGGCCATTCAAACAGCGGAATATGAACGCGCGGTGAGCGGCGGCCGGCGGCTTGAGCGGCGGCAGGGTCAAGCGATGACGGTGAGAACGATGGAGGCTGCGGCGAGGCCTGTGAAGACGAGCCACGAGGTGGTGTTCCAGGTTCGGCGCACCTGTCCGGGTGCGCTGGTGTCAGCGCTGTGTTCGGCGATTGTGCGGCGGATCAGGTCGACTGTGCCCGGCTGTGCGTGGTCGGGAACGGCCTTCGGGCCGATGCCGGAAGCCAGAAGGTCAGCATCGGCGGCCTTTTTGCGCAGCTTCTGCTTGTGGGTGCGCACAGCGGACAGGGGAGCGGCCCATACGCGCGTGACTTCGCCGGCAGTGTCGGTCAGTTCGGCAAAATAGCGGCCCCCCGCCTGGGCAAGGGAGCCCCACGGCAGGAAAACGGTGCGCAGCGGATTGCGGACTTCCAGCCCGTCCCGGTGTGCGATGAGGGCGGGGAACACGAACAGGTTCAGTGAGAGCCAGCACAGAGCGGCGCCTCCGAAGAAGACTGCCGTGGCGATTATGAACCAGCCGCGGGCCGCACAGTCGATCACTGCAAGCAGCACCAGTACGCCGAGGACGGCCGTCCACACGGCGGCTGCCCTGGAGCGGGTCAGCCGGACGCTGCGGTCGGCGGGAGAATCGGAGTCAGGCATGCCCTTAAGCCTATGCGGTGGGGTGCTCGCGCCGTATCGTGCCGTGGCCGCGCAGCGGCGTGTCTTATGAAAAGAGACCCCTGCGCGGCCTGCATCGCCCGCTCGATACGATGACCTGAATCACACACAGAGATGGGAGTCACCATGGCAATTGATCAGACAACGGTCGATACGTGGCTGGAAGAAGTGCTGGCCGGTGATGTCGATGCCGCCGCGAAGCTGTGCGATAGCCACCCGCAGGATGCTGTCGCCTTCACTTTCGTCGACCACGACCTCAACGTTGCAAAGCTCACCTACGGTCAGCTAAAGGAACGCAGCCGCAAGCTTGCCGGCCATTTCAAAGCCCAGGGCATCGGCGAAGGCGACCGCGTGGGTGTTCTGCTGACCAAGCGCGAAGAGCTCGTGGTGACTCTTGTTGCCCTCGTCCGTTTGGGCGCGGTGTACATTCCGCTGTTCACCGCTTTTGCCACCCCGGCGGTGGAAATGCGCATGAAGGCCTCCGATGCGAAGCTCGTCGTGACGGAGGACTCGCAGCTGTTCAAGGTTGAACCGCTGGGTCTTCCGGTGTTCATGGCGGGTGAGGAATACCAGCGCGCGTTGGAAACCGCAGAACCGGTCACCGAGAACTACCTTGCCGCACCGGATCACCCGTTCCTGCAGCTGTACACCTCGGGCACCACGGGTGCGCCCAAGGGAGTGCCGGTTCCCGTCCGCGCACTGGCGGCCTTCAAGACCTACATGAGGATCAGCCTCGATGTGCGCGATGACGACGTCTTCTGGAACGCAGCCGACCCCGGCTGGGCGTACGGCCTGTACTACGGCGTTGTCGGCCCGCTGGCCATCGGCGTGCCGAACATCCTCTACACCGGCAAGGCCGGTCCGGAGGACACTCTGCGCGTGCTGACGGAACTGGGTGTGACGAACTTCGCCGGCGCTCCGACGCTCTACCGCACTTTGGCGAAGGCCGACACGGATCAGAAGGCCAACCTGCGCAGGGCATCCTCGGCCGGTGAGCCGCTGACGGCGGACATCCTCGCCTGGTCGCCGGACGCTCTGGGCTGCGAGGTTCGCGACCAGTACGGACAGACAGAACTGGGCATGGTCATCTGCAGCCACTGGGCCGACGGCTACCGTCAGCCGGTCAAAAAGGGCTCGATGGGCCGCCCCATGCCGGGCATCGTGGCTGACGTCATCGAGGGCGTCATTGCGATCGACACCCAGAACAGCCCGAACTTCTGGTTCATGGGCTACCACAATGAACCCGAGCGCACCGCGGTCCGCTACTCCGATGACGGCCGTTGGTACCTCACGGGCGACCTCGGCCGGATTGACGAAGACGGCGACGTCTTCTTCGCCAGCCGTGATGACGACCTCATCCTTATGGCCGGCTACCGCATCAGCCCGTTCGACGTTGAATCCGTGCTGGTGGAACACGACGCCGTGGCTGACGTCGCAGTCGTCGGCAGGCCCGACCCCGAAGGTGTGCGAGGTGAAATCGCCGAGGCGTTCATCGTCCTGCGCTCCGGTTGGACCGGCGGCGACGAACTTGCGAAGGAACTGCAGCAGGCAGTCCGCGAAGGCTATTCCGCCCACGCCTACCCGCGCCGCTTCCACTTTGTGGACGAACTTCCCAAGACCCCGTCAGGCAAGACCCAGCGCTACAAGCTCAAAGAATACGAAGGCTGAGTCAGCAGCATGACAGTGCCCGGGTGGGAGGAAAACTCCCACCCGGGCACTTCTGTTCAGGTGACCCCGCTCCCGAGGTGCCGCTGGTTTCCCGAGGCCGGCACCTCGGGTGTGGCCCACCGGCGCAGGACCGGCACCTCGTGAGCCTTGTCAGCAGATCAGCCCTGGACGCTGCCGTCGTGGCCCTGCCAGGCGGTATTGCGCAGCTGGAACTTCTGGATTTTGCCGGTGGAGGTTTTGGGCAGTTCGTCGACGATTTCGACGACCTTCGGGACTTTGTAGCGCGCAATGTGTCCGCGCACGTGTTCGATGATCTCCTGCGGCTGCGCTTCCTGGCCCGGGCGCAGCACGACGATCGCGGCGGGGCGCTCGCCCCAGTCTTTGTCGGGAATGCCGATCACCGCGACTTCGCTGACAGCCGGGTGGGAGCCGACGGCGTGTTCGACTTCGATGGTCGAAATGTTCTCCCCGCCGGATATGACGACGTCTTTGGCGCGGTCGCGGATTTCAACGTAGCCGTCCTCGTGCCACACGGCGAGGTCCCCGGAGTGGAACCAGCCGCCGGCAAAGGCCTTGTCGGTTGCTTCTTGGTCGCGGAAGTACCCGGCCATGACGGTGTTGCCGCGCATGACGATCTCACCGACAGTGACACCGTCACGCGGCACATCGACCAGGCGGCCGTCAGCATCGGGGGAGGCCTCGACCACGCGAATGGGGTCGGACAGCACCTGGGCAACACCCTGCCGGGCTTGGAAGCGGGCGCGGTGCGGCGTGGGCAGCTGGGCCCATTCGGTCTGCGGTTCGCACACCGTGTACGGCCCGTAGGTTTCGGTCAGCCCGTACACGTGCAGGACGGTGAAGCCGAGTTCTTCGACTTCCGACAGCGTGGTGGGACTCAGCGGGGCCGCCGCCGAGGTGATTGTCAGCGGGTGGGTCAGCTGGTGCGCCTCGGGTGCGTGGGTGATGGTGCGGATGACGGTGGGGGCTGCGCACAGATGGGTCAGACGGTGGTGTTCGATCAACCGCCATACTTCGTCGCTGCGCACAGCCCGCAGGCCCACTTGGAGGCTGCCGGCGGCCACGAGCGCCCACGGATTCGTCCAGCCGTTGCAGTGGAACATCGGCAGCGTCCACAGGTAGCGACTGCTGTGGTTCAGCCCCAGGTGGGTGATCTGGTTGAGCGCATTGAGGTAGCTGCCGCGGTGCGTGTAGAGAACGCCCTTCGGCTTGCCGGTGGTGCCGGATGTGTAGTTGAGGCAGATGTGCCGGTTCTCATCATCGACGCTCCAGTCGAGGGCGGCTGGCTCTGCCTTGGCTTCGCTTGCGGCCAGCAGGTCTTCGAAAGGCGTTCCCACTTCAAGGGGCGAGGTGCCGGCTGGGCTGTCTGCTGGGCTGTCGGCATGCGGGTCGGTGACGACGCCGATCGTGGTGACGGTTTCGAGTTCGTCGGCGATGTCCGCGATGGTCGGCAGGAACTCGGCGTCGATGATGAGTGCCTTCGCACCGGAGTGGTCGAGGATGTAGCGGACTTCCTCCTGCGCCAGGCGAGTGTTGATCGCCACGAGCACGCCGTCGATGAGCGGCACAGCATAGTGGGCGGCGAGCATTTCCGGCACGTTCGGAAGCATGTAGGCCACCCTGTCGCCCGGCTGGATTCCCAAGTCGAGGAACATGCGTGCGCGCTTCTCCGCGGCTTCTTTCAGCTCGGCGAATGTCCAGACGGTGCCCTTGTAGTCAATGGCAGGGCTGTCCGGGAAGACCTCCGCTGAGCGTTCGAGGAACGACAGCGGGGTCAGCTGCGTGATCCAGGGCTGCACGTGGTCTCCTTCATCTGCGGTGTGCTGTGTGTTGGGACCAACACAACCACGTGACCTGGCAGCGCGGGGGTGAAAATGTAACAGGCCGACCGCTGCGAGTGCAGCGGCCGGCCCGTGAGAATTCAGGTCCGTGCCCGAGGTGGGGTCAGGCTCAGTCGTCGTCTTCGGTTCCCGCGCTGGTGCGGGCGCCCAGTTCGCTGTCCAGGCGCAGCAGACCGGAGCCGTCACCGTCGATCAGTTCGAGCTGGCCGACGATTTCGCCGACGGTGTCTTCTTCTTCAAGCTGTTCGTCGACGAACCAGTTGAGGATGGGGCGAGCATCGATGTCACCGGCTGCTTCCGCAGCGCGGTAGAGCTCGCGGATGGCTTCCGAGACCTTCTTTTCGTGGTCGAGAGCGGCCTGGAAGATGGTCAGAGCCGACGGATCAGCTGCCACGCTGGGTGCCGATAGGGCGCCGATGATGGGCGAACCGTCGCGGGCCAGCAGGTGGTTGATGAACTTGTTGGCGTGCTCGATTTCTTCGTCAGCCTGTGCGCGCAGCCAGTTGGCGAAGCCTGAAAGGTCCTGTTTGTCAGCTTCGATGGCCAGCTGGCGGTAGACCATGTTGGCTTCGAATTCGAGGGTGATCTGGTCGTTGAACTTCGCTTCGAGTTCTGGTGTGAGTGTCATGTTTCCACTCTAGGCCTGCCACCTGTGTATTTGAAGAGAGCAGTGGTGGAAAACACCAGGAGAAAACAAGCGGGGCTCGGAAGCGTGCGCTTCCGAGCCCCAGCTTAGCTGAATCAGGAGGTCAGCCCTGGGTGAAGATTTCGGCGACAGCTTCCTTGAACTTGGTACCAAGGTCCTCCCCGATGGTGCCTGCTGCGGTGATGACAACACCGAGAACCACGGCAACAACAAGGGCAATTGCCAGGTATTCGATGGACACGGCGCCCTTTTCGTTAACGCGGTCCTGCAGAGCTTCAGCGCGGTTGCGGATTTCGTTGGACATCTTGAGCAGAGCAGTCATGGGAGGTTCCTTTCGGAATTGCTGTTGTGCTTACGATCCAAATATTTCGCAGTTCCGCTCTCTCCCAGGGCCCAGGGGCCGGTTGTTGTGCCCATCGGTCTGACCGCTGTTGGGCCCAGGGAGAACGGATCAGTTCAGCGGTCCAGCCGGATGGTGTACATCTTGCGGAATGCCGGCTTGTCCCAGGTGACGAGCACGCCCTTGGCGTAGTGAGCTGAGGCTGTGCCCTTCGCGCTGATGCATTCCAGGGTCCAGGACTCCCACGTGCCGTGCGGCAGGGGCGCGCAGAAAAGACCGGGCGGGGTGACAACCTGCGCGGTGGCGGTTGAATCCCCGGCAATAGCGGGAACATACTTTTTGCCCTGCGGACTCTTGGTGTCTTTGGCTCGGAAGACGTCAACAGTGATGCGGTTGCCGCCGCTGGGGACGTACTTGGTGAGAATGCCGCCGTCGTTCTTCTGCGCGTAGGCGGCTGCCGCCGGCTGGGCCGCGATCGCCGCACCCGCCCAGAAGGGCTCGGGTGGGGAATAGAAGTGTTCGACGGGCAACTTGTCCTCGTCTTTTTCGTCTTTGTCGTCCTTCGGCTTTTCGCCCTCGGGGAGGTCTTCGTCTATGTCCTCCCGGGGGTCTTTTTTAGGGCTGGCCTTCTGCGCCCGAAGCCAGGTTTCGATCCACTGGTCGCGGGCCTGTTCGGCGGCTGCGGTGGCCGCGGAGTCGGCCCCCTTCTGGGTGCTCGAGCGCACGTCGACGGCTTCTGCCAAGACGGTGAATGCAAACGCAGCGCCGATGACCGCGAGCGATGTGAGGACCACGGCGATCGACACCTGGCCGGATTCTCCGCGCATGGGTTGTCGGCGCAGTCGTATTCGTCGCCGTTGACTTCATCCTAGGGCTGGTCCTGCCGTTCGGGTCGTTGATGTTCCTCAACTTCCTGTGTCCTCTCCTGGCAGGTGTTGCAGCCGCAGCTGTGCACCTGTGGTCAGGTGAGGGCGGCTGGGCTCGCCACGCGATCGCTGTACTCGGCGCGCCTATTCTATTGTCGGTCTACTACGCGCTGTTCACCCCGTGGAACCTGTCGAGGGGAATCCTCATGGACATCGCCACGGGCGCGCTGTTTGCGCTGGCTGCGGCAATTGGCGCAGCCATTGTGCACGCGGTGGAGCGCTTCGCCCTCCGCCCGGAGTGACAGGAGCGTTTTTGCATAGCTGAGGTTGCTTGGCAGGCTTCAGCGGCACCTCGTAAGAAGACCCTTCACGGCTGACGCTGTGAAGGGTCTTATGCGCCCACATTTTGCCCACACGTTCCGCACAACCTGCCGCACTAGAGCCGGATTCTGCGGCTTAGGGGAGTGCGAACACTGCTGACAGGTGTATTCGGGCTGACGGGTATGGCCGTGACCAATGCGGCTTACCTGGGCGTAGGGTTGAAAGTGCAAGTACATTGCACCCAACTGAAAGAAGATGCATGTTCAACGCTTTTGCCCGCGCTGCCGGTCGTCTGGCCATTGCCCCGCTGTTCGTCGTCAACGGACTCGCCGCCGCCAAGGCGCCGGGCCCCCGCCCCCAGATGGCAGCCTCGACGCTCGAGACTATGCGCGAGTACGTTCCGGCGATCCCGAATGACAATGAGCTTGTGGTGCGCATCAACGGCGGCATCCAGGCTGCAGCCGGCCTGACGCTGGGCCTGGGCTTCTTCCCGAAGACTTCGGCCGCTGTGCTCGCCGGTTCGCTCATTCCCACCACGCTTGCAGGCCACGCATTCTGGAAGGAAGAGGACGAAGGCCAGAGAGCGGCACAGAAGACGCAGTTCTACAAGAACGCGGCCATCGTCGGCGGCCTGCTGGCCGTTGTGGGCGCAAAGAAGTAAGACGCCGAGACCCGTCCGTACGCCTGCCCACCCTGTAGCCGGAATCTGCGGCTTAGCAGCAGCTTCTAAGCCGCAGAAACCGGCTACAGGGAGTGTGCGCACTGCTAACGGGTGTATTCCGGCTAAGGGGTGTGCGAAACGGCTTGCACGACTATTCGTGCAGGGCGTAAAGGGCATAAAAAAGTGGGCCTTCGTAGGTACTTCTCAAACCCCAGTAAGCCGCGAAGAACGTTGATTTCGCGTGTTCTCAAGGGATCGAAGACACAGCGACAGCGCACTGGCACCCCTCACACGACAGATTCTAGGGGGCCGCTACGTGAAAATTCGAGTCAGTCTCAAACCCGTTTGAGTGCCTCGAATCGTGAAGAACTCCTCGTTGGGTACGCCGAGGGGGTGCCGGTTCAGGAACTGGCAGCAAGGTTCAATATCCATCGCGCGACGGTGCGAGAGATTGCTCGGCGAGCGGGTCATCCGAGCAGAGCCCCAGAACATTCACAACAGCTACGAAGTGAGGCGGCACGCCTCTACGCTGAGGGTTTCACGCTCAGTCAAGTAGCAGTGCAGTTGGGCATCGGCGACGAAGCCGTTCGCTCGGCCGTGGTAGCGAATGGGGGCACGATTCGACCCAAAGGCCGCCGTCGAATGAATGCTTGACTCGGGCGTCGAATGCTCACCTTCCCTTCAACGACGAAGGGACCGGGAACATGGACACGCTCTTGACATTCATGACGGACGAACGTGCGGCACGGATCGCCCTGACCATGATCACGGACCCCACTGATGCAACAACAGGGCATCTCCTTGCAGTTCACGGCGCAGTCAACACTGTCACGATGCTTGCCGATGACGCACCGGTACCCGGTTTGGATAACGTGGAAGCTCAGCTATGGCGTAAACGCTTGCTGCCCCGGGTGGAACCACGACTGATCCAAGAAGCACTCGACCTCACCGAGCACGGTAGCTTCAAGACGCTTATTCCCAGCGATGACAACTATCCGGCGTCGCTCCACGATCTCGGCGACGATGCTCCCTATGTCCTCTGGGTCAAAGGCGAGGAGTCACTACTCGCAATGCCAGTGAGCGATCGCTTTACGATCACGGGTGCACGCGCGGCAACCAGCTACGGCGTCCAGGTCGCGAACGAGATCTCTGCTGACCTTGCCAGTGACGGGAAAGTCATTGTCGCTGGTGGCGCATACGGCATAGATGGTGAAGTACACCGGTCTGCGTTGGCGGTTGCGGGTCATACGATTGCGGTGATGGCCGGTGGAATTGACCGTCCATACCCAGCGGGTCATCGAGATTTGCTCGAACGTGTGAGCGATGTCGGACTGCTGGTGAGCGAGCAGCCACCGGGAGCCACGCCGACACGAGCACGGTTCATGGTCCGCGCCCGCATCGAAGCTGCACTTTCGTGTTCAACGACGATCATTGAAGCCGGTTCACGGTCGGGCTCGCTGCTGGTGGCTCAACAGGCATACTCGCTGGGGCGCAGCGTCGGTGCGGTTCCGGGGCCGGTGACAAGTGCCACGAGCTTTGGCCCGCATCGGCTCATTGCCCAGGGCATCGCCAGTGTCGTGACTAATGCCAACGACGTGAGGGCGCTTTCCGAGAAACAGCCGTCTTCCGGCTCGATGTCGCAACTCAGCGCCGAAGCATTCCGTATGGACAGCTACTCGGCACATGTTCGTGCCGCTCATTCAGTTCACCGTGATCTCTGATGGAACCTACGAGATCAACGATCGCCGTACGGATCGTTTGGTCTTGTGATGCGTGTGTAGATAATGACGCGGATCAGCGCGCCGTTTCCAAATCACGATACTCAGCACCTTCGCCAAACACATGCTGGGTCATCTGCTGATTCCTGGGCTTGGCCTTCATCCGGTTGACCTGGAGACGCACAAGCAGCACCAGACTCAACGGGCCAATCCACAACATCTTGAGTCCGTTCCAAATGCTCAAGAGGACGAGCACATTAAGCCAAGCTGGGCCGCCATCCTTGATGACCTGTACCAGGATTGCCGCGATCAAGAAATATGGGTCGCCAACAGCATCGCTGGCACACCCCATTTGAGACCGCGTGGGGTGCGGATCGCATCAAGCAGGATATTGGTCGGCATGTACCGACGCAGAAAATTTCGGGTATGGACGCTTCCAGTCCAGAGCAAGCGGATCACGATCTCGTTCCTCTCCATCGCACAAACAACTCCGACGAGGCGATGCGTTGAAGAGTGACCAGGAGGGTCTGCCACAAGTGGCGCGTTGGAAGGAGTATCCGCCTCTGTGACCAGGATACGACGAAGCACTGACAGGAGGGAAGCCCGCGAGTTGACTCATCGGAAACCTCCGCTTGTGCGGGGTCGTTGCCTCAGGTAAGGAACTTCGCGTGAGCACCATCGTGGATGGAGCTGACGATGAGTCAACGCAAGGCCGTGACGAAGAAGAAGGCGCTGGCCTACCGCAGCGCGGACCGGGCGGATAAGTCTCGGATCTTGGATGAGCTGGTCGAACTGACTGGCTGGCACCGGGACTATGCGCGGGCAGCGCTGCGCCAGGCGCTGGTGATCCGGGAGGTGAAGCCACGCAAGGCGCGCCCACGGATCTATGGCGATGATCTGTTGCCGGCGCTGATCCGCTGTTGGGTGCTGCTGCGGGCCCCTGCCGGCAAGATCATGGCCCCATTCATGCCGGTACTGGTGCCGCTGCTGCGCGCCGAGGGCGAGATCAAGGTCACCGATGCCCAGGCCGAGCTGCTCAGCGGGGTCTCGGCGGCCACGATCGACCGAATGCTCAAGACCGAACGGCAACGGATGACTCTGCGGGGACGTTCGCGCACCAAGCCCGGTTCGCTGCTCAAGCACCAGATCCCGATCCGCACCTTCGCTGACTGGAACGACGCCGAGCCCGGGTTTGTGGAGATCGACCTGGTCGCCCATGACGGCGGTGTGGCGGCCGGGGAGTACTGCTACACCCTGACCATGACCGACATCGCCACCGGCTGGACCCTCAACCGCTCAGTGCCCAACCGGGCACGGGTGTGGGTGATCGAGGCGATCGACCACGCTGCGGCGATGTTCCCGTTTCCGATCCGCGGGATCGACTCCGACAACGGATCGGAGTTCATCAACCACCACCTGCTGGCCTACTGCGAGCAGCGCGAGATCACCTTCACCCGCGGGCGGGCGGGCAAGAAGAACGACGGCTGCTACGTGGAACAGAAGAACTGGGCCCGGGTGCGCGAGCTGGTCGGCCACTACCGCTACGACACCGGCGACGAGCTGGATGTGCTCAACCAGATCTGGGAGGCCGATGACGCCTTCGCGAACTACTTTCTGCCCAGCCTCAAGCTCGCCTCCAAGCACCGCGACGGGGCCAAAGTCGTCAAGAAGTACCACCAGGCCGCCACCCCACACCAGCGCGCCCGCGCCCACCCCGCGATCCGCAAACGGCCCGTAATCACCATGAACGCCCGCTTCAAGCGACTACGCCTCGGCGCACTACAACGCCAGATCCTCGACCTCACCAGGCGCCTCGAGACCCTCGCCCAAGCCAAGGGCCGCACCCGCCACAACCAACAAGCCCGAGCCGGTCAGCTCACGGGGTAACCGGAGGAAATAGCTGAGTCAACGACCCACCACCCCCGGAGATCGGCACCTGAGGCAACGATCAACTCATCCGGAGGTCTTGACATGAGGCATCACGGCCCGAGACCTTCTTGGCCTCAGAGTCCGAGGGCGTGAATGACCTGTCGCTGCTGTTCACGGTGTGAAGGTGGTTGAGTCGATGGACGAAATTGTATGACCGCTGCTTGGGCTCGTGCATAGTCAATCTTCTGCGCAGTACGCTCCGGCACTGGGCCAAGTGGATCACTGCTGCTGACCTGGTACCGGTCGCGGTAGGCAGCGATGACGCGTGCACGCCGCCGCCAACCAGTCATCATGTGCTCGTTCTGACGTTGTGGGAAGAGCGGCTGCACCCAATCGGCTGCTTCATCGACAGCGTGGTCAACGAGTGCATCGGCGCGTTGCTCGATCAGCTCGCGCCGCTCATTGAGTGCCTGCCGCATTTCTGGACTCATGGTTCCTTCGGCGTGTGGGATAAGTCCTGCGATCAGGCGTGGCTGTTTTCGCGTCCGTCCTGACCCGGCTGGACGAGCAGTGGCTTTGACGAGTCGCGCGTGCAGTACCGATGCGATGTCATCGGCATCCTCGACGCTGCGTGCCTGTACGAGGCGTGGCAGGAGCCGATCCACATCGTGGTGATTCGCTTCCGCTCGTCGCAACTCCGCCGATAGTGCACCATACGCATCGGAGGTAAGCGCGTCTTCAGCCTGTTCAGGTGTGAGGCCACTCGCATGTAGCAAGGTCGCCCAGCGGTCGTATTGTGCTGCTTGCGCGATCGTCTCGTACTCGGCCGCGAGCTGCGCGATCGAGCCCCACAGTTCCTGCTCCGCCGTGATGGTTTCGTGGGCGGAGAGTTCAGCGCCGACGTGTTGCATGACTCCGTAGAGCACGGATCTGGCAGTGGCATCACTGTTATCACCGGGGTGGGGCTGGCTGTGCGCATCATCGGGTTTGTCTACGGCGACATAAGCGTGGTTGGCGTTGCGGCCGCGGGTCATCGCGACGTAGAAGTTCTCCCGTGTCGTTGTCGTAGTCACAACTGTATGTGCGGTGTCGGTGGTGATGCCTTGTGCTCTGTGGGCGGTGACGGCGTAGCCGAGATCAACATGCTCGGACACGTACGCGGCAGGCAGCACGATCGCGCCTCCGAAACGACGCCCGATGGCTCGTACGGTGAGTGAGCCGTCGTCACGGACCTGGGTGATGTGCCAACGTGCACCGTTGCGCACCCATGTGTCTTTCGTGCGCAGTCGCCGGTCGTTGCGTCGAGTAATAATCGTGTCCCCGACACCCGCCAACGACCCGTCATTGAGTTCCACCTCACGACTCGGGTGTAGAGCACCGTCAAGAATCAGATCGGTACGGGCACGGTTGTTGAGTGCGGTGACGGTCTCATTGGTCTCCGCGATCAACACCGATGAAGTGCCCGCCGCGGTGTCTTCACGCCAGGCAGCATATGCGGCGTCTGTCATCGTGTCTTCGCCACCGTCATGGATGCGGCCATGATCGAGGTAGGTGTCGATGATGTCGGTGCGGCCGTGCCGAAGTTCAAGGGATGCGGTCTTTTCCCACTCATTGCTGAACCGGTGAATATCGATCAGTTCGGGTGCGTCGTCCCGGTCACCGGCCAGCAGTGCGAACGCGCCGCCTGCGTCTACGGATTGCAGTTGCGCATAGTCGCCCACGAGCAGTACCTTCGCGCCTGCCATTTCGGCAAGTCCTGTGATGCGATCGAGTGAATGAGTACCGGCAAGGCTCGCTTCGTCAATGATCACCAATTGACCGGCCGTGAACGCGGTGCCGTGGGTGAGGTGGTTGTGCCACCACTTCGCAGTGTTCTCTGTCGTGATACCGAGATCTTCAGCGAGAACTTCTGCGGCGACAGCGGACGGTGCGAGGCCGACAACCGAACCGGCTCCGTGTTCGTGTTCCCACGCACGGCGGAGCGCGTTCATCGCGGTGGTCTTGCCAGCACCGGCTGCCCCACAAGCACGTCGATAGTCCTGCCCGACACAGCGATCGACGCGAGTGCGGTCGCTTGATCATCGCTCAGCATCCGCCCATCAGCATCGGGACGACGGGTGATCTGCTCGACCGTCGTAAGCTCCACAGTAGGTGACGCCGTTGAACGGGAACGTTGCAGGAGGCGGTCTTCTGCTTCCAGCAGGGTTTCGGAGGAATACACGGTGGAGTGCTTCGGTCGGAATCTGCTCGTGCCATCATCTCGTTGGAATACGACCGGGCTTGATGCCAATTCGGGTGGCGTCAACCTGAGGGACGCGTTCTCAGCTGCATCAACCACAAGCCCGGTGATGGCTTCACGATCCAACATGGAGGCGAAGCGCCATCCCATGAGTTGACGGGATGCTTCGGCGTGCAGGTTCCAGCGCCGCCACGTCGACCGTTTCTCACCCACTACATCCACGATGTTCTGCCCGATCTCAGCAGTCACATCGAGGGGTACATCGTCAGCACGCAACAGCATCGCGGACGCGTTCACTGCAACGTCTTGCGCCCACCGGGTTGCATCTTCACCGAGCAGGCGAGTTGCGCGGGTGCGCCAATCTGAGGTGAGTTCTGCCAGGGATCGCACCTGTTTTTCGGGTCGGGTTGCGAGGGTTGCCTGGGCTCGGAGCTTGAGAATCGTCGCCGTGGACGGCTGCTTGCCGTGCTTGTCGATATAGGCGTCGATGAGGCGGTTCTTCTCGACCTCAATATGGTGGGAACGAGTCGAGAACTCCGACACCAATTCCTCAGGCACAGCGGTGATTGCCCATGCCGGGTTACGATCACGACCCATATCCCGGGCTTCCCATTCGATACCGAACGTGCGGGTCATGTGATCGGCAAACACCGCCTCGTGGAGTTCTGAAAGTGCGACGACGGCGGCGTGCATCGGCCTGCCGTCAAGGGAGCGCCACTTGCCGTCTTGCGCGGTCTGGACCTTGTTGGAGATCACGACGTGCGTGTGCAAGTGCGGGTCACCGGCACGGGAGTCGTAGTGATCGAATGCGGTGGCGATCACCCCAGTGACATCGACTTGAGCTGCGGCACCATCCGGCCCGGTTGCACCGACTCGCGTGGCTGCAACCTCACGCTCGATGAATGCAACCACCTCCGCAATCGCCGCATGGTGCGCTTGCGCGATCAGCGCTTGCGTCCCTGCATCGGCAACTGCCCACAACACCGACGCGGACTTCGGTATCGAGAACGTGTAATCAAATCCAGCTACGGCACGACGGGTACCCCGCTCGATTTCCTCGGCTTCGATCTGTGCGAATTGTTTCGCACGGGCGGCGGGCGACAATGACGCATCCAGCTCTGATACTCGGTGCTCGATGCGCTCCGAAACGGGCGTAAAGGACTGATATGCACGGCCGAGGGGGTCACCGGTGATCGGGTCACGGCCCATCCCAACAAGCAGCTGGAGTTGCGCTTCGGATACCTGGTCACCGGTGCTGAGTTGTCCTGCTCCGATCCCGGCGAGGCCTTGCCCGATCCAGCGCCCGGGTGGTGATCCCTGCTCGGCGTAGTAGCGGGTCAAGGGAGTCGAGAGCGACCAATCTCCATCACCGGCGGCCACGGTGCGCAGCAGATATTTGTAGCCGTCCCCGGCGGACATCACCCGCACCGAAACCGTCATCGCTCCTACCTCCTGAACGACAGGTAAGCCTCAGAGACCGCTCCGACTGCCGCGTCAGCTCAGGGTTGATTCGCGGGCTCGCGCCTCTTCTGCAAGACGCGTGGCGGCTCGTGTTGGGACCCAGACAGGTGATCGTCGAGAACGTGCTCGGCCCGCTCTCGACCACGAAATATGCCCACAGAGGTAAGGAGCAACCGGAGATGTTCACCGTACCTTCCTGGTGGCCCGAAGATGTGGCCTCATGGCGACTATCAACGTTCTTTAGAAAGTTAAATACCGCCGCACAATGAGCGTTCACCGATTTGGGAATGATGATCGAGGCTGTAGCGAGGCTCGGATGCTCGGTACCTGATTCCGAGAAAAACCTCCCCTATGTGCCACCGGCATTTTCACCGATGAGATCGACAGTGGCATCAACGCCGCTGGGTCGGTCAGAAAAGTTTCGTCGTGCCGTAGTTTGATGTTTGATAAACTGCGGTTATGTCGGTGTCTACGTTGTCGGAGAGTACTCAGAACTATCTCAAGGCGGTGTGGAGCCTTGGGGAGTGGTCCGATGTTCCGGTGACCGCGTCGATGGTCGCGGCACGCACGGGGGTAGCGTTGTCGACGGCATCGGATGCGATCCGGAAGCTCAGTACACAGGGCCTGCTGGAGCATGCCCGCTACAGTGCGGTGAGCTTGACGCCGGAGGGCCGCTCGCATGCGGTAACGATGGTGCGTCGGCATCGACTGATCGAGTCGTTTCTGGTCGAGGTGTTGCGGTATCGGTGGGATCAGGTGCATGAAGAGGCGGACATGCTTGAGCATGCCGTGTCGGATTTCATGATCGACCGCATCGATGAGCTTCTCGGACATCCAGAGCGCGACCCACACGGTGACCCGATTCCTGCGGCGGACGGGACGGTGACGAGGCCCGATGCGGTGCTGCTCACGAGCGTCGGCGCGGGGGCACGGGTTCGGGTAGAGCGGATCTCTGACGATGACTCGGAGCTGCTGCAGTTTTTCGCGGATCATGGCATCGTATACGGGACCGTTCTGGAGACGAGAGCCGCGGCTCCCTATACGGACACGCTCGGGGTGGCTGTCGTGGAACACGGGGCAGTGCTGCCGCTTGGACGTTCTGCGACGGATGCGGTCTGGGTGGCAATGCTCGAATAGTGGTGTGCGTCGGGGTGAGCCGATCTGTTGCCGCTTAGGCTGTGACGGTATGTATCTGACCAGCGACGGTAAGTCCCAGGCTTGCTTTCCCGGTCGAGGTGTCCAGCTCAATGACACCGATTGCGTGATCGATATGTGTGATTTGCGCTGGCGAGTTGGGGGTGAGTCCCAGCATCTGGAAACGTTCGAGGAGTTCGCGATCACCTTCCACCACCCGTGTGATACGCAGATCTACTGCTACGGGGTGGCTTCTCAGTGCGGCATCGGAAACCTTACTGAGGTGGCCGGTGATATCTGGGATGGGGTGCCCGTACGGGTCGACAGTCGGTGATCCGGCCTTCTGGAACATACGCTCTGCGAGGGTGTTAGTGAGGGCAAGACTGATTCCTGAGGCCTCCTCTGCAATATTTGGCCAGGGTATGCCGAGCACGTTGCAGAGAAATGCGCGCGCTATCCGTTCGTGTCGGATTGCGAGGAGCGCGGTACTGCGTCCCTTGTCGGTCAGATCGATGGGGCCGTATCGTTCGTGGTAAACGAGGCTCGCCTCGCCCAGTCGCTTGATGGCCTGCGAGACCGTGGCCGGGGCTCTGGCGAGACGGTGGGTGAGGGCGGTGACGCTGACGGAGGCATGGTGGTGCTCCTGCAGATGCCAAATTGCTTTCAAGTATTGAATCGCGGTGCTCTCCTGCATGGTCTGATGTCACGTCGGGAGGCCCGGTTTACGCGGAGGCTAGTGCTGAAATCTCGTGGTGTGCGAGTTTTCTTCGGCGTTGTGCAAGCCGTGTGCCTGCCAGCACGGCAGCGAACATGAGCCCGTAGAACACGGCCATCCCGGCACTCGTGGCGGCGTCGAGAACGTACGCGACCCAAAAACCTGCCACCGCACCAACAATGGCGATGATCACGGTGAGCGTCATCATCACGGGAAGGCGCGTGCTGAGCAGGTAGGCAGTCACGGGCGGCACGACAACGAGTGCGATCACGAGGATCGCGCCCGATGCGTTGAACGTCACCGAGACGAGGAACATGAACGCGGTGTTGATGAGCCCGGTACGAATGCCGAGGCTGCCCGCGAACTCGGGATCGAACGTCATGACTTTGAGTTTCGAGTAGAACACGGTGAGGAAGGTGACGTTCACGAGCAGGACCGCGAGCATCACGTACATGTAAGACGGGCCCAGCGAGACACCGCCGATGATCAGGTGCCGGAACGCGGCGATGTTGAGGTCCCCTGCGAGCACCATGTGAGTGTCGAGGTGGATGTTCGCGAAGTTTATGCTCACCAAGATCACCCCGCCGCTGAACAGTGCCGGGAAGATGAGCCCCTGCGGGGCATCTCCGGTGAAGAGGCCGGTGCGGGTGAGCCATTCTGCGCCAAGGACCACTAGCAGGCCTGCGAGGGCAGATCCGATGATGAGGAGGGGTGAGTCGAAGTTGCGGGTGATGAAGTAGCCGACAACGATGCCAGGGAGTACCGAGTGGGCGATCACGTCGACGAGCATCGACCCGCGACGCAGCACCACGAAAGTGCCGGGGAGCGCACAGGCGACGGCGGTGACGACGGCGAGCAGCATGGTGCCAATGGCGAAACTCATTGCACGGTCCTTTCCATGAGGAGTTCATGCTTCAGCATCGCGCGTGCGCGTCTGCGCGAGAAGACACGGGTGATGATGCTGCGGCGCGGGGAAAACAGCAGAGAAACTACGAAGATCGCGAACAGGGTGAGCACGATCAGTGGCCCAGTGGGTATGTTGCCGAATGCGATCGGTGCCTGCACGCCGGAATGGATATTTACAAGTGGACAATGAAGCTCGGCCCGCTCGTGCCCGGTGAACTCCTCCTCGACACCTTTGATCTCGCGCTCGATATTGGGCGGGTCGACATGCAGGCCTCGCCCTACGACGTGAGCGAGTACGGTCTCCCGCCCGTGAAAATTGAAACGCCCGAGGGTAAAAGCGAGTATGCCGCAATGCAGCGCGGCTTCATGGAGCGCGGCAACGCCCTGCGGGTGCGGGTGCTTGACGCGATCACCCGGGCCCGCGAGAGCGCCGCCGCATAGCTACTCGGTTAGCTACTCCAGCAGTTACCCGAGCGCGGCGGTGAGCACCCTGAGATTGTATTCAAGGTACTTCGCGTAGGTGTTGGCCTCCGGATGTTCGGCGTCACCAATCTCATCGGAGTAGATGGGGTCTTCAAAAATGGGGATCCCCGTCTCTTCTGAGATCTTTTCCATCGGTCGAGTATCAACGTTGGATTCAACAATGAGGTACGGCACCTCAACCTCTTTCAGCTTTGAGATGAGCCGGGTGAGTTGCTCAGCCGAACCGTTTTCTTCCGTGTCGATCTCCCAAATATAGTATTCGGTGAGGTCGTAGCGGTCGGCAAGATATTGGAAGGCGCGCTCACTCGTCACGAGCACACGCTGATCCTCGGGGATCGCGTCCAGCCCTTCCCGGTACTCCGCCTCAATCTTTTCGAGTTCATCGAGGTAGACGTTCGCCCGCTCCGTGTATTCCGCCTCGTGTTCCGGTTCGTGGGCGATGAGTCCGTCGCGTATCGCCTCCGCCATCATGATGCCGACCGTTGGGTCGATGAAGGCGTGCGGGTTGATCTCACTCTCGGCGGTGCCCTCGCCGATCATCATCGGCTCCACCTCGTGAGAGGCGATGATCACGGTGTCTGGGTCGGTGCCGACTGACTCGGTGAGCCGCGCAAACCATCCCGCGTCTCCTCCCTCGAGGTTCAGCCCGTTCATGATGAGTAGGTCAGCGTCTGCTACCGCTTTTGTGTCTTCGGGGAGGGGCTCGTATTCGTGCGGGTCGGTGCCGGTGGGTACGAGGTTGTGCACCTCGATGAGGTCACCGCCGATCTCTTCGGCCATGTTTTCCAAAATGGTGAACGAGGTGACCACCCGCAGTGGCTCCTCGCCCGAGGCGGGTGGCTCACCGTTATCGGCAGCTTGGGTGCAGGCACCCAGGAGCAGTGAAACGGTGATGAGGGCTGCAGCCGCGGTGAGCCGGGCCCTGCGGCGAGGGTGATGGGTCATTGAGGTTGTACCTTTCTGTGTGGGATGAGGAGCCCCTGGCGGGGTGAAAACAGCATGGCAAGCACAAACAGTACGGCGGCGATGATCGCGATGACGGGCCCAGAGGGGAGGTTCGTCGCAAAGCTCACGACCATGCCCACAAAGGAGCTCACCGCCCCGCAGGCCGCGGCGATGATGAGCATCGGGGTGAGGCGTTTCACGAGCAAAAATGCGGTCGCCGCAGGGGTGACGAGTAGCGCGATGACGAGCACCACTCCGACGGTTTGCATCGAGGTGACCGTGACGAGGGTGAGGAGCACGAGCACCAGGTATTGCAGGTTGCGGGTTTTGAAGCCGTACACTTCAGCACTCGCCTCATCAAAACTTGAAATGACAAGCTCTTTGTAGAGCAGTGCGACTACCGCGATGACGACGGCGCCGACGATGATTGAGAGGATCATGTCTTCCGTTTTTACCGCGAGGATGTTGCCGAACAGGATTTTGGTGAGGTCGATCGCGCTTTGTGCTTTCGCGATGAGCACGATCCCGATCGAGAACATGGTTGCGAGGATGATGCCCATCGCCGCATCCTGTTTCACGGTGGTGCGGTTTTGGATGAACCCCACGCCAAACGCCGAGAGGAGGCCTGCCGCGATGGCGCCCCAGAAGAAGTTGATGCCGAGCAGGTAGGAGACGGCGACGCCGGGCACGACGGCGTGTGAGATCGCGTCGCCCATGAGTGCGAGGCCGCGGAGCATGACGAGGCTCCCGATGACCCCGCTGATGATGCCGGTGAGCACGGAGACGATGAGCGCTTTTTGGAGAAAGTCGTAGGCGAAAAGGTCGGTGAAGAACTGCATGGTTATGCCGCCCCTAGGTGTGGAATGCCGAACACGGTCTCGAGGTTTTTTGCGGTGAAGGTTTCTTTCGCGGGCCCGATGCGTGCCACCCCGTGGTTGACGAGGGCGACCCAGTCGCAGTAGTCGAGCACCGTCATGAGGTCGTGGTGCACCATGAGGATGGTGACCCCCTGGGCACGCAATTCTCGTAGCGTTTCAACAATCGTGGTTTCGCTTGTTGCGTCAACCCCCTGAAAGGGTTCATCCATGACGAGGAGCTCGGGTTGCCCTGCGAGCGCGCGTGCGAGGAGCACCCGTTGGCGTTGTCCGCCTGAGAGCTCCCCGATGGGTCGTTCGGCGAGGTGGGTGAGCTTCACGGTGTCGAGAGCGGTGGCGGCGCGTGCCCGCTCGGTTTTGCCGGGGCGTTTCACCCAGCCGAGCCCGGCGTAGGTGCCCATGAGCACAACGTCTCGCACCGTGACCGGAAAGCTCGGGTCGAGGGTGAGGGACTGTGGCATGTACGCCACGCGGGCGCGCACCCGTGACAGTGGGTGATCGAGAAACCGCACCTCGCCGGTGGTGCCGGGCAGGAGGCCGAGCATGGCTTTGAGGAGTGTTGATTTCCCGGCACCATTGGGACCCACAATGCCGAGCACGACACCGCGGGGCACCTCGAAGGAGACGTCAGTAAGTACTGGGTTATTGCGGTAGCCGGCGTGGAGCCCGCGAACCCGGACCACCGGGTCAGGCACAGAGAGATTAGCCATGAAGAATCCTTAAGTTTAGTGCACCGAACTTTTTGGATGCTCCTACCGTAAACCCTCCGCTTTCACCCGTTAAATCGCGAAACACACGGGCGCACGAGATCCTCTGAGGCAGACCCCTCTGCCCGCTAAGGAGCGTAGCTGCCGCCATGACTCCCAAGCCGGTCACCAATCGTGATTGAGTGCGCATTGAACATCTTTCTCTTGATTTCCAAACTTATATGTTTGGAATGCCGTAGTTGAAAAGCATAGCAATCGTGTTTTTTGGTCACGTCGCCCCGACTCTGTTCTCAAGGTCGCTGAACTTACTACTCCTCAAGTTGCGTGGTGATGCGTTTGTGTACGTCACGAATAGGTTTGGGGAGGTTCGGGAATTGGGCGAGATGCTCGCTACGGTGGCCCATCTCAGCACCCCATCGCGCACGGTCGATATGAAGCAGCCGGTCGAGATCGCCCGCTTGGAGGTTGAGTCCGTCGAGGTCGAGTTCGTCAGCTGTGGGGAGAATACCGACCGGGGTGTGCTGCCCGGTCGCGCGTCCGTGATGGTGGTCGATAAGCCAAAGGAGAGCACGGAGGTTGTCACGGTACCCCGGCCAGAGGTAGCGGCCATCGTCTGGATCTCGCTGGAACCAATTGACGTGAGCGAAGATTGGCGGGTGGGCAAGGTTGCCGAGGATGGAGAGCCAGTGCTGGGCATAGTCCCCTTCCGGGTAGGAGAGGAAGGGTCGCATGGACATCGGGTCATAGCGCAATTGCCCGTCGAGGCCCTCGGCTGCGAAGGTGGCCTCGGCACCCAAGGTGAGTCCGTCGTAGACACCCTCCGCGGGGTCGGTGATCGCGCGGATCAGGGGTTCACGGTCACTGGTGCGTCCACCAAAGATGATCGCGTCAATTGGTACTCCGGCGGGATGGTCAGCGGCAGGAGCGAGCGTGGGGATGTTGGTGAGTGCGGTCGCGAATCTACTGTTCGGGTGCGCCCAGGGGTCATTTCTCGTGCGCTCGTCGCGGTCGGTGATGAGGTGACCGGCCCAGTCGCGCCATCCTTCGATCTGCGTTGGCGGCTCTGGGGTTTTGCCTTCCCACCACACCTCCCCGGTGAGGTCGTGGCGGGCGACGTTCGTGAAGATCGCACCGCTTCCGGGGCCCATTGCATCGACAGCTACAGGGTTCGTGGTTTCGTTGGTGTCTTTCGCGACACCAAAGATCCCGTTTTCGGGGTTCATGCCGTAGTGGACTGCTCCCCATTAGTTGGACTGTGGTTTCAGTTCTGTTTCTGATGAGGACTTTCTTATGCGTGCGACGAGTTTGTTGACGGTTCAGCAACGTGAGGCGTGTGTTGATTTATTCGAGGCTGGTTACAGTGCCACAGAGGCGGCGCGGAAGCTGGATGTGCCTTTTGGGAGTGTGTCGTTGTTGCATACGCGGTGGCGTGTTCGTGGCAGGCTGTGTCTTGTGGAAAAGAGAAAAAGGCCCAGGGTTCCGGATGAGGTCAAGCAGGAAGTCGTTGCCCGTTACGTCGCTGGTGAGACAGCGATGCAGTTGGCTCAGGAGTTCGATCTAAGCGGTGTCGAGATCGTCAGGGATTGGGTGCGACAAGCGCGTAAGCGTGATGGTGAGGAAGCCGTACCAAGGAAAAAGGCTGCACCGTTGTCCGAGGCTGAGACGTATCAGATGAAACGTGAACTTGAGAAGCTGCGGGCAGAGGTCGCGTATCTAAAAAAATTGAGGGACTTAAGGAACCAAGGACGCAGGTAAGAGCCGAAGCTGTGTTCGCCCTTAAGTCAGAGCATCGCCTGGATGACCTGCTGGAAGCTGCGGGTCTGGCTCGCTCAACCTACTTCTACCACCAGAAGCGCCTGCTGGATCCCACACAGCGTGAGAAGCATGCTGTGCTCAAGCAAGCGATTGTGGAAGTGTTCCATAGGAACAAGCACCGGTATGGGTACCGTCGTGTGCTTCTAGAACTGCGCAAAGCAGGCTGGGTCGTCAACCACAAACTGGTGTACAAACTGATGGACCGTATGGGCCTGAAGGCTGTGATCAGAAGATCGAAGAAGTACAGCTCGCATCCGGGCAGGCCCAGCCATATCGCTGAGAACCTGCTGGCACGGAACTTCCGTCAGGACTCACCGAATAGCGCATGGGTCAGCGATATCACCGAGTTTCATGTGGCAGGCCAGAAACTGTATCTCTCACCGATTATGGACTTACACGACCGGGTGATCCTGGTCCATACCATCGCGAAAGCCCCCACAACAACAATGACTGCCCAAACCCTGGACAGGGCTATCAAGGAACACCAGCCAGCACCGGGGCTGATGGTCCACACCGACCAGGGACTGCACTACCAACACTCCAGCTGGCGCGACCTCATCACACAAGCAGGCGCTGAACAATCCATGTCACGTAAGGGCAACTGCTTTGACAACGCGGTCATGGAAAACTTCTTCGGCCAGCTGAAGACCGAGATGTACTACAACCAGAAATTCAGCAGCTTCGAACAGCTCGAACAAGCAATCGACAGCTACATCACCTGGTACAACACCCAACGACTACAGACCCAATTCAAAGGCCAAACCCCAACCGAAAAGCGCCACCAAGCGCTACAACCCCAACCAAAGTAAAATCAAAGTCCAACAAACGGGGGCAAGTCCACCACACTCGTCGGCCCCGAAGTCTGGTACCGAGTCCAATCAGTGCTCGGCGCAAAACAAGTGAGGTTACCCTCGTTTAGTGGACACCCTATTAGTGCGGATCTTGTGTCCGTAGGAGAGGATGTTCATTGTGAGTCAACAGCGCAAGAAGTACACGCCGGAGTATCGGCGTGAAGCCGCGAACCTGG
>NZ_LQQC01000008.1 GCF_001584615.1 Brevibacterium ravenspurgense | reverse complement strand
GATGGTCTTCTCCTTCTTCGACGTCATGGAGACGGCCCGCGCCGTCTGCGATCGGCTCCTCGACGTGGGCTTCAATGACAATCCCTCACGATCCATACCCCATGGTCGCCATACACCCACAAATTTCGCGGGGAAAAATACATGAGGCACGGCCCCTGTTCACCCGGGGACTTTCCATGAGTCTCGTCGGAGCCTGCCATGGAGTTCTCAGCCTGCCGTAGACTTCGCCGTATGGGTGTTCGGCTGAAAGACGTTGCTGAGCGTGCGGGAGTTTCGGTTTCGACGGTCTCGCGCGTGCTCGGCGGTCGTGACGCCGTCGCGGAGGCAACGCGGGCGAAGGTGATGAGCGCGGTTGATGAGGTCGGCTATCAGCGCTCCACACTGCTCGGTGCGGCCGCGGGCCAGTTTGCCGCGGTGAGTCTGCCGGAGAATCCCGAACACTGGCAGACGGATGTTGCCCGTGCTGCGATCGCCCACCTGCAGCGTGCGGGGCATGCTGTCATGACCCCGTATCTCGATGCTGAGGGGCGGGAACTGCGCGCCTGCCTGGATGCCGGTGCGGCTGTCATCATCACCCCAACCTTCACGGAACTCGATGTTGATGTGCCGGTCGTGCGGTTTTCTGAGTCCGGCAGGCGAAGCACTGCTGTCCGCACGGACGGCATGATGGTCGGGCGCGACGATATCGCCGCCGAAATCGACTTGCGCGCGGGTATGAAGCTGGCGTTCGACCACCTGTATGACCTTGGGCATCGCCGTATCGGCCTGGTGTGCAAGGACGTTGGGGAACTCGCAGAGATCCTCAAGGAGAACTTCGGTGCGCTCCACCCGGCGGCAGCCATCGCACCAAACCTCGATGATTGGATTGCGGCCGTCCCGAAGACCTTCGCCGGCGGTGTTGAAGCCGCATCAATCCTGCGTGATGCTGCCTGCACCGCGGTCATAACGCAGAGCGCCCTGCAAATGTACGGCGTGTTTGAATCCATGCGCCGTCGTCGCCTGAGCGTGCCGCGGGACCTGTCAGTCATCGGGATCGGCGATTCGTCGACCATGCGGTTCACCAATCCGCCTGCAACTGTCCTTTCTTATGACACCGAGAGCCTGGCTGAAGCGCTCGCGACGGCCGCCCTGCACATTCTGGACGGCAACCCGCCGGTGGCGGTTCCGCCGAACTTCCGTCCCCGGCTGCTGGCCCGCGCCTCGACAGCGGCGGTCAGGAGGTGAGCGTGTCCCAGTACGAACTGTCCGGTGTTTCCCTGCAGCAGATCGCCACGGCTGCCGGCATTTCCCAGGCCACGGCATCACGCGCCCTGCGCGGGTCTTCTGCGGTGGCGCCGAAGACCCGGCGTGCGGTGGACATCGCGCTGCGCACCCTCGGTGTGAAAGTGCCGGCTGCCCCTGACGTCAAGCGGATAGCAGTCGTGACAGCAGCCCCGATCGGGCCGGACATCGAACCGTTCACCACACTGATAGAAGAGCTGACCAAGCGCATTTTCGCGGTCGGCCACGTTGCCGTGCAGGCGGTCACGGACCCGGGCCTTCCGCCGACCTACGAACTCCTTTCCGCCGTCGGCGTGGACGGTGTGATCGTCGTCGGCGGCGGACCCGCTTCGAGCGAAGCCCAGAAGCTGGCGGGTACGGAACTTCCCATGCTGCGCATCTCGCACGCCCGGCACACGGGCTTTGCACAGATCATCATGGATTCTTCCGTCGGCATTGAGACTGCGGTGCGCCACTTGGTGCAGCTGGGGCACACGAGGATCGGCCTGGCGGTGCCGGAGGACTCCGCGAAGAACTCTCGCGTGAGTGCTTTTCGGACCACGATGGCGGACTTGCTGTTCATCACCGGCACCCGCGATCAAGCACCCGTCGTCGTGTCCGACCCCGGCGTGCTGGCTGGAGCGCAGGCAGCCCAACAGCTGCTCGACACCAGCTGCACCGCTGTCATCAGCGCATCCCCGGACCTCACGGTGGGCTTCCTCCAGGCGGCTCAGCGTCTGCGTCTGCGGGTGCCGGACGATCTTTCGTTCCTGGCTGTCGGCGATGTCCCGGACGCAGATGTTTTCAGCCCGCCCATTTCGCAGGTCACGTTCGACTGGGAGCAGCTGGCCAGCACGGGCGTACGCGAAATCGAGCGGCTCATGGCAGGGCCAGTGGATCCGCTGCCGGCCTACTGGGTCGAACCGGAGCTCGTGCTGCGCAGTTCGGACGCACCCCTGGCCCGCCGCTGACTCTACTGGCCGGCCTCCCGGCGCTGACTGTGCTGGCCTCCGCAGGCCACGCTCCTCACTGCTCCCGAGGTGCCGTCAGGCTTCCCGGGACACCTCGCGCTCTCGGGTGCTCGCCAAGTGGGCGAGCGCGCGGGACACTTCGCGCGGGTCTTCCGCACGGAACCGGGCTTCTGTCCGGCCGGGTCCCACTTTGACGGTCAGCCCGCCGGGGTAGCGGTTGAGGTGCCGGAAGGCGTCTTCGTCTGTTGTGTCGTCGCCCATGTAGATGGCGGTGTCGGCGCGCGTGGTCTGCATCAGCTGGTCGATGGCGTCGCCTTTGGTTGTGCTGCGCACGCTGAATTCGACGATGTCGTGGCCGTGGACAATCCGCACGTCGTCGAGTTCAGCGGAAAGTTCGTCGAGTGCCCTGCGGACGATTTCGGCGCCTTCGGGTTCGACTTCGCGGGTGTGGAACGCCCGGCCCAGCGGTTTGCGCTCAAGCCACATGCCGGAGATTCCCGTGTGGTTGAGGTGCGTATCGAGTTCTTCGTGTGCCGTGTCGATGACGTCGAGCACCCGCAGTTCGCGCGTCGAAAGATCGTCCCCGCTTCCCGGCACGGCAGCATCGGGAACGTCGGCGGCATCGGGGACAGAAACCTCGGCCCCGTGTGCCCCGTACAGCAGAGTGTTGCGCGGGGGAGTGACAACGGAGCGCAGGTTGTCGAGGTTGCGGCCTGTGATGAACGCCGTCCACGTGCGCGGCAGCCGGTCCAGAAAGTCGACTGCGTTGAGGGATTCCGGCAGGGCGCGCGATTCATAAGGGTTGTCTACCAGCGGTGCCATGACGCCGTCGAAGTCGAGTGCAACCAGCAGCAACTTCGCTTGGGCCGCCTGCGACAGGGCGTCGCGCAGTTCGCTCATGGTGCGGTTCCGCCGCTGTTCTGTCCCGGCGCCTCGCCAGGCACCTGTCCCGGCGCCTCTGACGATTCTGCCGCCTGCCCCTGGCCCGGCACCTCGCCCGCCACCTCGCCCGGCACCTCGGTCCCGTCCAGGCCGGTGCGAGCCGCGTCGAGGCTGATGGCCGCGGTTTCCAGCGGGACGGGTTCGGCTCCTGCGATCCAGGCGAGGTCGGACAGGAAACTGCGGGCCCACGTGTGCACGGTTTCGTCTTTCAGGCGTCTGCGCATGGGCCGCATGCGGCGACGCTGTTCACGCACCTCCATGCCGACGGCGCGCATGATGCCGTTCTTCAGTTCGGTGATGTCGTGGGGGTTGATGAGCACGGCCTGGGTCAGCTGGTCGGCAGCACCTGCGAACTCTGAGAGCACAAGCGCGCCGGAATCATCGGTGCGGCAGGCCGTGTACTCCTTCGCCACGAGGTTCATGCCGTCGCGCAGCGGGGTGACGAGCATGACATCTGCCGCCAGGTAGAAGGCCGTCATTTCGTCCCGTGGGAACGAGTAGTGGAAGTAGTGGATGACCTGGTTGTGCAGGCCTGAGAACTCGCCATTGGTGTGGCCGACGGCCAGTTCGACCTCCGTGCGGATCTGCTTGTAGTGGTCCAGTCTTTCGCGGCTGGGGGTGGCGATCTGCACGAACGTGACCTTGTCCTTGTCCAGCCGCCCTTCGCGCAGAAGTTCGTGAACCGCTTTCAGACGGTGGCGCAGACCCTTGGTGTAGTCCATGCGGTCGGTGCCGAGGATCACGATGTCCGGATTGCCCAGTTCGCGGCGGATTTCCTGCGCCCGGGCCTGAATCGCGGGGGTGTCCGCCAGTTCGATGAGTGCATCGGTGTCGACGGAAATGGGGTAGTGGGCGGCCCGCGTGATGTGCTCTTCGGTGCCCAAGTCGGGGTCGGCCGTGACGGTGATGTCGTCGCCCTTGGTGATGAAGCCTGAGTGCTTGCGCACGCAGCGGCGGAAGTTCGCGGCATCGGTGGGCCGCTGGAAGCCGATGAGGTCTGCACCCTGGACTCCGCGCAGAATCTCGGAGCGCCACGGCAGCTGGCTGTAGAGCTCCACCGGCGGGAACGGGATGTGCAGGAAGAATCCGATGCTGACGTCCGGGCGCATGGAGCGCAGCAGCTGGGGGACCAGGAACAGCTGGTAGTCGTGCACCCACACGGTTGCGTTCTTGCCAGCGGTTTCTGCCGTGCGGATGGCAAAGCGGGTGTTGACTTCGAGGTATTTGTCCCACCACGTGCGGTGGAATGCCGGTGGGGCGATGACGTCGTGGAACAGCGGCCACAGGGTGCCGTTGGAAAAGCCCTCGTAGTACATCTGGAAGTCTTCGGAGCTCAAGCGCACCGGCACCAGGTGCATGCCGTCGTGTTCGAAGGGGTCGACGTCGGTGTCGGTGATTCCCGGCCAGCCGATCCAGGCTCCGCTTGCTCTCCGCACAACCGGTGCGAGTCCCGTTACGAGGCCGCCGGGCGCGGTTTTCCACCCGGGTTCGTCGCCGGAATCGTCGCGGTCGATGGGCAGTCGGTTGGCCACAACAAGGAATTCTGGGCCTTCCGCGGGCGGATCGATGGTGGGCAGTTGATCGGCGGCGTACAGGCGTTTCACTGTGCTCCTTACTCGACCACAGACAGTGGCGGTGCACCGGCGGGATGACCCTGGGTGCCCGGTGCGTGTTCTGTGCGGAGATCCGGGACTTAAAGCCCATCCTACTGAATTCGTCTACCCTGTTGGTGATGAATCTGCAGACAGTCGGCGGCTACCGCCTGGGCGAAAAACTCGGCTCGGGCGGCATGGGCGTCGTGTATAAGGGCTATGACGACCACGACCGTCCCGTCGCGGTGAAAGTCCTCAACCCCAGCATTGCGGACGACGAACCTTCCCGCATGCGCCTGGCCCGCGAAGTCCGCACTCTGCAGCGCATCTCCCACCCGCGCATCGCGGCTGTCATTGACGCCGACCTCGAAGCTGATCACCCGTACATTGTCACGGAGTTCGTATCCGGCACGACCCTGCTTGAGGACGTCCGCTCCGGCGGCCCCTTTTCGGAATCTGAGCTCGTGCACTTCGGGCACGCGCTTATTGACGCGCTGGAAGCCGTGCACGCGGCAGGTGTTGTCCACCGCGATCTCAAACCCGCCAATGTCATGATCTCCGACGGCGAACCGGTGGTGATCGACTTCGGCATTGCGCAGGCCGCTGACGAGGTGACTGTCACCGTGACCGGTCTGGTCATGGGAACCCCCGGCTACCTGTCTCCCGAGGTGGTCGAAGGGGGAGATTCGGCACCCTCGACTGACTGGTGGGGTTGGGGTGCGACGATGGCGTTTGCCGCCACGGGACGCAATCCCTTCGGCGGTGGCGGTATTGACGCGGTCATCGCCCGCGTGGCGACCGGCCGCGCTGACTTGGAGGGGTGCCCCGAGCGCATTGTTCCCATCATCAGGGCCGCTCTGCAGCCGAAACCGGCGAACCGTCCGGCGGCTGACGAACTCCTGGGCGCTCTCATCGACGTCGAAGAGGGGCGGATGCCCGCCATGGGGCGGGGCTCGGAAAATCCTACGGCGGTACAGCCGCCGGCGGTGGGTCCCACGAACGTATATCCGCGCCCACAGTCGCCGGCACCCCAGTGGGCGCCGCCGCAGCATGGATCACTGGGGCCCGCTCAGCGGCCCTACCCACCCCGGCAGCCGGCTCCGCCTCGCCCGCCCGCTCTTCACCAGTCCCCAGCGCTCGGGTACCAGCCGCACTCACCGGCGCCCATGGTGCAGCACCACGCCGCCAGTCCCGTGGCCCAGCAGGCGGTGCAGTACCCGGCGCATCGTCCTCCCTATCCGAACGCGGCTTCTGCCCAGCCGGCAGTGCAGAAGTCCCTCAAGGGACGCCTCCCGACCTTCGGGGCTGTCATGCTCGGCATGGCGGCAGCGGTTTTCGCACCGCTGATCATGGTGATCGTCTCCTACGTGTGGCAGGTGCTGGCGCGCACCTTCGGCAAAGTGCATGTGATCGTGCGCAGACGGCGCTTCTACGAAGGGCCTGACAGTGCAAAGTGGGGGTTCCTGTCCCACGGGCCAGGGGCGTTCTTCAGTTCGCTGTTCCTCAGCATCTTTGCGACGATCCTGCCGATCATGGCCGGCGTTGCGACGTTCATACTGGCTCACCTGAACTTTGTGCAGTTCGGCGGCGCCCCGCTGCGGGTCACGGTGGAGCTGCTGATCGCCTCGTTCGTGTACACGCTCGTTCTGTGGCTGGGGCCGGGTGCGGGGATGCTGCGCTTGGGCACACGGCTGACCTTTGACCGGTGCACGGGATCATCGCGGGCAGCGGGGATCATCATCGGCGTTGTTCTGCTGGTGGCCGCAGCTTTCCTCCTGTCGGCCGTGCTCGCCTCAGACAGCTTCGACCTGTGGCCGCTGCCGCCGGAGATCCTGGACTCCATACCGCAGCTGACATAGTCTGCGGCGGGCGTTCTATCCGAACCGCATGTGAGCCCGCGGATCGGGGCGCAAGTAGGATTGTCGGTGAAATCTTCAACCGGAGGAACAGCGGAGAAACATGGCGAAGAAACCGTCGAACACTGACCGCCGTGCGGCAGCGCGCGAAAAGGCGCGCCAAATTGCCGAAGCGCAGGCGCGCAAGCAGAAGACAGCCAAGCGCGTGCTCTACATCGGAGTTGCTCTCGTGGCGGTCCTGGTTCTGGTTGTGGTGGGCGTTCTCATCTACCAGTCCACGCGCCCGGCCGACCAGCCGCAGGGCTACAGCGACGGTTCGGTCACCTTCGTCAAGGACGGCGATGGGGTGGCGCTGACGGAAGACCCGGCTGGCGACAGCAAGGATGCCAAGGACAACGCGCCCAACGTCAAGGTGTTCCTCGACTACCAGTGCCCGGCCTGTGCTCAGTTCGAAGGTCTCAACGGCAAGGGGCTTGGAAAGCTCGCCGATGACGGCGATATTTCGCTGACCTTCCAGCCGGTGGCGCTGCTGGACAACCGGTCCGGCGGCACAAAGTACTCGACCCGGTCGGCCAACCTCATGATGTGTGTTGTCGACTCCGGCCAGGCCGATAAGTTCCAGGAACTGTCGCTCGGCCTGTTCTCCCAGCAGCCCGAAGAGGGCGCAACGGGTCTTGATGATCAGAAGATGCTCGACCTGGCCAAGGAAGCCGGAGTCGACGTCGACAAGAAGATCAACACCGCTGAGGATGATGTGACCGTCACGGACTGCGTGAACAACATCCAGTTTGAGGACTATGTCACCCAGTCGACGAAGGAAGCCCTCAACAACGGGCTCAAGGGCACCCCGACGGTGCAGGTCAACGGCGAAAACGTCAGTGACTGGAGCGACCAGCAGTCGTTCTTCGCTGAAATCCTCCAAGCTCAGAAGAAGTGAGTGAGGGCGGTCTGCGGTTGTTCTCGACGAGGTTTGCCGCAGACCGCACGCACACTGATTTGGGCTGTGTGGGCTGTTGGACTAAACTGCTCACGATCGGAGGGAGTCCCTCCGTGTGCCTCCTTAGCTCAGTTGGTAGAGCACCGCTCTTGTAAAGCGAAGGTCGTCAGTTCGAGTCTGACAGGGGGCTCAGGTCTCTGACCAGGGGGGAACGTCTCAAGCAGGAGGCGTTCCCCTTCACTGTCTCCAGGCCAAAGCGCAAAAATCGCGTATATCGCTTTCTGCTGTCCAGTTTGTCAGGGAGCTTCTCTCCCTGTTTGCGGCCTCGCCTAGACTTCCCGTGTGACGAACGCAGCAGACAGCAGACTCAGCGGCCTTGACCGCTTCTTCAAAATCACTCAGCGCGGCTCCACTGTGGGCACCGAAATCAGGGGTGGTCTGACGACCTTCCTGGCAATGGCCTACATCATCGTGCTCAACCCGATCCTCATCGGTGCGGCCGCTGATTCGACGGGTGCGTTCCTCGGCGGGGGAGACACTCCCAACCTGGCCGCGGTGGCTGCTGCGACGTCGCTCATTTCGGGTCTTCTCACCCTGCTTATGGGCCTGGTGGGCAATTTCCCCATGGCGGTGTCCTCAGCTTTGGGCATGAGCGCGTTCATGGCGTTCGGGGTTGTTGTCATTCCAGGTATGACGTGGGCCGATGCGATGGGCCTGGTGGTCATTGAAGGCATTATTCTTCTTCTGCTGGTGGTCACCGGTTTCCGCACCGCGATCTTCAACGCGGTGCCCGGCCAGCTGAAATCCGCAATCGGTGTGGGCATCGGCTTCTTCATTGCGCTCATCGGCATGATCAACGCCGGCTTCATCAGCAACTCCGGCGGCACAGCGCTTGAACTGGGCCAGGGCGGGTCGATTGCCAGCTGGCCGGTGCTGCTGTTCACGGTCGCGCTTCTGCTGCTGTTCGTCCTCTACGCATGGGGCGTGCGCGCCGCGATCCTCTACACGATCCTCATTGCCACCGTCATCGCGTTCGCACTCGAAGCGGTGTTCAACCTGGGGCCGAAGACGGGTGCTGACGGCGAGGTCGCCAACCCGGGCGGATGGGGTCTGACGGTGCCGAAGATCGAAGGCGGCTGGTTCCATTCGCCAGACCTGTCGATCCTCGGTTCGTTCAACCTGCTGGGCTCATTCCAGTCGGTTGGCATCATCACCGCTGTTCTCGTGGTGTTCACCCTGCTGCTGACGAACTTCTTCGACCTGCTGGGCACCATGATGGCCGTCGGCACGCAGGCGAAACTCGTTGACGAGTCCGGTCAGGTAGAAGGCGCCAAGCGGATCATGGTGGCCGATGCTCTCGGTGCCATCGTCGGCGGTCTGGGCGGAACCTCGTCGAATTCCGGCTTCGTCGAATCGACCGTGGGTGTTGGGTCTGGTGCTCGCACCGGTCTGGCGAATGTTGTGACCGGTGCGCTGTTCCTGCTGACGGTGTTCCTCGCTCCTCTGGCCGCTCTTATCCCCTCCGAGGCGGCCGCGCCGACGCTCGTATTCGTCGGCTTCCTCATGATGCAGCAGGTTGTGCGCATCAACTGGACCGACATTGAGATTGCGGTTCCGGCGTTTCTCACGATCGTGCTCATGCCGTTTTCGTACTCGATCACCAACGGCATCGGTGCGGGCTTCGTGTCCTACGTCGTGCTCAAGGCCGCACGCGGCAAGTTCCGCGAAGTGCACCCGCTCATGTACCTCACGGCCGCACTGTTCATCGTGTATTTCGCATCCGGACCGATCCAGGCACTCGTGGCCGGCTGACAGGTCACCGGCCCCAGCCGCCGTTGCCACCGGCCCCCAGCCGCCGTTTCCCACAGTGCCGGTTCGGCACCTCGGCGGCTGACACCGCGGTCGAACTCGCAGTTCTTTTCGGTGTGAGGCGGCTCCTATAGAGTGTTGCCGTCATTGGAAAACACCATGAGGACGCAGATATGGAACCCCTGTACATTCTGATTCCGCTCATCCCCGTCATCATCATCGTGGTGCTGCTGTTCCTGCTGTTCGGCGGGCTGCGCACGTCGATCTTCTTCACCGTCAAAACGCAGGAGCGCGTCATCGTCGAGCGCTTCGGCAAGTACCGCAAGGTCTGCGAACCGGGCCTGAACATGAAGGCGCCGTTCGTCGACACGACCACCAAGCCGATTTCGCTGCGCGTGCACCAGCTTGAGGTCAACATCGAAACCAAAACCCAGGACAACGTGTTCGTCATGGTGCCGGTTGCGGTGCAGTACGTGATCGGCGAAAACCAGGTTGTTGACGCTTACTACCGCCTGTCGAACCCGGAAGAGCAGATCCGCTCCTACGTCTTTGACACGGTCCGCTCTGCACTGTCGACTCTGACCCTGGACTCGGCCTTCGAATCGAAGGACGACATCGCCACCTCGGTCGAACAGCGACTGTCGACGTCGATGGCCGCTTACGGCTTCCGGATTGTCAACACGCTCGTGACTGACATCAGCCCGGACTCGCGTGTGCGCGACTCGATGAACTCGATCAACGCCGCCCAGCGCGACCGCGTTGCGGCACAGGCTCTGGCTGAAGCTGACAAGGTCAAGCGCGTTACGCAGGCCGAAGCGGAAGCTGAATCGCGCCGCCTTCAGGGTGAGGGTGTTGCAGCCCAGCGCAAGGCAATCGCCAACGGTATTGCCGAACAGTACGAAGCGCTGCGCCGCGTGGGCATCGAGCAGACCGCTGAACAGCTGCTGCTCATGACCCAGTACTTCGACACCATGCAGGACGTTGCCCGCAACGGAAAGTCGAACGTCATGTTCATGCCGAACACCCCCGGCGCCGTGGGTGACCTCGCGACCGAAATCCGCAACACGATGCTGGCGACCAACCAGATCCAGGAGGACAGCCTCGGGTCCCGCCACGGTCGATGACGGAGCCGGCTGAAGCCGGGTCTCACCTCGGCCCCGGCTGACCGGGCCACAAGCGAAAACGGCTGCTGAGCACACGCTCAGCGGCCGTTTTCGCTGTTTCAGTCGCCGTCAGTCGTCGGTGTTTTCTGCAGCTCCCGAGGTGCCGGGCGGCTCCGGTGCGTCCGGAACTTCTGCGGTGCCGGGGGCTTCCGAAGCGGCCGCATCGTCGGCCGCGGCCTGGTGGGCGGCAGGCGAGACGTTCTTGCCGCTTTGGCTGCGCGCTTCGAGCGGAAGGTCGGCCGCGGGGACCCATTCGGCGTATTTCGGGTCGAGGAAAGCACCCGACGATGTTCCGCGGAGTCTGCGGCCCACCCAGGGAGCCAGGTGGTCCTTAAGCCATTCGGCTTCGTTTTCCATGCGGTCGCGCAGGGGCTTCGAGGTTTTTGTCAGCCGGAATCCGCGGAAGTCGACGCGGCTTCCTTCGAGCACTGTCTGTGCGGACTGGGCGACCAGGCGGTGGCCCTTTGTGCTCAGGTGAATGCGGTCGGGTGCCCAGTATTCCGGCGCGTAGAGGGGGCGCATACCCCACAGGTCGAGCATGTAGCAGCCGTGGCGGCCGGCCAGGGTCCACATGTGTGCGTTGTACACGGCCACGCGGGGGCGCAGTGCGCGCAGCACGGGGCTGAAGGCGGCTGTGTCGAAGCCGTTGCCCAAAAGCACTTCGATGCCTTCGGCGCGCATGGCCGAGATTGCCCGTTCCAGCTGTTCGGCCAGGCCGTCAACATCGGCTGATGGGCGCAGCACGTCGTTGCCGCCGGCGACAAACGACACGAGGTCGGGTTTGAGGTCGAGCGCGACGGGCACCTGTTCGTCGATGATGGCGGTCAGCTGCCTGCCGCGGATGGCGTGGTTGGCGTACAGGAGGTCGGGGCTGCCGACGGGGGACTGTGTGAGCGCGTGTGCCAGCCGGTCGGTCCAGCCGATGAAGCGGCCGTCCTCGAGGGCGGATTTGTCCATGAGGCCTTCCGAGAACGAATCCCCGATGGCCAGGTAGGTGCGGATTCGGTTGTCTTCGTGTTCTGTCACAGGGCCTCCTTATTGAGCTGGTCGAAGGCTTCACGCAGTCCGCTGGCCCGGTCTTCCGGGCTGGCGGGAATCGTGGTGTCGCCAGTCATGACGCGGCGGCACCACTGCATGACGAGGCTGTTCTTGGGTGCCCGGATGCCGTGCAGGTGTGCCAGACGGACGATCTCGCCGCCCAGGTAGTCGGCTTCGATGTTGCCGGTCCCGCGTGCCATGGACTGCCAGGTGGACGACAGGTTCTGCACCCCGTCGATGGGTGCTTCGGGAATGCGATCGGCAAAGCCGAGCTCTTCGGGCGGGTTGGGGCAGTGCTCAATGCCGGCTGCCCGGTAGACACTGCGGGCTTCGTCCTGCAGCTGCTCCAGCAGGTCGCTGTAGTCGACGGATCCCACGAGGGCGTCGATGCCGTTTGCCAGGTTCGCCAGCAGCTTCCCGTAGGTGTAGGGCGAAGGCTCGGGTACGAGCACGGACGCGAAGTTCCCGGCGGTGAAGTCGCGGTCTGCCTGCTGAAGGTAGTGCGGAAGGGCCGCGTTGTCAGCGGCGCTGGTGTCGCCGGCCTGCGGTCGGGGCGCATCCGGACCACACACAGGACCGGTGATCAGCCCGGCCCAGCGGTCTTCCATGAACACGGCAAGCTGTCCCGGTTCCGTGTAGACGGCGGGTGTGTAGATGACGGTTGTCGACACGGTCCGGAACCAACGAGGTGCCTGCTCCTGTGCGTCAGTTCCGTTGAGGAACAGCATGAGCGGCAGGAGCTCGCCGGCGGTGCCCAGCTGTGTGCCGTGTTCGTCCTCAACCGGACGGTCAGCCCATTCGCTCAGTGCGGTGGACACCTGCTGAGTTTTCACTGCCAGGATGATGACATCGTCAGGGCGGAGATTCACCTGTGCGGCAGAGCGCACTACTGTTGGATGTGCAGTCAGAGTTTCATGCGGAGTGCGGACTGTCAGTCCGGCCTTTTCGACAGCATCGGCTTGGCTTCCCCGCGCAACCAGCACGTGGTCCACATCGGCGCGCCAGAATCCCGCGCTGAGCATTCCGCCAATGGCTCCGGCTCCCACAATGATGTATCTGCTCATAGCTCAACACTACTAGGAAGGCGTGGCGAAACTGGATCCTCAGGACGTTCGCGGCCCCGCTTCCGGCCGTGGCGCAGACGGCGCCGACGGCACCGGAAGCGACGGCGCTGCCGCACCGCATTCAGAGGCATGGACGACAGAGCGGGACCCGCAGTCTGAAACTGCGGCCGCGTGGACGTCGAGCGAAAACGCCTCCGAACCTCCCACGCGGTCGGCCCGAGCCCAGGATCTCCTGTCGGACCTTGAAAAAGCCGGTGCTTTCGACAAACCAACGCAGGAAGTCGAGTACGTTGACGGCGACGTGCAGGAAGGTGACGGCAGCGAAACAGATACGGGCGGTAAGCCCGTTTCACCTGGCCCCGATGCTGATTCTGCACAGACCGCATCCATCAGCGTTGATCAGGTGCGCGAGGGTGTCGCCAGGCAGAGGGCGGCAGACACGGCCGCCACCGTACGCCCCGCCGCCGCTCCTCCCTCGCGCCCCGCGAAACCCGAACCCGCAGATGGTGCCGGGCAGGCACCTCGTCCTTCTCAGGGACCCGGGGTGCGTTCCGGGGCAGGTGCTGTCACCTCGAAAGCTGGAAGCCCCAAGAAAGGTGCAGCGGCCCAGAGCCAGCGCACCTCACGTTCCAAGCGGCGTGCCGCACAGCGAATCGCACAGCGCACGGTAGCGCGCTTTGCCTCTGATCCGGCGCCGACCACCCAGCCGGTCCCGATCGTCAAAGTGCTTGAGGGCACCCCGTACCAGGCCCCCGTGCAGGCGAAGGCGAAAAGCGAATCCGAAGCGCGGATGATTCTGGACCTGGCCGTCGACATCGGGGCCATGGTCCTGCGTGCCGGAGCCGGCAGTTCTGACGTTGAGGTCAGTGTCATTGCCGCATGCACCTCGATGGGGCTGCCGAACGCGGAAGTCGACCTCACCGCCACCGCACTCA
Organism: Brevibacterium ravenspurgense; assembly: GCF_001584615.1. Taxonomy (GTDB): domain Bacteria; phylum Actinomycetota; class Actinomycetes; order Actinomycetales; family Brevibacteriaceae; genus Brevibacterium; species Brevibacterium ravenspurgense. The sequence continues at coordinate 238,920 of NZ_LQQC01000008.1, read as the reverse complement.
CGGTCCACTACGCCGACCCCGAGGGCAAACAGATGACGGTCGTGCGGGTTGTGCGTGAGGTTTCCCCGCACTTCGCCAAAGTGTCATCCCTGCACCGGCTGGTGTCCGACATGGTCGCCGGCAAAGTCGACTACACGCAGGCGCGCAGCCGACTGGATGCCATTCGCGCCCAGCGCAGGCCCTTCCCGCAGTGGCTTGTGACCCTTGCGTGGGGTGTGCTCGTGGCGTGCTTCGTCACGCTGATCGGCGGGCGCCTGCCGTCTGCTGTTCTGGGCTTCGGCCTGGCCATCTTCATTGACTGGGTGGGCCGGGTGATCGGCAAGACCGGTCTGCCGGCGTTCTTCCTCGTGATGGCCCAATCGGCGATTGCGACGCTGACGGCAATGTTTGCCCATCACGTCGGGTTCATTTCATCGCCCCAGTATTCGGTTGCCGCGGGCATCGTTCTGCTGCTGCCCACCCTGGGGCTGGTGTCAGCCGTACAGGATGCGCTGTCGAACTTCCCGCTGACCGCTGCCGGGCGCATAGTCGAAACGGGGATGGGCTTCGGCGGCATCGTCTCCGGTATTGCGTGCGCTGTTGTCATAGGCAACACCCTTGAACTCAAACCCATGGAGATCACGGTGCAGAGCAGCGGGCTCAGCGTGCTCACCACGATCATCGCTGTTATTGCCGCGTTCCTTGTCGGTGCTTGCGGCGCCATTGGGTTCTACTGTGCGCGCAGGCTCGTGATCCCGGCCGCGCTCATCGGCCTTGTGGGCTTCCTCGTCTATGTGGGTGCTTCGCTTGTGGGCGTTGAGAACATTCTGGCTCTGCTCATTGCGTCGACGATTGTCGGTTTGTTCTGCCGCCCGGTGGCCTCCCGTTTGGGTTCACCGGCGATTGTGCTCATCGTTCCGGCGATCTTCCCGCTGCTGCAGGGGCTGTCGATCTTCGCGTCTGTTTACCGGATGATCCCCGTGCCCGGGGAGGATGTTCCTCTGTCGGTTGGCCTGGGTGCCCTGTTTGCGGCGATCACCGCGAACTCGGCAATTGCCGCCGGTGCTGTGCTCGGTGACTTCCTGTCCCGGCCCATGTCGCGCTACGCGAAATCCCGTCGGACTGCGAAGGCTCGAGCGAAAGCCGAAGAAAAGCTCGAGGCTATGCGCAAGGATGCGGGCATCAAGCCGAGTACGGCCTGATCAGCGCAGTCGTTTCAGTCCACTCGCCAGTCGATGGGGGCTGAGCCCTGTTCCTCCAGCAGCGCGTTGCAGCGGCTGAACGGCTTTGACCCGAAGAAACCGCGGCGGGCTGACAGCGGCGACGGATGGGGTGAGGCGATGATCGGAATGTTCCCCAACAGGGGAGTGAGCGTCTGTGCGGGCCGGCCCCACAGAATGGCGACCAGTGGTCCGCCGCGGCCGGCGAGTGCGCGCACGGCCTGTTCGGTGACGGCCTCCCAGCCCATTCCGCGGTGTGACCCAGCATCACCCGCACGCACCGTGAGCACTCGGTTGAGCAGCATGACGCCTTGCCGCTGCCAGGCCGACAGGTCGGCATGTTCGGCTGGTGCAATCCCGAGGTCGTCCTCGAGTTCGCGATAGATGTTGCCCAGTGAGCGCGGCAGGGGGCGCACGTGGCGCTCCGCCGCAAACGACAGTCCGATGGGATGGCCGGGTGTGGGGTAGGGGTCCTGGCCCACAATGAGCACTCGCACGTCGGCAAGCGGTTCGAAGAACGCGCGCATGACCTGTTCGGGCCGGGGAAGCACGAGGTGGTGCTGAGCATCCCGCTGGACCGTCCGCTGGAGTTCGCGCACCTTGGGCACGGCGGGGCCCAGTGCTTCCAGCCAGTCGGGGCTGACGTTTTCTAACAGGTCAATCGTCATGGCTACGACCCTAGCGCGCACGCACACGGGCTGTGCGCAATCGGGCATACGGGGGCCTACAAGCCCTGGGGATGCGCGGCTATGCTGAGTCCAAGAGTGTCCCCGCCCACACTACTGCGGTTGAGGCAGCGCGGGGCACAGCGCAAACGCATCGATGCCGAAAGGACAAAGACGACTATGGCACAGGTACGGGACTTCCCCGAGGTCAAAGACTGGAAGATGCTCATCGGCGGCGAATGGGTCGAAGCCGCTGACGGCACGTGGGCTGATGTCATCACGCCGATCGACCGCAATCGTGTGATCGCCCGTGTTCCGGAAGGCAAAGAAGAAGATGCCGATCGCGCCGTCAAGGCTGCTCGCGCGGCTTTCCCCGCGTGGTCTGCTCTGCACTTCAAGGAGCGTCAGAAGGTCCTCGGACAGTGCGCCGACGCCCTGGAAGAGCAGGCTGAAGAGCTCGCTCAGCTGACCGCGATCGACACCGGCAACGCTTTGCGCACGCAGGCTCGCCCGGAAACGCAGACGCTTGTTGACCTGTTCCGCTACATGGCCGGTGTGGCAGGCGAAGTGAAGGGCAACACTCTTCCTGCCGGCGAAGCGCAGCTGCAGTTCACGCGCCGCGTTCCGCTGGGCGTTGTGGCAGGCATCCTGCCGTGGAACTCGCCGCTGATGATTGCGGCGTTCAAGACTCCTGCAGCGCTGGCTGCCGGCAACACGATTGTCCTCAAGTGCGCCGAAGACGCGCCGCTGACCATCCTCAAGATGGCGGAGATCATCCAGGAGTTCCTGCCCGCGGGTGTTCTCAACGTCGTGACCGGCAAGGGCTCGGTCATCGGTGAGGCTCTCACCCAGCACAACGATGTCGACAAGGTTTCCTTCACCGGTTCGACCGGTGTGGGCCGTCACGTGGCCGAGGTTGCCGGCGCTCGCTTGGCTCACTCCTCGATGGAGCTGGGCGGCAAGAGCCCCAACATCGTGTTCCCGGATGCGAACAACGACTACACGCTCGAACAGGTTCTCCTGTCGACCCGCTTTGCCCGTCAGGGCCAGTCGTGCACCATGGGTTCGCGCCTGTTCCTGCACGAGGACATCTACGACGACTTCCTGGCTAAGCTCGTTGACGGTGTTGCCAAGATGAAGGTCGGCGACCCGCGTGATGAAGACAGCGACATTGGCTGCGTCATCAACAAGAAGCAGTACGACCAGATCGCCAACTACATCGAAATGGGCAAGGCCAACGAGGGTGTGGAAATCGCCTACGACGGTGCTGACAAGCTCGAAGTCGGCGAGCCCGGCTTCTACCACGCGCCGATCATCTTCGCGAACGCCAAGAACGAATGGCAGACTTCGCGCGAAGAGATCTTCGGCCCCGTTCTCACCGTTATCAAATTCAAGACGGAAGACGAAGTCGTCGCCATGGCCAACGACTCCGACTACGGTCTGGCCGCGTACGTCTTCACGAAGGACGTCGACCGTGCGCTGCGCGTGGCCGACAAGATCGAGTCCGGCTGGGTGCAGGTCAACCAGGGCGGCGGCCAGGTGGCCGGCCAGTCCTACGGCGGTATGAAGACCTCCGGCTTCGGCCGTGAAGCATCGCTTGAGGGCATGCTCGAAGGCTTCACCCAGATCAAGCAGATCAACGTCAAGATCAACTGATCTGACCAGCCGGGTCAGAGAACCCGCTGGGATGGGAAGCGCCCCGGTCACCTCGCACGAGGTGCCGGGGCGCTTCTGTGCCGCCGTTCGGCTGCTGTTTAGTTCGGCTGCCGCTTATGTGCTTTTGTCTTTCGGGCTGCTGTGGTTGCTGTGCAGGCCCGATCGGGGCTTGTCAGTGTGCCCGCGGTGTGGCCGTGTTCCGACCTGGCGAGCCTCCGTCTCGTGAAGAAAAGAAGTTGACGAGAGCCCACACCGCGGAGGCCAGGATCAGCGGAATTGTCATCGCCCACGAAGCAAACGCGATGACGGCCTTTGCGACCCAGCCCTCGTCCCCGGCCTGCGACCACACGGTTGCGCCGATGCTGATGAGCAGAAATGCTCCTGCCGCGCAGAGGAGGATCGTGAAGACGGTGCGTGCGCCCTGTGTCTTCGGCATCATGGTTTTGGGCAGCATTTGAGTCTCCAATCAGTCGGCTGCTGGCCTCGCTGCCAACATTGCCCTGATACTACATCGCGAGAACAGGACGCTGTCGTTCGTCTCCAGTTTTTTTTGTTTCCTTTGTCTTTGCCCCTAAATGGCGGGAAAGTGAATTGTCTGGTCCCATAGTCTCGGACGAGGCCTGCTGGGAAGCTGAGCCGCCGGTATCATGGCCGGAGAAGAGGAGGGAGCATGTCGCAGGAGCTTACGGAACTCGAAGCGGAGATTCTTCGCTTTGAAGGTCAGTGGCCCACCTACGGGGGAGCTAAGGACCGCGCGATCCGCGAGCAGTTCGACCTGTCTGCCGCTCAGTACTTCCAGGTGCTGGGCAGACTCCTCGACAACCCCGCGGCCTATGTCGAAGATCCCGTTCTCATCAAACGGCTTCGCAGAATCCGCGAATCCCGACAGGACACAAGAGCACAGGCGAGGATCCCACGCTGATGGCAGAAGAACCCCAGTACGAAACCCGCGCGGAGCGTCGCGCAGCTGACGCGGCCAACCGTCGAGTCGGAGCTCACCGGGCCGGAGCTTCGGCAGGCAGCTACAAGGCGGCAACCGCTGTTGTCGTTGTCCTCGCCCTGGTGGCGGTCCTCCTGATCGTCGGCGCGGTGAGAATCATCCTCTCCGCCGGTTCTGACCCAGAGGCCAAGGTCGAAGAACAACAGCAGGTCGAGCCCGGTGCAGACGATTCCAAGGATGAGTCTTCGAAGTCGGCTGATCCCGGCGAAAGCGAATCGGGCGAAGCCTCGGAAGGTCCTTCTGATGAAGCCTCAGAGAGCACCCCGAGTGACGGCGAATCCACCGGCAGCAGTGACGTTAAGACCGTCGCGGGCGAAAGCGGTGACCCGAACCTGTCGATCCTCAACGCGTCCGGCGTCAACGGCGCAGCCCGCAAGTACGCCGACCAGTACGAGTCCCAGGGCTGGACGCTTGGCCGCGTGGGCAACGCCGGCACCAACGTGTCGTCGACCACCGTGTACTACTCGTCTTCGGAATACCGTGACGCGGCTGAACGTGTTGCCGAGGGCCTCGGTGGTGTCAGCGTTGAGCAGTCCAGCCGCTACCAGGTGGGTGTGACGATCATCATGGGCCCCGATGTGGCAAACAGCGATCCTGCTGAAGGCTGAGCCCGAAGCTGTTTCGGGTGGGCGGCTAAGCCCCGCCGGAACGGTAGACTGAAGTTTCGTTCCACATTTGGGAGATGACATGACACAGGGAACCGTCAAATGGTTCAACGCGGAAAAGGGCTACGGCTTCATCGCCGTGGACGATTCCTCCGACGAAATCTTCGTCCACCACTCGGCCATCCAGATGGAGGGCTACCGCTCGCTGGCTGAAGGCGGCCGCGTGCAGTTCGAGATCGCACAGGGCGAAAAGGGCGCTCAGGCTGAGAACGTCGAACCGCTCGACTGACAGCCAGTCCAGCTGAACTTCTCACGAGGGGGAGGGACAGAATTCTGTCCCTCCTCCATTACCTTTTAGGTGTCACCCCCTGGGAGGGCACATGGCCTTTACTCTCTTTCTCCACCCCACGATGGCCCATCGAGCCCGCGCCTACGCCACCACCAACAAGACCGCCGAAGAGGCCGTAACAGGCCTCAGCTCCACCTAACACGTCACCCCCACCGAACGCAGCGCACTACGCATCTTCGGCTCACGCTGATGGGTCGAAACGTCTTGAAAGTACTCGGAACACCCGTCCTAGGACGACGCGGGTCGACGTGGTGTCGCTAAGCGGACTGGCGTGTGAGGATGATGTAGACGGTAACGGCCGTGGCGGTGAGTACTGGCCAGATAATGAGCGGGACGGTGATCGCGCCAACATCGGCGAGAACACCTCCAAGGAGAGCCGCAAAGGGGACAGTGCCCATCGTTACCATGCGCATTGCCGCGCTCGTGCGGCCGAGGTACTCCTTATCCACCGCTTTTGCTACGTATGAAAACCCTGCGATATTGGCGATGGTAAGGGTAAAAGCCCAGCACACTGATTGAATGAGAAAGAAAGCGCGCGCCCACGAGGGGATGAGGAGTGCCAGTATCGGCAGACACGCCACGATTGCTTGCGTGATGGAACTCCAAATGTAGAGCGTTCGCACAGGGATGGTATTCATAATCCGGGGGGCGATTGCTGCGGCGAGGATCCCTATAGCCGCGGAAACGGTTCCAAGGATGCCGAAAAATGGCATCCCGAGTTCCAACACGCGCAGGATCACCACGTTCACCATCGAGTCGCTCAAGGCGAGTCCAACGTTGCCTGCTGAAATCAGGCATACAGCACCGAGAAGGAAACGGTTGGTTCCGAGAATTCGGAAACCGTCGGTCAGTTTCTGCGAGAGAGGTCGGTTGTCTTTTCTGGGCTGGGCCGCCTTGCTGCTCTCGTCCACTGCGTCGATAGTCGTGTTTTGGTTGCTCGAGAACTGATGCTGCCTAAGGCGTTGCAGTATTCGGAGTGCGAAGAATAGAGATAAAGCAAAGAAAAGGATGGCGACACCGGTAGTTGGAGTTGTACCGAAGAAGGTCAACGCTAGGCCAGCCGCGGCAGGTGCGACGACTCCTGCAATGGAATCTGCCATTGCCATCCTAGATACGGTATTTTCAATCCGACCGTCACTTCTGGCGATAAAGGGCACGAGGCTCGTTTGGGCATTTTCCGAAGCAATAATCGACACTCCAAGGAAAAAGACGATTGCCATGAAAAATGCAGGCTTTTCCAGCCCAAAGTGGAGACCGAGGCACAGGGAAGCGCCGAGCAGTACCTTGAGCGCGAGGGAGAGTGTTAGGACCGTTTGCGGTTTGTAGCGGTCGACAAGAAGGCCGATGGGGAGTGCTAAGAAGATTGCAGCCCCCGCCTCAAGGAAGTCCAGAACTCCTATCTGCGTGGTAGAGAACCCAAGGAGTGAAATTGCGATGATTGACATGGATGAGTCAACAAATTCACGCCCGGCGGCATCGCTTGCGTTAGAAGCTTGGAGAGAACGTAAGAGGTGTCGTTCTGAGTTTTCTTGTATCAAGGTCTCGGGGTCGACGGTGACTAAGGACTTTCGACCCTAATGGTGGCGCATGTCACTTGCCAAGTTGGGCTTATTCTCTATTTTTGGCTGAAGGCGGCCGCGTGCAGTTCGAGATCGCACAGGGCGAAAAGGGCGCTCAGGCTGAGAACGTCGAACCGCTCGACTGACAGCCAGCCCAGCTGAACTTCTCACGAGGGGGAGGGGCAGAATTCTGTCCCTCCCCCTCGTCATTTTCCTAAGGAGGGGCGGCGTGGTGCCGGCGACAGGGGAGCGGCGCCTCGTCCCAGAACACTCGCCCACCCTTTAGCAACAGAAACTCCTGTTAGCAGTGGTTGCTAAGGTGCAGATGCCGGCTGACGGGAGTTTGTGTGCGGCTAAGGCGTGGATTCCGGCTGACGGGTGTGTCGGAAGAAGCAACGTCCAGCATTTGCACTCTCGTGTCGAGAGTGCTAAATCTAGTGGTGGTGAAATGCACTGCCCAGGCAGAGGTAGCCGGGCCTGAAGAAGGGATTCAGGTTCAGCTTCCTGCCGTCGCGGGCACCTGGCGGTGCTAGTCAACTGCCACCCCTTACAGGGAGGAAGCCAGCCACTATGGCAAAGCTCATTGCATTCGACGAAGAAGCTCGTCGCGGCCTGGAGACCGGCCTGAACACCCTGGCTGATGCAGTCAAGGTGACGCTTGGTCCCCGCGGACGCAATGTTGTTCTCGAAAAGAAGTGGGGCGCACCCACCATCACTAACGACGGTGTGTCCATCGCCAAGGAAATCGAGCTCGAAGACGCCTACGAAAAGATCGGCGCCGAACTCGTCAAGGAAGTCGCCAAGAAGACTGACGACGTCGCAGGTGACGGTACGACCACCGCTACCGTTCTGGCTCAGGCTCTCGTGTCCGAAGGTCTGCGCAACGTCGCAGCCGGTGCGGACCCGCTCAGCCTCAAGCGCGGCATTGAAAAGGCCGTCGACTCGCTGACCGAAGTTCTGCTCGACTCCGCCAAGGAAATCGAAACCAAGGAGCAGATCGCTGCTACCGCCGGCATTTCCGCTGGCGACCCTGCAATCGGCGAACTCATTGCCCAGGCCATCGACAAGGTCGGCAAGGAAGGCGTCGTCACCGTCGAAGAGTCCAACACCTTCGGCCTCGAACTCGAACTGACCGAGGGCATGCGCTTCGACAAGGGCTACATCTCCGGTTACTTCGTGTCTGACGCAGAGCGCCAGGAAACGGTGCTCGAGGACCCCTACATCCTCATCGTCAACTCCAAGATCTCGAACGTGAAGGACCTCCTGCCGGTTCTCGAGAAGATCCAGCAGTCCGGCAAGCCGCTGCTGATCATCGCAGAAGACGTCGAAGGCGAAGCCCTCGCCGTCCTCGTGGTCAACAAGATCCGCGGCACCTTCAAGTCGGTTGCCGTCAAGGCTCCCGGCTTCGGTGACCGCCGCAAGGCTCAGCTTGCTGACATTGCGATCCTCACCGGCGGTCAGGTCATCGCCGAAGAGGTTGGCCTCAAGCTGGAGAACGCATCGCTCGACCTGCTGGGCACCGCCCGCAAGGTTGTTGTCACCAAGGACGAAACCACCATCGTCGAAGGTGCTGGCGACGCCGACGAAATCGCCGGCCGCGTGCAGCAGATCCGCACCGAGATCGAAAACTCGGACTCGGACTACGACCGCGAAAAGCTGCAGGAGCGTCTGGCCAAGCTGGCCGGCGGTGTTGCAGTCATCAAGGCCGGAGCCGCAACCGAAGTCGAACTGAAGGAAACCAAGCACCGCATCGAAGATGCCGTCCGCAACGCCAAGGCTGCTGTGGAAGAGGGCATCGTCGCCGGCGGTGGCGTGGCCCTCATCCAGGCAAGCGCCAAGGCCTTCGAAAACCTCAACCTCGAAGGTGACGAAGCCACCGGTGCCGCCATCGTCAAGGTCGCCATCGAAGCTCCGCTCAAGCAGATCGCCATCAACGCCGGCCTCGAACCCGGAGTTGTTGCCGAAAAGGTGCGCGGACTCGAAACCGGTCACGGTCTCAACGCTGCAACCGGCGAATACGAAGACCTCCTGGCTGCCGGTGTCAACGACCCGGTCAAGGTGACCCGCTCTGCTCTGCAGAACGCCGCTTCGATCGCAGGCCTGTTCCTCACGACGGAAGCCGTCGTGGCAGACAAGCCGGAGCCCGCACCCGCAGGTGACCCCACCGGCGGAATGGGTGACATGGGCGGCATGGGCTTCTGACCCAGCCGGCCGTGAACACGGTCCTTGAGCCACAAGCCGCGGGCGCAGACGCACTGTCTGCGCCCGCGGTTTTTCTGTGTGCTCACACGGTTTCCACTGATCTGCAATTCAGAGTCTTCGCAGATTGGGCGACCATAATGGGGCCGTACGATTCACGCGGAGAAGGGACATTCATGGGCTTCGCTTTCCTCGTCATTCTGGTTGCCGGCGGCGCTGCTGCGTTCGCCATTGCTCGCAGCAACAAGAAGAACGAAGAAGCCGCACGGCAAAGCGAACTCGCAATCGTTGCGAAGGCCTCAGAAGAGGACGTCACACAGTTCGGTGAGGAAGTTCGAGCCCTTGACCTTGAGACCGCAGGCGTTGATTTGGGCGACGGCGGTCGTCAGGACTACCAGAAGGCCATCAGCAGCTATGACCTTGCCAAGGACCTCCTGAGCAAGGTCACTCGTCCCGAAGATATCCGCCACGTGACAGAAGCCCTGGAAGACGGCCGCTATGCCGCCAGCTGTGTGCGTGCCCGCGTAGAAGGCAAACCGCTGCCCACCCGCCGTCCGCCGTGCTTCTTCAACCCGCAGCACGGCCCCAGTGTCGAAGACATCGACTGGGCGCCCGCTGGCGGTCAGCCTCGCCCCATTCCCGTCTGTGCCGCAGATGCTGAACGCGTTGCAGTCGGGGCTGAACCGTCAGTGCGCAAAGTGACTCTTGCCGACGGGATGTCGCGCAGGGCCTACTGGGAGGCAGGCCCTGCCTACGCCGAATACAACCGCGGCTACTACTCGAACTATGCCGGCTCCGGCATGCTTCCCGGTGTGCTCATGGGTGCGATGCTCATGGGGCCGATGATGGGCGGCATGGGAGCCTGGGACGGTTCCTACGCCGATGGTTACCAGGACGGCCTGGCCGCTGATGGCGGCGCGGGCAATGCCGGGGATATGGGCGGTGACATGGGCGACTTCGGCGGGGGCTTCGGCGATTTCGACTTCGGCTTCTGATTGACTGGTATCGGGAATCAGAAGGAGAACAGTGGAAGAAGTCTGGATTCGCGACGACAGCATTCGCCTAGGTCAGGTGCTCAAACTCTCTGGCTTCGTTGAAGACGGAGTCATGGCCAAAGAGCTCATTCAGGACGGCCAGGTGTTCGTCAACGGCGAGCTCAATTCGCGGCGCAGCTCAAACGTCAATGTCGGCGATGTGATTGCTGTTCCCGCTCTTGGCATCGAATTCACCATCACACGCGGCTGAGCCGTTCGACAGCTTCACGCGGTGGAGCGTTTACAGCGTTGCGCATCCGCTGAGCTCTCAGCTGACTTCAGTCGAGCATGCCCGGTGCGTCCCACAGCGGCGACCACTTTGACGTGTCTTCTTCAAAGCGAAGATCAGCGCCGATTGCTGCTTTGATGTTGAACTCTTCGGCGTTGTCCCTGCGGTGCGGTCCCGTCTGCACAAACGGGTAGAACGTCCCGCGCTTGTACAGATAGACGAGTGCCGCGCGTGTGCCTGAGGGTGTGCTGAAGTACAGCGATGAGCACAGCAGCATGGGGCCGAAGCCGGCGTTCTCAATGGAGCTGTTGACTGCGTGCAGGTTTGTGACCAGGCCGGGGATGTCGCGTGCCTGGTTGCTCAGCACGTGCCACGAATAGCCGTAGCTGTCGTCTTCTGTGCGCACCTGAAGGTCGGCATCCTTGGCGATCAGCGCCGAGGCTTCGCGCACAGCATCCGCCGATGCGCCGCCTTCGACCGCGCGGTAGGCCACTGAGGCAACGCCGGTGGGCGCATAGTCTGTTGCGGCTTCCAGTGTCAGCGCTGCAGGCGGCAGGCCGAAAAGAGCGTCAAGGTTCGGTTTGACCGGTTTGGAGCGGCCCAGAAGAGCGTCGAAGAAACCCATTCCTCACCTCTGTGACAGGTTGCGGGCGATGTCCTGCAGCTGGGCCAGGCGCTTTTCCAGGCTGGGGTGCGTGGAGAACAGCTGTGTGACGGACTTTCCGTTGACCGCGGGAATAAGCGCGAGGTGGTTGGCGGCACCGGCTGCCCGCAGGTCCTGGTCGGGGACTTTGGTCATCTGCCCGGAGATCTTCATAAGAGCGCTGGCCAGAGTGGATGGCTGGCCGGTCAGGTACGCGGCTGCCCGGTCAGCGGCGAGTTCGCGATAGCGGCTGAGGGCGCGGATGAGCACGAAGCTGATCGCGTAGACGATGGCACCCACGAGCATCATAGCGACCATGACTGCCGCGGCGTTGTTGTTGCGCCCGCCGTAGCGGGCGTACATGCCGGAGCGGACCATGAGGCCTGCGACAACGCCCGTAACACCGGCAACAGTCATGACGGTGACATCGCGGTGGGCAACGTGAGCAAGTTCGTGGGCGAGCACCACTTCGACCTCTGCGGGTTCGAGCGTTTCCAGCAGGCCGCGGGTAACGCACACAACCGAGTGGTCAGGTGAGCGTCCGGTGGCAAAGGCGTTGGGTACGCGGGTGTCAGCGAAGGCAACCCGCGGTTTGGGGGAGTCGGCCAGCTGAGTCAGACGGTCGACGATCGCGTGCAGCTCCGGTGCCTGTTCGGGGGAGACCTCGTAGGCTCCCATGGCGCGCATTGCGAGCTTGTCGGAGGAATACCACTGGAAGAAGAAAGCGCCGAAGCTGATGAGCAGTGCGATCACGACACCGCCGAGCGACTGTCCGAGGATCCACCAGATGGCCAGAATCAGGATGACGTAGATCAGCCCGTTGAGGAAGATAGCCCACCCCATGCGGAGGGACAGTCCGCGGTCTTTGACGAACCTGTTTCTGGCCACTGTGCTCCTTGCGTGAACACGGCGGGCCGGTGCGTCCGGCCCGCCGTGCTGGTGATCAGCCCTGCTGGGCGTCGTTCTCTTCTGCCGTGACTTCGGCTTCTTCCGCGTCCTGGACGTCTTCGAGCTGCCCCTGCGGCTTGGACGCCGGGAGGGAATCGCGCATGCGCTGCAGTTCCATTTCGACGTCGTTGTCGGAGCTCATCGCGGCCAGCTGACGGTCGATGTCGTCCCCACCCGTGCCGCTGAAGTCTTCCAGGGCACCGGTTTCGAGCAGTTCGTTCATTGCGCCGGCACGCGCCTGAAGTTCGTTGGTTTTGTCTTCAGCACGCTGAATCGCCAGACCGACATCGCCGAATTCGTCAGAAATGCCGCTGAAAGCTTCGCTGACCTTGGTCTGCGCTTCGGCAGCGTTGTAATTGGCCTTGAGGGTCTCCTTGCGGGTGCGGAAGGATTCGACCTTCGTCTGCAGGCGCTGGGAGGCCTGCGTGAGCTTCTGTTCTTCCGCCTGCAGGTTCTGGTGCTGTCCCTGAAGGTCTTGGATCTGCTGGGCCAGCCCGGACTTGCGGGTCAGAGCTTCGCGGGCCAGGTCTTCGCGGCCCATTTCAAGTGCCTTCTGCGCCTGCCCCTGCAGTTTGTCCGACTGCGATTCAAGCTGGTTGATCTGCAGTTCGAGACGTTTGCGGCTGGTGGCGACATCAGCAACACCGCGGCGCACCTTCTGCAGCAGGTCGAGCTGCTTCTGGTACGAGTAGTCGAGGGTTTCATTGGGGTTTTCAGCGCGGTCGAGAGCCTTGTTGGCCTTGGCGCCGAAGATCATCTTGATCCGCTGGAAAATGCTCATGAGCGCAGATTACTCCTTGCAGTGACTGCTTGGCACGTATTCTGTCCCAGCCTAACGGTCTCGGCTGAGAAAACCTGAGGTTTCTCAGCCGAGACCGGGATTTCCTGCACTCAGCACCCGCGGTCTCCGATTGACCAGCCTCCTTCGCTGTGTCTGGCTGACCCGACTGTGAACAGGTCAGCCGCGGAAGAGTTTGGTGTTGGCGCTTTCGACATCCGCGTACTGCTGACCGGCCAGAGCGAGCGCCTTCTGAATCTGCGTGAGGGATTCATGGACTTTGGCCTGCACCTGCTGCCAGTCAGCGACAACCGTTTGGAAGCCGGCGGATGCGGTTCCCGTCCAGCATTCCTGCAGGGCGCGCAGCTGGTGCATGAGCCTGTCGACTTCGCTGTGCAGAGTGGCCGCGCTGTGCGAAGCGGTCGAAGCTGCTTGGGTGATGCGTTCGGCGTCGATGTTGATGGTGGACATAAGACTCCTTCGTTGTCGTTGAACACCGGACGGTGTCATAACGACAATGAGCCGAATCGCGCGAGCGTGAAAGAGAAAAAGAAAGGCTGTGGAAACACGCGAGTGCTTCCACAGCCCTTCGAACACAAGAGGCGTGCCGAACCGCGTGCCGGACCGAATCACCCCGGCAGGCACCTCGTCGGCGGTGCGGCGGTCAGGCCGGCACAGCCGCCCGGATCAGCGGGCCTTGAGAGAGACCGTGATGTCCTGTGTCTTGCCGCCGCGCACAATGGTCAACGGCAGATCCTGTCCATCCTTCTGTGCCCGGACGAGAGCCTGCAGAGAAATAGCGGAGTTCACCGTGGTGCCGCCGGCCTTGATGATGGCGTCGCCTTCGCGCAGACCAGCCGCAGCCGCGGGGGAACCGCTTTCGACTTTGGAGACGACGGCAGCTCCCGTCGTGATCCCTTCGTTTTCCACAGAACCGGACGTAATAGTCACCCCGAGGTAGGCGTGCTTGGCCTTGCCCGAGCTGATGAGCTGGTCGGCAATGTAGGTCGCTTGGGTGGCGGGAATCGCGAAGCCGATGCCGATGGAGCCGGCCTGTTGTTCGCCGGCGGTCGGCATCGTGGCAATGGAAGAGTTCACGCCGATGAATTTGCCGGCCGCGTTGATGAGCGGCCCACCGGAATTACCAGGATTGACCGCGGCATCGACCTGAATGGCGTTGGTGATCGTCGAAATGTCGGCTTCTCCGCTTGAGCCCTTCTGCTGGGTTGCGACGGGACGGTTGAGAGCGGACACGATGCCGGTGGTCACCGTGTCGGCAAGACCCAGCGGGTTGCCCAGCGCCATGACCGGTTCGCCGACTTTGAGGCCGTTGCTGTCGCCGATCGGCAGCGGGGTCAGCCCTTCCGGTTTGGTGGACAGTTTGAGCACCGCGATGTCGGTGATGGGGTCGCGTCCGACGATCTTCGCTGCAACCGAAGCGCCGTCGTGGAACACGACGTTGATCTCAGACTGGGCTGAATCACCGGGGGCGACAACGTGGTTGTTGGTCACGATGTAGTCGTCTTTGTACACAAAACCCGAACCGAGGGCTTCGCCTTCGGCGCCGCGGGCCTGGATTGAGACGACTGACTTCGACGCGTCCGCCGCGACTGCCGTCCAGTCGGGGCTGTCAACGGTTTTGACCTTCTGATCGGACGTCGAGGTTTCGATTTCGGACTGCTTTCCGCTGCCGCTGATTGCGCTGGTTGCCGCGGTGACTCCCACTGCGGTGCCGCCGCCGATGAGCGCTGCGATGACACCCGTGGCGATGAGCGCGCCCCAGCCTGGCCCGCGGCGGGCAGACTTGGCCGGGCGCGGTCGGACGGAGGGCAGGCCGTGCGGGCCGGCGGGCGGGAAGCCGCTGGGCTGCTGTTGGGTTCCATAGCCGCCGAGGTGCCCGCTGGCCGGCCCCGGAGCACCTGCCGGCTGGCCGGGCTCAGTTGGGTGGCCTGGGTTCGCCTGCCCCTGCTGCTCGGCCAACGGCGGCTGTGCGGGGCCGCCGTACGGTGGACGTTCGCTGTTTCCGTACCCGCCGTCATAGGGGTTGTTGGGGTGGCGCGGTTCGGTCATGAGCGGTCCTTTCTGGTGGTTTCCGGCAGCACGCCCTCTGGCGGGATGGGCAGGTCGACGCGGAAGGTGGCGCCGCCGCCGGGAGTCTGGTGGACGGAGATTTCGCCCTTGTGGGAGTCGATGATGGCCTTGACGATCGAAAGTCCCAGGCCGGACCCGCCGGTTGAGCGGTCGCGAGATGAATCCAGACGGTAGAACCGTTCGAAGACTCGCGGTGCGATTTCGGGGTCGATGCCTTCTCCGTGGTCACGCACTTCGATGCGCACGCGTCCGGCTGGGAATCCTTCGAGGATGTCGGGGACGATGATGCCTCCCGCACCGGGCGGTGCCAGGGGCTGTTCGACGGAGGCTGTCCGCTTGTCCGCGGACGGGCTGCTGTCTGCGGCTGCGCTCGCAGCTGCCCCCTGCGAGGTGGTGGGAACCTGAGCCTTGCGCTGGCCCTTGTTTTGGGTCTTTGTGTCGGCGCGGCTGCCGTCGCGTTTGAATATGCGGACGGGGCCGGTGACGAAATCGAGAGCGCCGCGTGACTGCTTGGCCTCTTCTGCTGTGTCGCCTTCGGTTTCGAACGCTTCGGGGACATCCACGACCCCGACCGCGAAGTCGATTGCGACATCGTCGGCAGTGTGGCGCAGGGCGTTGCCGGCCAGATTGCTGATCACCTGGCGCAGCTTGGAATCCGCCCCTTCGATGAGCGGAAGTTCCGGAGCGTCCTCGCCGTCGAGCCCAATGAAGGAGATATCCCGGTGCGGTGCCTGCGCCGCTGTGTCCGCCGCCGTATCGCGGACTGCGGCAGCCATGTCGACGGGGCCGATTTCTGCGCGGCGCTCGCTGTCGAGCCTGGCCAACACCACAAGGTCTTCGACGAGGTCGCCCATGCGGATGGATTCTGCTTCGATTCGGCCCATGATCTGGGCGACGTCTTCGGGTTTCTGCACGGCACCCTGCCGGTAGAGCTCCGCGTAGCCGCGGATGGTGACAAGCGGGGTACGCAGTTCGTGGGATGCGTCAGACACGAACTGCCGGATGCGCTTCTCAGAGGCCTTGCGCCCGTCGAAGGAGTCCTCAATGTGTCCGAGCATGGTGTTCAGCGCACTGGACAGACGACCGAGTTCGGTGGAGGCGGGGTATTCAGTGACGCGCTGCGATAGATCGCCGGCGGCAATGCGGGAGGCGGTTTTTTCGATGTCGCGCAGCGGTCGGAAGGTGTTGGTGATGGCGAAGTAGCCGACACCGCCGACGATCGCCAGGGCGAGCACCCCGATGCCGATCATGGTGCTGCGGGCGTAGTCGCTGATTTCGTCGATGTCTTTGTCGAATGGCAGTGCGATCGCCACGAGCATGTCGGAGTTCTTCAGCGGCAGCGTGCGCACGCGCCACTGCGAGGTGCTGCCGGGCACCGTGAACGGCTGGCTGCGGTTCTCAGCAACTGTCTGTGCGTTGACTTCCGGCAGGTAGGGGACGTTGGTTTCCGACGGGGCGACGGGGTCGTAGGCTTTGCGGCCGTCTGCCGTGTAGAACTGCACGTAGTAGGTACCCGGCAGCATCGAGCTGATGATCTGGTCCTGCGATGTGGTCTGCAGGGGTGTGTGCGTCATGACTTCGTCGGCGGCTCTGATCGCCAGGGCCTGCGATGTCGAGACCAGCCGCTGGTCGGTGCGTTCGATGAGGGACGCGCGCAGGTTCTCCAGTACCCATGCGCTGGTGCCGGTTAGCACGAGCAGCATGAGGGTCATCATGATCGCCAGCAGTTTGCCGGTGAGCGACCAGTCTTGCCACAGGGCGTGGGATGAGCGGCGCTGAGCTTGGGTGGTCAAGGTGAGTGTGCTTTCCAATGCAAAGGGGCGAGCCTGCCGGTCCCGCCCCTTGGTGATGCATGCTTATTTGGCGTCTGCGGTTCGCAACATGTATCCGACCCCGCGCTTGGTCTGGATCATCGGAGTCCATTCGACGTCGATGGGGTTGCCCGCTTCGTCCGTCGTGGGGGCCACGTCGATCTTGCGGCGCAGGTACGAAATATAGGATTCCACGATTCCGGTGTCTCCGCCGAAGTCGTATTCCCACACGTGGTCGAGGATCTGCGATTTCGACAGCACCCGGTTGGCGTTGAGCATGAGGTAGCGCAGCAGTTTGAATTCGGTGGGGGACAGGTCGATGAGGATGCCCCCGCGGCGAACTTCATGGGTGTCGTCGTCAAGTTCGAGTTCGCCGACTTCGATGACCGCGGTCTCTTCTTCTTCCGCCGCGTGGGTGCGGCGCAGGACTGCGCGGATGCGGGCGACGACCTCTTCGAGGCTGAACGGCTTGGTCACGTAGTCGTCGCCGCCGACGGTCAGACCCGTGATCTTGTCCGAGGTGTCGTCGCGAGCGGTGAGGAATACCACCGGGATGTGGAAGCCGGCCTGGCGCAGGCGGCGGGTGACGGTGAAGCCGTCCATGTCGGGCAGCATGACGTCGAGCACCAGCAGGTCCGGCACCTGCTGTTCGGCAAGGCGCAGAGCTTCGGCGCCGTTGGCTGCTGAAATCACTTCGAAGCCTGCAAAGCGGAGGCTGGTGGACAGCAGTTCGCGGATATTGGGTTCATCGTCGACAACGAGCAGGGTCGCTTCGATTTCCTGCGCGTCGTGGCTGGGGGTCATAGGAGTCGTCATGGAATCAGTCTCCTCTTCGAGTCTGGAGGTTTGCTGGAAGATTCCTGAATGCCATTGTTGCACGAATCACACGGTGAATGCGCGGTTTTCTGCGGGAGTGCGCGCACTCGGCCCAAGCCTCGGACAGGCAGGAAGCGGCGTTCACAGAAAAGGGCCCGGAGTCTAAGAGGATTCTCAAACTCCGAGCCCTGTGGCCCTTGCCCCGATCAGCGGAAGCCGGCCGAAACGGGCGGGCCGAACCGGTGCGGGTCGGCGTGGTTCCAGTCTTCAGCCCAGCTGCGGCGAGGAGTGCCCAGCAACTCACCCGGTTCAAGCCAGTCGTACGCTTCGGCGTAAGACTCAACGCGCGACTGCGATACCC
This sequence comes from Brevibacterium ravenspurgense, assembly GCF_001584615.1. Taxonomy (GTDB): domain Bacteria; phylum Actinomycetota; class Actinomycetes; order Actinomycetales; family Brevibacteriaceae; genus Brevibacterium; species Brevibacterium ravenspurgense. Next base: position 220,977 of record NZ_LQQC01000008.1, on the reverse strand, counting down.
GGCGGAAGATGTGCGACGGGCGCAGCTGGTCGGGGCTGTCGAGGCCGATCGTGGCGATCATCTGCGCCGTTTCGGCAACCGTTGACTTGTGGTAGTGGTACACCTGCTCGGCCTTGTCGTCCACGTCGAGCCCGCGGTACAGGCGAGGGTTCTGCGTGGCAACACCGGTGGGGCACTTGTTCGTGTGGCAGCGCTGAGCCTGAATGCAGCCGGTGGCCATCATCATGGCGCGTGCTGCCAGGCAGTAGTCAGCACCCTGGGCGATGCGTCGGATGATGTCGGTGCCGGCCACGATCTTGCCGGCTGCGCCGATCTTGATGTGCTGACGGATGCCCGCACCCACGAGCGCGTTGTGCATGAGGATGAGGCCCTCGGTCAGCGGGGTGCCCACGTGGTCCTCGTATTCCAGTGGAGCGGCACCCGTGCCGCCTTCCGAACCGTCGACCACGATGAAGTCCGGCAGGATGCCGGTTTCGAGCATTGCCTTGACGATGGCCAGGACGTCGGTGCGCAGGCCGACGCACAGTTTGAATCCGATCGGCTTGCCGCCGGACAGTTCCCGCAGCTGACCCACGAACTGCATGAGCTCGGTGGGGGTTGTGAACGCCGTGTGCGATGGCGGCGAAATGCAGTCCTTGCCGGGCTCGACACCGCGGGCTTCAACGATTTCAGGGGTGATCTTTTCGGCCGGCAGAACACCGCCGAGGCCGGGCTTTGCTCCCTGCGAGAGCTTGATGAGAACACCCTTGATGTTGGGGTGGACGACCCTCTGCGAGAACATTTCGGGGTTGAAGTTGCCTTCCGGTGTGCGGCATCCGAAGTAGCCTGAACCGAACTCCCACACGATGTCTGCGCCGGATTCCAGGTGGTAGCGGGTGACGCCGCCTTCGCCGGACTCCTGGAAGAAGCCGCCCTTGTAGGCGCCGCGGTTCATGGCGCGCACGGCGTTGACGGACAGAGCGCCGTAGGACATTGAGGCGATGTTCAGCAGCGATACGTCAAACGGCTGGGAACACTGTGGACCGCCGATGACCACGCGGTGTTCGCCTTCGGGACGCTTGCCGGGGACAACGGAGTGCAGCAGGTATTCGTAGCCGGAGTCGCGAACTTCGAGTTCCGTGCCGAACGACTTTTCGGCGTGGATTCCCTGTGCGCGTTCGTAGATGAGGGCGCGGGCGTCGGCGTCATAGGGGCGGCCGTCCCAGTTCCTTTCCACGAAGTACTGCTGGATCATGGGGCGGATCTCTTCCATGAGGTACCGCATGTGACCCAGCAGGGGGTAGATGCGCAGGACGGCCAGGCGGGGCTGGATGACGTCGTAGATGGCCAGTGCGAGCAGAGCGGCGAAGACGACGACGGCTATGAGCCACCACAGAGAGTGGAGAACTGCCAGTGCGATGCTGCCGAGGAACAGCAGTGCGACAGCTGTGATCGTGAGAATGGCAAACATGGGTACAACGTTACCGCCCGCTGGTGACTTTGAGGCTGTCGAGGTGGCCGCAATTTCGCCCGTGTCTCACCGTGCTCTTGACTGACGTGCTTCGGCTTGCTGTCGGGGGAGTCTTGCCTTGTGGGCCCGTGTTGACTTAGATCAGGGCCAGCCCTCACGATGATCCGGTGAATCGGAACTTTGTTTTGGGTCTGCTCATCACGCTGGTGTCGTGCTTTCTTTTCGCGATCTGCGCACCTTTGGGCAAGCTCATGTACGCGGGTGATTGGACGCCGGGGCCGGTGACGTTTGTGCGTCTGGCCGGCAGCTGCCTCCTGCTTGCGATTCCGATGTTCATTCAGATGCGCGGCCGCTGGCGCGAAGTGTGGCAGGTTCGCTGGTATGTGCTGACCTACGGTGTTGTGTGCATGGCCGGTGTGCAGCTGTTGTTCTTCTTGGCGGTTGAGCGCATGAGCCCGCCGATTGCGCTGCTTCTGGAGATGACGGCGCCGCTCATGATTGTGCTGTGGGTGTGGGCCAGCACCCGCTTCCGCCCGTCCACCCTGACATTCATCGGTATTGTCGCCGCCGCGGTTGGTCTGCTCATCATTCTTGATCCGCGCGGATCGTCAGTTGATCTGCTCGGTGTTTTCTACGCGCTGTCGGCAGCCGTGTGCTTGGCGGCGTTCTTCGTCATGTCCGCCAAGGCTGACCTCAGCTTCCCGTCGGTGACTCTGATCTGCATCACGATGGGGATTGGCGCGGTTGTGGTTGCCCTCATCACCGCTGTGGGCATCATTCCGGCCGGCATGACAACGCAGGACCTCGATGCGGGCGGCGTTCTTCTTCCTTGGTGGGTGGTTGCGCTGGCTCTGCTTCTGTGCACCGGCGGGGCATACACGACGGCGGTTGTGGGTGTGCGCTACGTCGGGTCGACCATTTCGAGCTTCTTGAACCTGGTTGAGGTTCCGATGTCGGTGGTTATGGCCTGGATTCTGCTGGGTGACCTGCCGGTGGCGGTGCAGGCGATCGGCGGTGTGTTTGTGCTCCTCGGAGTGGTCTTCGTCAAGCTCGGTGAGAATCGGCAGGAGCGTCGCCGGGTCATTGCCCGCACGAACGTCCACCCGGAGACTGCCGAAATGCACTTGGTTGTCGAAGAGGAGGCGCCGGAGGACTGACCGGTTCTGTCCGGGTCGGTCCCCAAATGCCAAGGTGCCGCTGGCGCGGGCCTGCTCTGTTCCGGTTCTGTTCTGGTCAGGCGCTGCTGATGGTGTAGCTGTAACCCTGTTCTGTGAGGAACCGGCGGCGGTGGGCGGCGAACTGTTCGTCGACTGTTTCAGCTGCGACAACCGTGTAGAACGATGCCGCTTGGCGGTTTTCTTTTGGCCTGAGGATCCTTCCGAGCCGCTGGGCTTCTTCTTGGCGTGAACCGAAGGAGCCGGACACCTGGATGGCGACGGAGGCTTCGGGCAGGTCAACCGAGAAGTTGGCGACTTTGGACACGACGAGCACCTTGATTTGGCCTGTGCGGAATGCTTCGTAGAGTCTTTCGCGTTCAGCTTCGCCGGTTTTGCCGGTCAGCACTGGCGCGTTCAGTTCTTCGCCGAGCTCTTCCAGCTGGTCGAGGTACTGGCCGATGACGAGCACCTGCTGGTCTCGGTGGTCTTCCACCAGGCGGCGCACCACTGGGAGTTTGACGTCGCTGGTGGCGGCCAGCCGGTAGCGGTCTTCGCCTTCTGCGCTCGCGTAGGCCACGCGGGTTGAGCGGTCCAGGCGCACGCGCACTTCTTCGCAGTGGGCGGTGGCGATGTAGCCGGCGGCTTCGATTTCCTTCCACGGAACTTCGAACTGTTTGGGGCCGATTAGGCTGAACACTTCGTCTTCGCGGCCGTCTTCGCGCACCAGCGTTGCCGTCAGACCCAGGCGGCGGCGTGCCTGCAGGCCTGCGGTCAGCCGGAAGACGGGTGCTGGCAGCAGGTGGACTTCATCATAGATCACCAGACCCCAGTCGCGCGCATCGAGCAGCTCCAGGTGCAGGTAGGAGCCTTTGCGACGGGTGGTGAGCACTTGGTAGGTGGCGATGGTGATCGGTCGGATCTCTTTGACCGCACCGGAGTATTCGCCGATTTCGTCCTCCGTCAGGCTGGTGCGGCGCAGCAGTTCCGCTTTCCACTGTTTGGCGGACACCGAATTGGTCACCAGGATGAGCGTCGTGGTGCTCACCTGCGCCATGGTGGCGGCACCCACAATGGTCTTTCCGGCACCGCAGGGAAGGACGACAACCCCGGATTCACCGCGCATAAAGGTCTGCACGGCTTCTTCCTGGTACGGCCGCAGGTGCCATTCCTCAGCCCTTCCCGTCACTTCGTCAGCCTTAGCCGACCCCGCACCGGTCCCGCCTGAACCGGGGGAGTCGGCCGGCGCCTCGTGGTAGTTGAGGTCGATGGTGTGCGCCTCACCGTCGACGTAGCCGGCGTGGTCGGCCACGGGGTGGCCCAGTTTGAGCAGGCGGAACTTCAGTTCGCCGCGTTCGGAGGGGTACACCTCGACGGTTCCGGGGTCGATCCGGGTGCCGAAGATGCCCTGCATTTCGGGCTGTTCGGCCAGACTGTCCAGCAGTGCGGTGTCGGAGGATTCGAGCACCAGGCCGTGCACGGGCGAACTGGCCAGCACCAGCACCCCGAAGCGGTCCATGAGGTCGACGATCTCCAGCAGGAGGTCGTGCGGAACGGGGTATTTGGCGTATTCGAGCAGGGTGTCGATGACGGATTCTGCGTCGTGGCCCGAAGCGCGCGCGTTCCACAGTCCCAACGGAGTGATCGTGTAGGTGTGAATGTATTCCGGCGTGCGCGCAAGCTGGGCGAAAGGCGCGATGGCCGCTGCTGCTTCGGCCGCGTCGGGATGGCCGGACTCCAGCAGGATCGTGCTGTCGGACTGGACGACGAGGGGACCTGTCACTGAGAGCCTTCCTGGGCGGGGGTGACGCTGATGATCCGCGACAGTGAGGCGGCGATTTCGCTGCCGTTGCGGATTCCGCGTACTCGTCCGCCGGTGATTGCGGTCGGGGTGAGCGTGATGGTGGTGCTGCTGCCGTCGGCGCGGGCCAGCGTGACGGCAACACTCTGCTGCCGGTCGATTGCGCTGCGCAGAATGCCCGAGGTGGATGCCGGGTCACCATCGGCTGTTTCTGTGCTGCTGCGCACGCCGGCAATGTAGCGGTCGAGGTCTGCATCGGCAATGCGGGCTGTCCGCCGGGTGACGGCGGGCGCGGTTTGCTTGGGTGCGCGCTGCGGCTGTGCTGTGGGCGCTTCCGTCAGGGTCGATGTGCCAGCACCCTCCAGTAGGACGCGCAGGCGGTCGGAGCTGATGCCGGCCAGTGCGACGGTGGGGGCCACGCGGGTCAGCTGCGCTGGGATGAGCAGCGGGTCGGCCAGCAGGGCGTCGAGTTCGTCGGGGTCGTCGACGATGACTGCGCCGCGGGCGCTGGCGACCTGCACGCGGTTGAGTCTGGAGGCCACCCCGTCGATGAGGAACTCCAGCGGCTGCGGCACTCCGGTCGAGGAACATTCGCGCAGTGTGTCAACAATGTCGGTGCGGCTGAGCCCTGTGTGCAGGGCCCGTTCGATGCTCTTTTCAGTGAAGCGGTACACGGTGCCCTGGCCGCGGGTTTCGATGTCGGCAAGCGAGTCGAGTCTTTGTGCGAGGTCCGGGTGGACGGGGCCGGTGGCCACCGCGGTGAGGTCGGATTGGATGACGACGCTTTCGGCGTAGTCGGGCAGGAGTTCGCTGATTGTTTCGGCGAAGTCTGCTGGCACCGTGGCGGCTGAGCCCGCGTAGTCGAGCGGCTGTGCGGCCGCTGGCAGGGACGCGCTCAGGTGCTCGGCAAGTTCGCGGCCCAGAGGGGTCAGCCCGTAGGAGTCGGGCGCGGTCAGGGGAGTGGCGACGAGCCCCAGGAATTCAGCCTCACTGAGCATCTGGGCCAGTGTTTCGCGGTTGAAGGCAGGTGCCAGCGGGTAGCGCCACTGGAGGACCGCCGTGAGGTCGGTCAGCCGGATGCTCGGGGTCTCTGCTGTTCCCCGGTCTGCCGAGGTGCCTGAATCTGCCGAGGTGCCGGTCGGGGTTCCGGGGTCTGGTTTGGGGAGCGGCACCTCGGGAGACAGGAGGGTGCGCAGCAGTCGGAAGCGAGCCGAACGGACCGGCGGCAGGGCCGAGGGGTGGCCGCCATAGGGGTTGGCGGTAGGGGGTTTGACGACGGAGCCCAGCGGGTGCACGCGGTCGCCGCGGGGTGTGTGGCCGTTGGCGATGTGGGTGATGTCTTCGCCCATGTGCAGCCAGGCGCGCACGAGTGCTGCGTGCAGGTTGCCGCGGTCGGTGCGTTTGAGAAGGTCGTATTCGCTGGTGGGCAGCCACACGGGGTCGATGCTGGAACTGTCGACGCCCACCAGGTTGAGTGCGCCGCACAGTTCGAGCACGAAGATCGTCTGTGCGTATTCGAGGTCGAGGGCGGAAGCCAGCCGCTGGACGTCGCGTTTGCCGACACCGCCGGACATCAGCTGGCTGGGCGGATCGGCTTCGATCGCCCGGACGGCAGCGGCAACTGTGCCGCCCGCAGCACCTGCGGCCGCAGCTTGGGCGTTGCGGGCAACGGATTCGGGGATTGGGGTGAGGGCTGGTTCGTCTGGCCGTGAGTATTCCGTCCACTCCGGCGGGCGGGTGGATTCGGCTGCCGAGGTGGGCAGCAGGGCGATGGCTTCGGATTGGAAGCCGAAGAACTCGGCATCACCGGGGGTGCCTGCGGCCGTGTCTTCTGTGCTGGTCTGTGCGGGCCACAGCAGGCCCAGAAGAATCAGACGGTCCAGGACATCTGAGCTTGCTTCCAGAGCGGAGCAGGGAACAACAGGATCAACGCGGGCAGCCTTCGCCGCGCGCAGAGCGGTCTGCAGCGCTTCGGCATTGAGCGCCTCAAGGGCAACCGCGACCCCTTTGCGGGTGGAAGCCGAACCGGCCAGGCGGGCAAGTGACGCTGTGTCGGTGCGCACCAGATCGCGCCGGGTGCGGACAAAATCCGCAAACCAGTCGGCCGGCGCGGTGGACAGCCACGCGGTGAAAGTCTGAAAGCCCTTCATCCCTACGAGTCTAGACGGAGCACAGAAAGCCGGCGGTTAGAATGGGTGGTCGACCCCGTCGGCAGAGCCACAACACCGAAAGGCCCACAGTGACAACAAGCACGAACGAACAGCGCACATCGTGGACGCTGATCACCGCGCTTGCGCTCATGCTGCTGGGCGCAAGCGCCCTTGTCGTGGTGATTGTGCAGGGCCTGACCGTCGGCCACCCATCGAAGATTCTGACCTGGGTGGGAATGATTGCCCCAAGTGCATCGTTCATCCTGTTCCTGGCGTGGCTGATCACCGCGATCTTCCGCCGCCGCACCTAGAGCGCACACTCACTCCGGCGCTCCGGCCAGACCGGCCAGAACAGACCGGCCGAACCCGGTGCGGACAGAGCAGACAAGAACACCCGCGGGCACCTCGCCCGCCCAGCCTCCCAGGCACACCCCAACAGACAAGCGGAGCTGACCGGCACCTCGTGAGGTTCGGCCCGCAGCAGACCAACAGACGCGCACGCGAGTGCGCACAGAAAAGGACAGACAATGCCCACTGGACGCGTGAAGTGGTTCGACTCAGACAAAGGCTTCGGCTTCGTCACAGGAGACGACGGCGAAGAGTTCTTCATGCATTCGTCGTCGCTGCCCGACGGCGTGACCGTGCACAAGGGATCCCGCCTCGACTTCGACATCGTGGATTCCCGCCGCGGCCGTCAGGTGCTGCGCGCACGACTGCTGGACGCTCCGCCGCGCGTGCGCCCCAACCCGGAGAAGACGGCAGATATGATTCAAGATGTCATCTCGATGCTCGATGACACGCTGGCTGGACTGCGACAGGGCCGCTACCCGGACGCGGAATTCTCCGCGAAAGTCGCTGAGGTTCTGCGCCACGTAGCCGACGATCTGGAGGGCTGATGACCAGCTGCTACGCCGAATGGAGGGCCTCGCTGGGGGAGATCAACCCCACGTTGGCTCAGGCGGTCGACACTGCGCGCGCAGCGATTGCCGAAATGACGGACGAATCGTCTATCGGCGAGCACCTGGGTGTTATTGCCGAAGGCGCCTACGTCGCATCCCACATCTTCGAATGCCGCACACCCGGCTACCCGGGCTGGTACTGGACGGCGATTCTGGCGCTGGTGCCCGGGTCTGAGACCGTCACGGTCTCGGAAACAGCGCTGCTGCCCGGCGAAGATGCGCTTGTCGCACCGGAATGGGTGCCGTGGAAGGACAGGCTGCGCCCGTCGGACATCGGCGCTCGCGATGTCCTGCCGAAGCTCGAAAACGATCCGAACCTTGAACTGGGACTTGAGCAGGTCAAGGTCGAACCTGAAGACAACATCGACCAGATCCCCAACTTTGAATTCGGTCTGGGTCGCAAGCGCGTGCTGTCACGCGACGGCATTGCAGCTGCTGCTGCCCGCTGGGCCGAATCCGATTCCGGGCCGGACTCCGAATACGCGGTCGAGGCGTCTGCCAAGTGCCGCACATGCGGTTTCCTTATGCCCATTGCCGGGTCGGTGCGCACGCAGTTTGGGCTGTGCGCCAACGCGGCATCGCCGTTTGACGGGCGTGTGGTGTCACTGAGCAACGGCTGCGGCGCACACTCTGAAACTGACGTCCGCCGACACGACGACGACACCGCCGAACCCGTCATCGACGACCGCAACGAAGACTTCGAAATGGTCGCTGCGGGTGTTGGTGAGGCTGGCGTTGGTGAGTCTCGTGGTGATGAGTCCGGCCGTGAGGTGAGTGGCGCCTCGGCGGATGCCGGTGCCTCGGGTGGTGACGGCGCCTCGGATGACGAGTCGGGCCGTGAGGTGAGTGGCGCCTCGGCAGATGCCGGCACCTCGGCAGATGCTGGTGCCTCGAACGCAGGCGATGATGCTGAGCGCTGACGCCCAGGTGTGGGCGACCGTCATAGCGTTTGTCGGTCTGGTGATCGGGTGTGCCGGCATCATCGTGCCTGTTCTTCCGGGGTCGCTGCTGAACCTGGCTGTGCTGATCGGCTGGGGTGTTGCGGTGAACTCGACCGCGGGTTGGGTATGCGCTGCGGTCGGGATCGTCATGACAGTCATCGGCGTAACGGCCTCATGGGTGCTGACGGGAAATCGGCTGAAGAAGCTTCAGGTGCCGAACCGGGTCATTGCAATAGCCGCGCTCAGTGCTGTTGTCGGCATGTTTGTTCTGCCTGGACCGGGGCTGCTCGTCGGCTTTGTGGTTGGCCTGTTCATTGCTGAATGGGTGCGGCATTCGACTGCCGGTGAAGCGCTGCAGACCACTAAGGGCACCCTCGTTGCCGTTGGCATCGGGCTGGGCATTGAGCTTCTGTGTGCCGGTGCGGCTTTTGTGTCGCTGACAATCGGCACGTTCTTGCATTTCACCACTGTGTGAGCCGGAGGCGGGGGCGGCGTGTAGCCCAGCCCAACCGGTGGCGCGCGCCCAACTCTCTTGGCGCCTCGTATTTTTCAGGGGGGGACACCGGTTAGCAACAGATCCACGCTTTAGCAGTGGTTGCTAAGCCGCAGATTCCGGCTAAGGGGTGTCTGCTTGCGGCTAACGGGTGTTTTTGTTGCTAACGGGTGTGTGAGCAGGCCGGCGCCTCGTATTTTTCAGGGGGACACCGGTTAGCAACAGATCCACGCTTTAGCAGTGGTTGCTACGCCGCAGATTCCGGCTAAGGGGTGTCTGCTTGCGGCTAGCGGGTGTTTTTGTTGCTAACGGGTGTGTGCAGGCCGGTAGTTCGTCCTGCGAGTGCCGGTGGCGGGTGGGGCCTAACCCGGCCGGTGGTGCGTGCCCAACTCTCTTGGCGCCTCGTCCCTTCGACCCTGCAGGGTCCGTCCCGACCCTTCCGGTGCCTCGTACTTTTCAGGGGGACACCGGTTAGCAACGGATCCGCGCTTTAGCAGTGGTTGCTACGCCGCGGATTCCGGCTAAGGGGTGTCTGTTTGCGGCTAGCGGGTGTTTTTGTTGCTAACGGGTGTGTGGGCAGGCCGGTAGTTCGTCCTGCGAGTGCCTCCGGGTGCCAAAAGTTACTCTGCCGTCTAGTCGAAAGAACGAGGCGATCCGTGCGTTTTTGCCTCAATATTCCACCTAGATTGCAGAAACCCCGTCTTTAGAGCAACAAAAATGGCGAGGCCCCAAGATTGGGAGCCTCGCCATTTCTGTGTTTGCAGCGTCAGCCGCGCAGAGCGCTGAGCGTGAAGTCGATGCAGTCGAGCAGTGCCTTGATGTCTTCCGGCGGAACCGAAACGAAGGTGGCGATCCGCAGCTGATTGCGGCCCAGCTTGCGGTAGGGCTCAACGTCGACAACGCCGTTGGCGCGCAGCGTCTTCGCGATCTCTGCGGCATCGACGGATTCGTCGAAGTCGATGGTGCACACGACGTTGGAACGGTCGTCCGGGTTTTCCACGAACGGGCGCGCAACATCGCTCTTTTCAGCCCAGTCGTAGACCAAACCTGCCGATGTCGCGGTGCGCTCGGCAGCCCACTTGAGTCCGCCGTTGCCGTTGATCCAGTCGATCTGCTCGGCCAGCATGATGAGCGTGGCCACGGCAGGGGTGTTGTACGTCTGGTTCTTCGCCGAATTGTCAATGGCCGTAACCAGATCCATCGATGCGGGGATCCAACGGCCGAAGCTCTTCAGCGACCGGGCGCGTTCAATTGCACGCGGGCTCATAATGGCAATCCACAGACCGCCGTCGGAGCCCATGTTCTTCTGCGGCGCAAAGTAGTAGACATCGGTTTCGGCAATGTCGACGTCGAGTCCGCCGGCAGCCGAAGTCGCGTCAATGACAACCAAAGCGTCATCGGCAATGCCTTCGGGCCTCCGCACGGGTGCGGCCGCGCCGGTCGAGGTTTCGTTGTGCGGCCACGCGTAGACGTCAGCGCCGTCAACCGCGGTGGGTACAGCAACCGAACCCGGCTGTGCTTCGAAAACAGCGGAGTCGTCGAGGAACGGAGTCGTGTCGGTGGCCTTGGCGAACTTGCTTCCGAATTCGCCGAACGAACCGTGCGCGGCCTTCCTGCGCACCAGTCCGAAAGATGCGGCGTCCCAGAAGGCGGTGGAACCGCCGTTGCCGAGCACCACCTCGTACCCCTCGGGGAGGTTGTACAGTTCGGTCAGTCCGGCGCGGATGCGTCCGACGATGTTCTTCACGGGCGCCTGACGGTGCGAGGTGCCCATAACGGTTGTGGCAGCGTCTGCCAGGGCGGTCATCTGTTCGGGGCGAATGCGAGCGGGGCCAGCGCCGAAACGGCCGTCGGCGGGCAGCAGCTCTTCTGGAATTGTGATCACGCTGTCATCGTAGTCAGGCCCGGCTCGTTGGCTGGACGGGCCCCGTGCGCGCCGTGGGCGCGCGGGTAGTCTGGGAACATGATCGACATCCCGGATTCCCTGGCCGAACTCGCACAGCAGCGCATTGAATACGGTGCTGACGATCTTGACCATCTTGAGAAGACTCCGTTTGAGCAGTTTGCCGCGTGGTACGACTACGCCCATGACCACCTGCGCGAACCCAACGCGATGGTTGTTGCCACCGCGGATGATACGGGTCCAACCGCCCGCCTGGTGCTGTTGAAGAGCTTTGATGAGCGCGGCTTTGTCTTCTACACCCACTACACGTCCGCCAAGGGTGCGCAGCTTGCGCAGTCACCGCGCGCCTCGCTCGTGTTTCCGTGGCACGAACTCAGCCGCCAGGTGCGGGTGCGGGCTGTTGTCGAGAAGGTCTCGCCGGAAGAATCGGATGCCTATTTCGCACAGCGTCCGCGCGGTTCGCAGATTGGGGCGGTCGCTTCCCACCAGTCCCAGCCGGTGCGCAGCAGGTCTGTTCTTGAGAAGCGCTATCAGGATGTCGAGGCGGAGCTTGCCGGCCGCCCGGTCGAGCGGCCGGATACGTGGGGCGGGTATCTGCTTCGTCCCTTCGAGGTCGAGTTCTGGCAGGGCATGGAGAACCGGATGCACGACCGGTGCGTTTTCACCAGTCGTTCGGGCGCTCCAGCCGATTTGGCGGACGCGTCCCAGTGGTCGGTCGCCCGCCTGGAGCCGTGAGCGCCCGCCTGGAGCCGTGAGTGCCCGCCTGGAGCCGTGAGTGCCCGCTTGGAGCCCTAAGCCGCTGCGGGGAGTGCTGGGTGTCGGCCTGCCAAGCAGAGGCCCACCGAGCGCCGACCACCGCTCCGCAGCCGCAACAAGCTGAGCCTCCCCACGTATACGCCTGTGCGTATATTTGTATAGTCAGCCTTCGGACTCGATGGTGAACGGAGAAGCATGCAGGATCTGATTGACACTACGGAGATGTATCTCAAGGCCGTTACGGAGCTTGAAGAGCAGAAGGTCGTGCCCCTGCGTGCTCGCATTGCTGAGCGTTTGGGCCATTCTGGCCCGACTGTGTCACAGACCGTTGCGCGTTTGGAGCGCGATGGTCTTCTGATTGTCGGCAGTGATCGTCGTCTGGAGTTGACTGCGGAGGGCCGTGAGCTCGCGACGAGCGTTATGCGCAAGCACCGCCTGGCTGAGCGCCTGCTGTCTGACGTCATCGGCTTGGAGTGGCCCAAGGTGCACAATGAGGCGTGCCGTTGGGAGCACGTGATGAGTGACGAGGTCACGGAGAAGCTCGTTGCGATCCTGCCGGACGCCACCACGAGTCCGTATGGCAACCCGATTCCCGGTGCGGATGTTGAGGCTGATGATGCTGCGCTTCCGGCTTCTGAGCTTTCGCTGCGCGCGGGTGCTAAGAGGGTGCGGATTGTGTGCTTTGCTGAGCCTTTGCAGGTGGATGAGGATCTGCTGGCCCAGTGCGAGCGCACTGGGGTTGTTCCGGGGGCCGAGGTGGAGGTCTCGGTGGCTGGGGACTACGTGACTTTCGCTGTTTCCGGGAATGACGAGGTGCTGGATCTGCCTTCCGAGATGGCTGAAAACGTCCTCGTTATCGTTGTGTAACAGGAATTACACCACTTTATAAAGGTCTCTGACCTGCATAAACGCTGCTCTGCGCAGACTCTCAGCTTCCTGGACGTTATTTAAATGTGACTTTTAGGTCTCGGTTGTGTAACGTTCCGTTCTGTACTTCGCAGGATTTCGACGTTCAGGGAGAACCACGTGGCTCAGAAGAAGCGCGGACGCAGGGCGGCTGACACCAAGGTCAGGACCCCACTGTCTGATCTGACGGACCTCCTCCGCTCTGACTCCAATGTCCTCGGCAAGCGCGCCGCTGTTGCGGCTGCCGGTGCGGGACTGGCTCTGAGCGTTGCCGTTCCCACGGTTTCGGAACCCGGTAATGAAGCCGAAGCAGAAGCTGTTTCCGCAGCCCCCGCTGAAGACGACTTCAAGGCGCAGGACAAGGTTGTTGTCGAAGGCAAGGCAGACGGTCCGCTCGCAGGTGCAGCAGAAGTATCGACCGTTACCGCCTCGAAGGCTCCCGAACCTGCTCCGGCGTCCAATGATGCTGCTTCGGCATCCAATGGTGCTGGCGGCGAGTCCGGCTCTGGTTCTCAGGCCGCTGCCGCGAGCTCTGAGTCTTCGGGCGGTGCCGAGGTTCCCTCGGGTTCGAAGGCTCAGAAGGTCGTCTCGATCGCCAAGAGCTACGTGGGCACCCCCTATGTGTGGGGCGGAAACACGCCTTCCGGTTGGGACTGCTCCGGCTTCACCCGCTACGTCTACGGCAAGGTCGGCGTGAACCTGCCGCGCAGCTCGGGCGCGCAGAAGGGTGCGGGCAAGGTTGTGCCGCGCTCGCAGGCGCAGCCCGGCGACATTATGTGGCACCCCGGTCACGTCGGCATCTACGCCGGCGATGGCAAGATGGTCGATGCTCGCAACAAGCGCAAGGGCACGGTGTACACCTCGACTTCGTGGATGAGCGACGCCGTCTACATCCGCGTTCTGTGACGCTTTCTCAACACAAGCGCGTCTGGCCGTGACCAAAATGCCGCCGAAACCTGAGAATTCTGGCGGAAATCCTGAGAATTTTTCACTTTCCGTGACCTTAATGTGATTTTCTGTTGCAAGTCCGTTATTGTCTGACGAGTGCCAGCGAAAGCCCGGTAGGGCTCAGCGAACAAGATTTGGAGAACACGTGACTGTAAAGAAGCGAGGACGTCGCGCCGCCGACACCAAGGTCAAGACGCCTCTGACTGAAATTACAGAAGCTCTGAGCGCCAACTCGGGTGCTCTTGGCAAGCGCGCGGCTGTTGCCGCCGCTGCGGGTGGTCTGGTCATTGCGGCTGTTGCCCCGACCGAATTCGGCGATGGTGAAGCCAACGCCGAAGCAACTGCGCAGGCTTCGGAAGGCGATGCCCCGGAAACCACTTCGCAGGCCGGCTTCACGGTTGACGCTGCTGATTCAAAGGCTCCTGTTGCCGGTGCTGCTGTCGCATCTCCCGTGACGGCGACCAAGGCTCCGGAAGCTCCGGTTGAAGCTCCCGCCGCTGGTGACGGCGCGGCTGACGGCGCAGCTCAGCAGAACTCGAACTCCACCTCGAACGGCAACTCGTCTTCGAACTCGACCGGCACCTCGGCATCGGAGTCGAGCAGCAGCTCCTCTTCGAAGGGTGCGAAGAAGTCCAGCGGCGGCTCCAAGACCGTTTCGGTGCCCGACGGCCCCAAGGCTCAGCAGGTCCTCGCTATTGCCAAGCAGTACGTCGGCACCCCGTATGTTTCCGGTGGCAGTTCGCCTTCCGGCTGGGACTGCTCCGGCTTCACCAGCTACGTCTACGGAAAGGTCGGCGTCAAGCTGCCGCGCACCTCGACTGCGCAGAGGGGTGCTGGCAAGACCGTGTCGCGTTCGGCTGCCAAGCCCGGTGACATCATCTGGTCGCCCGGCCACGTGGGCATCTACGCCGGCAACGGCATGATGTACGACGCCGGCAACCCCCGCGTCAAGACCAGCTACCGTTCGATCGACTGGATGACCAAGCAGGGCGCACAGTTCATTCGCGTTCTCTGATCTGCACTTTCAGTGATCTGATTTTTCACGAGAACCCCGAGCCTGAGAGCTCGGGGTTTTTGCTGTCTGTGCGGTCTTTCGACACCTGCAGTTCACGTCGATGTCGTTGACGCCGGCGCTGTTGTGTGTAGCGTGGTTTTCGTCACGTCGTGCTGGCCGAGTACGACCTGAACCTAGGTGGAACTGATGAAGACCCTCGTTCTGAACGCCGGATACGAGCCGATGTCGGTAGTGTCCTTTAAGCGAGCGGTTGTTCTGGTTCTGGCGGGCCGCGCCACGGTCCTCGCCGCTTCCGGAGCTCGCGTTCGCAGCGAACACCTCGATATTGAACAGCCGGCCGTCATTCTTCTGACTCGCTACATTCGCCCGCCAGTGGGCAGGGTGACGCAGCCGTCACGCAAAGCTGTGCTGCGGCGCGATCACAACAGATGCGGATACTGCGGGAAGCCCGCGGGAACCATCGACCACATCCTTCCGCGGTCACGCGGTGGCCAGAACACGTGGGAGAACCTGGTTGCCTGCTGTCGCGACTGCAATAACCGCAAGGCTGACAGAACACCGCAGGAAATGGGGTGGCAGCTGCAGGTGACGCCCAGACCGCCGGACTATGGCAGCTGCTGGCTGCGCGATCTTGAGCGTCCCGCACCGGCCTGGCAGCCGTTCCTCAACCTGGCAGAACATGGTGAGCTGACTTCAGTCGCATAGTGAGCCACTGCACACTCTGCGGGGCTGGCCGATAGAATTGCAGTATCAGCAGGCGCATGCCTGAGCCAACCGATGTAAGAGGACCTGCAGTGTCACCTGAGAACAATCTTCCGGACGTCGCAGACGCCCAGGCCATCGTTGTCGGCATCGACGGTTCCGACGCGAGCCTCAATGCCCTCGACTTCGCGGTCAGCGAGGCGAAGGCCACCGGCCGTTCCATCCGACTGGTCGGCGCGTACACAATCCCGTCGGTCGCCGCGGCGACAATCGACGTTTCCTATGTGCCGATTGACGATTCCGCCGTGCGTGCAGCAGTCACCGAATCTTTGAAGTCCGCGGCCGAAAAGGTCAAGAGCGCCGGTGTTTCGGTCGAAGCAGTCATCGAGATCGGCGACGCGGCGGGTGTTCTGGTGGACGAATCCGCGCAGGCGTCGCTGGCTGTTGTCGGTTCGCGTGGCCGCGGTGGTTTTGCCGGCCGCCTGCTGGGTACCGTGTCCTCCGCGCTTCCTGCTCACTCGCACTGCCCGACGATCGTGGTGCCCGTCGGCTGGTCGAAAGATCAGGAGCGTGCGCCCAAGCAGACGTCGTCATTCCCTCTGGCTGACTCTGCCGGTACGCACTTCCAGTTCGACGAAGAATCCGAAACGATCGAAGGGCCGAACTTTGAAGGCCGCGTGGTTGTGGGTGTCGACGCCATGGGCAAGGAATCGCCCGCGCTGTGGAAGGCTGCCGAACTTGCCGAGGAACGCGGCACTCCGCTGACCGTCATGGGGGTCATCACCACCTCGATCGTCGGTCCGGAATGGCTGCCCAGCACGGAAGAGCTCAAGAAGTTCGTCGAGCGTGGAACCGAAAAGCTCGAAGCCGCGTGCAAGTCTGTACGCGAAAAGCACCCGAATCTTGAGGTCGGTTGGATGCTGCTGGACGGCCAGCCCTCAGAAGCTCTGGTCCGTGCGTCTGACACTGCGGACATTCTGGTAGTCGGCACGCGTGGCCGCGGTGGTTTTGCCGGTCTGCTGCTGGGTTCGACCTCGCAGTCGGTGTTGCCGTACTCGCACTGCCCAACCATGGTGGTCAGCGTGAAGCGCGACTGACGTCGTCGCATTGCTCAGCTGAGCGCTTTCAGCTGAGCGATGCGAGCGCAAAAGGACAGCCGACTGGCAGAAGCCCCGTCGGCTGTCTCAGTTTCGAGGAGTACAGTTACTCCTGTTCCCCATACTCCATTTTCAGTAGGACTTGCTGTGCGCTTTTCTTCTGTTGGCTGCATTCTGGCGGCCTCGCTTGTCTTCTCCGGCTGCGCCATCAAAGGCGGTGACAAGCCGGGAGCCCAAGTTTCGCAGGACGATGTGACGATTCCTGCCGAGCGTGTGAAGGACGAACTTCCGGGGCTCCTGCGCAGCTACGCGGTGCAGACGCAGGAGGCTTCGGTCAATCTGTTCGGCATTCCGGGACAGGAATCGCTGAACGAGGCACTGGAAGAGGCTGCTCTGAAAGCGCTGGAGGAAGCTGGCGCGTTCAAGGGTCGCAAGGCCTTCCAGCCGGAGGTCACTGCACCGGAGAAGCGCTGGGACGAAGCCGAATACCTTGCCCTTGATGGTCTGTCGGCTGAGGGTGAAAGCACGGAAGCCTCTGATGCGGGCAGTGCTGGCGGCGCGGGCGGCACAGACAGCACTGCTGGCAGTGAGCCCAGTGAAGCCGGGGGAGAGGCTGCTTCACAGCCGACCAGTGGTGCGGACAGTAGTGATGGCAGTGGTGGTTCGGCAGCAAGCGTGGAGTCCCACATCGTCGGTGCTGGTGGCGATTTCCTCGTTACCCAGCTGGATGTGCGTGCGGGCGGCACCACCACCAGTCAGCAGTTTCTGACGGATACCAAGAACAACGCCACTGAGCCGATTGACTCGATCAAAGCCGAAGGCGTTGAAGGTCAGATTGCTGTCGCAGGGGACACGATCACTGTTGGCGATGAGGAAGCCGGTGACGACAAGCTCAGTGAATCCGGGAAGAACCTCGCCGGGGTGCTGGGCAAGGGCCTGACCATCGAAGCGAAGGAAAACCCGTACCTGCCTGACTTCACGTGCGCACTTCTGCCGTGTGCGGCTATCACCTATGACGATGGCCCGGCTGACGAAGCGCTGACCAAACGCCTGGGCGATGCGCTTGACGAAGCGAAGGTGCGTGCCACGTTCTTCGAAATTGGGCGCAATGTGGAGAATCTGCCGGAGAATACGCGTCTGCTGTACGAAGCCGGCCACGAAATGGAAAACCATTCGTTCACGCACCCTGCTCTGAGCAAGCTGTCGGCTGACAAGCAGAAGTCGGAGATCGACAAGACCGACAAGGCTGTGTACGACGCGATTGGTGAGTACCCAACCATGCTGCGTCCGCCCTACGGCGCTTCGAACAAGAGCTTGGACACAGTGACGCAGGGTGACGGAACGCTCGGCGAATCAGCTGGTGCGAAGACAACCGCCGAACCGACGGGGCAGGCTGAGAGCAGCGGCGCGCCCACGGGCAATGAATCGCCGGCTGGAAATCCGTCGGGCGACAGTTCGGACCAGAACAGCTCTGACCAGCCGACGGCCGGTGGCAAGGCCAAGAAGGCCGGCGGTGTGAAGACCGACCACGGCAAGGCACTCATCATGTGGGATGTCGACACCCTCGACTGGCAGCACCGCGACCCCGACTACGTAACACAGGTGGCTCTGTCGAACACCAAGCCGGGCTCGATTGTGCTGCTGCACGCCATCCACCCGACGTCGGTCGATGCTTCGCCCAGAATCTTCTCCGGCCTGCAGGACAAGGGCTTCTACCTGGTGCCGGTGGGCTACATGTTCAAGGACATGAAGCTCGAAGCGGGCAAGGAGTACTTCTGCCGCGGCTACCACGGTCAGCTGTGCTCGACGCCAGAACACCCGTACGTGGAAAAGGAAAGCTGACCGCTTGCCCTTCTGCTCTCACGTGCAAAAACTCGAGGAATCCGACATGGATTCCTCGAGTTTTTGACCACCAGAGCAGAGTTCGCTCCGCGGCGCCCCCGGCAGGATTCGAACCTGCGACACCCGCTTTAGGAGAGCGGTGCTCTATCCCCTGAGCTACGGGGGCAACGCGGAACAGTTTAGCGGACATCGCAGGTGCGAATGACACCGCGGTGTCCCCACCCTCACCCGACCCCGGTGCGAGGTGTCGCTCCCGGGGCCAGGGAACCTCCACCTCGGGCTCAGTGCGAGGTGCCGCTCCTGTGGCCAGGGAACCTCCGCCTCGTGGGTGGGGCGGTGGGGTTTCCGCGCTCGCACCCTCCAGGCGGCTACCACCGGGTAGCAACGAATCTGCGCTTTAGCAGTTGTTGCTAAGCCGCAGATCCCGGCTAAGGGGAGTCTGCTTACGGCTAACGGGTGTTTTTGTTGCTAACGGGCGTTTTTCTGTTTCTGGGGTGTACGAGGTGTCGCTCCCGCGGGCAGTGGAGTGCTCGGTGGGGAATGACGAGGTGCCGCTCCTGCGGGCGCCGACCTTCTCCTGGGGGCCGGAAGCTGAGATCCCTGAGTGCCGATTCCGGATGCTGAGAGTGACGAATGCGACAGTGGGCTAGCCTGTGTGGTCGGACTTTTGGCGCTGAACGCTGCGCCCGCAATGTGATTCCAAGACGTACACAAGGAGATGCCCATGGCTGAATCTGCAGCCGGTTCCCATTCTGCTGTCGGCGGCGGCAGCGGTGATAAGGCCAACGCAGCGACCGTCAAAGCGGAGTCGAAGAAGGTGCGCTGGACGAATGTCGGCCGTTTTGCGGGTGCGTCGGTTGCGTACCTGATCGGCTCTGGTTTTGCGACGGGTCAGGAGACCTTGCAGTTCTTCGCGTCCTTCGGGATCGTTGGCATGTTGGGCGGTGTCATTTCGACTCTGCTGTTCATGACGGTCGGTGCGCTCATCATGCGCAAGGGCCACGAACTGCAGCTGGAACTGTCCTCCGAGGTGTTCCGCTACTACGTGGGCCGTTTCCTCGGCACAGTGCTTGAGTGGTTTGCCGTTCTGTACTCGTTCTCTGTCGCCGTCATCATGGTGTCCGGTGCGGGCGCGGTGCTCAACGAGCTGACCGGTCTGCCCAACTGGATCGGTGTTGTCGGCATGGGCCTGCTGGGCTTGGCCACCGTTCTGGCCGGCCTGGAGCGTCTGGTGGACATCATCGGCACCATTGGCCCGGTCATCATTGCATTCACGGTGGTTGTCGGAACGATCATCTTTGTGCGCGACTTCGGCGAGCTGGGCAATCAGCCGATTTTCGGCAGCCTTCCCGAGGCGGCACAGAGCGCGCAGATCACGGGCCACTTCGCGTGGTCTGCGGTTCTGTACGTCAGCTTCAACATGCTGTTGGGTATGGTGTTCTTCTCGCAGCTGGGCAAGGAGGCCACGAGCACACGCGAGGCGGGGATCGCCGGCGCTCTCGGCGGCCTGGGTCTGGGCATCGGTGTTCTCATGATCACCCTGGCCATCCTGACCAACCTCACGCTGGCGCTCGACAAGGAAGTTCCGACCCTGGCTCTGGGGCAGACGATCCACCCGGCTGTTGGCGTGGCCTTCGCCGTTGTTGTCATGTTGGGCATCTATTCGACCGCGACCCCGCTGTACTGGGTTGTGAAGAATCAGGTGATGGGCTTTATTCCGCGCAAGTGGAACGTTGTCGTCACTGTCGTCATCTGTATTGCGCTGATCGCCTGCGGCTTCCTGCCGTTCAGCGTCCTGGTCGACAAGATCTACGGAACCGTAGGCTACGTGGGCTGTGCGCTGATCATCGTGATCATTGTGCGCACAATTTACGATTCGGTGCGCAAACGCCGCGCCGCCTGACACGAGCAGCGCCAGAACACGAGCGCTATCTGACGTAAGCGCCGCCTGACCGCCGCACCGCCAGAACACGACCAGCGCTTGACGCTGCTGCGCGCCCCCTGAGCCCGCCACGCTTTGCGGCTTAGGGGGTTTCGCGCGCTTAGGCGGTTAGGGTGGATGCGTGGCAGATCAAGCAGAAACGCAGAGGGGAATCAGCGACGTCTTCGCTGAATGGACAGCGCGTGCCGAAAAACTCGGCGGGCGTGACACCATGCTGCGGTACCGAGAGTCCCGCGATGGCTCTCTTGATCTTTCGACCGCCCACCCGTCCGGCATTGCACAGCTCATGGCGGGCAGGCCTACGCGCCTGACCAGCCTCATCCGCGATGAACAGCAGCGGCAGGATGCGGGCCGCCGTGCCCGTTCAATTGCCGAAAAGGCCCGTGAACTGCGGATTGAACGCAGCTTTTCTGCCGCCTACCTGGCCATTGGCGCTGTGCGCTTTACCCAGCGTTTGTCCGGTTCGGGCCAGCAGGTGCACGCACCGCTGGTTCTGCGTCGGGTTGAGATCCGCCCTGTCGGCCGGCGTGAGGACGACGTTGAACTGACTCTTGACGACACGATCTCAATCAACCCCGCTTTTGTTGCGTTCTTGCGCTCTGAGTTGGGCATTGAGGTTGATGTTGATGAATGGCTCGAGTCCACGGGCGGTCCCCGCCGCTTTGATGCCCGCCCGGTGCTTGAACGGGTGCGCGAAGCCACTGTTGACTATCCCGGTCTGACCGCTGAGTACAGCCTGTTCGTGTCGACTTTCGCGAATGTGGCATCAGCTGTTGGCTCCGCCGACATCCCTCAGGACCACCCGATTCTGGCACGCATGGCCCAGGCTGTTCTCGATGCCGAAAAGGCTGAAAGCGACGAGGCATCCGACAACACCGATTCTGGCATCCCGCCCGCAGACACCCCAGACGAAGTTTCCCCCAAGAACGACACCGTCCCGCTGCTCAGCGGCGGTGTCACCCCTGATGAGGCCGGTTCGACTGACGAAGAGGAAGGCCGCAAGCGGACCGTCGATACCGCCTCGAGCGCGGACACCCTGATCGCCTCTCTGAGCGCTTCCGTGTCAGCTGGGACGCAGGATGTCGGCATTGCCGGCCAGCGCGGTGCCGATGGCTCGGCACCCGGTTCAGAAACCTCGCCTTCGGAAGCTGACGAGGCGCCGCTCACCTCTTCCGCGGATTCCGCGGCTGAAGCTGCCGGTGGGGAAGGGGCCGTGAAGCCCGGCCCGGCTGAGCAAGGCCCAGCCGACCCCAGCGAAACCGACCCCAGCGAAACCGAGGACAGCCAGCGCGGTGCCGCGCGGCGTCTGGCCATTCGGCCCTTGGAAGACCGCGACCCGCGCAATGAGTTCCTGGCGCTTGATGTTGATGGCGACCAGCAGGCGGTTGTCAACGCGATCATGGAGCGCTCGAGCGCGGCGGTTGATACTCCCGCTGGCACGGGTGCCACGCAGGTGGCGGTTGCCGCGGCAACGAGTTTGGCGTTTGCCGGTCGGCCCAGCCTGTTTGTGGCCAATGACTCCGACACGCTCGATGACTACCGGGATCGTTTCGCGTCCGCCGGGCTGGCGGGCTTTGTGGTGGATGCGCGTCGCAGTCGTGCGGCGGTGAAGAAGCAGCTGATCGCCATGATTTCGCAGGCGGAAAAGGCTGCGAAACCGGACATCGACGATCTTATTTCGCGTCTGCGTAAGCAGCGTAAAAAGCTGACGAAGCACGCCAAATCGCTGCACGAACCGCGCCGTCCGTGGGGCATTTCGGTGTACTCGACGATGGAGCACCTGGCGGATCTGACCTCTGCTGAGAACAGCCCGCGCACCGAGGTGCGTCTGCCGGTGGGCGTTATGCGCATGTCGCAGGCGCAGCGTTCCGAGCTGCGCAGCCAGCTGGTCCAGTTGGCGAAGCTGGGCGAATTCACCCTCGGTGTTGAGGACACCGTGTGGTTTGGTGCGCGCTTCGACACTGCCGCGCAGGCGGAAAAGGCGCGCGTGACGGCTGAACGCTGTGTTGACGCTCTGCCGAAGCTCACCCGGATGATGCGCACCGCGCTGGAAGAATCCGGTGTGACCGCCGGCTGGACGATGGCCGAATGGGCCGACAGCCTGGCGCTGCTGCGTTCGATTGACAGCAGCATGCGCACGTTCATGCCGGAGGCCTACCGCGAAGATCTCGACCTGCTGATTGACGCGACCGGTTCGGTTGAATACCGCCGCGATCACAACGTTGATATGGGTGTTTTTGAGCGCGGCAAGCTCAAGCGCCACGCGCGTTCCCTTGTGCGCAGCGGACTGGCTGACGTCGACGTGCACGAAGGGCTTAAGACGCTGCGGGATCAGCTGCAGCAGACTGAGCGGATCACCGGGCGGGCCAACATTCCCAGCCTGCCGTCGAACCTGGCGGAAGTATCGGATCTGTTTGACCGCGTGGCCGCGGATCTTGATTCTCTTGCCCCCATCCTGGCGGACACCCCGGACGGGGGAGACCTCGATGCGATGCACATCGGGGAACTCGAAGCGCGCCTTGCTGCCATGGCTGATGACCGAGCCGCTCTGGACGACCTCCCGCGCCGCACCGGCTTGCGCCGTGACCTTGAAGCTGCGGGGATGCGCGAACTGCTGTACGACCTGCGCAGTCGCCGTGTGCGCCCGGAGGAAGTCGGCAGCGAATTCGATCTGGCCTACTGGGCGACGGTTCTGCAGCAGATGGCGGCGGCTGACCCGCAGGTCGGCGAACACGACGGCGATGCCCTGCACCGCCTGGCCGCCGATTTCCGCCGCACGGATGCGGCGTTCGTATCTGCTGGAGCATCACGCCTGCAGTACGCGCACGCTGAAGCCTGGCAGCAAGCCATTGCGGACTACCCGGAAGAAGCGGCCCTGCTGCGGGCTGAGCTGTTGGGCGAGGGGCTCAACCTCAGCCGCCTGGCCGCCGGAGCCCCGCACGTGCTGCTGGCTTTGGCACCGGTGTGGATGATGAGCCCGGTGAGCGTCCCCGACACCTTTGGTGAGGCCCTTGCCCAGGTGCCGGAAAGTGACCGGGTCGGCGGCACCTCGGGTGCGGAAAACAAGGCAGAAGAACCAGGTGCCGAGGGCACCTCGAGTGATGGCACCTCGGGAACTGCTGAGGGTGCAGAAGAAGAGACCAACCCGGCAGACGGCGCCAGCCCGGCTGGCGAGACTTTCGAAGACGAGTTCTCCGGCGAGTTCGGTACCGACCCGGCTCTCGTGGAGCGGGCTCTGTTCGACACCGTGATCATCGGCGATGCCGCGCGGGTGTCGGTGCCGGAAGCGCTCGTGCCGATCGCGCTGGCCAAGCACACGCTGGCCCTGGGTGACGACAAGCTGCTGGGGCCCACGGAGTTCTCCGTGGCTGCACAGCGGCGGACCGGCACACAGCCCGAATCAGCTGGCCTGAGCGTGTTCGAAGCACTCACCCCGGTGGTGCCCAGGCTGCGTCTGCACACGAATCACAGGGTGGTTCCGCAGGAAATTGCGGGGCTGCTCAACGATGTCATCTACGACGACAAGCTCGTGTCCCTGCCGATTGCGGATGCGGGTGCGCCCACGGGTCTTGCGTTCATTCACGTGGACGGGGGAGAGGGCAGCCCGGATTCGGCTACCGGACAGGTGGAAAGCCCCGATGTCGAGGTTGCCGAGGTGGTGCGTCTTGTTTTCGAGCACGCGCGCACCAGCCCAGAGCAGACACTGGGAGTCATTGCGCTCACCCCGTGGCATGCGCGCAGGATTGCGCTTGCGGTTGCCCGCCAGATGCCGCGCTATCCGGAGCTCAAGGCGTTCTTCTCGGATGAGGGCGATGAGCCGTTCGTCATCACGGATGCTTACCGCGCGCAGACGCTGTCACGGGATGCGGTGATCTTCACCGTCGGCTGGGGTCGCACTCTGGCCGGCCGGATGCTGTACAGCTTCGGTGAGCTTGCGCAGCCGGGCGGGCAGAAGGTGCTCGCTGCGGCGGTCACGCCGGCTAAGCAGCGGTTGACGGTTGTTTCGTGCCTCCACCCGGACGAGTTTGATCGGTCCAGGCTGCGGCACGGTTCGGCGCTGCTGCCGGTGCTGTTTGAGGCGGCTCGGTCGGGTTCGTCGTTTATTGAAAAGTCGCAGTATGAGCGGGGGCGCTCACCGTTGATGGCTGATCTTTCTGCACGTCTGCACGCTAAGGGCCTGGAGCCTGTCGACAACTACGGCGGGCTGGATCTTGCGGTGCCGCTTGTTTCGCAGGCCGGTTCGCGCATGGTGCTGGCGGTCGAGGCAGACGGGCTGGACTACACAACCTCGCCGTCGCTGCGGGAGCGCGAGCGCCTGCGCCCGCTGAGCTTCGCTCGCCGCGGCTGGACGTTCCTGCGCGTGTGGTCGACTGACGCGTTTATCGACCCGCAGGGTCAGACCGACCGGATCTACCAGGCGTGGGCTGATATTGCGGCGGAAGAAGACCCGGAAGCTCTGCAGAGGGCTGAATCTTCGGCTGAGGTTGCGGCTGGGGATGGAGCTTCGGGTGATGGCGCCGGCGGTCGAGGTGCCGGTCCGGCTGGTGCTGGTGGGCAGCGGGGTGAGGCTGCGGGTGTGCAGGCACAGTCGGCTGCGGCTCAGCCGCAGACCCCAACCGAGCAGGCTGCTTCGCTGAGCGCTTCGCCCGAGGCCGCTGTTGAAGATCAGGTGATGCCGGCGTATGACACGGGTCTGCTGCGTGATGCTGATCTGATTGACGCTGGTCTGCGTGAAGACGATGCAGATGGCGCGGATGTTTCTGATGATTCCGACAGCAGCTCGTCTGCAGCTGACCGGGACTGAGTGCCTGTCGTGGCTGAAGGTTCTTCAGGGGAGTCGCACTCAGGTGACGACAACGTTTGTGGTGCGGCACCTCGTGCGGATTTGGCCGCGGGCGAATCGTCCAGCTGTGAGGCGGACCCCAGCAAAGTGACCCGCAGCGCCGCTGATGAGGCCAAACGTCAGGCGCGCATCGCCGCGGCGAAGGCTGCGTACTTGCGCACTGTGCGCAATGAGTCGGGGCAGAGTGCCGGTGGGTCGAATGACGACAGGCTGTTGGCTGATCGTCCACCCCACTGGGCACCAAAATCCCGCTGACGACCGCCTCTGTTTGTTGCTGAATCAGCAGGGCGGGGTGGGATCGTGCTTCGGCGCACCCGTTAGACGGAATCTGCGCTTCAGCCAAGAAAGAATCCCGTTTGCCGCGGTGAGACTCCCGTTAGCCGGGATCTGCGGTTTAGTCACTAAAACACCCGTTAGCCGCAGGGAGACTCCCTTTAGCCGGATTCTGCGGTTTAGCAGTGACTGCTAAGGCGTGGATTTGTTGCTAAGGCGTGGGGTGGGTGTTGGGAAGCTGCTGCAGGCGGGGCACGAGGTGGAGGTCCGGGTCTGGCGGGGATGGCACCTCGTGGTTTTCAGCAGTTCTCACCTCGTTCAGCCAAGAAAAACACCCGTTAGACGGAATCTGCGCGTTAGCCGCAGGGAGACTCCCTTTAGCCGGATTCTGCGGTTTAGCAGTGACTGCTAAGGCGTGGATTTGTTGCTAAGGCGTGGGGCGGGGTGGGATGCAGCGTTGACATATCTTTGCGAACACAAAAATGCTGATGCCCCAAGCATTGTGCTCGGGGCATCAGCATGTGATTCAGGTGTCAGCGCTCAGCGCTGATCCTCAACCTCAGTGACGGGGCGAGGAGCTCGAACCGTCGTCGAAGTTCACGTTGTTGCCTTCTTCGGTCGCGTCGCCGGCAAGCGAACGGCCAGCGAGCAGGTCGCGAATCTCGGTGAGCAGTTCTTCCTGCGTGGGCGGAACGTCTTCGTCTTCGAGTTCGCCGGTGTTGCGCAGGCTGTTGAGCTTGTTCATCGGAACGATGATGACGAAGTAGACGATCGCTGCAACGATGATGAAGTTGATGGCCGCGGTGATAACAGCACCGAAGTCCATGAACGTAGCCTTGTTGCCCGAGACGATTTCGAAGCCGAGGCCCTCCATGTCCGGCGGGCCTGCAACGGCCAGCATCGGCTGGATGAGCTTGGTCGAGATCGCTTCGACAATTGCGGTGAACGCAGCACCGACGATGACAGCGGTTGCCAGTTCAACAACATTGCCGCGCAGAATAAAATCGCGGAAGCCTTTGAGCATTGTTTTTCCCTTTCGCAGTCCTGGTTTCCGAACAGGACACTGCTCGAGACAGATACTCTTTAAGTTTAGGCTGAAAATCGGCCGAGTTTACAGGGTTTCATCCCTTCGCCGCGTGCAATCTGTCACAAGAACAGCGCTTTTTGTGACCCTCGTCCTGTTCAAGCGAGCAAATGGGGTCGTATGCACCAGCGAAAGAGTGCTCACCGCCAACCCCACAGGGCCCCGCTGACACCGCAGGCCCCGTCACCAGCCGGTCATTGCACGATTGCGAAACTCAGCATGTCCGGCGGGATCATTGCAAGTCGGGCCGCTTCATCCGGCGTGACAGCCAGTGTCAGAACGAGTTTGCCGTCATCAAAAGCGCCACCGGACGGACGAGACACCCCCGTAACCACGGCTGATTGCACAACTGCGGAATTGTTCTTCACAAGATCCTTCCCACTTGAACTACCAGCACCGCCGCTGTTCTTCCCGCTGTTTTCGTCCGCGGCGCCGCCCTGTGCACCTGCATCCGCACCTGCCACCGTGTCGAACCCTGCAGCTCCATCGAAGCCACCACCCTGTGCTGAGTAAATCCGCACTTTGCTGCCGGTTTGGATTATCGAAGCTGCCGCCGGGTCTGCCGCGGGCACCGGCACCAAGACTGTTCCTTCCGGCGCGGTGCCCTTTTCCAGCAGAGAGTCATCCGTAATAGGAGTGCCAGCGGACAGTGCCCCGGCTGCGTGTGCTCCGATCACCGCATCAATGGAATTGTGTGCGCTGTCGGGAATGAGCGCTGGAGGATAGGTGCGGACGTCGAGATCGGCTGACGTGATTTCCTCTCCTGCCGCAAGACTCGTGGCAGCAACCACAACGGGTTTGCCGGACGTCTGGGGGATGACAGCCCAGACAGCGATCAGCGTGGCAAGTCCTACCAACAGCGGGGCGAGGACCATTCGGCGTGCTCGCACTGTTCGGCGCAGAGAGGCAAGGCGTTCAGACATGCCTCCAGTGTGTGCGCGCTCGGAGGCCGACACACGGCGAAAACAGCAACTGTGACCTATAGTCGCGAACCGGTCCGACCCCTGTGACCTGCAGTCACCCGTTGCCTCACACGACCGTTCTTTTACTCCCCGGAGCCTCCGCCGGATGAGCTGCGCGAGTCATTGCGGTAGAACCCCGAACCCTTGAACGACACTCCGAGCGAGCCGAACACTTTGCGCAGCTGTTCCTGCCCGCATTCGGGGCATGTGGTCAGGGCGTCGTCGTTGAAACCCTGGTGGATGTCGAAGCTGTGACCGCAGTTCTTGCAGGCGTAGGAGTACGTGGGCATGTGTTCTTTCCTTGGCGGTGGGCCGCTGCGGCCCGTGTGACCGACGCAGAAAGTATAACCATCCGCGCATGCGCACAATTCGCCAGCCTGACGCCGCGCCCGCACCAGCCTGACGCCGCGCCCAACGTGCTATTCGGCGGCCCGCAGCCCATCCTCGGTGAGCACGGATCCGACGGCCAGATCCCAATCTTCTGCCCCCAGGCGACCCCCGAATTCCCAGGAGAAGCAGACGCCGGTGAGCGGCACCTCGTGAGCAAGGTCTGCGGCCGCGCCCCGCGGCCCGAACGTCCGGTCGTAGAACCCGCCGCCGTTGCCCAGCCGGGTGCCGTCGGCACCGAACCGCAGGCCCGGAACCAACACGATGGGAGCGTACGGGTGCTCCTGGGGGAGCACTCCCGAGGTGGGCACAGCTCCCGAGGTGCCGCCCCGGTCCTCATCACGATTCCTGCTGGCCGTACGGGCCAGGGTGACGAGGTGTTCGGCCAGCTGTTCCGTCGTGAGCTCTTCGCGGGGTTCGCGGATGCGCCATTTGCCCTGCGGTGGGAGGTCCATCGTGCCGGGTGTACGACCCCAGCTGAGTGGCTCGTTCGGGTGAGTCACGGGCAGGAACACGGTGCCGCCGCGGCTCATGTAGGCGTTCAGTGCAGGATCGAGGTTGGGCTCGCCGGGCAGTGCCGCGTAGGCGACAACGGCAGGCCGGTCGGCGATGAGTTCCGAGGCAGTATTCGCCAGCTGCTCCTGAACTCGGGTCAGCCGTTCACGTGCGGTACCTGCTGAACACCCAGCCCCCGTGACCTCAGCATCTCCAGTGACTTCCGCCTCGTGAGTTCCTGACCTGCGGATTTTTCGCACCTCGGCGCGCAGGGCGGTTTTGTCTGAGTGCTTCGTCGTGTCGTTGGACTCGTCGGCGGGACTGCTCACTTTTGCTCACCTTCCGTTCATCTGACACAGCTTAGAATGACCGGCATGAAGAACCCAGAGCGAAAAGTCCGCAAGGCTGTTATCCCCGTTGCGGGACTCGGCACCCGTTTCCTTCCGGCCACGAAGGCCATCCCGAAGGAAATGCTGCCGGTGGTCGACAAGCCTGCCATCCAGTACGTGGTTGAAGAAGTTGTCGATGCGGGGCTGAACGATGTCCTCATGATCACCGGACGCAACAAGCGCCCGCTGGAGGACCACTTCGACCGTGTTGACGGCCTGGAAGAAACGCTGCGTGCCAAGGGCGATGACGCCAAGCTGGAAAAGGTGCAGAAGGCCAGCAGCCTCGCGGATGTCCACTACGTCCGTCAGGGCGACCCCAAGGGTCTGGGCCACGCTGTTCTCAAGGCCGAACAGCACGTGGGCGACGAACCGTTTGCCGTGCTGCTGGGCGATGACCTCATCGATGAGGCCAACCCCATTCTGCCGACCATGATCAAGGTGCAGGAAGCCACGGGCGGTTCGGTTGTCGCACTCATGGAAGTTCCGGCAGAAGACATCAGCCTATACGGCTGCGCGGCTGTTGAAGATGTTGCCATTGACGGTGTTGACGCTGATTCGGCCGTCAAGATCACCGGCCTGGTCGAAAAGCCCGCCGCAGACGAAGCTCCGTCGAACTACGCGGTCATCGGCCGTTATGTTCTCGCGCCTGAAATCTTCCCCGTGCTGGCCAAGACCCCTCCCGGCCGTGGAAACGAAATCCAGCTGACGGATGCTCTGCAGACGCTGGCCGAGGACCCTTCGTCCAACGGCGTCTACGGCGTTGTGTTCTCCGGCGACCGCTACGACACCGGTGACAAGCTCAGCTACCTCAAGGCTGTTGTCACTCTGGCCGGCCGTCGCGATGATCTGGCGGAAGATCTCAACAGCTGGCTGCGCGGCTACGTGGCTGGGCTTGACTGACCTGTGTGATTCACTGGGTGCAGCTGCACCCATGTCGCACAATGACAACCGGGAGGTTCTCTGATGACCGCAGGTCAATGGCAGCCGCCGCGCAGAAGCGCGGCTGTTGCTCCGCTCGGCGGCGATTCGCTGGCCGCACACGCCGCGACCGCCGTTCACGAGGAGCTCGACAGCGCAGGCTTCGCCGCCCTCGAGGCACTCCTGCCCGATGTCGCCGGTGTGGGTCCGCTGTGTGATGCCTTTGCTGATTCGGCGGATCTGCTTGTGCTCATCGGCGGGCTGAGCGCCGACGACAGCATGGACGTGGCCGGTGCGCTGTCGCAGTTCACCGACACTCTGCTGCCGGGGCTGCAGGCGATCATCTTTGATTCGGCTCGCCGGCACGGCGCGAACCACGTGCTGTTCACGGCCCCGTGGGTCGGCTGGGTCGGCACGACTCTCGCCATTGCCTTGCCCGCTGACGAGGCGGTCGCAGCTTCCGTCATGTCCGAAATCCTGCCGCTGTACGCGGCCTTGTTGGATCAGCGTGATAACGGCACCGTGCCGGGTGGGCCGTCGGGTGGTTTTGGTTCCCGAGGCGGTTCGCGCGGCAGCTCTCGCGGTTGGGGCGGCCCGCAGCGCGGTCAGTCACAAGACAAAGGTGCCGATAACGACCAGCCCGGCGGCGCCTCGATCCTCCAGATGCCCCGCCCCGTCACCCCTGACGATGAAGGTGACGCCTAAGCGCAGCTCCTGGGTGTGTTTGGTGTGGGTGTTCCATGGTGGCCGATGCGGCTGACCGGGCCGCAGGGTGTGATTCTGCGGCCGCTGAAACGCGCTGACGCTGAAAAGTTTGCCGAGGTCAGGGTCGCTAATCGCGATTGGCTCCAGCCCTGGGACGCAACCCTGCCCGGTGTGGACATACGGGGTGGTGCCTTGGCAGGGGAAGCCCCTGGTTCTGACGAGGTTCTGGAGGGCCCCGAACTCGAGGCCGCCCTCCGCAAAGAGCGCGCAGCCTTCCATTCCATGCGGCGGGCACTGCAGTCGCAGGCCAGACGGGGTGGGGCGCTGCCGTTCGCTCTCGAGGTGGACGGCAGCTTCCGCGGGCAGGTCACCGCGTCGAGTATTCAGTGGGGGTCGATCAGCTCAGTGCAGATCGGCTACTGGATCGATTCGCGTCTTGCCGGCCGTGGACTCATGCCGCTGGCTGTCGCGATGACCGTTGACGCGTGTTTCTTCGACCTGGGGCTGCACCGGGTCGAGATCAACATTCGGCCCGAAAACAGCAAGAGCCTGCGCGTGGTTGAGAAGCTCGGCTTCCGCTTTGAGGGTGTGCGCCGCGGGTACATGCACATCGCGGGCAACTGGGCGGACCACCGTTCCTACGCGCTTCTTGCTGACGAGGTGCCGACTGGGCTCGCCAGCGCCTACATCCGTGACCGCGGGTGGGGTCAGAGGTAAGCCCGGCCTGACGTGAAGTGTGGTCGGCGGCCGGAGAGCGCCTCGGGAATTGAGCTCCTCGGCAGGTGAGGGGGAGTGGGTTTCTGGAGGGCGCCTCGGGCAGGGAAAATGAGTGGACGCTGACAATGTGACAGACACACCGCGAGGCATCCCCAATCCGACATTGGGTGTGCATATTGTTGTGTTTTGGATGATCAGCGAAATCGGCGCCGGACGGACACATCTATGAATTCACACAGCTCATCGCAGATGCGCGGCCCGCAGGAAACTGCACGCGGCGCGCAGAATGCTGCCCCGACCCGTGAAGCTGCAGTTGACGGCGCACACGGTGGTGCTGAGGTTGGTGCCGGCGTGGACACACGGAATGTGCGTCGTGCTCTCGGCGTTGGTGTTCTGTTCTTCGGTCTGGCAACGATCGTCACGTTCGTCTTTGCTCTGTTCACGGCCCTGACCTGGGCGGTTCCCGTTCTGAGCGCGGCTATGGCGCTCAGCTGCGTGCTGGTTGTCATCGCCATCAACGGCGAAGCATCGGAAGGTGCCGTAGCGCGCCGCTCGGCACCGGTGGCTTCGTCTGCTGCGCCTGTGGCTGCGGCTCCGGCGGCGAAGGCTGCTGAGCCTGCCCCGGCGGCGAAGGCTCACGCCGCGAAGTCTGAACCTGCCGCGCCCGCCGCCACCGCTGAAGCGCCCTCTGTCAAGGTCACCCCGCAGGTGCCGGCCCAGAAGGGGCAGACGAGCGGCACCTCGTCCGTTTCGAAGCTCATGTCGAACCGCAGCGGTGCGGCTCGCGAAACTCGTGCGGAGCGTGTGCGTCGTCTGGCGGCAAGCTCCATGCGCCGTAACGATGTTCCCAGCCGCGAGGTGCTTGACCTCGAGGCCCCAACCGGCGAAATTCCAGTTGTTTCCACTGGTGAGAAGCGTGTGCGCGAGGTTGTCGCGAGCAGTGAGTTTGCACCTCGTCCGGTGCCGGAGCCGACGTACGTCAAGGTGGCTCGTGCGGCTGGCGAAAGTGCGGCGCAGGACGGCGCAGCTGTTTCGGCTGCCGAACGTGAGTCCGCTGCCGAACACTTCGCTGCTGCCGAGGGCACTGTTCCCGAACTCGTCGATGCTGCGAAGGAAGACGACGGCACCGCTGCTCTGAAGCACGGCCGGAAGGCTATTCGCGCCGATAAGCAGGTTGCGAAGCCGGGTGCCGTGTCGCGTGCCGCGGAGGACGCCGCATACGAAAAGGTCAACGACCTGCTGGCGCGCCGCCGCGCTTGATCTTTAGCCTGCGGCTGCGTTCAGCTCGCCGCCGCGCCTGAGTTCTAGCGCTTCAAGCCCCGTCCGGTTCTTACACCGGGCGGGGCCTTTGCGTTTCAGCGTCTGCATACAAAAGTGGGGGCGGGCTCGATGCCCGCCCCCACTTTTACGCCGCAGCTAACGCGCCCAACCGCAGTTGACGCGCCCGGCTGCCGCAGCTAACGCCTAACCAATCACCCCACGGGTGTGGCGACGTATTTGATTTCGAGGTATTCGTCGATGCCGAACTGCGAACCTTCGCGGCCCAGGCCGGATTCCTTCACACCGCCGAAAGGCGCAGCCGGGTTGGATACCAGTCCGGTGTTGAGTCCGACCATGCCTGCTTCGATCTGCTCGGACAGGCGGAGTGCCTTTTCGAGGTTCTCGGTGTACAGGTAGGACGACAGCCCGAATTCGGTGGCGTTGGCCATGTCGATGGCTTCGTCTTCAGTATCGAAGGTGTAGATCGGCGCGACGGGACCGAAGATCTCTTCGCGGTTGATCGCAACATCGGCGGGGATGTTCGTGAGCACGGTGGGCTCGTAGAAGAACCCGTCGCCTTCAACCCGCTTACCGCCGGTCACGACGTGAGCACCGGCCGAAACGGCTTCGTCCACCAGTTCAGCAACCTTGTCGAGTGCCTTTTCTTCAACCAGCGGGCCGATGTCAACGCCGTCCTCAAGCCCGTTGCCAACCTTGAGCGCCGACATCCGCTCCGCCATCCGCTTGGCGAATTCGTCGGCAACAGATGAGTGCACAATGAGGCGGTTTGCGGCAGTGCAGGCTTCGCCGATGTTGCGCATCTTCGCCTGCATTGCACCTTCGACGGCCTTGTCGAGGTCGGCGTCTTCGCACACGATGAACGGTGCGTTTCCGCCGAGCTCCATGGAGGTCTTGAGCACGTTGTCAGCGGCCTGCTTCAGCAGGTTCTTTCCGACATCTGTGGATCCGGTGAAGGAGATCTTGCGCGCAATGCCGGATTCCATCCACGGGGTGACCACGCGGCGTGCCGAGCTCGACGTGACGACGTTGACAACACCTGCGGGAACACCGGCTTCGACCAGCACTTCCATAAGCATGAACGATGTCAGCGGGGTCAGCTGCGCGGGCTTGAGCACAACGGTGCAGCCTGCTGCCAGTGCGGGTCCGATCTTGCGGGTGCCCATGGCCAGCGGGAAGTTCCAGGGTGTGACCAGGATGCACGGGCCGACCGGCTCCTTGGAGATCATGAGGCGGTTCTTGCCGTCGGTGGACTTCATGTAGTCGCCGCCGATGCGCACGGCTTCTTCGGAGAACCAGCGGAAGAATTCAGCGCCGTAGGCGACTTCGCCCTTGGCTTCGGTGAGCGATTTGCCCATTTCAGCGGTCATGACCGCACCGATTTCGTCCTGCTTCTCCATGAGCAGTTCGAAGGCGCGGCGCAGGATTTCTCCGCGTTCGCGCGGCGGTGTGGCAGCCCACGATTTCTGTGCCCGGCCAGCTGCTTCGATGGCGTCTTGGGCGTCTTTTTCGCTGCCGTCGGCAACTTTCGCAATGACTTTACCGGTTGCGGGGTTGATGACGTCGATGGTGTCGCCGGTTTCGGCGTCGCGCCACTGCCCGTCAATGAACAGTCCGGTGTTGACCTTGTCGATGATCGACTGCACGTCCATGCTTGAGCCGTCCTTTCTTGTCGCTCCTGTGCCAGTGTATGCCCCCGAGGGCGCCGCCCGGCTGACCGTTTTGCCTGCTGGTCAGCGCCTGTTCTGGCCAGCTGACGAGGCGCCGCTCACCACCGCACACCACTGCCCGGTTTCGCTGTGCTCACCGGGCGTGCGCGGGTGCGGCGCTCACTTCACGTGTTCGGCGTATTCGGGGTGCTTTTCGATGTAGTGCTCGACGTAGCTGCACGAAGGTGTGAACGTGAACCCGTCCTGGACGGATTCACTGAGTGCACGCCCGACGATCTTGCCTGCAACGCCTTTTCCGGTGTAGCCGTCGTGGGTGACGGTTTGGAAGAAGTCGCGGTGGGTGCCGTTTTCGCTGTAGGCGGCGAACCCAGCTTCTTTGCCGTCGATGAATCCGACGTAGCGCTTGGTGTCCGCCTGGTGTTCGATGTTGACGTCTGTCATGGATCTCCCTTTCTGTCTCCGGCTGGCCGACGCACCTCGGCGCTCTCTGGTTGAAGGCCGTGACCTGGGCCAGCCGCGTCTCATCCGGCCCAACGAGGTGAGACACTCACCTTATTCCGTTTACAGTGGTGAGCAGCACATGCAAACCCGACCGCCAAAACCCGCACACCCAAAGCGCACCGCCAAAACCCGTGGGAGGTTCCCTTGTTGAACATCGATGCTGAAACCCTGCTGTCGACGGTGTCGTCAGCTCAGGCGCGCGACGGCATGCGCGAAGCTCTGCGTGCCGGCTATAACCCGGACACGTGCCTGCCGCGCACATCGGCGGATCTTCCCAACGGCCAGTTCCTGTTCATGCCCAGCGCTGTCGATGACTTCGTGGGCATCAAGGTGCTCACCCTGACCCCGGAGAACGCTGACCGCGACCTGCCGACAATTCAGGGCTGCGTCCTCCTGTTCGACGGTCGGACCCAGGCACCTCTGGCGACCGTCGATGGTGCCGCGATCACTGAGCTGCGCACTCCCGCCCTGTCAATGGCCGGTGTGAAGGACGTGCTGCAGCGCCGCTTCACCAACGGCGTTCACATGGTGATTTTCGGTGGGGGAGCGCAGGCCGCCGCTCACGTTGAGGCCGCCCAGGCGACGGTGCCTGTCACCTCGCTGACCGCCGTTGTCCGCGGTGAAGGCAAGGCACAGAGGGTTGCCGACAAGGCCGCCGAGTTCGGCATCGAGTTCACGGAAGCTATCTCCAACAGCCCCGAAGCAATTGAAGCCATCGAACAAGCCGGCTTCATCGTGACCGCAACCGGCGCCTCGGAGCCTCTGCTGGAGGACTCTCACGTCCGCAACGATGCTGTCCTCGTCGCGATGGGCACCCACCTGCTGAACGCGCGTGAGCTTCCCGGCGATCTGCTGGGCCGTTCGACCGTCGGCGTCGAATCGATTGAAAACGGCAAGCGCGAAGCCGGCGATGTCCACCAAGCCATCGAAGAAGGCCACCTGACCTGGGATGACGTTCTGTCGTTCAGTGAAATCGCGAAGTCTGAGGGCGCCTGCATTCCCGACGACCGCCCGTTCGTGTGGAAGTCGGTCGGCCAGGGCTGGGAAGACATCGTCGTGGCCGGCCTGGCCTATCGCGCTGCTCTCAGGGGCCCCACCGCACTCAAGGACTCCGACAAGTGAGCGCCCTGACCATCCGCCAGGCTGAACCCGCCGACGCTCCCGCACTGGTCGACCTCATTGAGTCGGCCTACCGCGGGGATCGTTCGCGCTCCGGCTGGACGACGGAGGCGGACCTCCTGGACGGCCAGCGGGTCGACCTGCCCATGGTCGAGGAGATGCTCGGCACCTCGACTGTTCTGGTCGCCTTTGCCCAGGATCACGAGGCGCCTGCCGGCTCCCGCTCTCCTCTTGCCACCGTGACGCTTACGGATGAGGGCGATGGTGTGGCGTATTTCGGTACGTTCGCGGTGTCACCGGAAGCGCAGGGGAGTGGCGTGGGCAAAGAGCTCATGGCGTTTGCCGAATCCTTCGCGCAGCGCGAATGGGGTACAACTTCCATGCGGATGACGGTCATCAGCAAGCGCGCGGAGCTCATCGCGTTCTATGAGCGTCGCGGCTATCGGCGCACGGGCGAAACCGAGCCGTTCCCCTACGGGCAGGAGCGCTTCGGTGTGCCCAAGGTCGATGACCTCGAGTTCGCGGTCTTCAGCAAACCGCTCGGCTAACCGCTGTCCTGAATCCTGTTTCTTAGCAGGTGGGATTACGCGCCGCGGGTTGTGTGATCGTGGGCACATTGGGTTTAGACTCGTCAGTAGCCATCCGCCGGACAGTTCGTGTGCCAGCGGTCGGCCCACATAGACGTGGGTTGGCTTCTGCGCTTCGGCCTGTGCGGCGGCACGCTGTTTCCACAGGAAGCGAGGACACATGCTCAAGGGAATCCCTTCAACTCTCGGTGACAGCTACCAGCTGAACACCACCACTCTGATGCGGCACGCGGTGAAGAACTTCCCGCAGCAGGTCATCACCCACCGCACGAACGACGGTGAATGGCACAACACGACGTACGCCGATTTCGGCAAGCGAGTCAGCCGTTTGGCGCACGCTTTGGACAAACTGGGCATCGGCCCGGGCACGATGGTCGGTGTTGCCGACTGGAATTCGCTGCGCCACTTCGAGCTCTACTTCGGCATTCCGGGTGTTGCGGCGACGATGCTGCAGATCAACATCCGCCTGGCTCCGACTGACATTCAGTACGTTGTGAACCACTCGAACGCCGAGTGGATCTTCATTGACGAATCCCTCCTGCCGATCGCCGAGGCGATTGCCAAGGCCAGCTACGTCAAGGGCTTCGTCATCATGACGGACAAGCCGTCGTCGGAAGTTGAACACAACCTGCCGAACGCCTACTTCTACGAAGATCTGCTGGCGGAGGCCGCCGAAGAGCACGGCGATGACTACGAATTCCAGCAGGTCGAAGAGACCACGGCCTGCTACGCCGGCTACACCACCGGCACCACAGGCCGTCCGAAGGGCGTCTACTATTCGCACCGCTCCATGTACCTGCACGCTATGGCGGTCATCAGCAACCTCAAGGTCGACTTCACTGACGTTGTTATGCCGTTTACGCCCATGTTCCACGTGCTGTCGTGGGGCTTCCCGCAGGCTGCGATGGGTGCGGCGGCGAAGCTCGTGCTGCCGGGCATGTTCTCGGCAACCGACATCGGTCCGGTGGCAGAGGCGATTGCCCGCGAGGGTGTGACCGCTACGAACGGTGCACCGGCACTGTTTGCGCCGATTCTTGAGTACTTCCGTTCGCTGGACACTCCGCCGGACCTGTCGCGCACCCGCATGATCGCAGGTTCCACCGAACCTCCGGTTGCGCTCATGAAGGGCTTCAAGGAACTGACCGGCGCCTATGTCATCCACGGCTACGGAGCGACGGAAACGTCCCCGCTGGCATCGATCAACTGGCAGCTGCCGCCCTGGCTCAAGGACTTGTCGGAGGACGAACAGTGGGACATCCGCCGTGCCCAGGGCCTGCCGCTGCTGGGTGTGGAGTCCCGCGTGGTCGACCCCACTGGCGAGGATGTTCCGCACGACGGCAAGTCCAACGGCGAGATCATCATGCGCGGCCCCTGGATCACGGAGTCGTACTACAAGCTCGATGACAACGACGACCGTTTCATGGACGGCTGGTGGCGTTCGGGCGATGTCGCCGTCATCCTGCCGTCGGGTCACCGCAAGATCACCGACCGCCTGAAGGACGTCATCAAGTCCGGCGGTGAGTGGATCAGCTCGATCGACATGGAAAACGCCATCCTCGACGAACCCGCTGTCCTCGAAGCCGCTGTCATCGGTGTGCCGGATGCCAAGTACGACGAACGTCCCGTCGCTTTCGTCGTGCCCCGCCCCGGCAAGGAAGTCACCGACGACATGGTCATCGACGTGCTCAAGAGCCGCTTTGCCAAGTGGCAGCTGCCGGACAAGATCGTCATCACCGACGAGCTTCCCCGCACCTCGGTCGGCAAGCTCGACAAGAAGGTTCTGCGCAGCGACTGGGAAGAGCAGAACAAGTGATCTGACCAGCGCTTTTATACGCACGAGGCGCCGCCTGCCTCCCAGCCGCACCGCACCTTGGTGCGGTGCCCGGGATGGTGAGCGGCGCCTCGTCATGTGTTTCCTCTACCCTGGTGGGGTGATGAAAACCCCAGCAAAGAGTTCTGACGAGGTCCAGGCGGACACTCGTTTCTTCGGTCATCCGCTCCCGCTCGCCCAGCTTTTCGGCTTGGAGATGTGGGAGCGTTTTTCGTATTACGGCATGCAGGGGATCTTGGCGATCTACCTGTACTTCTCGGTTGCCGACGGAGGTTTGGGCTACAGCCAGACCACGGCTACCGCGTTTGTCGGTGCCTATGGCGGGGCGGTGTTCCTGGCGACCATCCTGGGCTCCTGGATTGCCGACCGTGTGCTCAGCTCCGAGCGTGTGCTGTTCAGCAGCGCGATCATCATCGTTGCAGGCCACGTGGCTTTGGCGGTTGTGCCGGGCTTTGCCGGCGTGCTCATCGGTACGGGGCTTGTGGCGCTCGGTTCGGGTGGTCTGAAGGCGACGGCCTCAGCGATTGTCGGCACGCTGTATTCGGAAAAGGACCCGCGGCGCGATGCCGGGTTCTCGTTGTTCTACCTGGGCATCAACATCGGTGCTCTGCTGGGTCCGCTGATTGTGGGTCTGCTGCAGGATCGGATCGGCTTCCACATCGGCTTCGGTGCCGCTGCTGTCGGTATGGCGCTCGGCCTGATTGTGTACATGACCGGCCGGAAGAACCTGCCGGCGGATTCGCGTAAGACGGTGAACCCGCTGCCGCGCAACAAGCTGTGGATTCTGCCTGCCGCGGTTGTGGCGGTCGGTTTGGCCATTTGGGCTGTTGTGGCTCTTGGCTGGTTGACGGTGTCGAACATCTCTACCTGGATTGCAGGTGTTTCGGCGTTTGCGGCGATTGTGTACTTCACGATCATGACCACCAGCAAGCAGGTCACCTCTGTTGAACGTTCGCGCGTGTTCGCGTTCATTCCTTTCTTCTTGGCATCGGTGGTTTTCTGGGCGCTGTATCAGCAGATCTTCGGTGTGCTGGTTGTGTACTCCGATGAGAGCCTCAACCGTTCGGTGTTCGGTTGGGAAATGCCGATCTCGTGGGTCACGCTCATTCCCGCCGCGTGGGTGATCCTGCTGTCGATGGGAACTTCGGCGCTGTGGCTTCGCATGGGTGACAAGCAGCCCTCGACCATGGTCAAGGCCGGTCTTGCGCTGGTGCTGATCGGTGTGGCGTTCCTGCTGTTCATCCCGTTCTCGTCCAGCGGCACCGGTGATGCGCGCACGCCGCTGCTGTACATGATCTTCCTGCTGATGCTGTTCGTCATTGCGGAGCTGCTCATTTCGCCTATTGGCCTTTCGGCAGCTACGCGCCTGGCGCCGCGGGTGTTCCGTTCGCAGATGATCGCCCTGTTCTTCCTGGCCTCTGGCGTGGGCACATCGCTTGCCGGTGTGACCTCGCAGTTCTACGCGGTGGACAACCAGCTGCCGTACTGGATGTGGCACGGTATTGCCGCTCTGGTCTTCGGTGCGATTGTTCTTGCCGCAGCTAAGCCGGTTACAAAGCTCATGAAGGGAGTCCGCTGATGAAGGTTGCTGTTATCGGTGCTGGCACGATTGGCCAGTCGTGGGCGAAGCTGTTCGCCTCCCACGGGCACGAGGTTGTTCTGAGCGACCCTCGTGAAGACCTCGGGGAGATCGTTTCTGATCTTGTTGGCGAGGTGCCGGCTGGGGCTGGTTCGAATTCGGCTGGTTCTGTGCGCGCTGCCGAGGGGGAAGATCCTCTGGCCGATGCCGCCTCGGGTGCTGATTTCATCCAGGAGTGCGGCCCGGAGCGTGTTGATGTGAAGCGCGAACTCTTTGCTGCGGCCGCCCAGCATGCGTCGGCGCAGGCCGTGTTTGCCTCGAGTTCGTCGGCGATTCCGGCCTCGGAAACTGCGGCGCAGCTGCCGGACGATGTTGCTGCCCGCCTGCTGGTGGGACACCCGTTCAACCCGCCGCACATCATGCCGCTGGTCGAGGTTGTTCCTTCACCGAAGACGTCGGATGAAGCGGTGCAGACGGCTGTTGAATTCTACCGCGGTGTGGGCCGTGAGCCGATTGTGCTGAAGAAGGAAGCGCGCGGTTTCGTGGGCAACCGCCTGCAGAATGCTGTGCTGCGTGAAGCTGTGCACTTGGTGCAGAGCGGTGTTGTCAGCGTTGAAGACCTTGATGCTGCCGTGCGCAATTCACTGGGCATCCGGTGGGCTGCGGTTGGGCCGTTTGAGGGTCTGCACTTAGGTGGCGGCAAAGCTGGTCTGCGCGGGCTCATGGAGCATATTGGGCCGAGTTTTGCCGAGATCGATCTGCCGCAGCCAGACATGTCTATGGAGGGCATGGCCGAGATTTTCGAGCAGGCTGAAGCCGCCTATGGAATGCCGCCCGAGGAATCGATCGCTGTTCGCCGCGACGAAATCCAAAACGCGATACTCCGTGCGAGGGCCGCTGGGCGTTGAGGCGGGCCACTGGCCGTTAAGCGGGGCTTGAGTTTCGTTTAAGCAGGCAGATCCCTCGTCGGGCCGGTTTTTCTGATGCCCGGCGGGGGATTCTGCTGTCTAGGTGGAAGATCGAGGCGAAAACACGATTTTTGCCTCCATATGCGCCCTCATCTGCACAGTGGGCTGCGCCCACCGCACACCTCACACTGCGGCGCGGTAGAAGTAGCTGGTGCGCTTGGCGATTGTGCCGTCGGCGTTGAAGACGAAGAAGTCGGCGAAGCCTTCGTGGGCGTCGGATCCGTCTTTGAGTTTGCCGTTGAATTCGCCGCGTGAGGCCGCCTGGTTGCCGTTGACAATCACGTCCAGCAGCGTGTGTTCGCCTGATTCGATCACGCGGTTTTCCAGGTAGAAGCGGCGGATGTCTTCGCCAACCATGGTGTCGTAGCCGGGGCGGTCGTAGGTGCCGTCGGCCGCGAAGAGGTCTGCGGTGGCGTTGTCGTCGCCGGCATCCACGGTCGTGTAGTAGCGGCGGACGAGGGCTTCAACGTCGGCGGGGGACAGTTCGGCGGTCATGGGCCGTCCTTTCTGTGGCGTCATTGCAGCGGGTGCGCAGACACGCTCTAGACACGTGTCTGCGACAGGCGTTCTCACCAGAGGTTTCGCGCTCCGGCTGTGTGTTCTCTACGATAACTGTGAATCAGCACACGAACGCAAAGGAGCGCTCTTATGTCGGACTCCGCAAACGGACATCCTGACGGCACAACACCAAACGCCAACACCACTCAGGCAAACACCCCGCCCAGCTCGGCGGCCGCCCCGGCGGTCATGCGCCCGCTTAACTCACTGCTTGAGAAGTGGACTCCGTCGGCGCTCATGTTTGCGATCGTGCTGAGTGTTGTCGTTGGCATCCTGGCGCTCATCCTTACCCCGACCAAACCTGTCGATGTGCTGGTCGGCTGGGGTGATGGGCTTTCGGGCCTGCTGGAGTTCATGAC
Source organism: Brevibacterium ravenspurgense (assembly GCF_001584615.1). Lineage (GTDB taxonomy): Bacteria > Actinomycetota > Actinomycetes > Actinomycetales > Brevibacteriaceae > Brevibacterium > Brevibacterium ravenspurgense. The sequence continues at coordinate 179,695 of NZ_LQQC01000008.1, read as the reverse complement.
CCAGATGGCGCTCATCATCTTCTTGGGCCATATGTTGGCGCACACCCAACCGGTGCGGAAGCTGCTGGCCAAGATTGCCGATGTGCCTTCCGGCCCCCGCTCTGCCTATGTCCTGGTCTTTGTGGTGGCTGGCGTGTCGGCCCTCATCACGTGGGGTCTGTCCCTGGTTGTCGGTGCGCTGTTGGCAGTCGAGGTGGCTCGTTCGGCTCGCCGTCGCGGCTTCAAGGTGCACTTCCCGCTGCTTGTTGCGGCTGGCTATTCGGGCATGGTCGTGTGGCACATGGGCTATTCGGCTTCGGGCCCTCTGACTGCGGCAACGCCCGGTTCGTTCCTTGACGAGGCGATGGGCGGCACCATCCCGGTTTCGCAGACCATCTTTGCGTGGTGGAACCTGGCTGCGGCTGCGTTGGTGCTCATTGTCATGGCGATTCTGTTTGCGTTGACCGCCCCGAAGCCGGGCGCCCCGATTGTTGAAATGCCTGCGGAAGTTGAGCACGGCGAAAAGCCCTTCGTGGGCGAAGAGATCGTCACCCCGGCTGATCGCATTGACGCGTCCCGCATCCCCACGCTGCTGGTGGGCCTGCTGCTTGCGGCGTATATCGTCGTCCACTTCGCACAGGGCGGCGCGATGACTCTGGACATCGTCAACTGGAGCTTCCTGACGCTCATCCTGCTGTTGGTGCGCAGCCCCTTCGAGATCATCTACCTGGCCAAGGGTGCGGCGGTCAACGTCGGCGAGATCCTTCTGCAGTTCCCGCTGTATGCCGGCATTATGGGCATCATGAGTGCGTCGGGTCTCATTGAGATCTTCTCCAACGCACTGGTGTCGATTTCCGGTCCGCACACATTCGGCGTGCTGGCGTTCGTGGCGGCAGGCGTTGTGAACTTCTTCGTCCCTTCCGGTGGTGGGCAGTTCGCGGTGCAGGGCCCGATCATGCTCAAGGCCGCCGAATCACTGGGCATCGACCCCTCAATTGCGATCATGGCTGTGTCCTACGGTGACCAGTGGACGAACATGATCCAGCCGTTCTGGGCTCTGCCCGTGCTGGCTATTGCGGGTCTGAAGATGCGCGACATTCTGGGCTACACCACGATGACGCTCGTGGGTTCGGGCATTGTTTTGGGCGGAACCCTGTTCGCGGTGAGCTTCCTCGCCTGACGGGGTGCACAACCGCCCACCGCGCTGCACAGCCGCCGGCAGCCCGCACTGTCTCATGTGACTCCCATACCGGTGGGCCATACTGGTGGAATGAGCAAGTCCCCGAAGCAATCCCCTAAGTCTGTTGTCGTCGCCGCTGTGTGCTTGATCCATCCGGACAGGCCGGAGCTGCTGATGGTCCGGAAGAAGGGGACGAGCTCGTTCATGTTGCCCGGCGGCAAGATCGAATCTGACGAGGAGCCTCTTGCCACCGCTGTCCGCGAAATCGCGGAGGAGCTGCACCTGGATCTCGACCCGGATCGGCTGGATCTGCTGGGCTCCTGGACGACGGATGCGGCGAATGAACCGGACACTCACGTGACCGGCACGGTGTTCGCCTACCGCGGCACCCCGGATCGTCTGAATGTTCAGGAACCGCGGTTCTTCAATGAAATTGACCAGGCGGAGTGGTTCCCGATCGCGGATCTTCCCCAGGACACGGCGGAGCGTTCTTTTGCTCCGCTGACGCGCAATCACGTTATCCCTGAGCTGCTGGCTCGCGGTCTGGCTGCTGGCCAGGTGAACTGAGTGAACAACCAGAAGCCGAATCCGCCGGTCAAGCGGATCAGCACCGGCGTGTTACTTTTCGCCCTGGTGGTCATCTTGGGTCTGTTTGTGCAGACAACCCTGGTGCTGGAGGCCGACCATGAAGTTCTCGGCGACATGATCGAACATCGCAGCGATCCGCGTACAGCGTTCTTGGTGTTCTTCACCAATATCTTCAGCCCCTTGGGCACGATCATCCTGGGCGTGCTGGTGGCGGTGATTGTGTGGGTGCTGGCCGGCAGTTGGCGGCCGGCGGCCTATATTGCCGGCTGTGTTGCGCTCGCCTCAGCGATCACGCATTCGCTCAAACCGCTGTATGCCCGTCCCCGTCCGGCAGTAGAGAACCGGTTGGTGCTCGAGACGAACTTTTCGTTCCCGTCGGGGCACGCCACGGGGACGTCGTCGTTGTTGTTTTCGTCGGCTGTTGTTTTCAGTTTGCTGTTTGTGCGCTTATGGCAGCGGGCAATCATTTGGGCCGGAGCTTTGGGCATGACCGCGCTCATCTGTTTGTCACGCCTGTATTTGGGCGTGCACTATTTCACTGATGTGACGGCCGGCTGCCTGGTGGGCGTGGGCGCCTGTTTGGTGCTGTACGTGCTTGTCCGGCACAGGCTGACGCCGCTGAAGCGCAGAAAAGCCCTGCGGAAATGGCGTGAACAGCAGCGCGGCGCTGAACTGCGAGCCGCTCAGGCTTCGCAGAACACAGGAACACGGCAATGACGCGCAGCTTCAGCAGCCATACGGCGCACGAGAACCACAAAGCGCACAGCGGAAGCACCGACCGTCTGGTCCCGACCTTGGCGGATACGGAAACCTCTGCTGATCTCATTCCACCTAAACAGCGCAAGCGCGAACATTGGCTGCACGTGATTTTCTACATCACGCTGATCGGCAAGGGCCTGTTTGGTTTGGGTCAGATGGCCTCGGGCATTGTAGTTCTTGTTGTGCCCCGGCACGTGTGGCATCAGCTGGCGGTGAAGCTTACGGCGGGCAATACGGACAACCCTGTTACGGCGTGGCTTCTGCATCAGACGGAGAATCTGGATTCGGGTATTCAGCTGTATGCGGCGATCTACATGATCAGCCACGCGGCCACGAAGATCGTTTTGGTGTGGGCTGTGCTGAAGGGCAAGATGTGGGCCTACCCGTGGATGATGGGCTTCTTGGCAGCGTTCATCATCTACCAGACCTATGAAATCTTTGCCCGCCACTCGATCTTCTTTTTGCTGCTGACGATCTTCGACATCTTCATCGTGTGGCTCACCCGCCACGAATGGAATCTGCAGAAACGCCAAAGGGCATTGAAAGAGGCTGCCGAAGCTGCCGCGTCTGGCCCGGCTTCCGCCGAACATCCGGGCACACCCGCGGACTGACCTGACCCCAGAAAAATATGAGGTGCCTGCTCACGTGAGCAGGCACCTCGTCATGTGGTGGTGGGTTCAGTCGCCGGTGAGGTCGTCGCGTCCGGGTTGGCGGGCGGTCAGTTTGGTGGGCAGGATGCACAGGACGATGTTGATGAGTCCGCCCAGGTAGGGAATGAACGCCAGGAAGATGAGGGCGCCGTGCATGCCGGCGTCTTGGATGCGTCGCCAGCCGGAGGACAGGGTGGGCACTGCGGCGACCAACAGGAACAGGAACGAAACGAGGGTCCCGATGATCGCAAGCGCTGGGACGTCAGGTTCGACCTCGTATCCGGTGGCCTCGAAGGTTCTTTGGGCTTCGATGTCGGCCATGATGACGGCGACGATGCTGGGGACGAACAGAACGAAGCAGATCAAGGTGTTGATCAGCTGCGGCCACCAGTATTCCGACAGCGATGCGTAGCCCTTGAACCGTGCGAACTTCTTCCAGAACCGCGTGTAGGCGGTCACTGGGCCCGCGCCGTAGAGAGGCTGCGACAGCGGTGGTTTTTGACCGGTGCCGCGGTAGTCCTTTTCGGTGATTTTTCGGCGCTGCGGGGCGGACGGCGCCCCAGCGCCGAAGGGGTTGTGGGCGTAGGGGCTGTTGTCGAAAGGGTTGTCGCCGTTGCCCGGTTGCCCGCCGAACTGGCTGCTGTCACCGAAAGGGCTGCTGCCGCCGTAGCTGGGTTGCCCGCCGGGACCGCTGCCGTAGGGGCCGCCACCAGGGCCACTGCCGTAGGGGTTGTTGTCGTAGGGGTTTGAGTTCATCGTGCTCCTGGGTTGGTATGGGTCGGTCGTCAGTGTAGTGATTTCCGGTTACTCGGAAGGAAACAACGGCGGTGCTCGTTTCTGCGCTGGCATACTGGTCTGCATGATGAACAGGGTGTCCCACGTGTTTTCGTCGGCGAAGCGGTTCTCTTCTCAGGTGGGTCGTGAACTGTCGGTGCGCGCGGCTGAGCGGCGGTTGGATCCGAAGTTTGTGCCGTCGCGTGATGACGGTTTTGTGGTTGGTGTGTATCACGCGGGGGATAGGGCCTCGACGTATCAGCTGAAGCAGTGGTTGGCCCCGATTGAGGATCTTGCGGCGACGATGCATTTGGAGTCGGGGATGACTCTGGACGGTCCGGGCGATGGTGCGCCGTGGCCGGTGGGCATCCTCATGCGCAATCTGGACAACGCGCGTGAGATTGCGCAGTTGACGGAGCTTCCGGTGCGGTATGCGCGGCTGACGTCGGATGTCGATCGTTTTATGACGCAGCCCACCCTGTGTGCGGTGCTGTATGTCAATCAGGCTGTGCTGAATTTTCAGGCTCTGCGGTATCCGACGCCGGCTCATGTGCATTTGTCGCATGGGGAGAGCGAAAAGATTTCGATGGTGTCGAACCAGCTGAAAGCCTATGACTGTGTGTTCACGGCTGGTTTGGCCGCCAGGGAGCGGATCGAGAAGGCGCTGCTGGGGCGTTTGCCGGACATGATCGATGTGGGCAGGCCGCAGTTGGACTATGCCGGACCGGTGCCGGAGCGTTTCCAACAGGTTCTGGATGGCAGTCGGCCCACTGTGTTCTATGCGCCCACGTGGGAGGGCGATTCGCCGTCCATGGCGTACGGCACCCTGGCACAGTCGGGTGTTCCGCTGGTGGAGGGGCTTGTGGAGGCTGGTTTCGGTGTCATCTACCGGCCGCATCCGCGGACGGGTGTTGTGAAGCCGGAGTTTGCTCGGGCGGAGGCGCAGATTCGGGATCTTGTGACGGGTGCTGCAGGCTGTGTGTTTGATGATTCGCCGACGGTGTCATGGCAGTTTGCTGCGGCTGATGCGTGTGTGGCCGAAATGTCGTCGGTTGCTTTTGACTGGCTGTCAACGCATAAGCCCCTCGTGGGGGTGGCTCCAACTGACCCGGGTGCCGAGGTGCCTGCCGGTGGTCTGTTCTCACGGGTTCCATCGGTGGTCGGCACTGCTGATGGTGGGCGTCGGATTTCGCAGATGGTTCGCCAGGGGCTGGGCTCTGGGGAGTCTGGGCAGGCTGAACGGGAAAAAGTGTGCCGTTATTATCTGGGGGATACAGGGCTTGGAAGTCAGCGCAGACGGTTTGTGGCAGCTGTCGCAAGTGTGGTGGAACAGCGGTGGGCAGACAGGCAGCTCACAGATTTCTCTTGAGGTTGCCATCACACCGTCCGGTGTACCGGACGGTAGATTTCGGGTGGAGCCCGGTGATAAGCGCGCAATTCTGCGTCTCAGCAACGGTGAGTGAAGCTTCAATTCTTCCGAAAGCTGTGGGAAATCTGGCAGTTAGTTAAAGTCTTTATGAGGGTATTAATACTTAGCCCTAAGTTCTTCACGGTTTTCGGAGCGGTTTTTGTCCGCTGCGGAAACTGTGAGTGAATCTATGCCTGCGCGGAACGGCGCGGGTGTCAACCGAAAGGAAAATTGATGAGCCAACAGCGTTCTCACCGACGCCGCGGGATGAAGACAGCAGCAGCTGGTCTGACTCTCGCAATGGCTGTGGCATTCGCACCAGGTGCGGTCGCCACTGCTTTCGACTCGACTGCATTCCAGCAGGCAGCGCAGGCTGCGGACGGAGATGCGGTCAACAAGGGACCCATTGACATCGACGCAATCGCGTCAGGAAAGGTCACCAAGAGCGCGAACCTGACCGACTCTCTCGGGGTTGGTAAGGACATCGTCTCTGGACGCGCGCAGATTGTTACCCCAACTCCGGGCGCGCAGCTGACGTCGACTTGGGGTGGTTTCCAGGCTGTGCCTGCGAACCAGAATGTTTACCTCCAGTGGATCGACTCTGACGGCGCGGTTTCACCGATCTACTCCGCGAAGACGCACGAACTTAAAGGTGCTGGACACGGTGTCTATGCCTTTGACGTTCCGTCATGGACTGACAACGCTGGCAAGGAGCACAAGCTCCTTGGAAAGAGCAGCCAGAAGTACCGGGTGTGGGGCGAAGACTTCAAGCACACAGACCCTGAAACCGGTACCGACAACTGGGTGCGTCAGCTCCGCGCAGCTCCCGGTTACACCCCGTTTTCCTTCGGTAGGGCATCCGGTGAAGGCCTTGGCGACTTCCCGGGCAGCGCTGCAACAGCGACCAACACGACTAAGACCGGCATTTGGTTCTATGAAGAGCCCGGCGACTACGTCGTAGCTGACCAGGTAGTTGAAACGCCGCAGGAAAAGTTTGCGAAGTATGCTGAGATCGCTCCGGGCACTGTTAGCGGTCGGGTATGGCTTGAGACTGACCGTGGAAACGAAAATCAGCTGTTTGCCGGTGCTACCAAGAACACGGTGGACCCTCACGCAGAAGGCTACACGGTATGGGCTTCAGTTTTGAGCGACAAGGGTATCCAGGCCAATAACCAGATTATGGAGTTGCACCCGAGCCTGCGCGCTAAGAAGACGCAGGAAATGCTCAAAGACAAGTCTAACCTTGCCAAAACAGGTAAGGCGACGGTCAACAAGGATGGACGATACACTGTTGACCTCGGTGAAGACTACGACAAGAATAACCTGTACATGTGGGTCACGGACCCGGCAGGAAACGTAGTTTCGTCCTACTCGACCTACACCCAGCCTGTTTTCACCAACCCGCGTTACAACCTGCAGTGGGCAGCCAGCCCCAACCCTGCGGTGTTCTCCAATTACGCATACAACGTGAACTTCGGGTTGATGCAGGTCCGGGAAGCAACCCTGGACATCACCAACTATGACACCACCGACAACCCTGCTTTTGTCGGTGGCGAGCCCGCGAAGCTCACGCTTAAGGGCAACATCGCGGAATCTGGATCGGTCATTGAGTGGCGCGACTCCAAGGGCAAGGTCGTTAAGAGCTGCGACATCAGCAGCACGGACGATCTGAAGGGTTGCGAGACGTTCGACATTCCGAAGGACGCAAAGGCTGGTGACATCTACACCGCGGTTCTTGTTTCCAACGGTGAAGAAATTGCAGCTGACTCGTTCATCATCGGAGAAACTTCAAAGAACCTGCAGCCGGAGTACGAAGACGGCAAGGGTAAGCCGGGCGAAGACGTTACGGTTCCTGCCCCGACGTTCAAGGACGAAGACGGCAAAGGCGAAGAGGTTAAGGCTCCTGAGGGCACAAAGTTCACCCCTGGTGAGGGTGCTCCTGACGGTGTCAAGGTCGATGAGAACACCGGCGAAGTGACCGTTCCCATTCCGGATGACGCTAAGCCTGGTGACAAGATCACCGTTCCGGTTGATGTGACCTACCCGGATGGTTCCACGGACACCGTTGATGTCATCGTCACGGTGACCGACAAGGACGCTGACCTGTACGAGCCTGCTTACGAAGACAAGCTGGTAGTTCCTGGTAAGGAAACCAAGTCGACCCCGACCTTCACCGACAAGGACGGTAAGGACACCAAGGCTCCTGAAGGCTCGAAGTTCTCGATTCCTGAAGACTTCAAGGCTCCTGAAGGCTACGAAGTTTCGATCGACGAGAACACCGGTGAAATCACCGTTAACTTCCCGGACAAGTCGAAGCTGAACAAGGACACCGTTGAGGAGTTCGATGTTCCTGTCACGGTGACCTACCCGGACGGCAGCAAGGACGACGCTAAGGCGAACTTCAAGCTGGACACCGATGGTGACGGCAAGCCTGACACCGAGGACGAGGATGACGACAACGACGGCATCCCGGACGACGAGGACAGCAACCCGAAGGTTCCTAACCAGAACACCATCTTCGAACCTGGTTACGAAGATGGTTCGGGTAAGCCTGGTGAGGATGTCAAGGTCGAAAAGCCTGAGTTCAAGGACAAGGACGGCAACCCGACCGAAGCTCCTGACGGCACGACCTTCGGTCCTGGTGAGAACGCTCCTGATGGTGTGACCATCGATGAGAACACTGGTGAGATCACGGTTACCATCCCTGAGGATGCTAAGCCTGGTGACAAGATCACTGTTCCTGTCGAGGTGACCTACCCAGACGGCAGCAAGGACAACGTCGACGTCACCGTCACGGTTGAAGAACCTGAGGCTAAGGACAAGGACGCTGACACCTACGAGCCCGGCTACGAAGATGGTTCGGGTAAGCCTGGTGAAGACGTCAAGGTTGAGAAGCCTGAGTTCAAGGACAAGGACGGTAACCCAACCGAGGCTCCTGAAGGCACCACCTTCAAGCCTGGTGAGGATGCTCCTGAGGGCGTGAAGGTTGACGAAAACACCGGTGAAATCACCGTTCCGATTCCTGAAGACGCTAACCCTGGTGACAAGATCACCGTTCCGGTTGAGGTGACCTACCCGGATGGTTCGAAGGACAACGTCGACGTCACCGTCACGGTCGAAGAACCTGATGCTCCGGAGCAGCCTGACACCAAGCAGGCTGACGAGCTCGAACCGAAGTACAACGACGGTGCTGGCCAGCCTGGTACCACCGCTCCGGTTGACGCTCCGACATTCACCAACGAGGACGGCGACACTGTCACCGTTCCGGAAGGTACCAAGTTCACCACCGACAAGGACGGTGTCGAAGTTGCTGAAGATGGATCGCTGAAGGTCCAGATTCCGGCTGACGCCAAACCTGGTGACAAGATCACGGTTCCTGTGACTGTGACCTACCCGGATGGCAGCACCGACAAGGTGGACGTGACTGTTACTGTCACCGACCCTGACTCGAAGCCCGAATGGGGCGACGGCGAAGGTGAACCCGGTGACAAGGTGACTGTCCCGAACACCGGTGGCGACGTTCCGGAAGGCTCCACGACTGAGGTCGAAGGCCCCGGTAAGGTCGAAATCGGCGAAAACGGTGAACTCATCGTCACGATCGACGAAGACGCTAAGCCTGGTGACAAGATCGTTGTCGAGGTGAAGGACCCAGAAGGCAACACGATCGACGAATCGACCGTGACTGTCACCGAACCGTCCAAGCCTGACACCAAGCAGGCTGACGAGTTCGAACCCGGCTACGAAGATGGTTCGGGTAAGCCTGGTGAAGACGTCAAGGTTGAGAAGCCTGAGTTCAAGGACAAGGACGGTAACCCGACCGAGGCTCCTGACGGCACCAAGTTCACCCCTGGTGACGACGCTCCTGACGGTGTGAAGGTTGACGAAAACACCGGTGAGATCACCGTCCCGGTTCCTGAGGACGCTAAGCCTGGTGACAAGATCACCGTTCCGGTTGAGGTGACTTACCCGGATGGTTCGAAGGACAACGTCGACGTCACCATCACGGTCGAGAAGCCTGACGCTCCTGCTGAGAAGCCGGACTGGAAGGACGACAAGGGTAAGCCTGGCGACAAGGTCGAAATCCCGAACGATGGCGGCCCGGTTCCGGATGGCACCACCGTTGAAACGGAAGGACCTGGTAAGGCTGAAATCGATGAAGACGGCAACATCGTCGTTGACATCGACAAGGACGCCAAGCCTGGTGACAAGGTTGTTGTCGTTGTCAAGGACAAGGACGGCAACGAGATCGACCGCGTAGTCGTCGAGGTTGAAAAGCCTGCTGACCAGCCTGACTGGAAGGACGGCAACGGTAAGCCTGGCGACAAGATTGTCATCCCGAACGATGGCGGCCCGGTTCCGGACGGCTCGACCGTTGAGGTCGAAGGCCCCGGTAAGGCTGAAATCGACAAGGACGGCAACATCGTCGTTGACATCAACGATGACGCCAAGCCTGGTGACAAGATCGTCGTGACGGTGAAGGACAAGGACGGCAACGTCATTGACACCATCACTGTCACGGTGGACGACAAGGGCAAGACCGGTTCCGGTAAGCCTGCTCCGTCCAAGCCTGGTGACTCCGGTGACAAGGGCTCGAGCAACGCTCCGCTGCCCCGTACCGGTGTTGAGATCGCTGGTGCACTGGCTGCAGCAGCTGGTCTGCTCGCCGCAGGTGTTCTGATGGTTGCTCGTTCGCGCCGCAAGAACAACTGACGCTCATCTGCTGACGCGCCCGGTTGGTGAGAACCGGGCGCGCACGCAGACAGGCCGATAAACGATTGTGGGCGGTTCCGCATTAGCGGAACCGCCCACAATCGTTTTCTCACCACCCCACGCTGGTGAGGATGGCTGCTAAGCCAACCCCCACCTCGCGAGGTGTCAGTCAGCTTCTATCTGCAGGTTCAACTGGTCTTTGTCGGTCAGTACCGGGGTGAAGAAGGAGCCAGCTGCGGCGGGGGTTTCGTCAGCGAGGATGCGGGTGCGGTGGAAGGAACGGCCCTCAACGAAGTCCGCGGACAGTTCCAGGGTGCCTGCGGGCAGCAGTTCCAGCTCGGACAGAGGGATTTCTGCCCGCAGGGTGGTTCCGTCGAACTCGGCGGGTGTGCGGCCGTAATAGGTTTTGCCGGCCAGCCGCCATGACACGTAGGTGTGGGAGGTCCGCTCCCATGGGTGGTTCTGGATGGTTGTTTCGAGTTCAATCCCGGTGGCTGTCACAGTCAGTGAGGTGAGTTTCGCTGTGGCCTGAGAGCGTTGGAACGGTTCGAAAGAGCATTCGCGGAACATGGTCGCCCACTTGTTGACGACGGCGGTTTCGTAGAAGTCGGCAGCTCGTTTCAGGGCGTTGCGGCGCATCTGGGTGAGCTCGGCATCGTCCATGGTGGCCACGTGGATGATTGTTCGGGTGAGTGCTTCAACATCCCCGGCGGGCACAAGGAAGCCGTCCACGCCGTCGGTGATGATGTCGGCTGGGCCGTACTTGATGTCGTAGGCAATCGGGATGCATCCAGCTGACATGCTTTCCAACAGCACGAGGCCTTGACCTTCCTGCTTGCTTGTCAGGAGGCTGAATGATGCTTCCCGGAAGCGTTCTTTCGCATTGCTGGCAAAACCACACAGGGTGATGTGCTCACCGGCGTTGTTGGCGTTGATCTGCTGGGTGAGTTCGGCGTGCATATCGCCATCGCCGTAGACGTCCAAGTGCAGTCTCGGTGTGTTCTGAGAGGCCGCTGCGGTTGCCCGGATAGCGTGATCAATCCTCTTGCCTTTGGTAAGCCGGGCAAGCATGATTCCGTGAGCCTTATCACGGGGTGCTTCGGCATCGCCGTGGAGGTCGCGAACCAAGTTAGGAACGACCGTGAGGTTGCCCGAAGACAGGTTCAGCGCGAACATGTCCTGCTGTTGGGCGTGGGTCAGTGCGATGACCCGATCAAAACGATCGGCATTATGAAAGATGTCGAACCTGCCGCGGTTGAGTTCGCGCGGGTCTACGCTTTCGTTCTTGAGGAAGTTGCTGTGCAGCACGTGGCAGAACACAATGTTCTTCTTCCGGTAGGTGCGGAAGATTGAACTTGCATAGCCCGAATCGACAATGACGTAACCTGGCTCGTTGCCGAATACTGCGTTGAGCCACGCTTTGTAGAATGCGCCGCCGGAGCGCCACTGGCCGATGATGTCTCCCTGTGAGTCCAGGAGGGTCAGCAGGCGTCCGCCCTTGGTGCCGCGTTCTGTGGCGTCGTGACGGTCGATGATGCGCAGGTGGCCCTGCGTGCTGTAGTAGTCGGTCTGGAGGACCGTATCGGCATCGTCTGCGCGCTGTTCGCGTGTGTTTCCCGAGGTGTGGGGGAGTGCATCTTTGAGGGCGCCGAGGTCATGTTCTGCCATGCCTTTCATGCGGGCAAGCTCATCGTCAGACCATGTGCCGAGGTCTTCCCAGATGTTCCGGATGGAAACACGGTCATCCAGTCGGCCTTCGGCTTTGAGTTCCTGTTCGCGCTCCTTGCCGCTGTTGTTCGGTGAGAACGTGAGGATCTCGATGGGGCGGTTGTCCTGGCGAGCGAAAGCTGAGGACCGTTCGAGAGCAACGGAGGTCATCCCGCCGAATGTTTCGGGGATGCGCCACAGCACGGTGTAGTAGTTCCCCGCTGGAAGGACTTGCTGGGGGCGGGGACCGCTTGAGTTGGGGATGATGCGGCGCAGAAGCCGTGACAGTGACGCTTTCATAGCCATCTATTTTAGTTCTTTTTTGCCGCGTAGAGCCTGAGGCTGCAGCTCCCCGGCTGTGGTGAACGGCACGGGCTTAGCGGGGCGGTTAAACGGGACTTCAAGTAGGCCGTGGGGTATCGTTTATATGATCTGCAAGTTAACTTCAAGTTAAGCAAGGGGCTTTTCATGCGCCGTGTCATCACCTACGGCACCTTCGACTTGCTGCACTACGGTCACATCCGACTGCTGCAGCGCTGTAAAGCACAGGGCGACTACCTGGTAGTCGCTCTTTCCACTGACGAATTCAACGCCGGTAAGGGCAAGAAGTCGTACTTTTCGTGGGACGACCGCAAGAACATGCTCGAAGCTATCCGCTACGTCGACCTAGTGATTCCCGAAAACACGTGGGAACAGAAACGGACCGACATCGAGAAATACCACATCGACACCTTTGTCATGGGTGACGACTGGGAGGGCAAGTTCGACGACCTCAAAGACCTGTGTGACGTCGTCTACCTCCCGCGCACGCCGGAAATCTCTACTACCAAGATCAAGGGCGACCTCGGTCAGTAAACTCCAGCACTTCTGCTGGTGTGGCACCTAGCCTTGAGATATGAGCGAAGCACACTCTTCCCGGCCTAAGAATCCGACGCTGGAACAGCTGCGAGCTGTTGCCCAGCCGCCGGAAGTGCGCGCGCGCAAAAATGCCGAACACTGGACAGCGGAGCTGTACCTGCGGCACATCTCCATTTATCTGACCGCGCTGCTGGTGCGCACGCCCATCACCGCCAACGGGGTCACGGGTCTGATGATCCTCTCCGGATGGGCAATCGGCTTCGCTCTGCTGATCCCCGGCGTATGGGGTGCACTCCTCGCACTGTTCTTTTCGCAGCTGCAGCTGTACTTCGACTGCTGTGATGGTGAGGTCGCACGCTGGCGCGGCACCCGCAGTGCAAAAGGTGTTTTCCTTGACGCGGTTGGCCACTACACAACAGAGGGATTCGTCGCCTTCATGTTGGGCGTGCGGGCAGTGAGTGACCTGGGACTGCTGAAGTCCGATCCAGGGTTCGCCTACCCCTACCTGGTTGCTGGGGGAGTGGTGTCCTCGCTCGTGCTGTTGAACAAGGCGCTCAACAGTTTGGTGCACATGAGCCGTGCCTTCAACGGCCTGGACAAGCTGGAAGACTCCGCTGCGGCAACTGCTGTGACACATGGCGGTCTTGCCCGTGTGAAGCAGCTTGCGCGTTTTGTGCCGTTCCACCGCATCTGGCATTCGGTCGAAATGTCGATGCTGGCTGTTGTTGCAAGCGTGGTGTCACTCATCGTGGTTGCTTCCGGCGGCCCAGAACTGACCGGTGAACGGTGGATGATCCTGGTGATGGTGCCGCTTGCCGCGCTGTCGGGCATGGGGCACTTTGTGTCGATCTGGTTCTCCAGGAGGCTCGGCTGATGGAAGTTTTTGACTACGGCGTTGTCATCCTCACCATGGGCAAGCGCATGGATGACCTGAAACGGGGCATTGATTCGCTGCTGTCCCAGCGGAACGTCAACCTTGACGTTGTGTGCGTGGGCAATGGGTGGGATCCCGTGGGGCTGCCGGAGGAAGTCAAAACCCACATGCTGCCCGAAAACGTGGGAATTCCTGCCGGACGCAATGCTGGTGTGCCCCTGGTCAAGGGCGAGTTCCTGTTCTTCCTCGATGACGATGCCTGGCTGCCGGATGAGGACACGCTGTGGCGGATGGCGCAGTACATGCGTGAAAATCCCAGTGTTGGTCTGGTTCAGCCCCGTGTGGTTGATCCGGACAACCCGAATGCGCCTAAGCGGTGGATTCCGCGTTTGCGCAAGAAATCTGCAAGCCATTCATCGAATGTGTTCTCTGTATGGGAAGGCGCCATCGGCATGCAGCGCAAGGCCTTCGATGAATGCGGGGGCTGGCCGGGATCGTTCTGGTACGCCCACGAAGGCATCGAACTGGCATGGCGCGTATGGGATGCCGGCTATGACGTGTGGTACATGGGCGACCTTGCTGTGGCCCACCCCGTGATTGACCCGAAGCGCCATGACGAATACTTCTACATGAACGCTCGTAACCGCGTGTGGCTGGCCCGTAGGAACCTGCCTTGGCCATTCAGCTGGGCGTACGTGGGCTCATGGACAGGCGTCCAGGTGATCAGGTGGGCACGTAAGCCCGAGCAGCTCAAACCATGGTTCAAAGGATGGGCTGACGGGTGGCGAGACGACCCGTGGGATGGCGAAGAAGACGAGGCCAAACTCAGCAAACGCGGTGTCTTGCGCATGAGCTTCAAGGGCCGCCCTCCGGTGATCTGAGCTATGCTTTTCTTTGCCGAAGACAATACTTCTCTCCGACTTGAAGGTTGAGCGCTGAACATTGTCGCGTCGCGTTAAGGGTTTATTCCGCGGATCGTCGCATCAGGCTGTTTGAAGGGGTTGGTGTTTCGTGAATAAAACTATCTGGATCTACTGGGAGAATAAATACTCTAGCCAGATGCCCGGCTACATCAGCCTGTGCAAGGATACAATCCTCAAGCACAAAGGCGATTGGGACCTAGTTGAGTTGAACCCTGAAAACGTGAATGACTACGTTTCCGGTTTGCGTTCTGACTTCTCAGATATTCCCGAAGTTGCCCACAAGGCTGATTATATTCGCGCAGCGGTTTTAGCTCAGAACGGCGGCATGTGGATGGACGTAGATACAATTGTGTTTCGCCCATTAAGCATGATTACGGACCTCATCGAAAAGTCTGGAGCCTTGTTCTACGGTTGGCAGCCGAACCAGCCGAGTATTGGGTTGGTCGCGTCGGTTCCTGGCCACCCCTTGATTCAAAAATGGCTGGAAGGTGCGGACCGTGTGCTGGACGGCGATCTCAAGCAGAAATGGGCAGGTATCGGCTACGACATTCTGTGGCCACTTGCTGAAAAAATTGACTACGTCCAGATGGACCGGGAGATCTGTGCGCCAATTCATTACACCGAGACTGACCTTCTTCTGGAACCTGGCCGTCCTGCAGATATTTTGCACAAGCGCACGCTGCTGATCCAGCTGTACAACAAAATGCTTTTCCCGAAGTTTGGTAAGGCGAGTCGTGATGAGGTCATGGAATCTAATACACGTCTCAGTAAATTGTTTAAACGCGCACTCAGCGAGGATCCGCACTGGGAGCGGGTATCTAGAAAGATGAGTGCGGACCCTTCACCGGCTGATAAGGCGTTCGGCTCAGCGGCCGCGCAAGATCTCGATCCGGTTTCTGTTTACGTCGATGAGGCGATGCGCCGTGTCTATAAATCCAAGAATCCGTTGCTGAAGCGGGCCAGCCGTAAACTGCAGCGAACTCTAGGACGCAAATGACTTGGCCGAATGGGCTATTGACCTCTGCGGTTGATCTGACCGGAAGGTGACTCTCGCCTGGTTTGGTGGGGGTAGGCAGCGATAGCTCGTGTATTTTTCGATCAGGGGTTGCCGTCTTTGGCTTCGGCCGCTGACACCATGTAGTTGCGGTTGATGTGCTTCGCTTCGCGTTCGGCAATAAGGCGTTCAACGGTTGATATGAACGCCTGCTTGGACTCGCCGACCTCGTGGTTTCCGAAGTACAGAGCTCGCGCTTCGGCGCGGGCTTCTGTATTGCCGCCGCTTGTCAGCTCTGCTTCGATCATCGTCTGGATGTCATTGACCGTTGAGTCGTCGATGATCGGCACGCTGGAAGCGATTGGGGATTCGTCGACAAGCTTGGCGCGGTTTGTACGGCGGTCCGTCAGCAGCAGCGGACTGTCTGCTTTGAGGTAGAGGAAGTCCAAACCGACACTGGAAATATCGGTGATCATGAGGTCAACATCGTCGAACATGGCCAGGATGTTGCCCTCGGTCAGAACAAGGTGCTCGCCACCCTCAGCGTTAGCTTTCTCGATCAGCTCAAGAATCATGGCGTGACCGGCCCGCATTCCCTCGTCCTGTGAATCAGCCACACGAGGGTGCGGTTTATAGATGAGACGTGTGTTCGGCGTTGCGAGAGCAGCGGCAGCGATAGCGGGGCCGAAGCAGTCGATCGATGTGTAGTTGTTGTTGTCGTTCTCGCCTTCCCACGTTGGCGCATACATGACAGTGCGTTTGTCGCTTGTGGGAAGTTCAGGTTCGTAGTCGAGGTCAAGCTGGGGCCTGCCAACTTCGATCAGTTTGGATTCGTCGAAATCGACAAGTGCCCGCTGGTGTCTGCGCAGTGCGGCGGGGCCTGCTGTGAACACGGCGTCATAGGCCTTTGCTTGGTTTGAGACCATGGACAGCTTGTCGGATTCACCGTGGTTGATGTGAACGTGTACCGCGGGCGCGTAACTCAGGAGCTGAAAGTTTGATTGACCGTTGTTGACATAGAGGATCAGCTTCGGCTGGTGTTCTTCCACATACGTCATCATGTCGTCAAAGCTCTGACGGAACACGATTGGCAGGGTAGTGGCCTCCGCTGTTTCGGTAATTGCAGAAGGGCGGCGGAGGAGTACCGCGGTGGGAACTGTTTTGTTGAGCTCCTCCAGAACCGGCAGCCACTGGTCGAGCTGGTAGAGCTTCGAGTGAGTGTCGCCAAAGTAGACAAGCGCCTTGGCGCCAGGAGCCGCGCTGTTTTCGTACTCCCGGGCTGTCAGTGTGAAGTCTCGAGTACCGCGGATCCGCTGGCTCGTGGCTTTCCACGCGCGGGATCGCAGGACTGTGAGAATGGTGTCGCGAACAAACTGACGCACGAGCCCTCCTGGGATACAACAAGTCGAAGACATTGTAATGGCCGCGAGGAAGACTGGCGGCTGTGCGTTCTTTATCCAGGTCGCAGAAACTACAACTCGCCAAGCTGGGAGCCGGTTCTGGGAGAGGGCGACGGGATAGGATAAAGGGTCAATTCGATTGAACACAGCGTGAATATTCAATGGACAGAAGGGTTCAATGAAACAGGCAGTTCGAAAAATGCTGGGCCGCGCAGTGAAGCGCATGCCAGCAGAAACGCGGCGCAGAGTCCGTGACGGCGTTCACCCAGCTCTGCGGCAGCGGGTCGTGACACTTCTGACCGGTTCTCAGTCCGGCAAACCCAAGTTGTCGGTCATTGTGCCGGTCTACAATGTTGAGCCTTATATCGCAAAATGCCTGAACAGCCTGATTCAGCAGACTTACCGGAACTTGGAAATCATCGTTGTTGATGATGGGAGTCCCGATAACTCGGCAGCCATTGCCCGGCGATACGCGCGTTGGGACAACCGCGTCAAAGTGATCAGTAAGGTCAACGGTGGACTCGGTGCTGCTCGAAACACGGGTCTCGAATACGTGACCGGCGACTATTTGACGTTTGTCGATTCCGATGATCACATTCCACGTGATGCCTACCAAGTCATGATGCGCACAATTCTTCGTACTGGCTCCGACATGGTCAGCGGTGGAGTGTACCGGCAGAAGGGGACTAAGGTCTGGCTATCTGCATGGACCAAGAAGTTCCATCCGGAAGATCGGCTTGGCATCACTATCGACGACTTTCCAGAGATCTTCGAAGACGCTATGGCTTGCAACAAGATCTTTTCCATGGATTTCTTCCGGAGGGCTGTCGGAGAATTTCCTGTCGGCATTCGCTACGAAGACCAGGAGCCTATGGCGAAGGCGTACTTGCGGGCACGATCGTTCGACGTCCTTCGACACCCGGTCTATTACTGGCTGCTTCGTGATGACGGATCGTCCATTACCCAAGGTAAAGAGAACCTTGACGACCTTACAGACCGGCTTGCAGTACTGGAGGCCGGCACTCAACACGTATTCAACGAAGGCTCAGAAGCTGCGAGGCACGGTTGGTTCAAAAAGGTCTTGACCGGTGACCTGATCCAGTACCTAGACGTTGCGCAAAGAACCAGCCAAGAGTACTGGGACGTTTTCAGCGGCGGTTTGAAGAAAATTGTCACTCTGAGCGGAGAAGACCTATGGAATGACCTTCCGTTTTGGGTTAGGTTGCCCATGTGGCTTGCTGTCCATAAAGGGCGCAGTGAGTCATTTGCGGCGATGCTCTGGCGCAGTGAACATGGGACCGGACTCAAACTCAAGTCAAATGGCGCTGGTTTTGTGGTTGACGGGGCAGACTTCGAAAACCGCTTCGGCCCACTTCCGCAAGACATACTTGAGGTAGCGCCAGATTCAGTGTCACTCAACTGCGCCGTTGATCGGGTCGAATGGCTCACAGGGTCGCTTGTTGAGATCGCCGGACACGCATATTGCGACCACTTGATTGACGGCCGTGAAGCTACGCCCAGAATGTTGTTGATCAACAGAAACGGCGACCAGGAAATCGAACTCGATGCGGAACGTTTTGAACCGCGCTTGTTGAATCGATTCAAGTCGCAGCTCGTTTCAGCACAAAATGCTGCCTACACAGTCCGGATCAACACAGAAGACCTTGACGTCACAGAGGGCTGGCGGCTTATTGCGAGAGTCTCGGTCAACGGCATTGACATCGACCATCGTGCCGGTGCTCTCAACCAAACAGCAGCGGCTGCGGACCCTGGATTCTCGAAAGTGGAAGATGGCCGACGTTGGGTTCTTGAGCCCTCATCTGACGGTAACCTCTGGTTCAACGTCAAGAGGGCTCAAGTGTCGGCTGATATCGAGAAACTTGCCGAACGTCGATTTGCTGTCACAATACGCGGCGCGAACGTTTCCGGCTTCGACAAATTGCGGATCCATAATCGGCGATCGTCGCAGGACTTTATGGTCTCTGGTCAGAGCTCGACTGATGGCAGCCGCAGGTTTGAATTTGTCCTACCTGCCCTCGGTGGATCTTTGGCTGAAAAGAACGCCGACAGCACCTGGACTCTGCGAGCTGTCAATGGTAAAAAACAAACCCCCCTGAAGCCTCGCTGCGGTTTCAACGAGCTCCAGAATCTTCGCGATGAGGGCTCTCTCTTTGTTGGAGTCACAGTGGCCGGCAACCTCAAGATCCACGAAAATCCGTGGTTTGTTACGGCTGATTCTTATGCCATTGTTTCTGAGGGCGGTCATACGCGAATGACTTTCAACGGCCGGTTTGAACTGCCTGCCGAGTGGAAGCCCACCAGCTTGGCTTTGCGGCGCGATGGCAAGACGGTTGCAGATACCGATGTTGAATGGACTGACGGTGGATTTGCTGCGAGGGTTGACTTGACCACGGAAGACTGGTTCGGCAACACAATGCCTTTGCCTGCCGGCGGCTACAACTTCGTAATCGAAGGCGTGAACAGTCATACGGGTGCCACAGCAAGAAAATGGGTTCGCCTTTCTGAGGAGGCGGCAAAATCGTTGCCTGAGGTGTTTGATGAAGCTGTCCCCGCTGCTATTGCCACCCGTACTGCGAAGACTCGTTCCCTTTGGCTGCGGCTCGTGCCGCCGGTGAAGTTTGCTGAGAAGGGGACATACAATCGGGCTCGAGTGATCGAGGGCGCTGTTCGCGCTCATGTTGACAAGCCACTGGACAAGGCCATTCTGTTTGAGTCCTTTTTCGGAAAACGCGCGGGGGATATTCCGGAGCCTCTTTACTTCGAACTTCGCAAGCGTCTGCCAGATTGGAAGTTCTATTGGTCGAACGCGCAAGACAGCTTCGCAAGCCCTGAAGGTACCGAAACGGTAATCACTCACTCCGCAAAGTACATCGAGGCTCTGTTCACCAGCCAAATTATCGTCAATAACTGCGAGTTCCCAAGCTATTTCCGTAAGCAGCCTGGACAGCTGTACGTGCAGACGTGGCACGGTACCCCGCTGAAAATGATCGGGGCTGACGTGCACAGCGCCGGCCTTTCGCCGGAGTACCGCGCTAAAGTGCAGCGCGAAACCCAGTATTGGGACATTCTGCTGGCACAGTCTGACTTTGCCGCTGAGAAGTTCGACTCCGCATTCTCGTCAGCGGCGCGCACTATTGTTGACGGCTATCCACGAGTGGATGTGCTTGCTAACCCCGAACAGCACCGCGAAGCACGTGCAAAAACCCGAGCCAACCTCGGGCTACGCAATGACGAGATTTTCGTCCTCTACGCGCCGACATTCCGTGATGCGTCGCAGAAAGCCGGTGTCGGCTATCACCTGGACATCGGCATTGACTTTGAGCGTTTAAAGCAGGCTCTTCCGAGCAATGTTCGCCTGGGAATTCGGGCACATTCAAACGTCAAGGCCATGGAGCTGGTCGGAGACGAGTTCGTCATCGATGTAACCGAGTTCCCCGACGCGCAAACACTGCTTGCGGCTACCGACGTGCTGATCGCTGACTATTCGTCCATCATGTTCGACTTTGCCGCCACTCGCCGGCCAATGGTCTTCTTCGCTCCTGACCTCGAGGACTACCTTGAGAACAGCCGTGGAATGTACCTGGACTACGAATCAACCGTGCCTGGCCCGATTGTGCGCACTACTGCAGAACTAGGCGACGCATTGAATATGGCTATCACGGAGGGGCTGGACGAATACAAAGACAAGTACGACGAGTTTGTCGCAAACTATCTGCCCCACGAAGACGGTCATTCCGCAGAACGAATTGCTGATGAGATCGTCCGGTTGGTTCAGCAACAAGACCACTGAGTCTTAGCTGCTCGTACAGCTGTTAAAGGGAGGCATTGACATGGCGTCAGTGCCTCCCTTCTTGGGATTCGACAAGCTAAACGGCCGCCTTCGGTGAGACACTGGTCTCATGACTGTTGACCAGGAGATCGCACGCAAAGTTCAGATTGAGCGCATCGACTCGATTGCCCAGTCGGTGGGACTCGGCGCTGACGACATCATTCCGTTCGGCCATTACAAAGCGAAAGTGCCCGCACCTGATGTTGTTCGGCGCGGTAACGGCGCCGAGCAGGGCAAGCTCATCCTCGTCACCGCCATGAGCCCCACCCCAGCCGGCGAAGGCAAAACAACCACGAGCATCGGCCTAGCCGACGGCATCAACCAACTGGCACAGCAGGAAGACTGGGACATCCCAGCCGGCAAACACCCAGCCGTGCTTGCCCTGCGCGAACCATCCCTGGGCCCTGTCTTCGGCATGAAAGGCGGTGCCGCCGGCGGCGGATACGCGCAAGTGCTGCCCATGGAAGACATCAACCTGCACTTCACCGGCGACTTCAACGCCATCGCACTTGCCAACAACCTCGCCGCAGCCGTACTCGACAACCACCTGCAGCACGGCAACGAACTCGGCATCGACCCGCGCCGCGTCGAGATCCGCCGCGTTGTCGACCTCAACGACCGCGCCCTGCGCCAAATCGCCATCGGCCTGGGCGGCTTCACCGGCGGCATGCCCCGCGAAGACGCCTTCGACATCGTTGTAGCCAGCGAAGTCATGGCCGTCTTCTGCCTGGCCACCTCCATCAAAGACCTCAAAGACCGCTTAGGTCGCATCGTCGTAGCCCGCACTTTCGACAAAGAACCCGTCACAGTGGCCGACCTCGGCGTGCAGGGCTCCATGGCGGCCCTCCTGGCCGAAGCACTCTCACCCAACCTGGTGCAGTCCATCGAACACACCCCGGCGTTCGTCCACGGCGGCCCCTTCGCCAACATCGCCCACGGGTGCAACAGCGTGCTCGCCACCACCGCAGCCCTGACCCACGGCCAGTACGCCATCACAGAAGCCGGCTTCGGAGCTGATCTCGGGGCCGAAAAGTTCCTCGACATCAAATGCCGAACCGCAGGGATCTTCCCCAGCGCTGCAGTCGTCGTCGCCACCGTTCGTGCCCTCAAATACCACGGGGGAGTGGCCAAAGCGGACCTCGAAACCGAAAACATCGACGCCCTCAAAGAGGGACTTCCCAACCTGCGCAAACACCTGGACAACCTGCGCGAGGTCTACGGCATCCCCACGGTCGTCGCCGTCAACCGCTTCCCAAGCGACACCGATGCTGAACTCGAAGCGTTGAAAACAGAACTTGACGGCATAGCCACGGTCGCCATTGCCGACCACTGGGCCAAAGGTGGAGCCGGTGCGATCGATCTCGCCCAAGCTGTCATCGAAGCTGCTGAGAGCACCCAGCCGCAGCCGAAGTTCGCCTATGAACTCGACCAGCCGCTGGAGAACAAAATCGAAGCAATCGCCACGCGCATCTACGGTGCCGAGGGCATTGACGTGCCCGCGAAGGTCAAACGCAAACTCGACATGTTCACCGCCGACGGCTACGGCAACCTGCCGGTGTGCATCGCCAAAACCCAATACTCATTCAGCACCGACGCCAGCCAGCTGGGCGCACCAACCGGCCACACCGTCACAGTCCGCGACGTGCGCCTGTCCGCAGGCGCGGGCTTCATCGTCGCCATCTGCGGCGACATCATGACCATGCCGGGCCTGCCCAAAAAACCCGCCGCACTGTCCATCGACGTGGACGACGACGGGGTCATCTCCGGCTTGTTCTGACCCCACACACGAACGAGGCGGAGGTTCAGAATTCCCGCGGGTTACCGCGGGACCGGACCTCCGCCTCGTCAGTTGCCAGAAAGCTCAGATCAGCGGTGGTCGACCCGGCGAGCCAGCCAGTCACCCACACGCTGGATGATGACGACAATCGCCACCAGCAGCACAATGCAGGCGATCATGACATCGCCCTGGTAGCGCTGGTAGCCATAGGAAATAGCCAAAGCGCCCAGACCACCACCGCCAACAGCACCGGCCATAGCCGTGTACGACACCAGGTTGACCGCAGTGACGGTGACCGCTGAAATGAGGCCCGGCAGCGCCTCGGGAATCAGCACCTGACGGATGATCTGAAAGTTCGTAGCACCCATCATCTGCACAGCCTCGATCTTGCCGCTGGCAACCTCGCGCAGCGCAACCTCAACCAGACGGGCAAAAAACGGAATAGCGCCAATGGCCAGCGGAACAACAGTCGCCTGCCAACCCAAAGCCGTGCCCACAACAAAGCGGGTGAACGGGATGATCGCAATCATCAGAATGATGAACGGAATCGACCGGCCGAAGTCGACAATCGCACTGACAACCCTGTGCACCGTCAGCTGCGGCGCCAGCGACCCCTTCGCAGTGACCCACAGCCAAATGCCCAAGGGCAGGCCCAGCAGAACGGCGAACAGCGTGGAAAACACCGTCATCTGCAGCGTCTCAATCGTCGCCGGCAGAAGGTCCTTCGTGATGGCCGGGTTGTTCAGCCACCTTGGTTTGTCGGCAGCAGCAAGCACAACATCAGAAGCAAACATCAGCGTGCCTCCTTGCAGAAGATTCCGGCATCCGCCAGAGCCTTGCCCAGGCGCACAGTGGCAACGTCATCGGTACTGCGCACACGCAGCCTGCCGACCTCCAGACCGTCGATCGTCTCAAGAGTTCCCGCCTGCACCTCGGCAACCGGGGCGCCAGCAGATTCAGCCAGCGCAAACAGCTTTGCAGCTGACGTTCCCGCCAAGCTGACTTCCAGAGTCCTGCGTTCCTCACCCTCCTTCGGCAGGGGTGCCGACGGCAGGGGAATGAGGTCCTTCGCCAGCGGTGACGAGGGATCAGCAAGAATGTCGCGCAGACGGCCCGTCTTCATGTTCTTGCCCTCAGCCAGCAGAGTCACCGAATCACAGATTTCACGCACCACCGACATTTCGTGGGTGATGATGAGCACCGTAATGCCCAGTTCGTCGCGCAGCTGGCGAATGAGGCCCAGAATCTGGGCTGTCGTCGTGGAATCAAGGGCCGAGGTGGGCTCATCACACAGCAGGATCTGCGGGTCAGCTGCCAGGGCACGGGCAATGCCCACACGCTGACGCTGACCACCCGACAGCTGAGCGGGGTAGCTGCCGCCGCGGCCTTCCAGACCAACACGCTCCAGAAGCGATTCGGCTTTTGCGAAGGCTTCCTTCTTCGGCACACCGGCAACCAACAGCGGGTGGGCAATGTTCTGCAGAGCGGTTTTCGCCGACAGCAGCTCAGCGTGCTGGAACACCATGCCGATATTGCGGCGGGCCTTCCTCAGAGCAGCTCCGCGCAGCTCAGTGACATCGACACCATCGATTTCCACCGTGCCGGACGTGGGGCGCTCCAGCCCCGTCAGGCAGCGGATGAGGGTCGACTTGCCAGCGCCGGAACGGCCGACAATGCCGTGAATGAGGCCGGCATCAACCTGTAAGTCGATACCGCGTAAAGCCGTGGTGCCCGCGAATTCCTTCGTCAGGCCAGTCAGAGTGATCACCCGGCAGTTTCCTTTCCGTGGGGATAAGCCGCTGTGCCAAGCAAGCGGGGGAGTTCCGACACAGACAGCAAAGAAAATTGTGACACCATATGACGCTCTTCGCCGTTCTGCTCGTCATAAAGCGTCGTGAAATCGCGCACAGAAGTAGTTCACTAAGATAACCCCGATGGTGAGGAAGTATCGCGGTGAAATTCAGGCCCTGCGCACAATCGCAGTGCTCGCCGTCGTCGTCTACCACATCAACCCCGACTGGCTGCCGGGCGGATTCATCGGCGTGGACGTCTTCTTCGTCATCTCCGGCTACCTCATCACCGCGGGCCTGCTGCGCCGCGTAGCCGAACACGGCAGAATCTCCGCCGCCGACTTCTGGGCTAACCGAGCACGCCGAATCCTGCCGGCGGCCACACTGACCATCATCACGGTGACCATCGCGTCGCTTTTCATACTGCCGCGCTCACAGTTTGCCACCCTGAGCCTGCAGGCTGTCGCTTCCGGCTTCTACGTGCAGAACTACGCACTGGCCCAACAATCCGTCGACTATCTAGCAGCCGACAGCGCCCCGACGCCCTTCCAGCACTTCTGGTCGCTGTCGATCGAAGAGCAGTTCTACATCTTCTGGCCCATGCTGGTGGTCGCCGCATGGCACATAGCCCAGCGCATCCGCTGGGCCAGCCCCACCGACGACATCCGCCACCGCCGCCGCGTCAAGGTGATCGCCACCGTGCTGTTCTTCGCAGTGGTCGGAGGATCATTCGCCTACAGCGTCTACATCACTGCTCACAACCCCACCAGCGCCTACTTCTACACGCTGTCACGCGTGTGGGAACTGGGAGTCGGTGGTCTTCTGGCGGTCTACCTGGGCGACCCCGTGCGCTTTCCCCGCACCCGCAAATGGCTGGCACTGATCGGCACCCTCACCATCATCGTCTGTGCCTTCGTGTACTCCGGCGACATTCCGTTCCCCGGTCTGACCGCACTCGTCCCGGTCGTTGCAACCGCCGCCGTCATCACCGCCGGCCACACCACCGGGTGGGGATCCCCACAGCGGATCTTCGAGCTCTGGCCCGTACAGAGAATCGGCGACTGGTCGTACTCCATGTACCTGTGGCACTTCCCGATCATCGTGTTCTTCGAAGCGCTCGCCGGCCGCAAAGCCACCGTGCTCGAAGCCGTCATCATCGTGCTGGCCTCCATCCTCATTGCCGGATTCAGCTTCTACCTGTTCGAAAAGCCGATCCTGCACTCACCGACCATGCGCCGCTCATCCCCGCTGACACTGGCCGGGGCGCTCATCGCTGTCACCGCCGCAG
Organism: Brevibacterium ravenspurgense; assembly: GCF_001584615.1. Taxonomy (GTDB): domain Bacteria; phylum Actinomycetota; class Actinomycetes; order Actinomycetales; family Brevibacteriaceae; genus Brevibacterium; species Brevibacterium ravenspurgense. Next base: position 154,186 of record NZ_LQQC01000008.1, on the reverse strand, counting down.
TCGGTATCGGCACCGTGCCGCACACGCTGGTCAAAATGGACGAGGCGAAGGTCGCCGCCGCTGAAGCTCAAGTATTTGCCCCACCAGAACTCAACACGGCTGGGGAATTCGGGCCCGGCTTCCGATCCCTGCGGACCACCATGTACGAACCGCGCTACCAAAACCAGCCGCTCAAACCGGGACTGGGTTCGATCGGCGAAAACTATCCCACATTCGCAGGGTGCGGAGATGTGCCCGCCCTTGGCACCTCGTCAGATACCCGGCCGTGTGTCACCGGGGACAAGAACGGAACCAAAACCCTCGTCGTGGCAGGGGATTCCCACGCTGTGCAGTGGGTGCCAGCATTCGAAGAAGCGCTGAGCCGCGACAGCTGGAAGATTGTCGTCATCGCACGCGAAAACTGCCCGCTCAACCCGGAGCCGCGCTCCTTTGAACAGCAGCGTCAGGGCTTCGTGTGCTCCCGGGCCGTGCCTGACATGCTGGGCAGCATTGAGCAGCAGAAGCCCGATGCGGTCTTCATCACCAACCGCCGCTACGACGACTTCGCTGGCGGCCAGTCAGCTGCGCAGCGCGGCTACGACGCGGTGTTCAAGCAGCTGACAGACAAGCTGAATGGTGCGAAGATCATCGCACTCGGCGATTCTCCCGAAGTCCCAGACGGGGAGAACATGGCCGACTGCGTGGCTGCCGCAGGTGACGACACCAGCACGTGTGACTTCCCAAGGCCCGGCCCGGCAGAAGAGAAATCCAATAAGCCGCTGCGGGCTGCCGCAGAGGCCGCAGGCGACGGGGTTGACTATGCCGACACCCTCGATGCGTTCTGCACCGAGAGCACCTGTCCGGCGGTCATCGGATCGCGCGCCGTCTACCGCGACTCCAACCACATCACGGTCGAGTACTCGAAAACACTCGGTGCCTACATCACCCGGGAGATCGTCCCGTTGATCACACCTGCCGAATAAATCCGTTTTTCGGCAATGCTCCTCACAGTGGGCGGCTACCATTGCAGTGCATACAGTCCCGTCGAACCTGTGAAGCTGAGAGTGCAAGAGAACACCCCCTTCGGCTCGCGCCGCATTGCCGCCATCGTCCCGTGCCACAACGAAGAGCTGACCGTCGGCAAAGTCATCTCTGACCTGCGTGCCGCCCTGCCCGGAGCTGACATCTACGTCTACGCCAACAACTGCTCCGACAACACAGCCGAAGTCGCACGGGAAGCGGGCGCAATCGTGCGCTTTGAAAACCGTCCCGGCAAGGGCAATGTCATCCGGCGGGCTTTCGCGGACGTCGACGCGGACATCTACCTGATCATCGACGGTGACGACACCTACGAAGCCGCCGACGCCCCCGGCATGGTGCAGACCATGATCGACGGCAACTACGACCACGTGCTCGGCGTGCGCACTCCCGCTGACTCAACGGCCTACCGACCGGGGCACGAACGCGGCAACCGTGCATTCAACGTGCTGACCAGCTGGATGTTCCGCGACAACGTCACCGACATGCTGTCCGGATTCCGCGTGTTCTCACGCAGATTCGTCAAATCCTTCCCCGCGGTCAGCCGCCACTTTGAAATCGAAACCGAACTGACGGTGCACACCATGTCGCTGCGACTGCCCAACACGGAATACCCCGTGGGCTTCCGCGACCGTCCCGAAGGCAGCTTCTCGAAGCTGTCCACCTTCAAAGACGGCTTCAGGATCCTGTGGCTCATCACCCAGCTGACAGCCCACGAAAGGCCGCGCCTGTTCTACGGCGGACTGACAGCGCTGTTCGCACTCATTTCGCTGCTCCTGGGAATCCCCGTGGTGTGGGAGTTCTTCCAAACCGGCTACGTACCCCGCCTGCCCACTGCGCTGCTGTCAGCCGGCTGCATGATCCTTGCGTTCCTCATGGGCTCCGTGGGAATCATCATGGACGGCGTGCGTCGCGCTCGCCGCGAAACCTCACGCCTGCACTACCTGGCACTGCCGGCACCTGGAAATGAGTGACGGTCGGCGCAGCTCGCTGATAAAAGAGGCGCTGCAGTTCCTGACCGTCGGCGGTGTCAGCTACATCGTCGATGTTGGGCTCTCCAACCTCTTGGTGTACGGCCTGTGGGCGGTGCCCGCACTGCTGCACGACGGCCCCATCAAAGCGAAGGTCATTTCGACCATCGCGTCGGTCATTGTGGCCTGGATGGGCAACAAACTGTGGACCTACGGTGACAGAGAAACAGGTTCGAACCTGCGCGGCTTTGTGCTGTTCGTCCTGGTCAATGGAGCCGGCATGATCATCACCGTGCTGCCGCTGGCCTTCACCTGGTACGTGCTGGGCCTGCACGGGCCCATCGCCTACAACATCTCAACGAACATCGTCGGCATCGCCCTGGCTATGGCGTTCCGCTTCTACGCCTACCGCACCTGGGTTTTTCGCGACACCCGTGAGGTTGTCGACGAGACTGCGGCCTAACCGGTACACGCTGACCACCTGCTTGGGAGCGTGCGCTCGCAGCTCCGCACGCAGAGTCGGCCACGACTGAATCGAATCGCGGGTCTTCCGGCCATCGAGTTCGTAGTTCTCCGACCGGCGAGCCAAGCAGGCCAGCTGCTGGGTGAGTTCCTCACTGGGCTTCTGGAAGTAGTTCTCCTCAAGCCATGCCGGGTCGGGGTGACGGAACCTACCTGCGGCAAGATCGTCAAAGCTGCCGATGAGATTCGAACCGGCGAAAACCTCGTTGAGCATGTCCCGGCTGACGCCGAAGTCGCCGATGATGAAAGTCCGCAGACCCCTGTCCAAGGACTCCAGTGCCGCGGTTGATGACACCGTGACAAGTGCGGCTCCGTCTGTGAGGAAATCCGCCATCGGCCCAACCTCAACCTGCAGGTCATCCGGCCCAACAGCGCCTTCGGCAATGAGCTCCGACAGGATCTCAATGTAGGTGTGCTGTTCGTGGTGGGTTTCGTGTTCACCGGGACGGCTGCGGACCTTGATGATGACAGGAACACCGAGCTGCTTACCGGCACGCGCAAGCTCCAGCAGAACCATGCGGCGCTGACTGCGCTCTTCGGGAACCTTCGCCTGCGGGGCAAACACAATACGGTTCGGCGGAGTGCCGTCAGCAAACTGCGGCTGCGGAGCGCCCACGGACTTCAACATGGGCAGGCGCCCCACCCACACATCGACCGGCAGACCCAAACGCCGGTTGACCTCGCGGTACAGGCGGCGCTCGTGTTCAGAATGGGCGATGAAAGCATCCCCGCGACGGCGGTAGCGCTGTCCCTTGACGGTCGCCGGAAGACCCACGCCGGGAAGGCCCGACACCAAACCGGGCCGGCGTGGCAGGCGAGCAGCAGTGGAATACACCGTCTGGACGACAGGGCCAGTAGCCGCTGCCAGCACCACGTCAGGGCTGACAGCCGACAGCTCACCCTCCAAACGCGACACTGGAATCACGGGAACTTCGGCTTCCGCCCTCGAAGTTCCGGCCACCGCGTTGGCAATCTGCTCACCGGTGGGCTGAATGGGGGATTCGACAATCCACAGGTCCGTCTCAAAACTGTCATCGAAGCCGTCGAGCATCGCGGCCGCCCACTTGAGATACGACTCGCTGTCGCAGACAGCGACAAGCCGGTGGCGCCTCGTACCCTGAGAATCGAGCATCCGACCGGGTGAGAGAGCAGACTGTGCGTTGAGTTCTCGGCGCAGGGAGTCCGGGGCAGACGTTTCCCACCAGGCACGCGGGATCTCCGTGATGTGGATTTCGGGGGAGTCCATGACCAGCGGCAGAGTCTGGACAGCCGTTGACGGCAGCGAATACACCGGGGTGTGCGCAGGGAACGGTGCCAAGCGCAATTCGAGCGGTGTGCCCGATTCCACCACCGTGATGCCAGGCAAGGAGTCGAGAACAGCGAGTTCGTCGGCCGTCTGGCGGCGGTGAGCAAAGAACAGGGCGGGCTGCTGTGCGCCGATCTCGGCGGTCCAGTCGATGAGAGCCTGCTGATTGATCAGCCCATCGGCGGCAAGGGCCGTGCCCACAATAACCGCACGGTCGGTGGGAGCGTCAGGGGCGGTGGCTTCCAAACACGTGCGCACCTGCGCAAAGGAATGGCGGATGAGTGTCCCACCGGCTGCCGTGAAGCGCTGCGGCAAAGATTCATCCGGTGTCAGCGCGCTGAACCACGAAAGCCGGCCCAACTTGAGCGCACCGCGCAGCACCGCGGCGGCGGCATGGCCGAGGGCAGTGCGGCGGACAGTCGGTTTGACGCGGGCGCGGACGAGCGCCTGACGGGTGGGGCTCAAGATCAGGCGAATAGCGCGGACCGTGGCAAAGCCGTCGTCGAGAACCGTAATGTGCGGCAGGCCACCCGGGCGGACCGCGCATTCGGCCAACAGCCGCTGGATCCTGCCCGACAGGGGGTCACCCAGAAGCAGATGATCAGCCTGTGCAGCCTGCGCGGGGGAGGGGAAACCCGAATGCAGCAGACAGTCATCCGGCAGCAGTCCCGCCGGCAGGTTGCCTGCGAACGCCGCCAGCGAGGGGCTGTCTTCGCGTATGCAGACCACCACGTCATTTCTGTGCTGAACAGCGTGCAGAGCTTCCAGCCCTGACAACAGCTGCAGAGGTGATTCAGCCAGAATGTACGTTCCTGCCACGCAGTATCCTCCTAGGTGTGCGGCCCAGTACTGACTGTGAGAGCACCGGGATGCGCTGTGAGATTATGGGCCCAGCGTGAATCAAACAGATGACCGGAAGGTAAACACATGGCAGTGATGGTGACCGGCGGTGCCGGCTACATCGGTTCGCACGTAGTACGCCTGCTGCAGCAGCGCGGCGATGACGTGGTCATCGTCGACGACATGTCCAACGGTGTGCGCTCGCGTGTCGAAGGGCTCCCAATTGTCGAAGTTGACCTTGCATCCTCGCAGGCGCCCGACGTGCTGCGCGGAGTGTTCGCAGAGTACAGCGTTGACTCCGTCATCCACTTTGCTGCGAAGAAGCAAGTGGGCGAATCCGTTGAGCGCCCACTGTGGTACTACCAGCAGAACGTGGGAGGACTCACCAACCTGCTGCAGGCCATGGAAGACGCCCACATTGAAACGCTCGTTTTTTCGTCATCGGCCGCCGTCTACGGCATGCCCGATGTCGACATGGTGCGAGAAACAACCGACTGTCATCCCATCAACCCCTACGGCTACACCAAGCTGATCGGCGAATGGCTCATTGACGCCCAAATGGCCGCCGGCCGCCTGTCCGCTGTGAAGCTGCGCTACTTCAACGTTGCCGGCGCCGGATGGCCCGACCTTGCCGACACCGCGGTCATGAACCTCATCCCGATCGTGCTCAATCGTTTCGCTCAGGGACAGCAACCGGTGGTCTTCGGTGACGACTACAGCACCCCCGACGGCACGTGCATCCGCGACTACATTCACGTGGCCGACCTTGCGGAAGCCCATATTTCCGCACTCGATTACCTCAAGGGCGGCAATATCCGCGGAACATCGTTCAACGTGGGCACAGGAACGGGCGCTTCTGTCCTTGAAGTCATCGATGCCGTTGGCAAGGCACTCGGAGAAGACCTCGAGCCCATCATGGCCGACCGTCGTGCCGGCGATCCGCCACAGCTCATTGCTGACCCCGCCGCCATCAACGCCGACCTGGCATGGAAAGCGCAGTTCACCCTCGACGACATAGCGCGCAGTGCGGTCGAAAGCCGCGCTCGGTGACCTCTGCGCGCACTGGTAACCCCGCCGCTGAGGCGCCCCTCAACCGGCGACATCGTCTGATCCTGGCCGCATCTGCGGTCATCGGCGCACTGCTGGCCTGGCTGCTGTATGCCGCGATGGCCCCCGGCGGTTTCACCAAGGACACCGTTTTTCAGCTGGAGCAGGCTAGGCGGGTTCTTCCCCTCAACGACTGGCACCCCATAGCCATGACCTGGACGTGGCAGTGGCTCATTGACCTCACTGGGACCATCAACTCGATGCTCGTCCTGCAGGTATCTGCTGCCTGGGTCTGTGCTGTGCTGACCTCCTACTACCTGCTGAAAGTTTCGCGGCGCGGGTGGAGCGCCCTGGCCGGTCTGTTCATCCTTTTTCTGCCCAACACCGTCAACCTCGTCGGAGTCGTGTGGAAAGATACCCACTTGGGCCTGGCACTGTACTTCGCGGTCATCCTCATGCTGCTTATACCGGTGGTGCCGAGGCTTCGCTGGGTATTCGCGGTGCTGGCTTTCGGAGCCTTGGTCTACGCCGGGCTGGTGCGGAAGAATTCCGCGGTTGCCGTCCTGCCGATCATTGCGGTCATGGCGGTGTGGCTGCTGGTGCGTATGAAGAGCAAGAAGCCCGAGGGAGAAAAGCGCACGCTGTCCAAGCGGCGCAAACTGATTGCCGCGGTCGCGGCCGTTGTCGGCTTCGGCGCGGTGCTCATGGGTGTCGACACAGGCTTGAAAGCGGTGCTTAAGCCGACCGAGAACTCGCAGTACACGCAGGTGCTGCTTGACGACCTCATCTTTGCCGTGCCGCAGGCGGCCATTGACGGCGCAGATGCCCCCGCGGCGGAGAAGACGCGGCTGGCCCAGGCAAAAGCCACGTGCAGCAATAAGAATCGCGTGCGCCATGAAGACGGCAGGCCGGAGATCATCTGGGACGGATACTGGGCCTGCTACGGCAAGGGAGCGGAAGGCGCCTACACAGAAATCGAAGACCCGGAAGCCGTCACCAGCATTTGGAAGCAGACGGTGCCAAAGCACTTGGACAGCTACGTCGCATACCGGGCGCAGACCACCACGAAATTCCTCTTCACCTCGAAACTCGAGTTCGTTCGCGACCGCAACTTCGACTACCCCGCACAGTCGCAAGCACTTCGCTCATCCCTGCGCATCTACGTTGTCGACTTCGGCGTTGCCACTTTCCCGTGGCTCTACTTGGGCGCAACGGCACTGGGAATGTCAGCCGCCGGAATCGCTGTGGGTGCGAAGAAGAAACGCCGTTCGCTCGGCGCGCTGGCCATCTTCAGTTCTGCCGTTCTGTACCTCATGACCTACGTGCCCACCGCACCAGCTAATGACTACCGGTACGTTTTCTGGCCGTGGCTGGCCGCAATACTCGGCTGGCTCGTTCTGTGGGCCGAAGGCCAGGGACGACGCCGGGTGCGATGAGACAGCTCTCACACGGGCAGACGCCCGGGAGTTCACTGGTTTTGGAGGATCAGCCCGTACAGTTCTCCTGTGCCCAAAACCGCTGCCGAACCCCACGCTGCCCCTTTGCCCGCCGTGTCTGAACGTGCTCCTCTGAGCGCGGAGCACCGCCGGGTCATGGGCGTGCTCGCAGTCATCGGCACGGTGCTTGCCGGCCTCATCATCTTTGCCATGTACCCCGGCGGCATCAGCCCCGACGGGGTTTTCCAGGTTCGGCAGATTCGCGGCGAAGTCCCGTACAACGACTGGCAGCCGGTCTCGATGACCTGGACGTGGCACCAGCTGACCAACGTCTTCGGCACCGTCACGGCACTGCTGTGGGCACAGGTGTTCTTCGGCTGGGTGTGCGCACTGCTCACCAGCTACGTGCTGCTGAAGATCTCACGGCGCACCTGGGTTGCAGCCCTGGGCCTGTTCATGCTGTTCATGCCGAACATGGTCAACATCCTGGGTGTGTTCTACAAGGACGTGCAGCTGGCGCTCGCCCTGTACTTAGCTGTTCTCATGATGTTCCTGGTGCTGCTCCAGCCAAAGGGCCGCTGGGTGTGGGCCGCGCTGGCGTTCGGCAGCTTGGTGTACGCGGCACTCGTGCGCAAAAACTCCGCCGTTGCAGTGCTGCCCATTGTTGCGGTGTTCGTTCTGTGGTTCCTGCGGGCCCGCGGCAGCCGCGTCCGCGGCGAACTGGCCAAAGTCGGCGTCATTTCGATCATCGCCACCGGCGTTGTCGGCGGAACTGTGCTCGCAGCAGACAAAGCACTCGCCGCCGCCACCGGCGCCACGCAGAACTCGCAGTTCACCCAGGTGTTCATCGACGACATCGTCTTCGGCATGCCCGAAGAAGCGATCCGCAGCGCGGATGCTCCGCAGGCAGAAAAAGACCGCATCATGTTCGCCCGCGAAACGTGCAAAAAGCGCGAAGAACAAGAAGGCCGCGAAATCATCTGGGACGCCTACTGGAACTGTTACGGCCTGGGCGTCAACGGAGCGTACACAGAAGTTGAGGACCCCGACGCGGTGGTCGCCCTGTGGAAGGCAACTGTTCCACACCACCTGGGTGACTACGCCGAATACCGAGCTAAAACAACGTGGCGGTTCCTGACCAGCACCTCGTCCGTGGCATCCTCGGCCGTCCGGGGAGACCAGGTGGACCTGCCGCCCACCCACCCGAAAGCCAGGGACATCCACTCGGGCTACGTCTACGCGGCAGCCTACGGCTACATGCCGTTCATGTTCTTAGGAATAACGGCGTTCACCGCCAGCATTGCCGGTGTCGTCGTCAGCCTGCGCCACCGCACCCGGTCCCTGGGTGCGTTCGCCGTTTTCACCTCGATCATTCTGTACGTCCTGACCTATTTCCCCACCGCACCGGCCGACCTATACCGCTACAGCTACTGGCCGTTTGCCGGAGCGATGTTCGGCTGGCTGCTGATCGCCGCATCCCGCAGACACACCCGCAGGCTCCGCGCCGAAAAGAAGAACCGCGTCGCCAAACAGAGCCGCACTGAAAAGGACATCCAGCCAGTCGCGCACGATTCCGCCGCCGACTCTTATTAGTCTTAGAGTGCGAATCACACAGACAGCCAATTGACCGCCCACAGGCCGCCAAACGAACGAGGAGCCCATGCACCGTAGGTTTCGACCGGAAATCCAGATGCTGCGCGCACTGGCCGTCGTCACCGTGGTCGTCTACCACATCAACCCGGATTTCCTGCCGGGCGGATTCGTGGGCGTTGACGTCTTCTTCGTCATCTCCGGGTTCCTCATCACGGCGCACATGCTGCGCGAAGCCGAACGCACCCAAACGGTCAACCTGCTGACGTTCTGGGCCAACCGTGCCCGGCGCATCCTTCCGGCCGCGACCGTCGCCATTGTGATCACCGCCCTGGCATCCCTGTACTTCCTGCCGCGCAGCTCACTGTCCCAAGCGGCAATCGAAGGACTGTCTTCGGCGTTCTACGTGCAGAACTGGGCGCTGGCCATCAACTCTGTTGACTATCTGGGCGCGCAGAATTCGCCGTCACCGTTCCAGCACTTCTGGTCGCTCTCAATCGAAGAGCAGTTCTACATCATGTGGCCGCTGGCGGTGATTCTTGCCGTATGGATTGCGGGCCGGGCTGTCGCCCGCCACTCCCGAGGCGCCGTCCCCGGTGCCCTGCGCAAGATCGGCACTGGGGGTGCTCACCACGTGTCGCCCGAACAGCAGTTCCACAGGACGTTTCGGGTGGTTGTCGGCGTGCTCTTTGCCATCATCATCCTGGTGTCGTTCGTGTGGTCGGCAGTGCTGGTGGGGTCGGGGGACCCCACGGCGTACTTCGTCACACAGTCCCGCATCTGGGAGCTCGGCGCCGGTGGTCTGCTGGCCGTGGTCATGGTGGACACGGAGCGGTTCCCGCGCCTGCGCACGGTGATGGCGCTTACCGGTATTGCCGCAATTCTTGTGGCCTGCATTTTCTACACCGGCACGACACCTGCATTCCCGGGTGTCTCTGCGCTTCTGCCGGTTCTGGGCACGATGGCTGTCATTGCCGCCGGCCGCACCCAGGGCCTGGGGTCGCTCACCCCGATTGTCGATCTGAAAGCCGTGCAGAAGATCGGCAACTGGTCGTACTCGCTGTACCTGTGGCACTTCCCGCTGGTGGTGTTCTTCACCGCGCAGTTCGAACGTCACGCCAACACGATCGAAGGCACGGGTCTGCTGGTCTTCGCACTGGCGCTGGCCTACCTGAGCTTCAACTTTGTCGAAGAGCCGCTGCGCCGTAACGAAATGTTCAAGAAGCGCAGGTGGCTGACGGTCGAAGCCGCGGCAGTGTCCATGGTCGTTGCCGCGGTGGTGGCGCTTGTTCCGCAGTGGGCGGTCAACCGTGAATACGAACGGGTGCCCGAAGCACAGGAAAAGTACGACACTGTTGCAGACGATCAGGCCACGCAGAAACCTGAAGACGGTGAACCGCTGTTCGGGGCTCGGGCAATCAGCGATCCGCTGGAGTCGCTTGACCTGCCCATGCACGCGGAAGGGCAGAAGGACTACTTCCCCAAAGCGGTCGACCTCATTGAGGACCGTCCGAAGTTCCCCGAAAAGTGCCACCCGTATCCGAATAAAAAGGAATCGGACACCATCCGCGGTTGCACTGTGCTCAACCCGGAGGGATCAAAGGAACTGGCTGTCGTGGGGGACTCCCACGCGGCCCAGTGGGTGCCGGGACTGGAAAAAGCACTCGAAGGAGCAGACTGGAAACTGCAGGTGTATGCGAAAAACGCCTGCGGGCTGAACACCACCCCGCGCAATTACAAGAACGAAGGGCTCAACTGCGTCGAGCCGGTGAAGAAGCTCGTCAAACACCTTGTGGACGAAAAACCTGACAAGGTGCTCATCGCCAATCTGGACGTTGACGACTATGACGTTGAAGCCGCAGAAGAAGAAGGCCTGGCTGAGTCCGACGTTGTCGGCTACGACGGGTACATCGAAACGCTAAAGCCGCTGAAAGATGCTGGCATCGACGTCGTAGCGTTCGGCGACACTCCTGTTCCGCCGTTCAACATGGCCGACTGCATGGGCCTGAACGAAGCCGATCCGGCAGAGTGCAACTTCAAGCGCGAAGACCCCAAACCAGACGGTGCTGACCTCGCACTGAAAAAGGCTGCGGAGGACCTCGACATCCGCCGTTGGGATCCCACGCCCTATTTCTGCGGACAGTCCACAACATGCCCCGCCGTGGTCGGTTCCGTGGTTGTGTACCGCGACCAGGACCATATTTCGGCATCCTATTCAGAAACCTTGGCCGACTATGTGGCCAAGGCCCTGAAGATTGAGACGGACAAGAAGTGAACGCACGATCCCGGTGGGACCTGCTTCTGCTCGTGCTGACAGCATTCTGCACCGGGATCACTATCATCGGCTTCGGCACGGGACGTGCTGAGTTCGACATCATCGAACAGTTCAGACAGGTTGTCGGTCAGAGGCAGATGAGTGACTGGCACCCGCCGATCATTGCGGTTGTGTGGAAAGGCCTTTACGGGGCCACCGGTTGGATCGGTTCGCTGTTCGCGTTCTCGGTGATTCTGTATTTCTGCGGTGTGCTGCTCATTGCTCGGAGCGTTCACCGTCGGCTGGGCAGCAGAGTGGGATCGCTGGCGGTCATTGCTGTCTCTATCAGCCCGTGGGCATATAGCCAGATCAACACCCCGTGGAAGGACACGATTCTCACCGGTGCGTTGCTGACCGGATGCGGCTGTGCAATGCTCACCCGCCGCGGTACCCGGTCAAAGCGAACTGTGGTGCTTGCTCTTCTGACACTCGTTGTGCTCATCTTTGCGACACTGGTGCGCAAAAACGCCATTGCCGCTGTGGTCCCGATCTGCTTCTACTTGGCATGGCAATTGCGGCCGCTTGTTGAAGGAACGCTGCGGAAGCTGAGGGTGCGCCGTGGTGATGGGGCCGGTTCACGCAGGAAACGGTTCGTTAAGGGGATCGCAGGTGCCTTTGTGCTGATTTTTGTGGTCGGGGGAGGTGCAGTAGTCGCTGATGCCGGAATAGCAAAGGCATGGCACGTCAAAGAAACCCACCAGCATTACCAGGTGATGCTCGATGACGTCATGTTTTCGGTGCCCGAAGACGAGCTCAACAAGGCTGATGTTTCGCAGCAGCTGAAAGACCGCATCAATACATCGAGGGCTCGCTGCTATGAGCGAGGCGAATACTATGACGCCTACTGGAACTGCTTTGGCAAAGGAATCGGCGGTAGTTACCAGCCGATCGCTGTGGCTCATAGGGGCGGGCTGAAAAAACTGTGGCGCGAAAACGTCATCACGCACCCCGGTCGTTATATTTCCTACCGGTGGTCGGTGTATCGCTACTATCTGTCGCGTTCGATGCTGGAGTATCTGGAGCACCCCGTGCCGATTGCGCAGGAAACTGGGTTTGGGCTAGGTCCCGAGCCGTTTGAGCGGGCTGCAAAGACATATGTCCTGGACTTCGGCGTTGCGAAACTTGGGTTCACGTTCAAACCCTGGTTTTGGTTGGCTGCCTCCGTCCTAGTCGCTGCGCTGGGCCTGGTGTGCAGACAGGGCCGGGCAACTGTGCTCATGCTGACATCGTCAGCTTTCCTCTACATGGTCGCGTACTTTCCGGTGATTCCCGAAGCCCACTTCCGCTATACGCATTGGCCCGCAGTTGCTGTTTCCCTGGCCCTCGTCATCGCCCTAACCGGATTCTTCGGCCGCAAACGAGAGCGGCCCGCCGACAAGGTCGACGGGCCGCAGACGGGGCGCACCTCAGCGCTTTAAGGTCTTGACCGTGCTCTTCACCTGCTTGCGCAGCTTGCGGTACGGTGCGCGCAGAGGCGTCGGAAGGCGCTTTTCAACCTTGCCCGACGGTGACCATTTCCTTTTCGGCAAAGCTCCCGGAAGGTTGAGCTTGGTCAGCCTGCGCCTGCGGAAGTAGCCCAGATCCGTGTTGTGCTGAGCAGATTCCAGGAACGACTCAGCGTTTACGCGAAGGTGTGGAACCACCCTGGGGCGCGATGCGTAGGCAATTGCTTCGATCAGGCCCTGCAGACGCGCAACTTCCGTGGAGCTGAGCTCGCCGCTGGAACCGTCCATGATCGCATCACAGATGACTGCAGGAATGCGGTTGGAGTTCTCGAAGGGAGTAAGTGCGCTCAGCACTTTCTGGGTGCCAACCGCAACAGCGGGAATTCCATAGGCGGCGCGCGCTGTCGCAAGTGTTGTCGAGAAACAGCCGATCACGCAGGCTGGCGACAGATAAGCCAAAATCGCTTCGGCGATGACGGGACGGTCAAACACCGTGAACCCAAGGCCCAGCTTTTCAGCGGCTTCCCGCAGAGCGCTCACCGCAGCCGGTGGAGCCGCGGGGTGAGGTTTGAAGACTACGTGAGAGGCACCTCGGCGGTGTGCCTCCTCCAGCATTCTGACGTGCAGCCGGTCCTCTTCGTCATCGGTGAGGATGTCGAGGGAGGCCAGGTACTGGCCCACCACCAGAGCAGTGGAGTCTCCGGAGAGCGAGCCGAGTTCAGCATCGAGAACCGCCCGGACTGTCTCCAGGCTTTCAAGAACCACGGAACGGTACGCATCCCAACCCAACGGAACAGGAACAATTCCGTGCTCGCTCAAAAGAACCGGCTCGAGGCCTTCAACATAGGGCAGGTAGTGGAGCGAAGTCATACGCTGACCATTTGTCAGGTGCAGCTGATTGCGGGTTGCCGCATAGGACATGAGTCCATCCGCGTGAACCCGCTGAAAAGCGGTGTGAAAAACACGGCCAATCGCCACAGCAGGGTTGACCTGCGGAGATTCAACAATGAGCTCAAGTTCGGCATCACCCAAATCCCACCGCTCACGCAGCAGACGGTCCCACACGGGAAGCTCCGTGGCGTTTGGAGACCACGTGGAAGGATGAATGGGCGACAGTGTGGCGTTGAGATCAACCACGCGATCAAAGCGGCTCAGCGCTGGCTGCGCTTCCGGCAGTTCCCACAGCAGTGCGGCAGTTTCAGGGGCAAGCGAATGGTTCGAGACGACCAGGACGCGCTCGTCAACGGCGGGGAAGTCTTCCCGCACACGCTGCTGCACGGGCATCCCCTCAAGTGCGCTGTACGGCTGTCCAATCGGCAAAGACGCCACCTGCGGCAGCCAACCTGTGTCGTAGGCTCCATTGTCAATGCCCGCGGCCAGGGTGATCACCTGGGACATGGTGGAAACGAAGAACAGCTGCTTCATGCTGATGTCCTTTCTGCTTCCGGCAGATACCAGGAAATATGGGCCTGCCGCAGTTCGGTGCTGGTAGCGAAGACTTCGCTGAAAACGTCGCGAGGAATGCGTTGAGCTACCCGGCGGCCGCCGGCCCGAAGCGCCTCCTGCACCTCCTGAGGGATGTTCTGGACCGGCGGGAGGTCGCGCAGGTTCTTGGTGCTCTGAATGTTGCGGCGCTGTTCTTCCACCGCTGCCAAGAACATCTGCGAACGCCCGCGGCGACCAGTCATGCGGCGCTTAATCTGGTCAAGCACCGAAGCGTCTGAGCCAACAGCGCCTGTTTCGATCCCGAGCTCTGCGGCTGCCTGAGCATAGGCGACGGCTTGGACGTAGCGCTTGTGGTGATGCTCCATGAGGGCGAACAGGTTGCGGGCCGCCTTGGGGAAGAACGTGTGCCCTTCAGGATCCTTTTCCAGACGGTCGAAGATCAGGTCAAAAGCGTCCAGGAACATCAGTTGGCGTTCGTCCAGGATCTGAGTGAGTGAACCGCTGACATTGCGCCGGTACATGATGCCTGGGGCATCAACTACGGCAAATGATTCTGCGTCCAGGTGCAGACCCCAGATCCAGCTTCGGTCTTCGGCTGTCATGAAGTCTTTGGGAAAATACAGAAGGCCGGAATCGCGCAGGCGCTTGTGGAAGATCCCCGCCCACGCGTAGGGATAGTCGACCATGGAGCTGGTGTGAGCCGGAAGGACGCCTGTGCGAGGGTTGAGTGCGCGTCCGCGAACCGACATCGGAGCGCGCTTGAGGCCACGTCGATTCCCGGTGACGGTTGTGTGGTCGCAGCGAACAAAATCAACGTTCAGACTGTCCATTGCAGTGAGCATGGTGGCCAGGTGGTTCGGTGCCAGCCAGTCGTCTCCGTCAAGAAAGACGATGTATTCGCCCTCAGCCCGGTCGAGCCCCTGATTGCGGCCGTTCGCCAGGCCGACATTGGTTGGGTTCGTGATGACTTCGAAGTTGTCGAACTTCGCCCCGATCTCATTGAGGACCTGTGGAGTGTTGTCTGAGCTTCCGTCATCGATTGCGATGACCTGCAGTTCCGTCAGATCAATGGGATTGGGCTGCAGGGGGTGAGGCTCAGACTGCATGAGGATGGACCGGTAAGCCTGCGGCAGGTAGTGCGCACAGTCTTTTGCCGGAACGATAAGGGAAATCTTGGCCATGAGAATCTTTCGCTGTTTACAAACTGCGGTCAATTCAGTTCGCACCCCGGCACATGTGCCGAGGTGCGAACTGAGAGTCGATTGAGATAGTCAGCGTGACTCAGTTGTGGACGCGCAGCGAAGCGATCTTGGGTTCTTCGCCCGGCATGACGCGCTTGTTGCCGTCACCCAGAGCGGTTTCGATTTCGCGGATCTGGCGTCCGAGCGAAATGAACTCAGCCGGTTCCATGGAGGCCGACTGGTCCGAACCCCACATGGCCGAATCCAGCGTGATGTGACGTTCAACCGTCACAGCACCCAGGGCGACTGCCGCGGTGGTGATGGTGGTGCCCAGTTCGTGGCCGGAGTAGCCGACCGGAACGCCGTAGCGTTCGCGCAAAGCCGGGATGGCCAGCAGGTTCACTTCTTCGGCCGGCAGCGGGTAGGTCGAGGTGGCGTGCATAAGAACCAGGTTGTCGGTGCCGAGGATCTCCACGGCGCGGTCAATCTGCTCGAGAGTCGACATACCGGTGGACATGATGAGCGGCTTGCCGGTGTCGCGCAGAGCCTCAAGCAGCTTGACGTCGGTGATGGAAGCCGAAGCAACCTTGTGAGTGACAGCGTCGAACTTTTCGAGGAAGTTCACCGAGTCAACGTCCCACGGGCTGGCAAACCACTGCAGGCCCAGTTCCTTGGCGTAGCGGTCGATTTCGGTGTACTGTTCGTCTTCGAACTCAACGCGGTACTTGTATTCCAGGTAGGTCATTTCGCCCCACGGGGTGGAGCGCGGCTTGGACTTCTGGTGCTCCGGAACGGCCACTTCCGGGTTGCGCTTCTGGAACTTCACAGCCTGTGCGCCGGCAACCTTGGAAACGTCCATGAGCTGCTTGGCCAGTTCGACGTCACCGTTGTGGTTGATGCCGATTTCGCCGATCAGGTAGGTGGGGTTGCCCGGTCCGACCTTGTGTTCGCCGATGGCAACGGGAGTGATGGTCTTGCCTTCGCTGGTGCTGGAGTAGGGGACAGCAGTCATGTCAATCCTTTCGGGTGGGAGGTTTTTAGCTCAGTGGGTGGTGGATGGCTGGGGTTCCTGGACACCTGCCGAATGGCGGGTGGGCACGTGGACGAGGTCGCAGACCTCGCGGACGGCACCTCGGCCGCCTTCTGATGCCAGCACGTGACGTGCGGCGGCAAGAACAGCCGGGTGAGCATCGGCAACCGCAATCGGCCAGCCGACCTCGCTGAAGGCTTCAAGGTCGTTGATGTCATTGCCGACATAGGCAACCCGGGCCGGGTCCAGGCCGTGTGAGGCCATCCAGCCGGCAATCACGTGGGCCTTGTTGTCGATGCCCTGAGCAACTTCCACCCGCAGCTTCTCTGCGCGGCGGGTGACCACCGGGTTGCGTTCCTTCGACAGAATGAGAAACGGCACACCGGCCTTGACCAGGCGAGACACACCCATGCCGTCACCGCGGTGGACCGGCACTGATTCCGTGCCGTCTTCGGCAACGAACACGCGGTCATCCGTGTGCACACCGTCGAAGTCCGTAACAACAGCGTCAATGTCGAGTTCGCTCAGCTGTGATGTGTCCTGCTGACGCTGGTCAGCCAGCGCGCGAAGCAGCGTGAGGTCAGACAGTGAATCGATTTCGCGGGCGTCGTCTTCTGGGACTTCCTGGATGCCGATCGAGCCGAAGAAGCGGTGACCCGATTCCTGGAAGCCGGCAGTGCGCATGACGTAGAACGCGCCGGTTTCGGAGAAGTGCGGTTCGCGGTCCTGGCGGCGGGGGCGGAACTCCGCCCTGTGGCCTACGGCCTCTGCAGTGTTGTCCGGGCTGAGCTTCCACAAGAATGAATGGTCAACGGCCGCGGAGAACACGACGTCGTGACGTCCAGCTGCGACGGCGGCTGTGGCTTCGTCGAGGTCCTGCGGGTTGATGAAAGGCGAGGTGCACTGGATGAACACCGTGATGTCAAAGGGCTTGTGGGTGCGGCTGAGCTGCGCGAGCGTGTACAGCAGAGCGGATTCGCTCGAGGCGGTGTCGCCGCTGATGTCGTCGGGACGCATAACAACTTCGGCCCCGTGCGCGCGAGCTTCTTCGGCAATGCCCTGGTGGTCAGTGGAAACGACGACAGTGTCGATTTCAGTGCTTCGCTGAGCCGCGTCGATGGCTCGCGCCAACAAGGAGCGCCCACCGATCTTCTGCAGGTTCTTCAGCGGGATGCCCTTGGAACCACCACGGGCCGGAATGATTGCCACCGCCGATGCGGATTTTTCGCTGGGTGCGTTATCTGCGGCGGGGGACGGGGGAGTGTTGGCTGAAATGGTCATAGGGGTCCATTATCAGTAGCCCCTTGCGAACGGAATCTTAAATCGAAGCTACGCGACAGATAGATTCCGGTTAACCTTCCTCCGAAATCGGAGGAGGTTCCTGGGTGGGCAGGCTGTCGAGGTGAGGCTCAGCTGCGGGGCTGTGCTGGTGTTGGGTGTGCGGTCCGGTCAGATCCAGGTGGGGTTGAGCATGCGCATACGCCAGGAATCGTAGGGAATCGTGGTGCCCGTCCAAATGGGATAGTAGAAGGCGAAGACGAGGACCGCAGCCGCGAGGATTGCCGCGACGGCCAGGCGGCGAGCCCGCAGTGACCGTGCTGATGCGTTGCCGGTAGCTGTTCCCCACACAATGCCGAGAGCGTAGATAAGTGCAAGAACGATGAACGGCACCATGACGATGGTGTAGAAGGTGAAGATTGTGCGGTGCTGGTAGTTGAACCACGGCAGCCACACTGCGGCAAGCCCGGCGAGGATTGCTCCGGTCCGCCAGTCGCGGCGCAGTGCCCAGGCCAGCAGAACAACGACGAGAGCCACGGTTCCCAGGCCCCACACCACGGGGTTGCCCACGGAGAGAATCGCAGCCGAGCACTTCTCGACCGCGCAGCCGTGTTCACCCAAACCGTAGGAGCGGTAGTAGAAGCTGGTGGGCCGCCACTGCACAGGCCAGCCCCACGGGTTGGACATGTAGGTGTGCGGTTTGTCGAGGCCGACGTGGAAGTTGTAGGCGGTGTAGTGATAGTGCGCAAGGCTGACCATCCAGTCAGGCAGGAAATCCCACCAGCCGCTGTTGTCAGCGGCCCAGCTGCGGTCCCAGCCCTTGGGGCTGAGGATCCACCCGATCCAGCACAGTAGGTACACGAGGCCGGCCACCGGAACGAGGGACATGAACGCAGGCACGGAGTCTTTGCCGAGTGCCGCAAGCCACGGGCGGCGAATGCCTGCTGCGCGACGGTTGGCGACATCCCACAGAACAATCATGATGCCGAAAACAGCCAGCGCGTACAGGCCGTTCCATTTGACGCCGCAGGCAAGACCTAAGGCAATGCCGCCGGCCAGTCGCCACGGACGAAGACCCAGCGATGGGCCGAAAGAAGCCGGCATGAACCACGGTTTGGAGCCCGTGTGCTGCTTGTCGACACTAGGACCTGTGCGCTGCAGGATCTTCTTGCGGGCGTCGTCGCGGTCAATGAGCAGCAGCAAGAACGCGATGAGCACAAAGAACATGACGAAAATGTCTAGCAGGCCCGTGCGCGAATGAACGAAATGCTGCCCGTCAGCCGCCAACAGCAGGGCGGCCGCTGCACCCAGCCACACCGAACCGAACATGCGGATGGCAATGCGGGCGATGATCACAATGCTGATGGTGCCGATGAGCGCTGCCGTAAAGCGCCAGCCAAAAGGATTGGTGCCGTCGCCGAAAAGCAGCTGACCGGCCCCGAGCATCCATTTGCCCAGCGGCGGATGGACAACATACGAAGGGTCATCGGTCAGCGCCGAGAAATCGCCGGCGGCGAACTTGCCGTTGGCGTCCTCAGCCCATTTGAGTTCGACCCCGTGATGGGCAATCGAGTAGGCGTCCTTGACGTAATAGGTTTCGTCAAAAACGAGTTCGCGCGGATGGTCCAAGCGCAGCATGCGCAGAAATCCGCCGACAGCGGCAATCAGCAGCGGCCACACCCAGCCCCACACGGACGTCAGCGCAGGGTTCTGCGGCACTCGCGCGCGCAGCCCGCTTGGCCGGATGCGCTGTGCCCCGGTGCTGCTGCGCATATCTGACGCCAATGAACTCACGGCGCCAGTCTAGATGGAGACGCTGACACGGCTGAACTGACAGCGGCGGTACCGGCGGGGCTACACTGGGCGCGTACGCACCCCGATCTTCGAGGAGCCGCAGTGTCCAGCTCGTATATTCCCCAGCCGCCTGAGGAACAGCCGCAGGGCAGTCTTCAGCCGTATTCACAGCCTGACAACAGCGGCTACCAAGGCCAGGCATACGGTCAGCAGGCCTACGGCTACCAGGATCAGTCCTACGCGCAGCCCTTTGGCCAGCAGTACGGGCAGGCGTACGGCCAGCCCTACGGACAGCCGACTGGGTACTACCAGCCACCGGGCACCAACGGCATGGCGATCGGATCGCTGGTCAGCTCCCTTGTCGGATTTTTGTTGGGATGGGCTTTCAGTCCGCTGTTCCTGGGTCTGCTGGTCGGCATCGTGCTGGGTCACATTTCGCTTTCCCAGATCAAGAAGACGGGCGAACAGGGCCGAGGCTTGGCCATCGGCGGATTGATCTGCGGCTACGTAGGCACCGGAATCGTTCTGCTGCTCATGCTGGGCTTCCTCGCGCTCTTCGGCGTTCTCATCGGCTTTGGAGCCTTCGCCGGTTCCTGACCCCAGCTTTCGGAACCTGACCCGCACCGACCCGTGCCTGGACCGCTGGCCGGCGGGCACCTCGGCGCCTCCCCAACACCTCGCCACCTCCAGAACAAAAGGACACGACCGTGACTGACAGCTCAGACCGCGCCGCCCTCGTGCTCGTGGGGACGCCGCTGGGCAACCTCGGGGACGCATCGCCGCGTATGCGCGAAGAAATCGCCGCCGCCGACCTCATTGCGGCTGAAGACACCCGCCGATTCCTCGATTTAGCCGAACGGCTCGAAGTCCAGCACACAGCCAAAATCATGAGCCTGTTCGACCACAACGAACAGTCCCGCGCTGAAAGAATCGCCGACGCCGTCGATTCCGGAATGCGCGTCGTGCTGCTCACCGATGCCGGCATGCCCGGTGTTTCCGACCCCGGCTACCACGTGGTGAAGGCCGTATCCGACCGCGGACTGCCCGTGACCAGCGCACCCGGCCCCACCGCTGTGACAACCGCGCTGGCGCTGTCGGGCCTGCCCACCGACCGCTTCACCTTCGAAGGCTTCCTGCCGCGCAAATCCGGCAAACGCCGCGCCCTGCTGCAGTCGCTGGAACGCGAAGAGCGCACCATGGTCTTCTACGAAGCCCCGCACAGAATCGTCCAGTCGGTCGAAGCCATCGTCGAGGTGTTCGGCCACGACCGCCGAATCGCACTGTGCCGGGAACTCACCAAACTGCACGAAGAGGTCATCCGCGGTCGGGCCGCGGATGTGCTGCTCGACATTGCCGACGGCGTACGAGGTGAAATCGCCCTCGTCGTTTCCGGTACCGACGGGCCGGGCGTAGAGCCGGAGGATGTGCTGGAGAGGGTGTCTGAACTCGTCACCCAGGGCATGCGCGGCAAGGACGCAGCAGCACAGGTTGCCAAAACCGCGGGGCTGAAGACCCGCGAAGTCTACGAGGCGTACCTGCACAGGGAGTGACCCGGGGCCGGAGCCTGACCCCAGTGAAAGTCAGGTGCCGGTTCGGATGGTGGGCGGCACCTCGTCATGTCAGTGCCCGGCCGTAGACTGTGCCACATGAGCTTCTACATGACCACGGCGATCGCCTACCCCAACGGCCAGCCGCACATCGGCCACGCCTACGAATACATCGCATCGGACACGATCGCGCGGTTCAAGCGCCTGGACGGCGAAAACACGTTCTTCATGACCGGCACGGACGAACACGGTCTGAAGATGCAGCAGACAGCTCAGAAAGAGGGCATCAGCACCCGCGAACTCGCCGACCTCAACGCCGCGAAGTTCAAGAAGCTCCACGACGACCTCAACAGCAGCTACGACCGCTTCATCCGCACCACGGACGAAGACCACATCAAAGCCAGCCAGTTCATCTGGCAGAAGATGGTCGACGCCGGCGACATCTACCTCGACAAGTACGCCGGCTGGTACTCCGTACGCGACGAGGCCTACTACGCAGAAGACGAAACCACGCTGCGCGAAGACGGCACACGCGTTTCAGTGGACACGGGCACGGAAGTCGAATGGACAGAAGAAGAGTCCTACTTCTTCCGCCTGTCGGCCTACCAGGACAAGCTGCTCAAGCTCTACGAAGAACACCCTGAATACGTCGGCCCGGACACGCGCCGCAACGAAGTCATCGGGTTCGTTTCGCAGGGACTGCAGGACCTTTCGATTTCGCGCACCACATTTGACTGGGGCGTGCCGGTTCCAGGCGATGACAAGCACGTCATGTACGTGTGGGTCGACGCGCTGACCAACTACCTCACCGGTGTGGGATACCCGGATGTCGAATCTGAATCGTTCCGCGAATTCTGGCCGGCTGATGTGCACATCATCGGCAAAGACATCCTGCGCTTCCACTCCGTCTACTGGCCGGCATTCCTTATGAGTGCAGGTGTTGAACTGCCCAAGCGTGTCCACGCGCACGGCTTCCTGTTCAACAAGGGCGAAAAGATGTCCAAGTCGATCGGCAACGTGGTCGACCCCTACGACCTCATCGACAGCTTCGGCCTGGACACCCTGCGCTACTTTGTGCTGCGGGAAATCTCCTACGGCCAGGACGGTTCGTACTCCGCCGAAGGCATCATTTCGCGCAAGAACGCAGACCTCGCCAACGAGTTCGGCAACCTTGCGCAGCGCTCGCTGTCCATGGTCGCGAAGAACCTCGGCGGTATTGTGCCGGACGTTTCCGACGACGAATTCACCGACGACGACCGTGAACTCCTGGATGCCGCCGCTGCTCTGCTCGACAAGGCACGATCGGAAGTCGACCTGCAGGAACTGCACCGCTACGTAGGTGCCCTGTGGCGGGTTCTTGAGGCCGCCAACCGCTACTTCTCGGCACAGGAACCGTGGAAGCTGCGCAAGACTGACGAACGCCGCATGGCGGTTGTTCTCTACACAACGCTTGAAGTTCTGCGCCGCGTAACCATCCTGGTCCAGCCGATCATGCCCGAATCCGCATCCAAGGTCCTTGATCTTCTGGGTGTGGAAGCCAGTAAGGCTGAAGCGGGTGCACACAACATCGAAGCCGGTGACCCGCGCAGCTTCGCCGCTTTGAGT
This sequence comes from Brevibacterium ravenspurgense, assembly GCF_001584615.1. Taxonomy (GTDB): domain Bacteria; phylum Actinomycetota; class Actinomycetes; order Actinomycetales; family Brevibacteriaceae; genus Brevibacterium; species Brevibacterium ravenspurgense. The sequence continues at coordinate 131,817 of NZ_LQQC01000008.1, read as the reverse complement.
GAACGGCTTACCGGTGGCACCGAACTGCCCAAGCCCGAACCCGTGTTCCCCAAATACGTCGAACCGGAGGACTGATAAGCGTGGCCTCACGCGCAGCGGGAGAGTACCCGGACGTACCCGAACAATTGGCAGCGCCCGGTATTGACTCCCACACCCACCTGGACATCTGCACCGGCGTGCGCCTGCCGCTGAAAGCCGGCGAAGTCATCGCAGAAGACGTCGTGCCCGGCGAAGACGAACAATTCCCGCCGCTGTCGTTCTTCTACGAATCCGCCATGGCGGCCGGCATCGAACGAGTAGTCCAGATCGGATGCAATCTGCCGGCCGCCCGCTGGACGGCCGACATCGTGGCCTCCGAAGCCGAAGCTGGAAGGCCCTGGCTGCTGGGTGGAGTCGCTCTGCACCCCAACGAAGCGCCCACGCTTGCCCGCGCAGGACAGCTGGACGATGCCCTGGCGGAAATCGACGAACTCGCAGGCCGCGAACGCGTGCGGGTTGTCGGTGAAACCGGGCTCGACTACTTCCGCACCGACGCATCCGACAGCGCCGACATGGACGCGCAGAAGGAATCCTTCCGCGCGCACATCGAAATCGCCAAGCGCCGCGGCCTTGCGCTGCAGATTCACGACCGCGAAGCACACCAGGATGTCCTCGACACCCTGGCCGAAGTCGGTGCGCCAGACGTCACCATCCTCCACTGCTTCTCCGGGGATGTTGACATGGCCGAAGAATGCGCTCGCCGCGGATACTTCATGTCCTTTGCCGGCAACATCACGTTCAAAAACGCTGCCGGGCTGCGCGAAGCCGCGGCGGTCGTGCCGGACGAACTCCTGCTGACTGAAACCGACGCACCGTTCCTCACACCCCACCCACACCGCGGCAAGCCCGGCGGGCCGTATCTCGCTGCACTCAACGCGCGCAAGCTGGCCGAAGTTCGCGGAGTATCTGAAGAGCACATTGCGAACATCACCACCGCCAACGCGCTGCGGGCAATCGGGGAGTGGGCCTGAACTGACGAGCATCCGCTGTCTTGCATGGAGTGACCACCCGGCAGCCAGATGTGCTTGGTTAGCACTCCGCTTGACCGAGTGCCAAGCGCAGACTACAGTCGGAATTAGCACCTGAGTGGTGCGAGTGCTAATCGCTGAACAATGAGCTGAGCGCAGGGCTCAGCCGAAAACCTCAGCACACCGCACTCGTCAAGGACCGTTCCAGCCGGCACCCGCGACGACGGCAGGAAACAGACCAAAGCAGGCGGCGCCTCGTCAGAAGACAGCGTCCCAGCTGTCCCCTCCGCTCAAGTTGAACACAGCAACCTTCATACAACTGATCGAAGGAGTTTCCTCCATGTCGGTGAACATCAAGCCGCTTGAAGACCGGATCGTCGTCCGCCAGGTCGAAGCCGAACAGACCACTGCCTCCGGCCTCGTCATCCCGGACACCGCTAAGGAAAAGCCGCAGGAAGGCGAAGTCGTCGCAGTCGGACCCGGCCGCGTTGCCGAAAACGGTACCCGCGTGCCCGTCGACGTCGAAGTCGGCGACAAGGTCATCTACTCCAAGTACGGCGGCACCGAAGTCAAGTACGCAGGCGCAGAGTACCTGGTGCTCTCGGCTCGCGATGTCCTCGCAGTCATCGCCTGATCACTTCCGCACCCACAGCAACCGCCGCCTGACGGGCGGCGCTTGCCGTACAGGCAACGGCTTACAGAAAGAGAAGTGAACCATGGCTAAGACCCTTCTGTTCGACGACGAAGCCCGCAAGGCACTCGAAAAGGGCGTCAACGTTCTGGCCGACACCGTCAAAGTGACGCTCGGACCAAAGGGCCGCAACGTCGTCCTCGACAAGGCGTGGGGCGCACCCACCATCACCAACGACGGTGTGACCATCGCCCGCGAAGTCGAACTCAACGACTCCTACGAAAACCTCGGCGCACAGCTGGCCAAGGAAGTCGCCACCAAGACCAACGACGTCGCAGGTGACGGCACCACCACCGCAACCGTTCTCGCACAGGCACTCGTGTCCGAAGGTCTGCGCAACGTTGCTGCCGGTGCAGCTCCCGGCCAGCTCAAGGCCGGCATCGAAGCCGCAGTCGAAGCTGTTGAGGCTCGCCTGCTCGAAATCGCTCGCGACGTTTCCGGTTCCAAGGAAATCGCACACGTCGCAGCACTGTCGGCACAGTCCGAAGAAATCGGCGAACTCATCGCCGACGCCTTCGACAAGGTCGGCAAGGACGGCGTCATCACGATTGACGAATCGCAGGCCTCCGCGGTTGAACTCGAATTCACCGAGGGCATGCAGTTCGACAAGGGCTACCTGTCGCCGTACTTCATCACTGATGCAGACCGTCAGGAAGCAGTGCTTGAGGACCCCTACATCCTCATCAACCAGGGCAAGATCTCGAACATCCAGGACCTCCTGCCGGTGCTCGAAAAGGTTCAGCAGGCATCCAAGCCGCTGCTGATCATCGCCGAAGACGTCGAAGGCGAAGCTCTGTCGACGCTGGTTGTCAACAAGATGCGCGGCATCCTCAACGTTGCTGCCGTCAAGGCTCCCGGCTTCGGCGACCGCCGCAAGGCAATCCTGGAAGACCTCGCAGTCCTCACCGGCGGCGAAGTCATCACCCCGGACATGGGCATGAAGCTCGAACAGGCCACCCTGGAACAGCTCGGCACCGCACGCACCGTCACCGTGACCAAGGACAACACCACGGTCGTCAACGGCGGCGGAGCAGACGAAGCTGTTGCCGGTCGCGTCGCCCAGATTCGCGCTGAGGTCGAAAAGACCGACTCCGAATGGGATCGCGAAAAGCTGCAGGAGCGCCTGGCTAAGCTGGCCGGCGGCGTTGCCGTCATCAAGGTCGGCGCAGCCACCGAAGTTGAGCTCAAGGAACGCAAGCACCGCGTCGAAGACGCAGTCGCTGCTACTCGCGCAGCCATCGAAGAAGGCATCGTCGCTGGTGGCGGTACCGCACTCGTGCACGCATCCGCTGCAGCCGAAGGCCTCGGCCTCGAAGGCGATGCTGCCACCGGTGCTGACATCGTGCGCCGCGCTGTGCGTCAGCCGCTTCGCTGGATTGCCGAAAACGCCGGACAGGACGGCTTCGTCGTTGTGTCCAAGGTCGAAGAACTCGAACTCGGCGAGGGCTACAACGCTGCTACCGGCGAATACGGCGACCTCATCGGCAAGGGCGTCATCGACCCGGTCAAGGTCACCCGTTCGGCACTGCGCAACGCAGCATCGATCGCAGCACTGGTTCTCACCACCGAATCGCTGGTTGTCGAGAAGCAGGAAGAAGACGAAGAAGACTGATCGTCTTACTGAGGCTCGAACTTCGGTTTGAGCTCAGTGAACGAAGGGCGGATGGATATTATCCATCCGCCCTTCGTCGTTTTTAAGCCGAGTTGCGTGCTGGTTTTTGGGGTCGCCCCACCCGTTAGCAACAGAAACTCCCATTAGCAGTCCGGCTAACGGGAGTTTCTGTTGCTGACGGGAATTTTTGTGCCAATGGCAGGGGCAGCTCGAAAGAAGAACGAGGTGGATCTCGGCTTCCAGCCCAACGCATCCCAAGCCGCAACTGTTAGTTCACTTGTCTGCAACTCGCAGCCGGCAGAGTAATTGAATTGGCGTTCAGCCTTTACCAAAATCGAGTAAGTCGAGACATGCTGTAGACGTCGAGTAGAGATGAAAGTTCGCTGCTGTGAATACGCCGGTGCGAGTATCGTCAATGCTGAGTGTCCCCGAACGCAGATTCCGTCCTGAACTTCACGGAGTCCGCGGACTTGCGCTGCTCGGCGTTGTACTCTTCCACCTGTTCGGCCAAGGTCGAATCTCCGGCGGCATCGACATCTTTCTGGCAATCACCGGCTTTCTCTTCGTTGGCATGCTGCTGCGGGAACTCGATAGCACCGGCCGGATCAACCTGACCAAGTACTTCGGCCGACTGTTCAGACGAATCTTCGTTCCCGCCGCTCTGGTTATCGGTGTGACGGCTGTTGCTGCCTTCTTCATCGTGCCGAAAACCGACCACCGGCAGATATTCGCGGAAGCGCGGGCATCGCTTCTGTACGTCGAGAACTTTGAGCTCATCCGCTCACAGCTGGCTTATGGTGCAGCGGGCCCACAGACCTCGCTGTACCAGCACTTCTGGTCCCTGTCCGTACAGGGACAGTTCTATGTAGGACTCCCAATTTTCTTTGCCCTCGTGGCGATCATTTCAGGTGCCACCCGGCGCATGCGTTTAGTGAAGACAATCGCCCTAGCACTCACCGGCGTACTGGTCGCCTCACTGCTGTGGGCCATCATCCAGGGTCACTACGCGCAAGACGAAGCGTATCTGTCAACGTGGACCCGCCTGTGGGAGTTCGCCTTCGGCGGGCTTGTGGCCCTTGTTCTTGACCGCATCCAGCTGAACACCAGGTGGAGGCTCGCCGCCGGGTGGATTGGTCTTGCCATGATCGCAGCCACCGGCTTTGTCTTCGACGGCGGTCAGGTGTTCCCCGGCCCGTGGGCGCTGTGGCCGCTGGTGGGATGGCTGCTCGTGATGATCGCGGGTGACCTCAGCGGCACCCCGGCAGAAAGGTTCTCGTCCTCGAGGTTCCTCACATCAGCCCCCGTGCGGTGGTTTGCCGACCGGTCCTATGGCATCTACCTGTGGCACTGGCCGGTGCTCATCTTCTACCTGAACATCAAAGACCAGCCTGCCGCCGGCATCAGGGGAGCCGCGGTCGTCTGCGTCATTGCAGTCGTGCTGGCTGCACTGACCTACCGGGGTGTTGAGCAGCGGTTGACGCCACAATCGTCGTCTCGCATCGGCAGTGTTCTCAAACGCAACAAGACGATGATCTCCGCGGGTGCTGCGGCAATGCTGGTGGGCGCACTTGTCATCACCCCGCTGACCCAAACGAACTCGAACGTTGAAGCTCACTCTGCATACGACGACCTCGATTCGGATACATACCCCGGTGCTGACATTGCGTTTTGGGATGGCAACCGTGAGCTGCCCGAAGCAGATGTTTTCCCGGCACCTGAAGATGCTGGAGCCTTCGTGGCGCCCTACTTCCAGCAGGGCTGCGAACAGCGGTGGGGTGATGACCCGGGCACTGACGAAGTTCTGGTCTGTGAGGACGAGGATGCTCCGTTGCAGCCGACAGCAACAATTGCTCTGGCCGGTGGGTCCTTCGCTGGCCATTGGGAGACGACATTCAAGAGTCTCGCCAAGAAGTACGGTTGGGAAGTACTCGTACTCGACAAGGGCGGCTGCCCCCTGGGCGGTGAACCCTCCCCAGACTCAATGTGCGGCAAGTACAACGAAAACCTCATCGAATGGCTCGATGACAACGACGTCGACCTTGTAGTCACATCGGGCTCCCGCACGGACGAACAGGAGGATGAAGAGTACATCCTGGACCGAGCCCCCGACTGGTGGGAGCAGATCACTGACACTGGCGCAAAGCTGATGCTCATGCGAGCCGCGCCGAAAGACGACAACCTCAACATTCCTCGGTGCATATCCGGTGGCGGCACATCACAAGAATGCGGCATCGAAAAGAAATGGCTCGACGAAGACCCGCAGACAGATCTTCCTGAGGGCGCGTATTCCGTGGACATGAAGGAATACATCTGCCCAGCCGTCAAGGACCCCAGCGCAAAGAACTGCGATGCGGTGGTCGGTAACATCCTGACCAGCTACGACAACGGCCACTTCACCGTGCCGTTCGCTCAATCCCTAGCGCACGGGCTGGAAAAGGAAATGCGGGAAGACTTCGACTGGCTGCTGCAGCAACCCAGCTGACGAACCAAGCTTCGGCTCGGGTCAGACGGCCACTCAGACCAGGTGAATCCGGCCTTCGGCGTCAACGCGAGCAGCAACTCCGGTGCGCAGCCATTCGCCGTCATGCGAATCGGCGGTCGCAATCGGATTGCGCCAAAAGTTCTTCAGCAGGCCGGGACCGCGCAGCTGCAGTTCACCACGCGCACCCTCACCATCAGCTGAACCAGCGCCAGCCGAACCAGCCGAATCCCGGCCCGGCACCTCGTCAGGAGCGACCCCGCCCATGGCGGTGCCGGTGCCTTCGGCAACTCGGACATCAATGCCGGTGCCCTGCTCAGGAGAGCCCACAGACCCGGGAGCCTTCACAATGTCCTGGGCTGTGACCAGCAGACCAACACCCGCGGCAGCACCGGGGGAGTACAGGCCGAAGAAGTGCTTAGCCCTGTAGGCGCGCGCAATCTCAGCGCCCACACGGGGCGACGACACAGGCCCGAGCACAAAAATCCGCTCAATGTCACCCGGAGCAAAACCAGCAGACGTCGCGCCGGGAAGAGAAGCAAGAAGTGCGGCCTCGGTGCCGGTGACAACCGTCGAACCGGCTTTCTGCACAAGGGCCGCTGCAGAGCCAGGCTGCGGATCAGCCGACAGCACGACCGCAGCCCCCAAGGACAGCGGCGTCAGAATCGAGGTGTGCAGAACCGCGGGATTCCACAGGGGTGAGGCGGTCTGCACAACGTCATAGCCGTCAATTCCCATAGCCTGCGCAACAGCAGGCTGCGCCTCGGCCAAACCAGCGTGGGTGAAAACAGCACCCCGTGGAATCCCATCAACAAGATCGATGTACTGAATGAGTGCGGTCGCAGCGTCTTCGTATTCAGCTTCCGTGTACGGATCGACGGCATCAACTGCAGTTTCAAACACCGAACCGCCACGGCCATCCCCACGGCCACCACGACCAGCGCCACCGCGCCCGGCATCGGACACAATCCACTCAATGCCCAGGTCAACGCGTTTGGCGGCCTTCCACAGTTCTGCGGAAACCAGCGCAACCTCAATGCCCGCGTGGCTGATGACCGCTTCGAGGTCATCCGAATCCATCTTCGGATCCAGAGGAACGGGAATCGCACCCAAGTACCACGCGCCGAACAGCGTGTACACGGCCGAAGCGCTGTTGAGCGTCATCACGCCAATACGATCGCCGGGAAACACCTGATGTGCGGCAAGCACAGCAGCCGCCCGCCGTGCCCTATCGTCCAGCTGCGCGTAAGTCACACGCTCTGACGGAGTGACCAGCGCGATGCGGTCCCCGTGGTCGGAAACAACGTTCTGCAGCATGGTGGTGAGCTTCACAGCTTCTCCTGTCGATAAAATCCCGGCCCGGTCGACTTTATCGTGAATACGCCGACTTCGCGCCCCTTTTCTCATATCCGCCCGGTAAGGGTATGAATGGGGGAGGTGCCCACTGCCAAACCTGCCCCGAGACCCCCAGGAGGCTGCGATGCGAAGTCCCCTTCCGCCTCGTGAGGGGATCAGCGCAACCCGCCTGCGCGCTCCCGGTGGGAAGCAGACCTCGGCAAAAGCCCACCTGCCGGTTCCAGAGACAATCGAAGCCTGGCTGGCCCAGGAGTTCCCCGACCATTCGCCCCAGGACCGAGCCTGGCTCACCGAACACCCGGACGGCGGCTGCCTGACCGACGAGACCGGCCGCCCCGCAGCCCCGGACGACCCCGTCATCCCCGGCGGCTTCTACTTCTTCCACCGCCCGGTCCCGCACGAAGATCCCGTCCCGTTCGACCTCACCGTGCTCTACGAAGACCGCGACATCGTGGTGGTCGACAAACCGCACTTCCTCGCTTCGACCCCCAACGGCCGCTTTGTCCGCCAATCCGCGGTGACCCGCCTGCGCATAGAACTGAACGAACCCGACCTTGTGGCCGTCCACCGACTGGACCGTGTGACCGCCGGGCTGCTGCTATTCTCCCGCCGGCCCGAAACCCGAGGCGCCTACCAGGTTCTCTTCCAAAACCGCCGCGTGCACAAAACCTACCGGGCGCTCGCCTGGTTGCTGCCGGGCTTTGACTCCGATGCCCTGCCGGCCGTCCGCCGCACCCGCCTGCACAAAACCAAAGGCGACCGCCAAGTGGTCGAAATTTCCGGTGCGCCCAACACCGAAACCCGTTTGCGGTTCGAGGGTGTTCGCGGCCGAGTTGCCCGCCGGCTCCCGCCGGACTCGGCACCGGTCGTAGGGCCGGAAGCCTCACTCCCAAATCACGAGGCGGAGCTCACCTCAATCGGCGAGTTCGCCTTAGAACCGGTCACCGGGAAAACCCATCAGCTGCGCGTACACCTCAACGGGCTGGGTGTGCCGATGGTGGGTGATCCCGTCTACCCGGCTGACTGGGCGCCGGACCCGTACGACTTTTCCGACCCGCTGCAGCTGGTAGCAGACGGGCTTCGGTTCACTGATCCGCTCAGCGGGAAAGCGCGGGAGTTCCAGTCGAACTTCCCACTCAGCGTGCCCACGGGGCCAGCCCGGTGAGTGCGGCGTGGTGAGCGGCGCCTCGTAAGCCGGACCGGTACCTCGTCAGCCGGCCCTGCACCTCGTCAGCCGCACGCTCACGCGACCATTGAGGACACCATTCCGGTCAGGTAGGGCACCAGCCAGATGGCCCACACGGTCACGGAGAACTTGTGGAAGATGGCCTTGGCCCTCTCCGTGCCCTTGATCATCACAATGAGCGCCCAGAAGAAGTGCACCGCCATGAGGATCAGCGCAATCAGGCCGGTGATCGCCATGGTGATCGACAGGATCTGGGCGAGAGAACCATCGGGGGCGTTCGACATCGTCGAATTGCCTGCGGCGGCAATGCGGCGCATGACCTCGGTGCCGGAAGCATCGAAGAGCAGACCCAGTCCGAACAGAACCACGTGCGGCCAGGTGAGGGTCTTCTTCAGCCGCTCGGCCCACACGCCGATCGTGTAGAAGACCAGTGCCAGTGAAATGAGGACAATCGCAAGAATCAGCATGCCTTCAGCCTCGCGCGTTCCTATTTTCTGCACATCGCGCAGAAAGCTGAACTTGGGGTCATACTTTCGGCTGATTCTGCGCGTGAGCGGCACCAAGCGCACCGCCCACATGACCATCCAACCCGCGCCGCTTACGCGTGCGCGAACCCCTTAGGATAGGTTCAGAAAAAAGCCGCGGACGGCAGGCACGTGTCAAGCACATGTCCCGCGCACATCAGGCGGCAGCGGTCCAACCGGAGGAAAGGTTCTCGTGCCAGAGGTTCACCAGCATTTCAAAGACGCAGAAGATCCGTTTTCGCTTACCGGCTTGACCTATGACGACGTCCTGCTGCTGCCGGGCGACACCGATGTCATCCCGTCGGAAGCTTCGACGAAAACCCGACTGACGCGCGAACTCGACATCGCGGTTCCGCTGGTCTCAGCCGCTATGGACACCGTGACGGAATCCCGCATGGCGATCGCCATGGCCCGCTTCGGCGGTCTGGGCATCATTCACCGCAACCTGTCGAAAGAAGACCAGGCTGCCCAGGTCGACTACGTCAAGCGCTCCGAGTCCGGCATGATCACCGATCCGGTGACGATCACCGCCGAAAAGTCGCTCGAAGAGCTCGACTACATGTGTGGCCAGTACCGCATTTCAGGCCTGCCGGTGGTGGATGACGATGACACGCTGGTCGGCATCATCACCAACCGCGACCTCCGCTTTGTGCCGCGCGCTGACTTCGCCACCACCACGGTCGGCGAAATCATGACCAAGATGCCGCTCATCACCGCCCCGCATGACGTTTCGGCTGAAAAGGCCTACGAACTTCTGGCAGAGCACAAGATCGAAAAGCTCCCGCTGGTTGATGAAAACAACAAGATCCAGGGCCTCATCACGGTCAAGGACTTCGTCAAGCGCGACGAATACCCCGACGCTTCGAAGGACGGCGAAGGCCGCCTGCTCGTCGGTGCCGCGGTCGGCTTCTACGGCGATGCCTTTGAGCGCGCGGGCCTGCTGGCCGAAGCCGGTGTCGACGTGCTTGTGGTCGACACCGCCAATGGCCACGCCCGCGGTGTGACGGACATGATCAAGTCGCTGAAGAAAGACCCGGCGTTCAAGAACGTGCAGGTCATCGGCGGCAACGTGGCCACCCGCGCGGGCGCTCAGGCACTCATCGACGCCGGCGCTGACGCCATCAAGGTGGGTGTGGGCCCAGGCTCCATCTGCACCACGCGCGTTGTCGCCGGTGTGGGTGTCCCGCAGGTCACCGCAATCAACCTGGCCTACCAGGCCGCCCGCGAAGCCGGAGTGCCCGTGATCGGCGACGGTGGTCTGCAGTACTCGGGTGACATCGGCAAGGCTCTTGTCGCCGGCGCTGATTCGGTCATGCTCGGCTCACTGCTGGCCGGCTGTGAGGAAAGCCCCGGCGAACTCGTCCTAGTCAACGGCAAACAGTACAAGGCCTACCGCGGTATGGGTTCGCTGGGCGCAATGGCGCCGCGCAAGGGCAAGTCATACTCGAAGGACCGCTACTTCCAGGCTGATGTCGCCACCGACACCGACCTCGTGCCGGAAGGCATTGAGGGCCGCGTGTCCTACCGCGGTCCGCTGCGCCAGGTGGCCTACCAGCTGACCGGCGGCCTGCGCCAGACCATGTTCTACGTGGGTGCCCGCTCGATTCGGGAACTGAAGGACAAGGGCCAGTTTGTGCGCCTCACCACGGCCGGTCTGAAGGAAAGCCACCCGCACGACATTCAGATCACCCAGGAAGCCCCCAACTACCACTGATCCGCCGCAGCCTGACCGGCTGTCGCTTGTGAACATCCGCTGTGCGCCCGCGCCTCTGGCCGGGCGCACAGCTGTTTTTGCGGGTTTTCTCACGAGGTGGAGGTCGCGGTTCTCGGGCCCGCTGGTCTGGTCTGTCGGCTGGTCTGCGGACCAGTCTGTGGCGGAGCGGGATTGTGCCGTGGCTCTGCGCCATGCGCTTGTGTCAGTGGTGGGTGTTAGGGTGAGCGTAGTGACACGGGGTGCCGTAATACAGCGGCTGAGATTAACCCGTTGAACCTGTGTGGTTAGGACCAGCGAAGGGATGTCATGGAACTCAAAGACTATGCGGGCACGCTGCTTGAGTCTCTGCGTGAGCGCACGCCTTTAGTGCACTGCATTGTGAACACGGTTGTTCAGCAGTTCGCCGCGAATGTGCTCTTGGCGGCCGGTGCCAGCCCCGCCATGATCGACCACGAAGCCGATGCCGCTGATTTCGCCGGCATTGCCGATGGTCTGCTCATCAATTTCGGCACTCCAACGTCGCACCAGTACCTGTCAGCTGACGCTGCCATCGACACCTTCAACCAGGCCGGCAAGCCGTGGGTTCTCGACCCCGTGGGCTTTGGGATCTCAGCGCACCGCACTTCCCGGATTGTGCGCGCACTGAACAGCGGCCCGGCGGTTGTGCGCGGCAACGCCTCGGAGGTCATCGGCCTGGCACAGCAGTCCGGCAGCGCCCGCGGAACCGACTCAACGCACTCAGTTGACGACGCCCTCGGCGCAGCCGCAAGCCTCGCCCAGACCGGTATCGTCGCCGCTGTTTCTGGGGAATCCGACGCCATTGTCTTTGCTGACGATTCCGGCACGCACACCGTGACAATCAGCGGCGGCAGCCCCTATATGCCCAGCGTCATCGGCACGGGGTGCTCGCTCGGAGCGCTCACCGCCGCATACGCGGCAGCAGCCGCCCACACCCCGCAGACACAGGACCTCAGCCAGCAGGCGAGGACCGGCATGGCCGCAGCGACTGCGCACCTGCACTTCACCTCGGCCGCCCAGTCAGCGCACAAAAGAGCCAATGGGCCCGGCACATTTGCCGCGCACTTCCTCGACGGCCTCTACGCTGCCCGGCCTGAAGACCTAGCCCGGATCCAGACCACGTGGACAACAGGAGGAACCGCATGAGCGCACCACTGGGCCGCCTGTCCGAATACAGCACCGACCTCTACCTGGTGACCGACACGGCGATGGCCGAAAGTGTTGGCCGCACAGTTGCCGACACCGTCGCCCAGGCGATTGCAGGGGGAGTGGGCATTGTGCAGGTGCGCGATAAGCACATTGACGACGCCGGCTTCGAAAAGCTCACGGTGAGCGTGCTCGATGCTGTTCAGCAGGCCCGTGAGGAACACGGCATCCAAACCGAAATCCCCGTTTTCGTCAATGATCGCGTTGATGTCGCCGCCCGCCTGCTGGAGCAAGGCCGGAAAGTCCACGTGCACGTCGGCCAGGGCGACATGTCAGCAGACGATGTTCGCCAGCGCATCGGTGCGGAACCGCTGCTGGGAGTTTCAGCCCAAGAACCCGAACACTTTGAACGCGCCCGCAGTCAGGAAGTCGATCTGCTGGGTATTGGTCCGGTGTACGCAACCCAGACCAAAGAAACCGGTCGCAGCGCCATCGGCCCTGACGGTTTCCGGAAACGCGCCGAAATGGCAGGCCTGCCCGCTTTTGCCATCGGCGGCATCAAAGACCACAACGCGGCAGCCCTGCGCGGCACGGGTGCTGCGGGAATCTGCGTCGTGTCAGCCATCATGACCGCACCCGACCCAGCGGCGGCCGCACGCAGCATTCTTCAGGCCTACACAGGAGAAAACTCATGACCGCAACCGGCCCTCGTCCTCCCGTCGCCGTCACGATCGCCGGCACTGACCCCTCCGGCGGTGCGGGAATCCAGGCGGACCTCAAAACCTTCACCGCGCGCGGCGCCTACGGGGCCAGCATCATCACCGCCCTCGTCGCACAGAACACCCACGGGGTCAGCCGCATCTACGAAATCGACCACGACTTCGTGATCGACCAGTTCGATTCGGTCGTCGACGACATCCACGTTGATGCCACCAAGTCCGGCATGCTCGGCACACCCGAACTCGTGCAGACAACAGCCGACTACGCGGCGGCTGGGCGTCTGGGCTTCCTCGTGGTCGACCCCGTCATGGTCGCCACATCCGGGCACCGACTGCTGGCAGAAAACGCCATCGATGCGGTGCGCACAGTTCTGCTGCCGCAGGCCGGCCTCATCACCCCCAACCTGCCGGAAGCCGCACTCCTGCTGGGCGATGACGAACCCGAAGCCGGCACCCCCGCACAGATGCGCGAACAGGCCGCCCGCCTGCTGAAAATGGGCCCGAAAGCCGTGCTCCTCAAGGGCGGCCACGGGGCAGACGACATCGTCACCGACATCCTCGCGGTTGCCGAAGACGACGACATCGCGTGGCGCGAATTCAGCCACCCGCGCGTCTTTTCACCCAACACCCACGGCACCGGCTGCACACTGTCGGCGGCCATCGCAGCTGAGGTCGCCCACCGCCGGCACGCCCTGACTCAGGCAGGCGAAGACCCGGCCGGCGCCTCGACCGGGGAGCAGCTGGGCGACGCCGTCGGTGCGGCCCTCGACTACCTGGCCCGCGCCATCGGCAGTGCAGCCGACTGGCAGCTGGCGCTGAATCCCGACGGCGCACACGGACCGGTCGACCACATCGTCGACATCACCCGCTGAGAACAGCGGCGCTGTCGGCAGTGTCGGCAGCAGCACTGCCCGCAGAACCACGCCATCCGCAATACAACAACTGAAAAACGACTGTCAGGAGACACAATGAGCGAATTCATCGCCGGCCCCCACAGCCGTGAACTTTGGGAACACGTCGAGCCCATCATCAAGGACATCGAAGCCCTGCCCTTCATCGAACAGCTCTCAGACGGCAGCCTCGACCCCAAGGTTTTCGTCCACTACCTGCTGCAGGACGAGGTCTACCTGGACGGCTACGGCCGTGCCATGGCGCAGCTGTCCAGCAAGTCCTCCCGCAACGACGACATGGAGTTCTGGGCCGGAGCAACCTCGGAAGCCGTTGTCGCTGAAAACGAACTCCACGAAGCCGTCTTCGCTGACGAGGTCTTCGCTCCGCTGGTCAAGGAAATCCAGCAGGAAACCGCGGGCACCCGCGGTCTGCGCCACGGTGAGCGCGGCTCCGATGAAGGCCGCGATGCCGAAGCCGTCATCGCCAGCCCCACGTCGCTGGGCTACGTGTCGTTTCTCATGGCAACGGCTGCCCTGCGCCCCTACCAGGTGGGTGTTGCCGGTGTCCTGCCGTGCTTCTGGGTGTACGCCCACATCGGCAAGGTGCTCATGAAGAAGGCCGGATCGAACCTGGAAGGCCACCCTTTCGCATCGTGGATCACCATGTACGACAGCCCCGAATTCGACGAATCCACCCGCGGAGCAGTCGCGATCCTCGAACGCGAAATGGAACAGGCCACCCCGGCCCTGCGCGCCGAAATGAAGGCCGTGTTCGAACAGGCCAGCCTGTACGAACTGCACTTCTGGGCCAGCGCCCACGTCTACGAAGACTGGACAACCCCCATGCCCTGACGGGCTGACTCTGATTCACGAGGCGCCGCTTGCCTGAGCCTGACAGGTTCGGGGGAGTGGCGCTTCGTGAATGGTGCCTAGGGCCGGCCTTCACGGAAGGCTGACAGAGTGCGGGCCGCTGTGGTTCCGACCATGGCGGCCCGCATTCGTGTCAGAGCCCTGGGGTACCCTGGGACGCGTGAGCACAGAGTTGGAAATCGGCCGCGGAAAGCGCGGACGCAGGGCATATTCACTTGACGACGTAGCGGTTATCCCTTCGCGGCGCACCCGCGATCCTCGGGATGTCTCGCTCCAATGGCAGATCGACGCGTTCCAGTTCGACCTGCCCTATCTGGCTGCTCCCATGGACTCTGTTGTCAGCCCGGCAACAGCCATTTCGCTTGGCCGTCTGGGCATGCTCGGCGTTCTCGACCTCGAAGGTCTGTGGACCCGCTACGAAGACCCCCAGCCGCTGCTTGACGAAATCGCGGGGCTTGACGACCAGCGCGCCACCGAGCGCATGCAGGAGATCTACCGCGAACCCATCAAGGCCGAACTCATCACCGCCCGCCTGGCTGAAATCCGCGAAGCCGGTGTGACGGTTGCCGGTGCGCTCACGCCGCAGCGCACCCAGGAGTTCTACCAGACCGTTGTCGACGCAGGCGTCGACCTTTTCGTCATCCGCGGCACCACGGTTTCTGCTGAGCACGTCTCCAGCACCACCGATCCGCTCAACCTCAAGCAGTTCATCTACGAACTCGACGTCCCAGTGATCGTCGGCGGCGTCAGTGCCTACACACCGGCCCTGCACCTCATGCGCACCGGTGCTGCCGGTGTTCTGGTTGGCTTCGGCGGCGGTGCGGCATCCACCACCCGCCACACGCTCGGCATCCAGGTGCCCATGGCCACCGCTATCGCCGACGTCCAGGCGGCCCGCCGCGACTACATGGACGAATCCGGCGGCCGCTACGTCCACGTGATCGCCGACGGCGGGCTGGGCTCCACCGGTTCGATCGTCAAGGCCTTCGCCATGGGCGCGGACGCCGTCATGCTCGGTTCGGCACTGTCTCGCGCAGAAGAAGCTCCCGGCCAGGGCTACCACTGGGGCGCAGAAGCCCACCACCCGGAACTTCCACGCGGCCGTCGCGTGCACATGGGCACCGTCGCACCGCTCGAACAGCTCATCCACGGGCCCGGCCATTCGGCAGTCGGCGAAGTCAACCTCGCCGGTGCCCTCCGCCGTGCCCTGGCCACGACGGGCTACACGGACCTTAAGTCCTTCCAGCGCGTCAACGTGGTTGTCGACGCCGAAAGCTGAGGGGCTCCGTGCTTCGTCTCGCCCTGAAACCCAGATGGCTGGGATTCCTGGCGCTCGTCCTGCTGCTGGTCACCGCATTCGTCATGCTGTCCGCATGGCAGATTGACCGTGCCCAGTCCAAGAGTCAGCAGGCCGACAACCCCGAACTCGCGGTGGCGAAGCCCTTCAACGACATCATGGAAGCCCAGGGGCCCATGCCGGGCTACCTGGCCGACCAGCGAGTCACCATCAGCGGGCACTTCCTGCCGGATCAGCAGGTCGTCATCGACGACCGCTACCTGAACGGCACCAAGGGCTACTGGGTTGTCACCATGTTCGCCCCGGACGACCCCGAATACGCCCAGGCCGCAGACACCGACCAGCTCGAATCCAAACCCACCGCCATTCCGGTGGTGCGCGGCTGGACAGAAGACCTCGAAACAGCCAAGGCGAGCACCGCCTCGGATCAGGATGTCACCCTTGATGCCCGCATAGCCCCCATCGAAGGCCCACTGGACACCAAGGACCTCCCCGAAGGAGTAGTCCGGTCCGTTTCCACCTCGCAGATAGTCAACCTTTTCGACGTCTACACGTACTCCGCGTTTCTCTTCCCGCAGGAAAAGCCGGAAGTCGGCATCGGCGGTGACCAGCTGTCCTATGTTCCCTATCAGGAACCGCAAGACGAAGGCTTTGACCTCCAATCGGCGTTCTACGCGCTCGAATGGATCGTGTTCGCAGTCTTCGCCGTGTACATCTGGTTCCGCCTGCTGCGCGACGAATACAATGCACTCCGCCGGGAAGACCAAGCGCCCGTTGAATACGTGGTCGTGAAAGACGCCGGCGAAAAGCTGCCCCGCACTCCCAAGAACGGAGACCCCCAGTGAGCAACGATCCCCAGCACGGCGGTGACCCCCTGGACCGCCGCCCGGACTTCAACGAGGACGACCCCAATGCGGTGTTCACCCTCAACCGCTGGCAGTCCGCCCGCAATGCACTGCGGTTCTACCGGATCATGGCGATCATCACCGGTGTCATGCTGCTGATCCTCACCATTGAGATGATCTTCAAGTACCTCATCTGGGGACTCATGATGGGCGGCAACCCGGCAGAAGCACTGACCTTCGGCAGCTTCAACGCCGCCGCGGCCGTCGCCATTGCACACGGCTGGTGCTACGTGGCCTACCTGATCGTGTGCTTCTGGCTGAACTCGCAGATGAAGTGGGGCCTGAAGAACCTCCTCGTCTTGGCGCTGGCCGGTGTTGTTCCGGTCATGTCGTTCATTGTTGAAGCGAAAATCCACCGCCGCGGCGAAAAGGAACTCGACGACGCTGTTGTCGTCGCGCCGAAATCAGCCGCCTGACCACTGCGAGTACCACCGCCTGACCACCTCCTGCATCGGCAGGATCGCCTCTGCGAACGCTTAGGATAGAAGCATGACCCAGACCCCCGAAACAGGTACGGACGCCCGCCCCGTCCTCGTCGTCGACTTCGGTGCGCAGACCGCGCAGCTGATTGCACGTCGTGTACGCGAAGCCGGGCTGTTCTCCGAAATCATTGCCCACACCGCAACCGCTGCCGAATTCGCTGCCAAAAAGCCGGTCGCCATTGTGCTCTCCGGCGGACCGTCATCGGTCAACGCGGAAGATGCCCTGTCGATCGACCCGGAAGTGTTCGATCTCGGCGTGCCCATGCTGGGCATCTGCTACGGCTTCCAGACCATGGTGCAGGCACTCGGCGGCCGCGTAGCGCGCACCGGTGCCAGCGAATACGGCTCCACGGCACTCGAAGTCACAGAAGAAGGCGCTCTGCTGGCCGGTCTGCCTGCCGCACAGACCGTGTGGATGTCCCACCGCGACTCCGCTGAAACCGCACCCGAAGGCTTCAAGGTTCTGGCCAGCACCGCCGGTGCTCCCATTGCTGCGATCGAAGACACCGAGCGCTGTTTCGCCGGTGTGCAGTGGCACCCGGAGGTCATGCACAGCGAATACGGCAAGCAGACCATCGAGAACTTCCTGTTCAAGGTCGCAGGGCTCAAGGCGGACTGGTCAGCCGATTCGATCATCGACGAACAGGTCGCCCGCATCCGCGAACAGATCGGCGCCAAGAAGGTCATCTGCGGTCTGTCCGGCGGTGTTGACTCGGCCGTTGCTGCAGCTCTTGTCCACCGTGCGGTCGGCGACCAGCTGACATGTGTTTTCGTTGATCACGGCCTGCTGCGCAAGAACGAACGCGAACAGGTCGAACAGGACTACGTGTCCGCAACCGGTGTGCGCCTGGTGACGGTCGATGCCTCGCAGAAGTTCCTAAGCGAACTTGACGGTGTCGAAGATCCCGAACAGAAGCGCAAGATCATCGGCCGCGAATTCATCCGCACCTTCGAACAGGCTGCCGCTGAACTCGTCGCGGAATCGCGGGAGGGCGAAGGTGAAAACATTGAGTTCCTGGTGCAGGGCACCCTCTACCCGGACGTTGTCGAATCCGGTGGGGGATCGGGTACCGCGAACATCAAGAGCCACCACAACGTCGGCGGTCTGCCGGACGACCTCCAGTTTGAGCTGGTTGAACCGCTGCGTGCGCTGTTCAAGGACGAAGTTCGGGCGGTCGGCCGTGAACTCGGCCTGCCCGAGGTGATTGTCGGCCGTCAGCCGTTCCCCGGTCCTGGTCTGGCCATCCGCATTGTCGGTGCGGTCAGCGAAGAGCGTCTGAGCATTCTGCGCGAAGCCGACGCCATTGCCCGCGAAGAACTCACCGCCGCAGGTCTGGACGACACCATCTGGCAGTGCCCCGTTGTGCTGCTGGCCGATGTCCGCTCCGTTGGTGTTGCCGGCGACGGCCGCACCTACGGACACCCCGTCGTGCTGCGCCCCGTGTCCAGTGAAGACGCCATGACCGCCGACTGGACCCGCGTGCCCTACGACACGCTGTCGAAGATCTCCAACCGGATCACCAATGAAGTCGACGAAATCAACCGCGTCGTCCTAGACATCACCTCGAAGCCCCCGGGCACCATCGAATGGGAGTGAGCGGGGTGGAGGCCTCGAGGGCATAAGCCGCACGTGACCTCCCGCCTCAGCACACTGCGCCGGCAAGCAACCGCTTGTGGGCGCAGCTGCGTTTGGGGTGCGGGTGCGTTGGGTGCCAGCGCAAGCGTCGCCCAGCAAAACACCGGTTAGCAATGAATCCACCCGTTAGCCGTGCGGAGACTCCCGTTAGCCGGGATCTGCGCTTTAGCAGTAGCTGCTAAGGGGTGTTTTTGTTGCTAAAGCGTGGGGCAGTGTTGGGATGGCTGCCCCAGCAGTAGAACGAGGTGTAGGCCTCGAGGGGCATAAGCCGCACGTGACCTCCCGCCTAGCCACACTGCGCCGGCAAGCAACCGCTTGTCGGCGCAGCTGCGTTTGGGGTGCGGGTGCGTTGGGTGCCAGCGCAACCGTCGCCCGGCAGAAACACCCCTTAGCAATGAATCCACCCGTTAGCCGCATGCAGACTCCCTTTGGCCGGGATCTGCGCTTTAGCAACCACTGCTAAGGGGTGTTTTTGTTGCTAAAGCGTGGGGCGGGGGTGGGGCGCGGCCCCAGCACCATGACGAGGTGGAGGCCTGGTCCCAGCCGGGGCGGCACCTCGTGGTTTTCCTGAGGTGGGGCGGTGCCCAGCCCCACAGGTGTTGACCCAGCCGGTCACCCGTCGCCCGGCAGAAACACCGGTTAGCAATGAATCCACCCGTTAGCAGTGGGCAGACTCCCGTTAGCCGGGATCCACGCCTTAGCAACCACTGCTAAGGGGTGTTTTTGTTGCTAAGGCGTGGGGCAGTGTTGGGATGGCTGCCCCAGCACCACGCCGAGGTGGAGACCCGGTCCCAGCTGGGGCGGCACCTCGTGATTTTCCTGAGGTGGGGCGGTGCCCAGAACAAGCCAGCCGATTTCTGTACCTGAACAGTGTTCAGGTACGATGCTCCTCATGACTTCCACCAACGTTTCCGCGCCGCAGACCGGCGCCCGCGGGCAGGGCATTTCTGCCGGCCTGTCCGTTGCCCTCGTCGCCGTTTTCGCGGCGCTCATCTGGGTGTTCGCACTCGTGCCGCCGATCCCGGTCGGCCCGGTCGGCGTTCCCATCACCCTGCAGACCCTCATGCTGGCCTTCACCGGTATGGTGCTGGGCCCCACCCGCGGCTTCATCGCCGTGCTGCTCTACCTGGCCCTGGGCTTCCTGGGTCTTCCCGTGTTCTCAGGCGGACGAGGCGGAATCGGCGTCCTCGCCGGACCCTCGGCTGGCTTCATTCTGGGCTTCCCGTTCTACACGCTGCTGTCCGGTTGGGCCGCCCGCTTTGCCTACCGTCGCTTCTCCGGTGCAGGCCGAGTCGTCATGATGATCCTCGGCTCCCTGCTGACCGCATCGGTTCTTCTGCACTTCATGGGCATTGCCGGCATGTCGATCAACGGCGGTATCCCGTTCGGCGCCGCCACGGTTGCTGACATGGCCTACTGGCCCGGTGACGTCATCAAGACCACCGTTGCAGCACTCCTTGCCGTCATGGTCCTGCGGGCCTTCCCGGTTCTCGCACGACGCTGATTCCACTCGACGCTGATGGCAAGCATTGTCTTCGACGGCGCCCACGCCGCTGTTCTTGATTCCGCAGAAAGCGGTCCAGAGCGCCAATGGCGCACCCTCGCAGGCCCTTTCACCTGCGAAATCAATGAGCAGCGCGTGGCCGTCATCGGCGCCAACGGTTCGGGCAAGTCCACGTTCCTGCGGATGATCAACGGCCTGACCCTGCCCACGTGGGGCAGGGTCGCCGTTGACGGCAAGGACACCGTCGATGACGGGCGCGCGGTTCGCCAGAACGTCGGCTTCGTGTTCACCGACCCGGCCGCTCAGCTGGTGATGCCGACCGTCATCGAAGACATTGAACTCTCGCTCCGACGTATAAAGAACAAACGCGAAAGGCGCGAACGATCGCTTGCCGTGCTCGACGAACTCGGCCTGACCGGACTAGCCGACCGTTCGGTGTACGAACTCTCCGGCGGACAGCGCCAGCTGGTGGCACTCGCCTCCGTCCTCACGGTTGAGCCCAGTGTCCTGCTGATGGACGAACCGACAACCCTGCTCGACCTGACAAACCGCACACTCCTGCGCGACACCCTCGACGAACTTGCCGAAAACCGTGGCGTGCAGATCATCACCACGACCCACGACCTCGAATTCGCCGCCGATGCCGAACGTGCACTCGTCATTGACGACGGCGCCATTGCATTCGACGGTCCCGCTGGCCAGGCGATCGCCCACTACCGCGAAGCCGCAGTGTCAGCCGCCCGCAGCACCTGCCGACCTCCCCGCGACTCCGCATGATTCCGCAGTCGGCCATGCCGAAGCCGCGCACGGTTCAGCGGCGTCGCGGTGAGTTCCTCGGCGTGCGCTGGCCGATTCCCGGCTGGCTGCACCGCACACCGGCGTGGGTCAAAGTGATCGCCCTGGTGCTCACCAGTCTGCCCGTCATCGTCGTGCGCGACGCCTGGGTCAACGGGGCGGTGTTCGTGCTCATCGTGCTCATTGCACTCACCGCGCGCCTGCCGCTGGGCAGAATCATCCTGCCGCTGGTGCGCATGTGGCCTGTCATGCTGCTTCTGGTGGTCGGCAACCTCATCTTCACCGACGTGCCCACCGCCGCCCGAGTCGCCACAGCCATGCTCGCCGGTGTCATCGGCGCGTCCGTGCTGATCCTGACCACCAGCATCAGCGAACTGCTGCTTGTCTTCACTGCAGCAGCCAAGCCCTTGGGGTGGGTGGGCGTGCGCCCTGAAACGGTGGGCCTTGCCGCAGCGCTCACCATCCGCAGCGTGTCCTACATTGCCGACCTCGTGGGGCTCGCCGCAGACTCCGCCCGCGCTCGCGGGCTCGAAAGATCACTCCGGGCCCGCTCCGTGCCGGTCGTGCTCGGCACCGTGCGCTACGCCATCGACACCGGAGCCGCCCTCGAGGCGCGCGGCCTGGTCGAAGAGCCGGGCGGCACCTCGGGAGAGTAAGTCCGCAACCTCCGGGACTGGGGCCTATGCCCCGGAACTCACGAGGTGCCAGTCACCGGGCGTGCGCCAGGTTTTCGTGAGCGGCGATCGCCTGAGCGTAGTAGCCGATCAGCTGCGAGCACACTCCGCGCCACGTGCGGGACTCGACTTCGGCCCGAGCAGCCTGCGCAAAGGCGCGGCGCTTGGCATCGTCACCCAGCAGATCCAGAGCGCGATCGCGCAGACCAGCAACATCGCCCGGAGCGTAGAGCCAACCGGTGCGCGAATGGTCAACCAGATCCAGCGGGCCGCCGCGCGCCGGCGCGACCACCGGAACGCCGGAAGCCATGGCCTCCTGAATCGTCTGGCAGAACGTTTCAAACTCGCCGGGTGCAACGCACAGGTCAAAGCCTGCAACAGCGCGAGCCAGAGCCTCACCGCCGAGAAAGCCCGTGAAGTGCGCGTTCGGCAGTTCGGCCCGCAGGCGGCCCATAAGCGGACCTTCGCCGATGATGACGATCTTGGTGTCCGGCACATCGGCCAGCACCCGCAGGTTCTCCACCTGCTTTTCCGCGGCCAGCCGGCCCACGTAGCCGATGATCTTCTTCCCACCGGCCACCGACTGTCGCCATTCCTCGCACCTGCGGTCCGGGTGGAAGCGGGCAGCGTCGACACCTCGGGCCCACTTGGCAATCCGGTCAACACCGTGCGATTCCAGCTGTTCAATCGTCGGGGTAGACGGGGCGAGCGTCATGGTGGCGCGGTTGTGAATATTGCGCACGTGACCCCACAGCATGGACTCCACTCCGGTCAGTCCGTAGCGAGCCGCGTAGGCCGGCACTTCGGTCTGATAGACCGCGACCGACGGGATGTTGAGCTCCTGGCAGGCCTGCACCGCACGCCAGCCCAACAGGAACGGGGAGGCGATGTGCACAACATCGGGCGCGAAATCAGCCAGGATGCGGCGAATGCGAGCCACACCGCCGGGCGCTACACGCAGCCTTTTGTAAGCGGGGAACGCCAGTGAGGGAACGTAGACAATCGGCACGCCCATGTACTCACGCGGACCGCCCATCCGGGTGCCCGGAGCAATGACGAGGGCTTCGTAGCCGCGTTCGGTGATGTGCTCAATCGCCTTGAGGAGACTTCCGACAACACCATTCATCTGGGGCAGAAAAGTTTCAGCAACAATCGCAACTCTCACAGTTTGAGGATCGTCCACACAGGTGGCCCCCGAGGTACGCCCAGAACACTCGAAGGTGAACTTTCGGCCACCATTCCGGCGAATTCTTTCCGGTACCGGGTGCTGCCGATAGCATGAGTGAAGCCCGCACGGCAGGCCAGACGGCAGACAAGGGAGGCACAATGGCTGAGATCATCCTCGTGACCGTTGTCGTTGTCCTGTGCCTGGGTCTGGCCTACCTCCTGTACACCCGAGGTTCGCAGCTGCGGTTGGCACTTGACCTTGTGAGTGAAGCCCGACGGCAGCTGGACCAGGTGCGCACCGATCGGCACGCTCTCGTTCCCGAGTACCTGCGCATGGCGACCGCTCATTCGGAGCAGGACGAGCACCACCAAAAGTCCGTGCAAGATGCCCTGCGGAGGGCCAAAACCGTCAAAGACGCTTCCGAAATCGGCCAGGCTGAAGAGCGTTTGACGCATGCGATCGATGCGCTTGCCATCGGACTTATTGAAGTCGACCGGCACCGCCAGAGCCTGGGCGCGGCAATCGACCTGCACGCGCAGATGCGGATCATCGAAGGTCGGATCGTCTCCGGAATCCGCTACTACAACCTGGC
Source organism: Brevibacterium ravenspurgense (assembly GCF_001584615.1). Taxonomy (GTDB): domain Bacteria; phylum Actinomycetota; class Actinomycetes; order Actinomycetales; family Brevibacteriaceae; genus Brevibacterium; species Brevibacterium ravenspurgense. Next base: position 108,552 of record NZ_LQQC01000008.1, on the reverse strand, counting down.
GGTTGCCAAATACACCGCGCAGCGGCGCCAGCCGACGGCTGTTGTCCTGCGGGCTGCTTTTCCGGCGCTTGTTCCCATGGAGTACCAAGACGTCGAAGCGGAGCCCGTCGTAGAGTTTCGTTCGTGAGGTTTCGACTCGATCTTGGCTATGACGGCACCAGCTTCCACGGGTGGGGAGTGCAGCCGCGGCTGCGCACCGTCCAGGGGACCCTGGAAGAGGCGCTCGCTTTGGTCTGCCGCACCCCCGTGCGCACTGTTGTAGCCGGACGCACCGATGCGGGAGTGCACGCCCGCCGACAGGTTGTTCACCTGGACCTGGGTGAAGAAGAGATCGCCGCGCTCGTGGGGCAGCGCCGGGTTGATCGGGACGGCAATTCGCGCACACCTGAATCTGCCCTGGTCAGCCGCCTGCGCGGTGCGCTGACTCGGTTGGATGCCCACGATGTCGTTATTCACGGGGCCTCGGCGGTTTCAGATGATTTCGATGCGCGCTTCTCGGCGCAGTGGCGGTCGTATTCGTACCGGCTTGCAGATGACGATTCGTTCTTCGACCCGCTGCTGGCGGCCGCAACGGTCCGTCACAAGGGTGTTCTTGATGCCTGCACCATGGCCCAGGCCGCTGCTGGTCTGTTGGGCTTGCACGACTTCCTGCCGTTCTGCAAACCCCGCCCGGATTCGACGACCATCCGCACGCTGCAGCAGATCTCGGTCGGCCGCGATGCCGACGGGGTGATTGTCTTCCGTCTGCGCGCTGATGCCTTCTGCCACCATATGGTCCGCGCGATCGTCGGCGGCCTCATTCGGGTGGGCACGGGGGTGTGGTCGGCTGAGTACCCGGCTGAGCTTCTTGAGCACGCCAACTCACGAGGTGAAAGCCCGGAACCGCTCTACATCGCCCCCGGGGCGGGGCTTGTGATGGAAGAGGTGGGCTATCCGCCGGAGGCTGAATGGGCTGCGCGGGCGGCGCAGACACGGGCCCGGCGAAGCTCGGCTGAGCTGGGCGAAAGCTAGTGGGCGACGCGGCCTCTTTACGAACAATCCATATGGAATTCATGCAAAAGTCCCCAAAAAGATCTCAGATTTGTAACACTGTGCTCAGACCTTTTTCAGAAACGCGCGAACAGCGCTGAATCAGAAGCTTAAGGACTGAACATGCTCAAAGCACGCCGTGCGCTGTACGGAGGCGCTGCCGCCGCCGTACTCGTCGCACCTCTCGGCGCAATGCCGGTTTTTGCAGAAGCCCCGGAGGGCACCAAGCTCCAGGTGCTGGGAATCACTGACTTCCACGGACGTATTGCCGACCCGGACGGTCAGGCAATGGCCTCGACGGTGGAAAACGAACGGGCGAAGGCTGAGGGCAGCTCGGTTCTGCTGTCCGCTGGTGACAACATCGGTGCAAGCACCTACGTTTCGTCTTCTCAGAAAGACGAGCCCACGATTGACTACCTCAACGCTCTGGGGCTCGACGCCTCGGCAATGGGGAACCACGAATACGATCGTGGCTTCAAAGACTTCAGCGAGCGCGTGCTGGCTGGCGAGCACAAGGCGGAGTTCCCGCACCTGGCCGCGAACGTCTACAAGAAGGGCACCAAGGAACTTTCCGAAGGTGTCAAGGACTACGAAATCATCGAAAAGGACGGCATCAAGATTGCCGTCATCGGTGTTGTGACGCAGGAAACCGCAAGCCTCGTCAGCCCGTCGGGAGTCGACATGCTTGACTTCGGCAAGACTGCCGAAGCCGTCGAGCGCACCTCGAAGAAGATTGCCGAACTGCCGGAGGGTGAAGCCCCGGACGTCACGATCGTCCAGGCTCACGTCGGTATGAACGGATCGGCTGAGGGCGACAGCTGCGATGCTGCTCTCGGCAAGAGCAAGGAAGTCAAGGGCATCCTCGACGCCGCTGATGATTCCGTTGACGCATTCTTCCTGGGCCACACCCACGTTCCGGTCAACTGCACCTACAAGAAGGGCGAGAACACCGTCCCCGTCATGCAGGCTGGCCAGTACGGCAAGAACGTCGCCGCGGTCAACCTGACCTCGAAGGGCGATGGCAACTGGACCATCGACAGCCAGGAAATCATCGACACCAAGGGCCAGGAAGCTTCGACAGAGGTCATCGGCAAGACCGGCGAAATCATCAAGGCAGCTACCGAAAAGTCGAATGAAATCGGCAAGGAAGTCGCCGGTGAAATCGACGAAGACATCACGCGCGCCTTCGAAGAGGACGGCCAGGAAGACCGCGGTGCTGAATCGACACTCGGCAACCTGGTTGCCGATGCCCTCAACGAAGGCACCGGCCTGACCCAGCTGGAGAAGTCGGACTTCGCCATTACGAACCCGGGCGGTCTGCGCACCGACCTGAAGGTTGATGACATCTTCAATGGCGAAAAGCCGGGTGAAGTCACGGTTGCTGAGCTCAACCAGGTCCTTCCCTTCGCCAACGACCACGGAGTTGTTTCTCTCAAGGGCTCGGACGTCATCCAGCTGTTCGAAGAGCAGTGGCAGCCTGATGGCGCTTCGCGTCCGTTCCTGCACCTGGGCATTTCCAAGGAACTCGAAGTCATCTACGACTCCAAGGCTGAACGCGGCAAGCACGTTGTGTCCGTCAAGGTCAATGGTGAGGACATCGACCCGAACAAGACCTACAGGGTGGCCACCCTGTCCTTCCTGGCAGCCGGTGGTGACAACTTCACCGCTTTCGCCAACGGCAAGTTCGAACAGTCCGGTCTGACCGACTTCGAAATCTGGGAAGCCTACTTCAACGCCCGCCAGGATGAGGGCAAGAAGGTGAAGGCCGACAAGGACGAACGCCAGGCTGATGCCGCGCTGGACGTCATGAAGAACGGTGACCTCGAAGTCTCCATCAAGCACCCGTCGAACAAGGACGACGCCTTCGAAATCAAGGCCGGCACCACCGAAGAAATCAGCGTTCAGTTCAACGCCAAGAAGAAGATCGAGGGCCCGCTGCAGATGACCCTCGACCTGCCGAAGGGTGTTTCGGTTGACCTCGGCAAGCACGCCGTCAAGGACAAGAAGAACGTTGCACAGTTCGACTCGGTGCCTGAAGGCAAGTCCGAAGTGAAGTTCAAGGTGACCGCCTCGAAGGACGCCGGCAAGAAGGACGAACCGAAGGCCGGCGGCAAGGTTGACGGTGCCGAAGCTGCGAGCGAAGGCAAGGCAGACGAAGGTAAGGCCGAGCCGGTGAAGGGTCCGAAGATGACCGCCACCCTCATTGCTGCTCCGAACGCCGGATGGTGGGACAACAACCCGCTGCCCATCGGCGGCAAGGTTGAAATCCCCGTGAACGTCCTTCCTGCCGACGCGCCTGCTGAGGACAAGCCCGAGGCTGACAAGCCTGAGGCCGGTGACAAGGACAAGCCCGAAGCCGGTGACAAGGACAAGCCTGAGGCCGGTGACAAGGCAAAGCCTGAAGCTGGTGACAAGAAGCCGGGCGCAGCTGCTAACAAGCCGCTGCCGCGTACGGGTACTGAAGTCGGCCTGGCTGCTGCTGCGGCAGTTGCGCTGCTGCTGACCGGTGCTGGTGCACTTGTCCTCACACGCCGCAAGAACGCAGACGTGAACTGAACTGAGATTCTCGACGCTCTGAAGTTCTAAGACGTAAACGCTTCGGCGGGCAGTTCCCACAGGGGAGCTGCCCGCCGAAGCGTTTCTGTGTTCGAAGTCCGAGTGCCTGCACACCCTTCGAACAGAACCCAAACAAGAAGATCAGGCCGACCTCCACCTCGTGAGAGCAGTCCAGCACACGCGCTCAACCACACACGAGCCCCGTTTTGCAAAGGTGTGTGCTTCCGCGCTAACATTGACAGTCGCTGTACGTCAGATACACACGCCGCAGACCTCTAGTCGCGTTGCAGGATAAGCGGGAAATGTATACGCGTACCGTGCACCTCAAGCAAGTCAAGTACTGCTGAACAAGACTCACGACCTTGTCAGGCAGACGTGTGTGGCTTGGAAGCTAGAGACGAAAAGAAGGCAACTTTTGCGTACGTACACACCAAAGCCCGGCGATGTCGAGCGCCAGTGGCACGTCATCGACGCCACTGACGTCGTTCTCGGTCGCCTTGCTTCGCAGGCAGCTCGTCTGCTGCGCGGCAAGCACAAGGTGGAATTCGCACCTCACATCGACACGGGTGACTTTGTCATCATCATCAACGCGGACAAGATTGTGCTGACCGGCGACAAGCTGGAAAAGAAGCGCGCCTACCGCCACTCCAACTACCCGGGTGGTCTCAAGAGCCTCAGCTACGAAGAGCTCCTTGAGAAGTTCCCCGAGCGTGCAGTGGAGCAGGCTGTTGCAGGCATGATCCCCAAGAACCGCCTCGGCCGTGCCCAGATGCGCAAGCTGAAGGTGTACGCAGGTGCTGAGCACCCGCACGCCTCGCAGAACCCGCAGAAGTACGAAATCAGCCAGGTCGCGCAGTAAGCGCCCAAGGCTCAGTTAACCGAGGAGAATCGTGGCTGACAACCAGAACCTGAACGAGGACGTCGAAATGACGTCGTACTCGACCGAAACCCCGGCTTCGGCTGGTCTCGGCGAATCCGTGGCCGGTGGCCGCGGCGAATCGCTCACCGCTCCCGGCCAGGGCGTTGGCCGTCGCAAGCGCGCTGTCGCTCGCGTCCGCCTGGTCCCCGGCACCGGTGAATGGAAGATCAACGGTCGTGACCTTGAAGCCTACTTCCCGAACAAGATGCACCAGCAGCTCGTTCGCGAACCCTTCCGCCTGCTTGACCTCGAAGGCCGTTTTGACGTCTTCGTGCGCATTGCCGGTGGTGGCCCCTCCGGCCAGGCCGGCGCTGTCCGTCTGGGCATCGCCCGTTCGCTGAACGAAATCGACCGTGAAAACAACCGTCCTGAACTGAAGAAGGCCGGTTACCTCACGCGTGACGCTCGCGTTCCCGAACGCAAGAAGGCTGGTCTCAAGAAGGCTCGCAAGGCTCCGCAGTTCTCCAAGCGCTGATCTTCGCCCGCCAGGGCAGATCCGGCTTGGGGCACGCAGTGCCTGCTCCAAAGGTCCGTGTACCGCAAGGTGCGCGGGCCTTTTGGCGTTGCGGGGGACTTGTTCGGTTTTCTGTTTGTTGTCCGTGCAGGTAGGCGGACATCGGGCCCGAAACCGGACAACTCCGTGTCATTTCCGGCGCACTTGAGTGCCTTCAGCTGTGGACCAGACGCTCCCGATTCCGTGCTTAAGTTTAGAAATGCGCGTCCGACCTCGATGTTTACTCAGGCCGTTCGGGTTTAGCTGCTTTTAAACAGATGACCTGTTTGTCCACAGCTGCGCGGTCTGGTCTTTCCCAGGGGTTCGTCGACCAGCAGTCTGGGACGCATGAACAATGTCTTTGTGGTCAGTGCCCTTCCTGCTGGTGCAATGGCGCATCAGGCAGCTCGTGCAGTTGGATGCTGTCTCAGTAGATTGGCCAGGGGTGTTTATGCCGTCGAGCGATTGTGCGAACAAGAGGCACACAGAGCTTTTGCGTGTTTTGTAGACCGACCTGAACTGTTGTCCGACGAGGGCTCGTCAGTCTATTTGCGGAAGCTAGCCCATCATGCGGGTTGGGCGGTGGCCTTTGGGCATTCAGGTCAGGCGATCTTGAGTCACGCTACCGCGGCTGTGCTTTGGGGCATGGAACTGCCCACTGATCCTCCAGCGCGCTTACAGACAAGCGGTCCGGAACGACCTTTCTCACGGACTCACCGAATACATCGCCAACGAGCAATTCCTGCTGAGCACATTACTTCGCCGGTGAGCGCTCTGCCTGAGCTACGAGCAGTGAGTGCAGATTGGACGATGTTCGACCTGCTCCGGGATGTCGGCGGAGCCGAGGGCTTTGCCATCGCCGATCGACACATTCGCTTCCGGGCTCATGGGCGGGCCTCGGGTGTGCCTTCCGCCGATCGGTTCCATGTCGTCATTGATGAGTTGGCTGAAGTATTTCGCCAGTTTGAGGAGTGCTCGGCGGGCAGGCGGACGGTCACCATGTTGAGTTGGCTTAAAGAGATGCGCGGATTGTCGGAATCCGCAGGTGAGGCACTTGCCTACTTTCGTTTTTATGAGCTGGGTTTCAGGTGCTGTCCGGAGGACTCGCGGTGGAAAATAGCGCAGCAAGTGTCGTTCCCCCTGCCCGGTGAGTCATACCGGCCGCGGGTGGATTTCTTTTTGGAGCACTGGGGTTTGATTGTCGAGTTCGACGGGTGGGCTAAGTACCAAGACCCGAATGGCAGTGTGTCGCCGGAGGTCTACCGAAAAGAAAAACGCCGTGAAGAACAGCTTCGGCGCATGGGCTACAGGTTTCTGCGCATCGAATGGCGGGATGTCATTGTTCCGGGACGACTGGCGAGTTTGCTGCGGCAAGTCGGCGTGGTGCTGCCCTAGCTTGCGACTTGTTCGGGTTTCGGCCTCTTATCCGCGCAGCTGCACGCGTAATAGTCCCAAACCAAGACATCTAGCCATATCAGAAGCGTTGCGTTCCCGAACGCAAGAAGGCTGGGCTCAAGAAGGCTTTCAAGACCCTCGCACCTCGGTGCGGGGGTCTTGTGCTTTCCGGGCGCGAGGTGCCGCTGGGCCCGCGTCGTGTTCTCACCACACGCCGTGCCCATCTGACCGGGTGCTCAGCTTCGTAAACGTAGAATGAATGCGATCCAAAACAGGAGGTTCTATGAGCAGGCTTTTCGGTACGGACGGCGTTCGCGGTCTGGCCAACAAGGACATCACGGCTCGACTCGCTCTCCAGTTGGGTGTTGCAGGCAGTCGAGTTCTCGGCAGGCCCGAGCAACGCTACGGCACGGGCAGCAAGCGTCCGTTCGCGATTGTCGGTCGCGACACCCGCATCAGCGGTGACTACCTGGCATCAGCAATTTCCGGCGGTATCGCCTCGACCGGTGTTGACGTGTGGAACGCAGGTGTTCTGCCCACCCCGGGTGTTGCGCACGCCGTGAAGGAAACCGGCGCTGACTTCGGTGTTGTGCTCTCAGCCAGCCACAACCCCATGCCGGACAACGGCATCAAATTCTTCGGCCCCGGCGGCACCAAACTCGACGATGCTGCGGAAGACGAAATCCTTGAACTGTTCGACGCCGACTGGGATCGTCCCACCGGTGCGGACGTCGGCCGCATCAAGCCGTACGCGGCAGCGGCAGACGAATTCACCGAACACCTCGTATCGACTCTGGGTGACACACCCACTCCGCTGCAGGGACTGCGTGTGGTCGTCGACTGCGCCAACGGAGCGGCATCCGTCGTCGGCCCTGCGGCACTGCGTCAGGCCGGTGCGGATGTCACGGTCATTGCCGCAAGTCCGGATGGCCTCAACATCAACGACGGTGTCGGCTCTACCCACCTGGGTCCGCTGCAGAAGGCCGTTGTCGACAACGGAGCTGACCTCGGCGTTGCGTTTGACGGTGACGCTGACCGCTGCCTGGCGGTTGATGCGCTCGGTCGCGAAGTCAACGGCGACCAGATCATGGGCATCCTGGCTCTGGGTATGAAGGAAGCCGGCACCCTGAAGAATGACACACTGGTCACCACCGTCATGTCGAATCTGGGCCTCAAGCTCGCCATGGAGAAGGCTGGCATCGCGGACGTGCAGACGAAGGTCGGCGACCGCTACGTGCTTGAAGGCATGCTGGCCGGCGGGCACGTGCTCGGCGGTGAACAGTCCGGTCACGTGCTCATGCTTGACCACGGCACCACCGGCGATGGCGTGCTGACAGCCCTTCACCTGATCAACCGCGTCGCATCAACCGGTCGCACACTGGCCGACCTCGCAGCGGAAATCCCGCAGCTGCCGCAGGTGCTCATCAACGTCCGCGGAGTCGACAAAACCCGCACTGACGATCAGGCAGTTCAGGCAGAAGTCGCTGCCGTCGAATCCGAACTCGGCAAGAGCGGCCGCGTCCTGCTGCGCGCTTCGGGCACCGAACCGGTTATCCGTGTGATGGTCGAGGCCGAAACCGAAGCCGAAGCGCAGAAGCAGGCGGAACGCCTGGCTGACTGCGTCAAGCAGCACCTTGCCCTCTGACCGCGTTCAGCTCCCCGCACCGGGGCCGCTCAGCAGTGCGGCACCTAGCCCGAGTGCCCCGGCACCTCGGCCGGCGGTCCCGGTGGTGAGCACACAGTGAAGAAGAGCGCAGACAACACGAAGGTCCTCTACGGGCGTCTGCCCGCCGGGCTGGCGGCTGCCGCCTCGACAGCGGTGGGCACCGTCGTCATTGTCGGCTTGAGCCTCGTGGCCCGAGCGACGTCGGGTTCGTCTGGCCTGTGGTGGATGTTCGGTGTGCTGACTTCGTCCTTCGCGGTGCTCGGCGGCATTGCCACGGTTGGGGCGTTCCTCACCGGCCTTGTGCGGGCGGGCTACGTGGCTGACCCCGGCAAACCTGCCCGGTGGAGTGCAATGACGGCCCTGTTCATCGCCTTCGCCAGCCCGGTGATTCTGTACGTGTTCACCGGCCCGTGGCTGACAAACGGGCTGATCGTCGCAGTCTCAACGTTTCTGTGCTCAGCAGTCGGAGCGCTCATCTTCCTGCTCGTGTGGTCGCTCCTTCTGCGGGCAGGCACAGTCACCTCAATCGATGTGTGAGGTTTATGGTTTTCGGGATCAACCTAACGGTTTTGTCCAGCCCCCAACCGTCTGGCGAGCTCCTGCGTTCATATCCGTTTAATGTGCTGAGCCCAGTCTTTACAGCGATTCTTTACTGCCTCGAGTTCCGTTGTGCTCACGCCGTAGCCGGCCACTTCGAAAGGTTCGATTCGGTCCGCCATCTCAAGGCGTTCCGCAAACATCGATTCATCGAATCCTGGATCAGACGCCGCAGCCATTTCCAGCAGCTCCCGGTCGGTGTATCGCCCAGATCCGCGTATTGAATCAACATCGAGAAAATCTCTTGTTTCACCACGCGAGTAAAGAGCCAAAATCTTGTTGGAGACCGCGTCTTCGACAGCAAGAACAGGACCTACTTCCAGTGCCACTGGCTCACGCTCACGCCAGTCGATACCCAGATCCAGTTCAGTTTGCAGCCCGAGGTGCGACGAAACAACCATTCGAGTGAATGACTCGCTCTGCCGGGGAACGTCGACTTCGTAGCCGGCTTCTTCTAAACGCTCGCGAATCGATTCGACAGCGGTGCTGAACTTGTCTTGCGCTGACATAACAGTGAAGAGGTCTACATCAGCTGTAGGTCGCTGAGTGAGACCGTGCTCACGAATAGCCCCCGACCCAGCCAAAGCGAACCCAGAGTCGGCGGCATCGTTCAGGGCAATGCGAGCAACATCGCGCTGCATCGCCTCTCGGCTACACATTCACACGCTTCAGCTGAGGAAAGCGATCTTCCCAAAGATCGCGTACACGGGAATCCAAGCTCAGGTGTGGCCATACCCGCAGCAGTCTGTCCTTGTTGATCAGCTGTGCTTGGATTTCAGCGGTGCCTTCTGCAAGCAGAGCCTGGTAAGCCAAGCGCACCCCGCCGGGATCAGTCACGTCAATATCGCCGTCGTCCACCCAGCGAACCCAGATGGGCAGGCGTATGGTGCCCTGCGGCGGCCCTTTCAAGTCATCGAGACTGTCAACGACCTCGTACGGTTTCAGATCCCGGAACCGCACTCGTTCCATGACTGCTCCCTTCGGCTGTTCATCCTTTCAGCCTACCGTTTTCTCCAACTCGCAGCTTCAAGATTCTCTGCCAGGAAATGACCGCGGGCTGCTCTAGTCTCCCGAGGTGCCGCCGGCTGAGTCTTCTGACTCTTCTTGGTCTGCGAACTGGGTTGTGTACAGCTGCGCGTACCGGCCGTTCTGCGCCAGAAGTTCGCTGTGGGTACCGCGCTCAACAGCCCGGCCGCCCTCAATGACGATGATCTGATCGGCACTACGCACCGTCGACAGGCGGTGGGCGATGACCAACGCGGTCCTGCCGGTCATGGCTTCGTTCAAGGCGTGCTGCACAGCTGCCTCGTTCGTTGAATCGAGAGCACTCGTAGCTTCATCGAGCACCACCACAGCAGGTTCGGCCAACAGGAGACGAGCAATTGTCAGCCGCTGGCGTTCACCGCCGGACAGCCGGTAGCCGCGCTCACCGATCACGGTGTCGAGCCCATCGGGCAGGGCGTCGATAACCGGCCACAGGCGTGCGCGTTCCATAGCGGAACGCAGCTCATCATCCGTTGCATCAGGTTTGGCGATCGTCAGATTGTCGCGAATCGACTCGTGGAACAGGTGGCCGTCCTGCGTGACCATGCCGACGGTCGATTTCAGCGCGTCAAAGCTCAAATCGCGGACATCCACACCGGACAGTTCAACAGCGCCTTCTGTCACGTCATACAGCCTGGGCAGCAGAGATGCGATCGTCGACTTTCCAGCACCGGATGAACCCACGAGGGCGACCGTGTGACCAGCCGGAACGGAAATGTTCAGTCCGTGCAGCACCTCGGACGACTCCCGGCCGTCAAGAACCGGGACCTCTTCAAGAGAGGCGAGAGACACCTCGGCGGCAGTGGGGTAGCGGAATGAAATGTCACGGTACTCAACAGAGACAGGGCCAGCCGGCAGAGGCTTGGGGGATTCCGGTTCCTGCACGGTGGAGCGCAGATCAAGAATCTCGAACACCCGCTGGAACGACACGATTGCAGACGTGATGTCCATGCGCGCATTCGCCAGCATCGTCAGCGGTGTGTACAGGCGGGTCAGCAGCAGCGCGAGTGTGACAACCTTGCCCGCATCGAGCGAACCGGCCACCGCCTGCATACCGCCGACCCCGTAGACCAGCGCCAAAGCCAGAGCGGACACAAGTGTGAGAGCGGCCAGGAACGTCACCTGCAGCATGGCGGTGCGCACACCGATATCGCGCACCCGACCGGCGCGGTCAGCAAACTCCGCCGACTCCTTCTGCGGGCTGCCGAACAGCTTGACCAGGGTCGCACCACCAGCGGAGAACCGCTCCGTCATGCGGGTCGACATGGCCGCGTTGAGATCCGCCGCCTGAAACTGCAGCGACGCCAAACGGCCGGCAATGAAACGGGCAGGCACCAAGAAAATCGGCAGGAGCAGCACCGACAGCACCGTCACCTGCCACGAAATCGCAACCATGACACCGACCGTCAGCGCAAGCGACACAATGTTCGTCACAACCCCGGACAGCGTGTTGGAAAAAGCTCGCTGCGCACCCATAACGTCGTTGTTGAGCCGGGAGATCAGCGCACCCGTGCGGGTCCGGTTGAAAAACGCCACCGGCAGAGTCTGCACGTGATCAAAAACCGCGGTGCGCAGATCAAAGATCAGGCCTTCGCCAATGCGGGCCGAAAGATAGCGCGACACAATCGTCAATGCCGCATCGGCCAGCGCCAGCACACCCATGAGAACTGCGATGCCGACAATCAGATTCACTGGCCCACCAGCGGTAATGGCATTGACCACCCGGCCTGCCAACACCGGGGTGGCCACAGCAACACCGGCTGATACTGCCGAGAGCAGAATGAACAGGACCAGTTTGGTCTTGTGCCGAGCCGCAAAACCGCCGATGCGCCGCAGGGCAGCCCGGTCAACCTCCGGGGCCGGACGCCCCTTGGTGCGCTGACTGGCTGTCGTCCTGTGCAGAATCGCCATGGGGGAGTAGTTCGACACGATGCTCCTTTCACCACGCTCCCTGACCTGAACCAGGACAGGAGGGAGCACGGGAAGTCTAGCGCCGCCTCGTCATATGGAGCTTTATGACGAAAAGCGCGTGAAAGCTGTCCGCAGAGTGAGAAACTTGCCGACAACACAAGCACACTCGTCAGAAGGACTGCACATATGAAACTGCGCATCGCAGCTATTGCCACCGCCGCAAGCCTGATCCTCACCGGCTGCGGTGCAGGCGGAGGAAACCAGGAAGTCGGCCAGAAAGACGGCGACATCACCAAGCTGACCGTTGGAGTTTCCCCGGTCCCGCACGGTGACATCCTGCGCTACGTCGACGAAAACCTGGCAGAAGAAGCCGGCCTCGACATCGAGGTCAAGGAGTACACCGACTACGCGCTGCCCAACCGTGCGCTCGTCGACGGTGACCTCGACGCCAACTACTTCCAGCACAAGCCGTACCTGGACGAAGAAGTCGAAGGCCAGGGCTACAAGCTCTACGCATTCGAAGGCGTGCACATCGAACCGATCGCACTGTTCTCCAAGAAGGTGAAGTCGGTTGACGAACTGCCCGAGGGCGGCACCGTCGGCATCAACAACGACCCGGCCAACCAGGGCCGTGCCCTTGACATGCTGGCCAAGGAAGGCGTCATCACGCTGGCTGACGGCAAGGACGCAACCACCGCCACCATCAAGGACATCAAGGACAACCCGAAGAACCTTGAGTTCAAGGAAGCCGACGCTGCACAGCTGGCACGCACCCTTGAAGACACCGACGCTTCGATCATCAACGGCAACAACGCCCTGGAAGCAGGACTGTCGCCCACCGAAGACTCGATCCTCGTGGAATCGGCTGAGAACAACCCCTACGCGAACTTCCTCGCAGTTCGCGAAGGTGACGAAGAAAACGAAGCCATCAAGAAGCTCGACGAACTCCTGCACTCAGAAGAAGTGAAGAAGTTCATCGAAGACAAGTGGACCGACGGCGCGGTGATCCCCGCTTTCTGATTCACACACCTCTGAGGGGGTAAGCCCCTCAGAGGACTTCAAAACCACACGGGCTTCGGCCCACCAGACGCCGGGTTCAGCAGTGCGAACTGACTACAGTTTGCGCAGCTGGATCCGGCGTACTGAATGGTCGGCCGATTTCGTCAGAATCAAATCGGCCCGGCCACGCGATGGGGCAACGTTCTCCCGCAGGTTGGGAGCGTTGATCGAATCCCAAATCTCACCGGCGAGGGTGAGTGCTTCGTCTTCCGTCAGCTCCGAATAGCGGTGGAAGTATGAATCCGGCTGGGTGAAAGCACCCGACTTCAGTTCCATGAACCTGTCGATGTACCACTGGCGAATATCACCGGCAGCCGCGTCGACGTAGACGGAAAAGTCGAAGTAGTCGCTGACGGACATACCCACTTTGCCGTCAGCGCGCGGCCTGGGCGGCTGCAGAACATTGAGCCCTTCGACAATGAGCACATCTGGTGAACGGACCGTGATTTCAGCACCCGGAACAATGTCGTAAGTGTGGTGCGAATAGACGGGAGCGCGTGCTTCTTCTGCACCGGACTTGACCTTGGACAGGAAGCGCATAAGCGCCCGTCGGTCATAGGACTCCGGGAATCCCTTTCGCGACGTCAGACCACGGCGGGCAAGTTCTGCATTGGGAAACAGGAACCCATCCGTGGTGACGAGCTCAACCTTCGGGGTGTCCGGCCAGCGGGCCATCATTTCGCGCAGAACACGCGCCGTCGTGGACTTTCCGACGGCCACCGAACCGGCCACACCGATGACAAACGGAATGTGCTGCGGGGCCGGGTCGTGACCGCTGGCGCGCAGAGGAGCAAAGAACTCCCGCGTGAGCCTGTGCTTCTTGCGGCGGGCTGAAACGTACAGGTTGAGCAGCCGCGACAGCGGTAGGTAGATCTCTTCGATCTCGGTGGTGTCCATGCGCTCACCCTTACCGCGCAGACGCTCTACGTCAGCCGCCGTCAGCGGCAGGGGAGTGGCCTGAGCGAGTTCGGACCACGTGGTGCGGTCAAAACTCCAAAAGGGTGAGGCAATGGACTGCCCGCTCTGCTTCTGGTGCGGACGCAGACCCGCGAGCAGACGAGCGGGGTCGAGGTCGCTGGATCGAACGAACGGTGTGGCGTCGCTGTGTTCCATAGGTGCTGCAGATCCTCGTTTCGCTCAGCATTCACTCAGGCGGCGAAATCCAGCTTACGGCACCGCCGCGCGTTAATATTGAAGTCTATGTGTGGAATTGTTGGATTCGTCGGAAACCCGAACGCCCAGATCACCGCTGAAGACGTCACCGTCGGAGGCCTTAAGCGAATGGAGTACCGCGGCTACGATTCCGCGGGCGTCGCATTCGTAACCGAGGATGGCCAGCTGGCCTCAGCGAAAAAAGCCGGAAAGCTCGACAACCTCAAAAATGAGCTTGCCGAACACCCCCTGCCGAAAGCCGCAACCGGGATCGGCCACACCCGCTGGGCTACCCACGGTGCGCCGACTGATGAAAACGCCCACCCCCACCTGGCTGACGACGGTCGCCTGGCGCTCATCCACAACGGCATCGTCGAAAACTACGCCTCACTCAAAGAGCGGCTGCTGAAAGACGGCGTTGAATTCGCCTCCGAAACCGACACGGAAGTCGCAGCCCATCAGCTGGCCAAAAACTATCGTGAAACCGGTGACCTCACCGAGGCCATGCGACGAACCTCCAACCAGCTGGAAGGTGCTTTCACCCTGCTGGCCGTCCACGCTGACATGCCTGGAACGGTTGTTGCCTCCCGCCGCAATTCGCCGCTGGTCATCGGCCTGGGCGAAGACGCGAACTACCTGGGATCGGACGTCGCAGCGTTCATCGACTACACCCGCCGCGCCGTTGAGATCGGCCAGGACGAAGTCGTGACCATCACCGCTGACTCCGTCGACATCATGGACTTCGACGGCAACCCGGTCGAAGGCACCGAATACGAAATCGACTGGGACCCGGCAACCGTGGACAAGGGCGGCTTCACGTCGTTTATGGAAAAGGAAATCCACGACCAGCCGCAGGCAGTCGCCGACACACTCCTGGGCCGCTTCGACACGGAAGGCCGCCTCACGCTGGATGAGATGCGGATTGACGAATCCGTGCTGAAGTCCGTCGACAAGATCATCGTCGTAGCCTGCGGTACAGCCGCCTACGCCGGTCAGGTCGCCAAGTACGCGATCGAACACTGGTGCCGCATCCCGGTTGAGGTCGAACTGGCCCACGAATTCCGCTACCGCGACCCGATCGTGTCCGAAAAGACCCTCGTGGTGGCGATTTCGCAGTCCGGCGAAACGATGGACACCATCATGGCGCTGCGCCACGCCCGCCACCAGGGTGCGAAGGTCGTTGCCATCTGCAACACCTACGGTTCGACGATTCCGCGTGAATCCGACGCTGTGCTCTACACGCACGCCGGCCCGGAAATCGCTGTGGCATCCACCAAGGCGTTCCTGTCCCAGATTGTGGCCTGCTACCTGCTGGGCCTCTACCTGGCGCAGCTGCGCGGCAACAAGTACCGCGACGAAATCCAGCTGATTCTGGACGAACTGCAGAACATCCCCAGCAAGGTCCAGCAGCTCCTGGACGATGACTCCCAGCAGATCACGGACCTGGCCAAGCGCCTGGCAGACACCCCGTCCGTGTTGTTCCTCGGCCGTCACGTCGGCTTCCCCGTGGCCATGGAGGGTGCGCTCAAACTCAAGGAGCTCGCCTACATCCACGCGGAAGGCTTCGCAGCCGGAGAACTCAAGCACGGCCCCATCGCACTGATCGACGAAGGTCAGGTTGTCATCATCATCGTGCCCAGCCGTTTCGGCCGGGATTCGCTGCACGCCAAGGTGGTCTCCAATATTCAGGAGGTCCGGGCACGCGGAGCCAACACGATCGTCATTGCAGAACAGGGTGACGAGGCGGTGCGCGAGTACGCTTCCGAAGTCATCTACGTGCCCAACACCACCACGTTGCTGGCGCCCCTGCTGACCACGGTGCCGCTGCAGATCTTCGCGATGGAGCTGGCTCAGGCCAAGGGCCTGGACGTCGACCAGCCGCGCAACCTCGCGAAATCGGTCACGGTCGAATAAGAGTCGAATAAAGCGGCCCAAGGCCGGTCGCACACGAGACCAGTAAGGAGAGAGCAGTCGTGGGCATCATCGGCATCGGCGTTGACATTGCCGACGTTCCCCGGTTCCAGGAGCACATTGAGCGGGTGCCCGAACTTCTGGACCGCCTGCTCACTCCGGCTGAACAGCTGAAGAAGAACGGCAAGCGGCGCAGCCCCGAAAGCCTCGCCGCCCGCTTCTCGGCAAAAGAGGCGCTGGTCAAGGCTCTGCAGTTCCCGCAGATCATTCCGTGGCAGGAGGCCGAGGTGGTCTCGGCTTTCTCCGGTGCCCCGTCTTTCCGGTTGAGCGGCTGGGTGCTCGAGATGTTCCGCAAGCGCGGCGGTGAGCACGTGCACCTGTCGATCACGCACGACGGCGACCGCACCATCACCTACGTCATTGTCGAAGGCAGCGGACCGTCACTGTCTCCGCCCGTCGACCAGCCGGCACCTCCCGTGCCCGGAACGGCAGAACACGATCGCGCGCTCGCCCAGTTCCGCGCCGATGTTGCAGCCAGGCGCGAAGAGCGCAACCGGATGCGCGAGGAAGCCCGCCGGAAGAACCCCAGCTGAACCAGCTGAACGACGTTCAACCTAAGCAGAACAGGAATCACGATGCCCCGCCCCGCGTACACCGGTGAGCAGATCCGCCAGGCCGAAGCCCCGCTGCTGGAAGCCGGTGAAGGCGACAGGCTCATGCGCCGGGCCGCAGGCCAACTGGCTGCCGTGTGCCGCCGGGTTCTGCGTTTGGGCGGCGGAACCGTCTACGGCCGCCGCGTGGCTGTTCTCACCGGGCCCGGCAACAACGGCGGGGACGCTCTGTTTGCGGCTGCTGACCTTGCCCGCCGAGGTGCCGCCGTCACCCTCCTGCACACCCTCGGCACACCGCACGCGGCGGGACTGGCCGCCGCCCTCAGCGCCGGTTGCCGGCGGGTTGACATTGCCCAGGCTCCGAGCCACCTGGGTGCCGCTGATCTGGTCATCGACGGGGTTTTCGGCACGGGTGCGAAACCGCAGCTGCCGGAGGACCTTGTGCGGCTCATTCGCGTATGGCAGGCAAGTTCCGCCCGCTCAGAAGGGCAGATCACGGTGGCGGTCGATGTGCCCACCGGCATTGACGCTTCAACCGGCCGCAGCGCCCAGGCTGCCGTGCAGGCCGACTGGACTGTCACGTTCGGCGGGCTCAAAACCGGCCTGTTCACGGGTGCCGGGGCGCGGGCCTCTGGCCGTGTGGTTCTTGCACCCATCGGCCTGGATTTTTCGGACACCGTGCCGGATGCGTGGGTGTACAAGCGCAGTGACCTGCGCGAACTCGTGAAAGCGCCGACGGGTGAGGATCACAAATACACCCGAGGTGTCGTCGGCATCTGTGCCGGTTCCGCTGACTATCCGGGGGCTGCTGTTCTGTGCACGAACGCGGCGGTGGCCGCCGGCGCGGGAATGGTGCGCATCACCGGCGATGAACGGCTGCGCTCAGCTGTCACGTCCCACGTGCCGGAAGCCGTGGCAGCCGACGGTCGTGTGCAGGTGTGGGCCGTCGGCCCCGGAAGCCCGGGCAGCGACAGGACTGAAGCCGCGTTCTCCAGCGGCGAGCCCGTCATCGCCGATGCCGGAGCACTTGACCACCTACCCGAACGCTTGCCGGCAGGCAGCATCATTACGCCCCACGCCGGTGAACTCGAAAGGCTGCTCAAGGCACGCGGCCACAGCGTTCAGCGCAGCCAGATCGAACAGGATCAGCTGCGCTGGGCCCGCACTGCCGCCCGCGAACTCGACGCGGTCGTTCTGCTCAAAGGCCACCGCACCGTCATCGCAGAACCCGACGGCACCGTCCACCTGCCGCCGGCCGGTTCAGCAAACCTCGCAACAGCAGGCTCTGGTGACGTTCTCACGGGGGTGCTCGCAGCGCTCCTGGCAGAAAGAGCGGCAGCCAAGGGGCACCTCGAGCCCGGTGTGACAGCCGTGACCGCGGCAGCCGCGGTCCTGCTCCACGGGAGGGCGGGTAAGTCTGCCACACACGCTTCCGGTCTGCCGCGAGCAGTGGAACAGGCTGTGCTGAAAGCACGTGCGCGTTAGGATCAAGGCGTGTCCCCAACGTCATCTGATCTCCTGCCCACAACGGCCTACGGTCCGTCGCTGCTGAAAGCGCTCATCGACCGTGACGCCATCCGCACCAACCTCGCAGTGCTGCGAGAACACGCGGGCGAAGCTGATGTCATCCCCGTCGTCAAAGCCGACGCCTACGGTCACGGCATCACGAATGTTGTTCCCGTGCTGGTCGAAGCCGGAATACGCCGAATCGGCACCGCCACCGTGCCGGAAGCCCTGCAGGTGCGCGACCTTCTGGAGCGCTTGGCTGCCGAAGGGCTCGAAGGTGCCGCCGACACCGTTGTTCTGTGCTGGCTCATGCCCATCGGTGTGGATTTTGCAGAGCTTGCCCAGAAGAACATCGAAGCGGGCATCAGCGCGGCCGAACAGCTGCCGTTCATCGTCGAAGCGGCTCGGAAGAGCGCAGACAACCCGCTGCGCATCCACATCAAGATCGACTCCGGGCTGGGCCGCGGTGGGATGACCGAGCGCCAGTTTGACGGCTTCCTTCGCGAGGTGGCCCAGCTGGATGACGATGTTCGCGCCGGTCTGAAGATTGTTGGCGCCATGACCCACCTGGCGGTTGCCGATGAGCCGGGAAGCGAATTCACCGACCACCAGTACAGCATCTTCACCGAAGAGATCTCGAAGCTGCGCGGTTTCCTGCTCTCCCAGCCAGACCTGGGACACCCGGACGAACTCATCGTCCACGCCTCGAACTCACCGGCGGCACTGACAATCGGCACCGGACCGGACACTCTGACCGCACACGCCGTGCGGACAGGTCTGGCCGTCTACGGGCTCAGCCCCTTTGCCGGCAGCACTCCGGAAAGCCTGGGCCTGCGCCCGGCCATGACGCTGAAATCGCAGGTCATAGCGCTTAAGGACGTCGCCCGCGGCAGCCATGCCAGCTACGGACTGACCTACACGTGCGAGGCCGACACCCGCTTTGCGCTGGTGGCCGGCGGCTACGCCGACGGTCTGCCCCGCTCGGCATCCAACGCCGCGCGCGTGTTCATCGGCGGGCGCCAGTACCGGCAGGTGGGCCGCATCGCCATGGACCAGATTGTGGTGGAAGTCGGCCTGGACTCCGACGTGAGTATCGGCGACGAAGTGACCATCTTCGGCCCCGGCGATTCCGGCGAGCCCACCGCAGCCGACTGGGGCGCATGGGGCGGGACCATCAACTACGAAATCGTCACCGGAATCGGCAGCCGCGTTGAGAGGGTGCTGACGGGACGTGCGGTCGGAGAGCCAAGCGAAAGCGGGGAAACCGCGTGAGCCGCATCGACATTGAGCTGCGCAATCAGGCCCGCACGGCTGAACTCGCAGCGGCACTCGCACCCCAGCTGCGGGCGGGGGACCTCATCATCCTCACCGGCGGTCTCGGGGCGGGCAAGACCACGTTCACCCAGTCGCTTGCCGCGCACCTCAACGTGCGCGGGCGCGTGTCCTCACCGACCTTCATCATCGCCCGCGAACACCCTTCGGTCGGCGACGGTCCGGGGCTCGTCCACGTTGACGCCTACCGGTTAGAAGACGCCGCGGAACTTGATGACCTCGACCTCGACTCCGAACAGCACGAAGTCGTCACCGTCGTCGAATGGGGCGCCGGTATGGCCGAATCTCTGGCCGACGATCACCTGGAGATCACCCTGACCAGGCCGGACTCCGCCGACCCGGAATCCGGTCAGCGCACAGCGACTCTGCAGGGCTTCGGTGGATCCTGGACGAGCCGTTTGGCGCGTGTGAAGGAGGCCATGCAGTGACCGCCCACAACCCCAGCACAACCCCGCGTGCTGGCGCGAAACAGCCGGTTGTCGTCGCGCTCGATACGTCATCCGCGGCCTCCGTCGCGGTTGTCGCCGATGACCGTGTTGACGCCGAATGGGCGCAGTCACGCGCTCGCCGTCACGCTGAACTTCTGGGCCAGGCACTTACTGATGTGCTGAAGCAGGCGCCTGAACCCGAACTCGTGGCCGTCGGCGTGGGGCCGGCACCGTTCACCGGTATGCGCGCAGGCATCGCCTCTGGCCTCGGCTTTGCCGTGGGCCGCGGCCTGCGGACAGTGGGCGTGCGTTCGCACGACGGTTTGGCACTCGCGGTGTACGAACAGCTGCGTGCTGACGGTGAAGACGTCGACACCGTGCGGATCCTGGTTGCCTCGGACGCTCGCCGCCGCGAAGTCTACTGGGCTGAATACGCAGGACTCGACGAGGACGGCTTGCCGGTCCTCGCTGCAGGTCCCGACGTGGCCAAACCCGCCGACCTCGCCGAACTCAAGGGCCTGGCGGCCGAAAGCAGCGAGCCGAGACCAACAGAATCAAGTCCCACGGAACCGGGCTCGACAGAACCGGCCGTCCTCCGCATCGGCGCCGGTTTTGAGCTCTACCCTGACGTGCTCGGCGCACCCGATCCGCGGTTCCCGACAGAAGCGCTCGCGGCTGACATCGCCCGGATCGCCGCCCGCACGGAAGCCGCCGGACGCGAGCAGCTGGAGCCCATCCCGCTGTACCTTCGCGAACCTGACGCCAAACCGCTGCCCGGCCGCTGACCGCACCGCACCTGACCGGCCAACACGCAAACGCCCAGCAGCTATGACCGTCACACTGAGCCCGCTGCAGTGGTGGGACATTCCCACCGCCGCCGCAATGGACCGCGAAATCTTCGGCCCGGACGCCTGGAGCGAAGACTTCTTCTGGACGCAGGCGGCAAGCCCAACGGTGTTCCTCATCGCGGCCCACACGCAGCAGGGCCTGGCCGGTTTCGCCGGCCTGAGCATCAGCGGCAAAGAGGCTGAGATCCTCACAATCGCCACCCACCCGAACATCCGCGGCCGAGGTGCCGGCCGCCTCCTCCTGGAATCCCTCCTGGATACTGCCCGCACCCGTGGGGTCGAAGCGGTGTACCTCGACGTCCGCAGTGACAACACTGCCGCTCTGGGCCTGTACGAGGCGTTCGGCTTCACTGTGCTGCACACCCGGCCCGGCTATTACACGGGCGCTGACGCGCTGGTTATGCGGGCGTCGTTGCTAGGCTTGTGAGCATGATTTCGGCATCCATCACACAGTGGGAAGACGGCACAGACCTTGTGCTCGAAACAGCTATCAGCGCCGACCTCCACACCGTGTGGAAGCGCATCACCAGTCCTATGGAATGTGCGCTGTGGTTCGCCCCCTTCCACCCAGTCCAAGACGACGACGCTGATCAGGGTGAGGGCACCTCGGAAGCCAGTGGTGCCGCGGAGGTGAGCGACGGCGCGGAAGCCGGCGGCGCCTCGGATGTCAGCGCAATCGAGTTCGACTTTGAGGGAAGCCCCTTGACGGCCCACGTGCTGTCCTGCGTCGAAGACGACCACGTGCTGGTGGAACTCGGCGGGCTTGGCCGCATCAGCCTGCGCCTGTCAGAAGCTGCACCCGGCCAGGCCGGCGCACAGTCAAGCGATCACCCCAGCGTGACCGTGACAGCCGCCCACACCTACGCATCTGACGAAGAAGCCGCCCAGCTCATTCCGCAGGTCGGCCCGGTGTGGGATACGCACCTGCGCCTGTTGGCCGGCACTTTCGCTGCCGCCGATCTCACCGGATCCGAAAGCGAAGCCGCACTCTACGCCCGCTACACCCAGCTGGCAGTCGACGAATTCGGCGCCGAAACCGTGCAGACCGGCTCCGCGCAGGCTCCGGAAGGCGATGACGGCGACGATGACTGAGCCGCTCATCCTGGGCATTGAGACCTCGTGCGATGAAACCGGGGTCGGCATTGTCCGCGGCAGCACCCTGTTGGCGAACACGGTGGCCTCATCCATGGACGAACACGTGCGCTTCGGCGGGGTGGTGCCGGAAGTCGCATCGCGCGCCCACGTGCAGGCATTCGCTCCGACGCTCACCCAGGCCCTGGAAACCGCGGGTGTCACACTCGATGATATTGACGCGCTGTGCGTCACCGCGGGCCCCGGTCTGTCCGGTGCGCTCATGGTGGGGGTCAGCGCGGCTAAGGGGCTCGCCGCTGCCACCGGCAAACCCCTGTACGGGCTGAACCACCTGGCCGGTCACGTTGCTGCCGCAACTTTGGACACTTCCTCTGACGAGGCGGAGCCCGGCTCCGGTCTTGAACTGCCGACTATCGCTCTGCTCGTGTCGGGTGGGCACACGGAAATCCTCAAGATCACCGACCTGGTGGACGGGATTGAGCTTCTGGGCTCCACAATCGACGATGCCGCGGGCGAGGCTTTCGACAAGACGGCCCGCCTGCTTGGTCTTGACTATCCGGGTGGGCCGAACATTTCAAAGGCCGCCGCGGGTGGTTTTGATGACGGCGTTCCGGGTGACCCGACGGCTGTGAAGTTCCCGCGCGGACTCATGACGGCCAAAGACCTGCGCGACCCCGAACGTCGTTACGCGTTTTCGTTCTCCGGTCTGAAGACCGCGGCGCTGCGGGCTGTTGAAGCCGAGAAGGCCAAGCCTGAATCCCAGCGCGTGCGCCTGGCTGACATCGCCGCGTCCTTTGAAGAGGCCGTGGTCGACGTGTTGGTGCGCAAAACCCTTCTGGCCTGCGAAGACACCGGCATCAACCGGGTGCTGCTGGGCGGGGGAGTTGCCGCCAACCGCCGTCTGCGCGACAAGCTGAGTAGGCGCTGTGCCGATGAGGGCATTTCCCTGCTCATCCCGCCGCTGAGCCTGTGTACCGACAACGGGGCAATGATGGCAGCACTCGGTGCACACGTGGTCGTCCGCGGAAAACAGCCCTCAGCACCGGATTTCGGTGTGACAAGTTCATTGGAGGTTGACCAGGTTGTCGTCTGAAGGTCCTGCCAGCGCTCGCGACTCACGCCCACCGGAAGAACACCTGCGGCAGCAGCGCCGCACCGGTGACGGCTGGGTGGAAACACCGCAGGGACGCTTCTGGGGTCTGTTCGGCGCAGCCGGTCTGCTCATCCACGACCCCGACCGCGGAGTTCTGCTGCAGCACCGCGCCGTGTGGTCAGCCCAGGGCGGCACGTGGGGAATCCCCGGCGGTGCGCTCGACGAAGGCGAAACACCTAAGCAGGGTGCGATCCGCGAATGCTGGGAAGAAACCGGTGTGCCCGGACCAAACGGCGAAGGCATAACGGTCATCGGCGAGTACCGGGTGGACAAAGACGGATGGGCCTACACGACGGTCATCACGCAGGTCACGCAGAGGCTTGAGGCTCACGTAGCGGATGCCGAAAGCATTGAATTGCGGTGGGTGCCGCTAGGCGCGGTCGCCGACTACGAACTTCATCCGGGCTTTGCCGCCGCATGGCCGGAGCTGCTGCAGGTGCTGCGCCAGCATGCCGCTGAGTAAGGCTGACGTTCAGTTCGGCTTCAGGCACAGCCTAAACTGACCGGCCAACCGGCGGGCCTACCAGCCAGCCGGTTTTCCGGCCCGCATTTCCTCAACCAGAAGACCGGCAACGTCTTCCATACGGCCGGTTTCTTCAAATACCTTCTTCTGCCGCTGGTAGGAGGCTCCCACACGCGCGAACGACAGCATCGATTCCAGCTCAGCCGAGCACCCGAGTTCCTCAGCGATCGGGGCCAGTCGCTCCACCTCGTCAGCAATGACGTCCGTGACCAGACGTTCGTCGCAGGCGGCGTTTTCGATGATGATCGTGTCCATGCCGTAGCGAGCTGAGCGCCACTTGTTTTCGCGGTGGAACCAGTCCGGCATGAAGTTGAGCTCTTCGCCGCGGTCCAGGCGCTGCGACATGTCGTGAACCAGGCACTGCACGAAGGCCGTCACGGCCGCCAGCTCCGCCATGGTCGGGATGCCGTCGCACACGCGGATCTCGACGGTTCCCCAACCCGGTGCCGGGCGGATGTCCCAGCGGATTTCGTTGATGGAATCGACCACGCCGGTGTGCAGCATGTCGCCGATGTAGTCCTCGTATTCGTCCCAGTTCTTCAGCTGGAACGGCAGGCCGGCCGTGGGCAGCTGCTGGAAGAGCATGGCGCGGTTAGAGGCGTAGTGCGTGTCGTGGCCGGCCCAGTAGGGGCTGGATGCGCTGACGGCCTCCAGATGCGGGACATAGGCCATGAGAGCGCGGACAATCGGCATGACGTGATCGCGATTGGCAATGCCCACGTGGGTGTGCACGCCGAAGATCAGCATCTGCCGGCCCCACCACTGGGTGCGGTTGACCAGCTCTTCGTAGCGGTAGGCCGGTGTGACTTCTTGTTCCCACCAGGGGGAGAAGGGGTGGGTTCCGGCGGACAGAACATCAAGCCCACGAGGTGCCAGGATGCTTCGCAGGTAATCGAGAGACTCGCTCAAATCAGCCGTGATGCCGGCAACGTCAGTCTGCACCCCGCTGACGATTTCGACGGTGTTCGTGAGCATTTCGCCCACGATCTTGCCCTGGAGGTGATCCGTGCCCTCTGCTTTGAGCGCCTCGAGGATTTCAGGGGCGCGGGATGCCAAAGAGAAGTCTTCGGCATCGACTATCGCGAGTTCCCATTCCGCTCCCAGTGTCGACTGAGGGGACGAGGCAAAAGAAAGCATGCGGACATCCTAATCTAACCAGCAGGTAACGCTGGTTTTCTGTGCGCTGGGCGGACAGGCTGTCCTGTCGTGCGGTTGGTGAAGTGAGCGCCAGCCTTTGGCGCGCTTGGAGAGCAGGTGGATTGGCAGCCCTTCAGCCTTTGGCGACTGGGCGGGATTCATCGGCCGACCACCCGGACCAGCTGGGGGAGTACAGGGAAGCCCGCACCCCGATCTGCTCGAGCGCCAAGATGTTGCTGCACGCCGTCACGCCAGAACCGCAGTAGGCAACCACCGCACCGTTGTCCGCGCCGAGATCCGCGAACTGGGCTGCGAGTTCCTCCTGCGGCAGCAGTGCTCCGTTGCGGTAGTTCTCGGTGGCCGGGCGGTTGAGAGCGCCGGGAATGTGGCCTGCGCGCGGATCCATGGAGTCATCTTCGCCGCGGAAGCGAGCCGACGGACGCGCGTCGATGAGCGTGCCCAGTGCTGCTGTCGCTGCAGCCTGGTCGGCATCGACGGTCGGCATCGTCCCAGTTGTGATCGTGATGTCAGACGGTGCTGGCTGCGGGGTTTCGGTTGAAAGCTCACCGCCGGCGGCCTTCCAAGCGTTCAGCCCTCCATCGAGCACGCGCACATCCTGCAGGCCCGCCCAACGCAGAATCCACCAGCCGCGAGCGGCACCTAAGGAGCTGTTGTCGTCGTACACAACGACAGTGGAATCAGGAGTGATGCCCCACGCGCGGATGGTCTCCTGCAGGTCGGCTGGGGCCGGCAGCGGGTGGCGGCCCAAAGTGGGGTCATCCGATGTTCCCGACAGCTGGGTGTCGAGGTCGGCGTACTGGGCGCCGGGAATGTGCCCTGCAGCGTAGTCGTCAGCCCCGTTGGGCTTCGGCAGGGTCCAACGGATGTCGAGGATGACGGTACGGCTTGCGGCATCTGCGTCAGCAAGAGCGGCTTTGAGCGCATCGGCGGTGATGAGCGACATACGGCAATCCTTTGTTCATACGGACAACAGCCAGTCCCACTAGACTCTCACAGATGCGCGCGCTTAGATTCATTTCTGCACTGACCGTAAGCGTCCTGGTTCTTGCAGGATGTTCGGGGCAGGGCCAGCCCACCTCGCCGACCCCAGCGGAACCGAGCACGGCAGAAGAGACAGCCTCCGCCTCGTCAGGGGTCAGTGAAGAAGACCGGCAGAAAGCCCGCGAGATCGTCCAGAAGATGAGTGCCGACCAGCTGGTCGGCGCGACGATCATGGGCACGTATGACGGTGTGGACCCTGCGGTTGCCGGGCAGATGGTCAAGAAGAACAGCCTGGCCGGGGTGATCGTCATGGGCTACAACCTGCCGGACGGTGCTGGGCCCGAGGGCGTGAAGGATTACACGGGTGCTTTGCGGGAAGCCGCGGGGGAGCGTGCGTGGCCCGTACAGCTGAGCGTTGACCAGGAAGGCGGGCCGGTGGCCAGGCTGAAATCTGCCGCTTACAGCTTTCCGCCTCTTATGGCTTTCGGAGCGGCTGGAGACGCTGAACTGACCCAGGACGCGATGGAAGCACAGGGTGCGCAGTTGGCTGATTTGGGATTCACGATCAACTGGGCGCCGGTTGCTGATGTCACGGTCGGGCAGAAGGACCCAGCAGTCAATGTTCGTGCGGCAGGCGGCAGTCAGGAGACTGTTGTCGGTGCGGTTGAACCGGCCGTCAAAGGGTATCTGGCGGCTGGTATTGGATCGAGTGCCAAGCACTTTCCGGGCCACGGGCAGCTGACAGTTGATTCGCATGTTGATCTGCCCGAATCGAAGAAGACTCTTGAGGAATACAGCCACACCGAATGGGAGCCGTTCGAAGCGGCAATCGAAGCCGGTGTGCCTTCTGTTTTGGTGGGGCACATGCGGGTTGCCGGGGCCGGTGACAAACCGGCTTCGCTCAACCCTGAGGTGTATGAAGCGCTGCGGGATGAGCTTGGCTTTGATGGGGTTGCGGTGACCGATGGGCTCAACATGGGAGCCATTACGAAGGGTGTTCCCGCAGGTCAGGAGACTGTTGAAGCGCTGAAAGCCGGGGCGGACCTCGCGCTCATGCCACCTGATCTGGATGCTGCTGTGCAGGCCGTGAAGAAGGCAGTGGATTCAGGCGATCTGTCTGAAAAGGACATGCGAGCCAAGGCTGAGCGCGTTGTTGCCATGAGTCTGTGGCAGGAACGGGCTGCTGGCGAGGCCGGTTCCGGTGAGGGCGCTGGCGGTGACGGCGGCGGTGACGGTGCTGGCGAAGGCGCTGGTGAGGCCGGCGGCCAGAAGCCGGCGGACGATGTTTTCAACGAGGTCGGCCGCGAATCCCTCACCGTTCTGGCCGGAAGCTGTTCAGCCGAACCGGTACAAAGCGTGTCGATTTCCGGCCCGCCGGCTGCTGCCGAGGCGCTGAAGAAAGCTTTGACGGAACACGGCATTGAGGCCGGTGGCGGTACGAGCGTGAAGTTGGTTGACGGAACTGAAAGTTCGTCCGGTGGTGCGGATGTTGTTATCGGTATGGGTGGGCCGTGGAAGGTCGCTTCGGCTGCTGGAAACGCGGACACCGTGCTGGTCACGTACGCCGACACCGAATACGCCATGAACGCCGTTGCCGACTATCTGGCAGGCGAACTTGAGGCATCCGCGCAGATGCCGATCAAGGTTTCAGGCGTAAAACCACCCAAGTGCGGCTAGCCGCGGACTCTGGCTTAGATTCACGGTTTAATGCAGAGTCACGCTTTGTTGCAGCGCATTAGCGCGTGACTTTGCATTAGCGCGCAAATCTGGCTGCCGAGGCAGACCCCCGGCCCGGAGTTGCCAGTCAGCCCGGCCTTCCACCTCGTGCCCTGCCTCCGGCCTAGATTCACGCTTTAATGCAGGTTTGCGCGTTGTTGTGGCGCATTAGCGCGTGAATCTGCACTAGCCCGCAAATCTGGCTTGGTCTGGTTGGTTGCAACACCCTCCCGCAGCCGGTCCGGAGTTGCCAGTCAGACCGGCCCTCCACCTCGTGCTCCTCCAACTGGCGCAGATTCACGCTTTAATGCAGGTTTGCGCTTTGTTGCGGCGCATTTGCGCGTGAGTTTGCATTAAAGCGTAAGTCTGGCGTGGTCTGGCTGGTTGCGGTGCCTTCCTGCAGCAGTTGTGCGTTACTGACTGACGAGGTGGAGCTACGGTGTTCGCGTCTGTTTGGTTTGGTTGGGGTTGTGTTGGGTGGGGCTGCGGTGGCCGTCGCATTTTCGCCCTGCCGCCGGCTTAGATTCACGCTTTAATGCAGTTTTGCGCTGTGTTGCAGCGCATTTGCGCGCAAGTTTGCATTACCGCGCAAATCTGGCGTCGCCTGGCTGCCGGCCTCGGCTTCCCGCAGCAACGTTGCGTCACTTGCTGACGAGGTGGAGCGCCGGTCTTCGCGTCTGTTTGGTTTGGTTGGGGTTGTGTTGGGTGGGGCTGCGGTGGCCGTCGCATTTTCGCCCTGCCGCCGGTCTAGATTCACGCTTTAATGCAGTTTTGCGCTGTGTTGCAGCGCATTAACGCGTGAGTCTGCATTAGCGCGCAAATCTGCGCCGGCGACCTCAGTCTTCGTGGGCGAGGATGGCGCAGCGCTGCGTACCGGCTCGGGTGAAGATGACAACAGCAGACTTGGCCGGCTGACCTTTCTTAGCCGGCCTCAGCTTCAGCTGGCGGCGGACTTGGGCAGGGTCAATGTCCATGCCGCGCTTCTTGATGACCACCTGATTGATCCCGCGATCCGCCAGTGCACCCCGCACGGCTTTGATCCCGGCGGGCAGAACATCCTCCACTCGGTACTGCGAAACCGCCTGGGCAACAGGTCCTTCAGCAGGACGATCGCCGGACAGATACGCAATCGACTCATGAATCCTGTGCGCACCCAGCGGACCGCACAGAGCCTGCACCAGGCCGGACCGAATAACAGCCCCGTCCGGCTCAAACAGGTAGTTGCCGACGCCGGCGACCGGCACCTCGTCCGCTGGCAGATCAGCTTCCGTCACCGTCAGAGAGCCTTCGTCACCCATGATGAGGGCAGCTCGTCCCTCACGTTCCTGAGCGCGGCCGTGGAACAGCGCAACCTCAACAACATCGCCCCGGTGCGAGGCCCACTGCGCCTCCCAACCGTCCGGCACAAGATCGTGATCCAAAGCGGGACCGAGTTTGACGCCGACACTCGGCACGCGCCGGGCAGCCGCAAACGCCCAGGACAGACTCGGCGAAAAAGCCTCCGGATCAGATAGACGGAACGCGGAACCATCAGCGTTCGTCCCCCTGCGCCGCGCCGGATCCAACCACAGCGCATCAGCGCGAGCAAGATCGAAATCCTCCGCGCGGGCGTGTTCGGCAACCGCATCAAACGGCCGCAGGTTGTATGCGGCAAGCGCGGCGGTGACCTCGTCAGCATCACACGCATACACGGACGCCTCACCCACACCGGCAAAAGCCAGAGCATCCGCCCCGATCCCGCAGCCGAGGTCCGCAATCAGCCCAGGCCCACCCCGGTGCATCCGCTTGGCGTGCATCGCAGCAACCGGCAATCGGGTGGCCTGTCCCAGCCCGTCGCGGGTGAACAGCATCGAATCGGCAAACGGCCCGAACTTGGCACGCGCCTCAACCCGCAGCTGCGCCTGAGTCATAACGGCCGCCGCAACCTCCGGTGCCAGCCCTTGCTTGCGCAGCCTCTGCTGCGTCTGCATTTCCTCGGCGCGGCTGTACTCAATTGAGTCGAGAACAGCCAGCACATCCGGGTTGAGCAGGGCAGCGGCAGTCTGAGGATCCATGCCCTCGAGCCTATAGGCTAGGAGCGTGACTACCCTCCTGACCGCCCGCACTGTGCGCGAGATCGCCGCGGAACTGGGCCTGCGCCCCACCAAACAGCGCGGCCAGAACTTCGTGATCGACCCCAACACGGTGCGCATGATCGTCGCCGAAGCACAGTTGGAACCCGGCATCACCGTTGCCGAGGTGGGGCCCGGCTTGGGCTCGCTCACTCTGGGGCTCTTGGAGGCGGGTCACCCGGTGGTCGCCGTCGAACTCGATGAGCTTTTGGCCTCGCGCTTGCCGCGGACAGTAGAAGAACTCCACGGTCCTGACGCCGCGTTCGACCTGGTGGTCGGCGACGCCCTGCACGTGACTGAACTGCCCGCCGAACCGCGGGCACTCGTGGCGAACCTGCCGTACAACGTGGCCGTCCCGGTGCTTCTGCACTTCCTGGCGCAGTTCCCTTCTATCGACAATGTGCTTGTCATGGTGCAGGCAGAAGTCGCGGACCGGCTGGCGGCCCGCCCGGGCAACAGGGTGTACGGTGTGCCCAGCCTCAAAGCCCAGTGGTACGGAACCGTATCCCGAGGCTCTGACATAGGGAAGAACATCTTCTGGCCCGCACCGAACATCGGATCGGGACTCGTGCGGATCGTCCGCCACACCCAGCCGCTGCCGGGAGCCGACCAGGTTGAGCGGGACCGCGTCTTCGCGCTCATCGACGCGGCTTTCGCCCAGCGTCGCAAAACCCTGCGCGCTGCCCTCAGCGGTGTATTCGGCGGGGGAGAAGCCTCCCAGAAGGTTCTTGAAGCCGCAGGCATCAGCCCGCAGGCACGCGGCGAAACCCTCGCGATCGAAGACTTCATCGCGCTCGCCCGCGCCGAAGCGCAAGCCTGACCCGCGCCGAAGCAGCCGAAGCACAGGCCCCGCTCGACCTGACAAAAACCCCGTTCCACCTGACAAATCCGCTTCAGCCGATAGTGTGGACTCAAGCAATCAGAGGAGCCACATGATCCGGGCCACCGCTCACGGCAAAGTCAATGCAATGCTCGGCGTCGGCGAGGCTGGCGACGATGGCTACCACGACCTCGTCACCGTCTTCCACGCCCTCAATGTGCGCGAAACCATCGCACTGACAGAAGCCGACGACCCTGCCAACCCGAAGGTGACAGTGGCAGGCCCCTACTCCTCGTCATCCATTCCCTGTGATGACCGGAACCTGGCCCGGAAGGCCGTGAGCGCTCTCGCGCAGGCGACAGATACCCACGTCCCCGTCGACATTGCCATCGACAAGAACGTGCCGGTTGCCGGCGGTATGGGCGGTGGTTCTGCCGACGCCGCAGCAGCGCTCGTGGCCTACGCCGCGTGGATCGGCCTGGACGACCCGCAGCTGCTCCACGACACAGCAGCGACCCTCGGGGCGGACGTCCCGTTTGCGCTCATGGGCGGCACCGCGATCGGCACCGGCCGAGGTGACGAGCTCGCCACCGTCATGTCCGATGCGCAGTTCCACTGGGTGCTGGCAACCTCGGCAAGCGAACTGTCAACCCCGAACGTCTACGGTCGGCTGGACCAGATGCGCGCCGAGGGTCGCGCACCGGGCCCGACTCTCGATGCGGAGGCCGCGGTCGCAGCCTTCGTGTCCGGGGATCCGCACCAGCTGGCCGAGGCACTCCACAACGACCTCGAAGCCGCCGCCTGCGACATGCTTCCCCAGCTGCGCGAGGTGCTGGAAACCGGCCGTGAAGCCGAGGCTCTCGGGGGACTCGTGTCCGGTTCGGGGCCGACGGTTGCATTCCTCGTCGAAGACGACACTCACGCACTCGATCTTGCGGTCATGCTCGAAGCCAGCACGTCCGTGCGCAATGTTGTGCGCACATCGGGCCCTGCACCGGGAGCCCACGTAGTTGAAGACTGAGAGCTGAGGATTACGGCTCGCGTGGGGCTGTGCCTTGCCGCAGACTGTGTCTGCTCGAACACTGAACCTCCCCGCTGAACAAAGCCCGCGACCAATAGACTGAGACGACGGCTGAAACGCCTCAGCCGCTGACTGCAGGAAGGACGCGCCGTGGCACATCTGATCGGAGCCGAAGACATTTCGCTGGACTATCCCACGAAAACCGTTTTCGATTCGCTCACCATCGGAATCCACGAAGGCGACCGCATCGGCATCGTCGGCCGCAACGGCGACGGCAAATCAACGCTCATGGCGCTGCTGACCGGCCAGATGGAACCCGATTCCGGCCGAGTGACTCAGCGCGGCGGTCTGCGCGTGGGAGTCCTCACTCAGACCGACAACCTCAACCCTGATGACACCGTCGGCACAGC
Organism: Brevibacterium ravenspurgense; assembly: GCF_001584615.1. Classification (GTDB taxonomy): domain Bacteria; phylum Actinomycetota; class Actinomycetes; order Actinomycetales; family Brevibacteriaceae; genus Brevibacterium; species Brevibacterium ravenspurgense. The sequence continues at coordinate 77,110 of NZ_LQQC01000008.1, read as the reverse complement.
AATCGTGGGCGACCGCCCCGAATACGAATGGGCCTCGGACGCCAACATCCGCGACATCATCGCAGGCCTCGTGGGCGACCTTGACTGGGACCGGAAGGTCTCCGCGCTTTCCGGCGGACAGCGCAGGCGCGTAGCGCTCGCTGCACTGTTGGTCGGCGACTGGGATGTTCTGGCACTCGACGAACCGACCAACCACCTCGACGTTGAGGGCATTGCCTGGCTGGCCGGGCACCTCAACAAACGCTGGCCCAAGAACTCAGGCGGACTCATGGTGGTCACCCACGACAGGTGGTTCCTCGATGAGGTCAGCACCGACACGTGGGAAGTCCATGACGGCACGGTCGACCAGTTTGAGGGCGGCTACGCGGCCTATGTCCTGCAGCGGGTCGAACGTGACCGCCTTGCCGCAGCGGCAGAAGCCAAGCGCCAGAACCTCATGCGCAAAGAACTCGCTTGGCTGCGTCGCGGCGCTCCCGCCCGCACCTCCAAGCCGAAGTTCCGCGTTGAGGCAGCCAACCAGCTCATCGCAGACGTTCCGCCGGTGCGCGACTCACTCGAACTCAAACGCCTCGCGGTGTCGCGCCTGGGCAAGGACGTCGTCGACCTTGAAGACGTGGCCTTCGCCTACCCGGACGGCTACGTGCTCACGAATGTCACGTGGCGGATCGCCCCGGGTGAGCGCACCGGAATCCTGGGCCGCAACGGCTCTGGAAAATCAACGCTCCTGGGGCTGATCGCCGGCAGCCTGCAGCCAACCGACGGGCGAATCAAACACGGCAAAACCGTCAAACTCGGCGTGCTCGACCAGCAGTTCTCCCAGCTTGCCGACATCGGCCGCGACCGTGTGCGCGAAGTGCTGGCGCGGACCAAGACGAGCTTCGAAATCGACGGCAAAGACCACACCCCGGCACAGCTACTGGAACGCCTGGGCTTCCAGCGGGCACACCTGTCCTCCTACGTCGAAGATCTCTCCGGCGGACAGAAGAAGCGCCTCCAGCTGCTGCTGTTGCTGCTGGACGAACCCAACGTCATCCTGCTGGACGAACCGACCAACGACGTCGATGCCGACATGCTCGCCGCCATGGAAGACCTCATGGACTCCTGGCCGGGCACGCTCATCGTCGTGTCCCACGACCGCTACCTCATTGAGCGCGTCACCGACCAGCAGTACGCCATCCTCGACGGCACACTGCGCCACGTGCCCGGCGGAATCGACGAATACCTGAAGCTGGCAGCTGAACTTGACGGTTCCGATGACGACGCAAACGGCGGCCGAACTTCCAAGAGCCAGGGGAGCGGCACCTCGGGAGCTTCAGAAAGCAGCGGCCTGACCGGTGCCGAGAGGCACGCCAAGCGCAAAGAAGTCGGCGCGATTGAACGCCGGCTCGAACGGGTCAACGGCGAAATCGAGAAGGTGCTCGAACGGCTCGGCGAACACGACCAGACCGACTTCGAAGGCCTGCAGGCGCTCGGTGAAGAGCTGCGTGGCCACCGCGAAGAAGCCGAACAGCTCGAAGAGCGCTGGCTCGAACTGTCTGACCTGCTCGAAGACAGTTGAACAGGCCGCGGCAGCTGGTCAGCCGCCCCCTGCCAGCCGCCCCGCGGCAGCAGCACCAACCCAACTGAAGCCAACCCCGTGTCAGCCGAAAGTATGACTCCGGTCTAGCCGAAGCACCGATGGAATCGCCCCGTGTTTTCGGTGAACTGGAAGCATGGAACGACACGGCTTTGCAGACAGAATCACATCCAAGAAGGGTTCGTGGCTCACGCTCATCATTGGGCTGGTGGTGATGGGAGTGCTGTTCGGCGTTTTCGGTTCGGCGAAAGCACCCGAAGCCAGCGAACAGGCCCCGCCCGAATCCGAATCCCAACGGGCCCAGGTCCTGCTCGACGAATTTCCCGGCGCGGACGAACAGTCCGTGCTCATTGTGGCCACCGCGCGCGACGGCGGGGAAATCACCGATAGGCAGACGAAAGCGCTGAAAGATCTCGCCGGCACGCTGAACGAAACCACCGCATCCAATGACGGTGAGGCCTCAGACCCTATCCTCAGCGAAGACGGCGAAGCGGCTGTGCTCCTCGTGCCGATCACGACCGGCGAATCCAACACAGCCAACGCCGAAGTCATCGGCGATCTGCGCAGCACAGTCGCCGAACACGGCCCGGCCGACCTCAAACTGGAAGTCACCGGCGGGCCGGCCTTCGGTGCTGACGTCGCTGCCGCCTTCGACGGCGCTGACTTCACGCTGCTGGCGGTGACGATTGCGATCGTCGCCGTTCTGCTGATCGTCACCTACCGTTCGCCGATCCTGTGGCTGGTGCCGCTGATCGCGGTCGGCCTGGCCGATGGTCTTGCGGGCCGTCTCACCGCGGCTGCCGGCCAAGCGTGGAACCTGCAGTTCGATGCCGGCATCATCAGCGTGTTGGTCTTCGGTGCGGGCACGAACTATGCGCTGCTGCTCATTTCGCGCTACCGCGAAGAGCTGCTGCGCCACACCGATCACCGCGCAGCCCTGGCGGTCGCCTGGAAGCACACAGTCGGTGCGATTCTCGCCTCGAACCTCACGGTTGTGCTGTCCCTGCTGACCCTGGTGCTGGCCGTCATTCCCGGCACACACGGCCTGGGCATCACCTCGGCAATCGGTCTGCTGACCGCTCTGGCCGGTGTTCTTCTTCTGCTGCCGCCGATGCTCGCCATCGTCGGACGAGGCGCCTTCTGGCCCTCGATCCCGCGCTCCGGGACCAAGGGGCGCCGGGATGGGGTGTGGCGCCGTGTAGCGACCGCTGTTGTGCGCCGTCCGCTGGTGTCAGCCGGTGCCGGCATCGCCCTGCTGGCCATCATGGCCTCCGGCCTGTTCGGCGTGAAGGTCGGGCTTGACCAGCTGGATCGCTTCCGCGTGCAGTCGGAGTCCGCCGCCGGTCTGGAAACCTTGTCGCAGCATTTCCCGCCGGGGGAGGCTCAGCCGATCCTGATCGTGGCAAACGAAGACAAAGCTGACGACGTCGTAGCAGCGGTGGAAGACCGCGATGGAATCGTCCGCGCCGGTGAAATCGACACGCACAATGGTCTGTCGAAGATCATGGTGACCAGCGACTACAGCCCGAGCACGGATAAGAGCCTCGCCCAGATTGATGAGCTGCGCGAAGCCGTCGGTGCGGTTGGCGGAGCTGATGCCCTCGTCGGCGGACAGGTCGCAGCGGATGTCGATGCGCGTGCGGGCAACGCCCAGGACTTCGCACTGATTGTTCCGCTGATTCTCGGAGTGACGCTCATCGTGCTGTTCTGCGTGGCCCGCTCCGCGCTCGCCCCGTTCGTTCTGTTGGCGATCAACGCCGCCAGTGCGCTCGCCGCGATCGGTGCGGGTTGGGTTCTCAGCCGCGTGGTCCTCGGCAGCGAGGCGCTCGACCTGCAGGTTCCGCTTCTGTCGTTCCTGTTCCTTGTGGCACTCGGCATTGACTACACCATCTTCCTGGTGCACCGCGCCCGCCGCGAGGCCGCTGAGCACGGCACCGCGAAGGGGATGGTCGAAGCGGTCACTCACACCGGTGGGGTCATTACGAGCGCGGGCATTGTCCTCGCCGCTGTTTTCGCCGCTCTTGGCGTGCTGCCGCTGGTCACCCTGGGTCAGCTGGGCCTGATCGTGGGAATCGGCGTGCTGATCGACACGCTGCTGGTGCGCACTGTCATTGTCCCGGCCGTGTTCACCCTGATCGGCGACAAGATCTGGTGGCCCAGCAAACCGCACTCCCAAGCTGCCGAGGTGGAAGCTGCCGCTTGATCCTGTGCCTCCTGGTCCGCTGGGGTAGAGGATAGAACTGGGGTCCGCACCTGTTGGTGCGGACCCCCAGCTGTTGGATGAATATGAGCTGTCGGCTCCTTGGGATTGAGTCCCGGTGCCGGCAGTTGGTCAGAGGATGCGGTCGCGCAGAGATTCGTAGAGGGACCGGTTGGCATCCTCGAGCTTCTGCGTCAGTTCGAGGGCCCCTTCTGTTTTGCCTTCGTCGGCGAAAGCTGCCGCGTAGATTTGACCGACCGAACTGTAGAAGTCTGTAACGAGCTGCGCGGCATCTGACGTGTAGCTGACTGCAATCCGACGCTTGTCGGCCGTGTCGCGTTCGCGCACCAGCAGACGGCGGGAGACCAGACGCTCAAGAATAGAGGTCAGGGTTGAAGCCGAAAGCGCTAGGCGTTCGCTGATGAAGCCGGGAGTGACGGTGGTGCGTTCGTCTGTCGCGTGGATGATCTCGGTCAGGACGGTGAAGTCAACGAGGTTGAGGCCGTGACGACGCGCGAAATGCGCCTGCGCGGTGCGGATGAGATTGGTCTGCGCCATATTGGCGTGAACCAGATGCGCAAGTTCCGCATTGAAGTCAGAGTCCGATGGGAACTGCTCTTTTCCGGCAGTGTCGAACAGGCGGTTAAGGGATTCCGGAAGCATGGGCCGCATCCTAATTGGGGAAGCTCGGTGATTTCTGAAAGCTTGTCCGTCTTTTGGGATTCAAAGAGCCTTGGAATCGGTGTTGATCAGTGAAAACGCCGAGAACTCGGGGGTGCTATTTCGGATAGCGAGATGCGAGTGTGCTGAAGATCACGCCCCGTTGACTCTTGCAATACCGGGCGTGCTGTGTCTCCGGCTAGGTGCTGAGCATCCCCTCACGAAATCCTGGGTGTTCTTCCAGTATTCTTGAAGGCGTAATATCACTGCACGCATCACGCGTGGGCTGTTCAGAAAGCTGTGCTTAGAGAGCTTCGATCGATCCCCCGCACGGTGCGTCGTTCTAAGGAAGTGACTGTGAAGCGCAAATTCCTCGCTCCTGCCGTCGCCGTTTTCGCGACCGCAGCTCTCGCTCTTTCCGCCTGTGGCGAAGCCCCCGAAGGCGGCGCCGACGCCGAGAAGTCGGACTTCAAGGCCTGCATCATCTCTGACGAAGGCGGTTGGGATGACAAGTCGTTCAACCAGTCGTCGAAGGACGGCTTCGACCGCGCCGTGAAGGACTTCGGCCTGCAGGAAGCAGTCGCTGAATCCAAGGACAAGTCGGACTACTCGCAGAACGTCGACACCATGGTGCAGAACGGCTGCAACATCATCTACGGCGTGGGCTTCAACCTCGCTGCTGAGCTCGGCAAGTCGGCCGCACAGAACAGCGACATCGAATACGCGCTCGTCGACTCCTACTTCGCGGACGAAAACGGCGAAACCGTCGAATACGACAACGCCAAGCCGCTGGTGTTCAACACCGCTGAAGCCGCCTACCTCGCCGGCTACGTTGCTGCCGGCACTTCCGAAACCGGCAAGGTCGCAATCTTCGGCGGTATGCAGATTCCTTCCGTGTCGATCTTCATGGACGGCTTTGCTGACGGTGTGGACCGCTACAACAAGGACCACGACGGCAAGGTTGAACTGCTCGGCTGGGACAAGGAGAAGCAGAAGGGCTCGTTCGTCGGAAACTTCTCGGACCAGGGTCAGGGCCAGGCTCTGACCGACCAGTTCATTTCGCAGGGCGCTGACATCGTCATGCCCGTGGCAGGCCCCGTCGGCCTGGGTGCCGCTGAGTCCGCCAAGAAGCACGGCGATGTTTCGCTTGTGTGGGTTGACGCTGACGGCTACGAAACCACCGAATACGGCGACCTCATGCTGACCTCGGTGCTCAAGGAAATGTCGAACGCCGTCTACGACAGCGCCAAGGAAGCCTCCGAAGACAAGTTCACCGGCGAACCCTACGTCGGCGACCTCAAGAACGAAGGCGTGTCGATCGCTCCGTTCCACGACTACGAAGACAAGGTGTCGGACGAAGTCAAGCAGGGTGTCGAAAAGATCAAGCAGGAGATCATCGACGGCAAGACCAAGGTCGAAACCGAGAACGCTCCCAAGTGACCTTGCGCTGAGCGCCGGTCTCTGAAATGAGACACCGGTCCCGGCATGGAAGTGCGACTGCCGCTGTGCAGTTAGAATCTTCCTGCCGGGACCGTGCCTGTCCACACGTATTGAGGAGTAATCAGTGAAACTCACCCTCGAGGGAATCACGAAGAAGTTCGGTGAATTCACCGCCAACGATTCGATTGACCTCGTCGTCGAACCAGGCGAAATCCACGCACTTCTGGGCGAGAACGGTGCGGGCAAATCGACACTCATGAACGTCCTCTACGGACTGTATGAGCCCACGGCCGGCCGCATCCTCATTGACGACGACCCCGTGTCTTTTTCGGGTCCGGGTGACGCTGTCGCGGCAGGCATCGGCATGGTGCACCAGCACTTCATGCTCATTCCCGTCTTCACGGTCGCAGAATCTGTGGCCCTGGGCTACGAGCCCACTAAATCGCTCGGTCTTCTGGACCTCAAGCAGGCCCGGGAGAAAGTCAAAGAGATCTCGGCTCGCTTCGGCTTCGACATCGACCCGGACGCCTACATCGAAGATCTCCCCGTCGGCGCTCAGCAGCGCGTCGAAATCATCAAGGCGCTTTCCCGCGACGCGAAGGTGCTCATCCTCGACGAACCGACAGCGGTGCTGACCCCGCATGAAACCGACGAGCTCATCGAAATCATGCGCCAGCTCAAAGAGCGCGGTACATCGATCGTGTTCATCACCCACAAGCTTCGCGAAGTCCGCGCCGTTGCGGACTCCATCACCGTCATCCGCCGCGGCAAGGTCGTCGGCGAAGTCAGCCCGGAATCTTCGGAGGCGGAGCTTGCGTCGGCCATGGTCGGCCGCGAAGTGAACCTCAAGTCCGCCAAGACTCCCGCCGAACCGGGCGATGTCGCACTCAAGGTCACAGATCTGACGGTGCTGGATAAAAACAACCTTCCCGCGCTCAACAACGTGTCGCTCGAAGTGCGCCGCGGCGAAATCCTGGCGATCGCCGGCGTTGACGGCAACGGCCAGACCGAACTTGCCGAAGCGATCATCGGCCTGGAAACTCCAGCGGCCGGAACGATTGAACTTGACGGCGTCAACCTCGAATCCTCATCGATCAAGGCCAGGCTCAACAAGGGCATCGGCTTTGTTCCCGAAGACCGTTCGACCGACGGCATCGTGGCCGGGTTCTCGATTGAAGAGAACATGATTCTCGACTGGTACGACCAAAAGCCCTACGCCAACGGACTGGCACTCAACCCGGTTGCCATCCGCTCGGCCGCACTGGAAAAGGTCGAACAGTTCGACATCCGCTGCGGATCCGTGCAGGACCAGATATCCACTCTTTCCGGCGGCAACCAGCAGAAAGTTGTTCTGTCCCGTGAAATGGGCCGTGACCTGCGTCTGCTCGTGGCCAGCCAGCCCACCCGCGGTCTGGACGTCGGCTCCATCGAGTTCGTTCACAAGCGGATCATCGAAGAGCGTGACAACGGCACCCCGTGCGTCATCGTGTCAACAGAACTCGACGAAGTGCTCAACCTTGCTGACCGGATCGCCGTGATGTACCGCGGTCAGATCATCGGCACCGTGCCCGGCGGCACATCGCGTGACGTTCTGGGCCTCATGATGGCCGGTGTGCCCGAAGAAGAAGCCAACGCCCGCGTTGCCGACGGTTCGGCTGTGACAGAGGTCGGCCAGGCAGCCCAGGAGGACATCGTATGAATCAGAAGACCACTGCCGGCAGCACTGCCCGGGGCAGTGCGCGTCAGAGCATCATCCGCGGACTGCTGTCGGGCAGCTGGCTGGTGTCGGTCCTGGCGATTGTCATCGCCCTGGTCGCCGGCGCCGTGCTCATCATCCTGGCCGATTCTGACGTTCAGCGGGCAGCCGGCTACATCTTCGCCCGCCCCAGCGACTTCTTCTACTACGCGTTCCACTCGGTTCTCGAAGCCTATTCGGCTCTCTTCCGAGGTGCCGTGTTCGACTGGAACGCGAACTCCTTTGTGCGCTCCGTGCGCCCGCTGACCGAATCGCTGGTGTCGGGAACCCCGCTGATCCTCACCGCGCTCGGCATTGCGTTGGCCTTCCGCTCCGGACTGTTCAACATCGGTGGTCAGGGTCAGGTGATCCTGGGTGCGATCGTCGGCGGTTACCTGGGGTACGCGATGCACCTGCCGGTTGTTCTCCACATGATCGTGGCGCTCGTCGGCGGTATGCTCGCCGGCGCCATCTGGGCATCCATTGCCGGTGTGCTTAAGGCCAAGACCGGCGCGAACGAAGTGATCGTGACGATCATGCTCAACTCGATCGCGCTGTACCTCATGGCCTACCTGCTCAAGCAGGAGTGGTACAAGCACAAAGAAGGGTCGATCCCGCTGACGGCGAACATCGATTCGACCGCGCACTTCTTCAAGATCCTGCCGGATCCGTTCCGCCTGCACATCGGCTTCATCATCGCGATCCTCGCCACTGCCATCATCTGGTGGCTGCTGGAGCGCTCCACCATCGGCTTCGAAATGCGCATGGTCGGACAGAACCCGGCCGCAGCTCGCACCGCGGGCATTTCAGTGTCGAAGGTGACGATCGTCGTCATGGCCATTGCCGGTGCGCTGGCCGGTGCCGGCGGCGCCAACCAGGTGCTGGCAACAGAAGGCAACGTCGGCGGCGGCATCGCCGGAACCATCGGCTTCGACGCCATCACGGTCGCTCTTCTGGGCCGTTCTCGCCCAATCGGCGTGTTCTTCGCCGGCATCCTCTTCGGCGGCTTCAAAGCCGGCGGCTACCTCATGCAGGCCCAGACCGGCACGCCGATTGACATCGTGCTCGTCGTGCAGTCGATCATCGTCCTGCTCATTGCGGCACCCCCGCTGGTCAGGGCCATCTTCCGCCTGCCGGAGCCCATTGAGAAGCGCCGTGAAGACACGAAGTCGAGCGGCACCTCGACAGGTGCAGCGGCGGCAGACTCGGCCGACGCGAAGGCCGAAAGCACAGAAGCGGCAGAGGCCGCACAGACCACAGCAGCCGCTGCTAAGGGCGGGGAGGAACGATGAGCACACAGACCAGCGTTCACAGCACCCAGAAGCTAGCACCGCGGGACTGGAAGTTCCCGGTCGTCTACGGTGTCCTGGCCTTCATCGCCCTGGTGGCCTTCGGCTTCGCTGCCGAAAGCGGCCGCAAGGCCACGTTCCAGCTTGGCCAGCAGGGCGACTTCTTCCACATCCCGAACATCACCGTCGATGCCAAAACCACCGGCATTGTGCTCGGCCTGCTGCTTGTAATCCTGGCCGGAGTGTCGTTCTGGGGTCAGCTCAAGCGCATCACAATCGGCAACTGGCTTCCCGTTGCCGTCGGCGTGCTGTTCGTCATCGCGTTCCTCGCCTGGTCGGGTGCCGGATCCGGCGTGATCCCCGCAACCTCGCTGCTCGCTGGTGCACTCGCCCTGTCGGTTCCGCTGATCTTCGGTGCCATGTGCGGCCTGGTAGGCGAACGTGCCGGCATCATCAACATCGCAATTGAAGGCCAGCTGCTGGCCGGTGCGTTTGTTGCAGCAGTCGTCGCCTCGCTTGTCGGCAACCCCTACGTAGGTCTTATCGCCGCACCGATCGGCGGTGTGCTCGTGGCAATCGTCCTGGTGTTCTTCGCGGTGCGCTACTGGGTCGATCAGATCATCATCGGTGTTGTCCTCAACGTCCTCGTAGTCGGTCTGACCAGCTTCTTCTTTTCGACCGTCCTGTCGGACAATCCGGAACAGTGGAACCGCTCCATGCGCCTTCCGGCGTTGCCCGTGCCCGTGCTGTCGGACATTCCGATCATCGGGCCGGTGCTGTTCAACCAGAACATCCTCGTGTACCTCATGTACATCCTCGTGGCCGTTCTGCAGATCGCGCTGTTCAACTCCAAGTGGGGTCTGCGCCTGCGCGCAATCGGCGAACACCCGCGCGCAGCCGACACCGTCGGCATCAACGTCAACCGCGGCCGCGTGCTCAACACCATCATGGCCGGCGCAATCGCCGGCCTGGGCGGCGCGTTCTTCACCGTCGGCTCGGGCCTGGCATTCGGCAAGGAAATGACCGCCGGACAGGGCTACATCGCCCTGGCAGCCATGATCCTCGGCAAGTGGAACCCGCGCGGTGCGCTCATGGCCGCGCTGCTGTTCGGGTTCGCCAAGAACCTCGGCAATTCGCTGTCGGCCATCGGCTCGCCCATCCCGCCGGACCTGCTGCTCATGCTGCCGTACATCGTCACGATCTTCGCCGTGGCAGGATTCGTCGGCAAAGTCCGCGCACCGGCCGCCGAAGGCATTCCCTACTCCAAGCAGTGATGCACATGCCAGGGCAGGCAAGCGGCACCTCGTCAGAAACCGGCAACAGCCAGCCCGGCACTATGCCGGGCGGTGTGGCTGAACACGTGTGGGAGAACCTGCGCGAACAGGCCCGCCAAGCCATGCAGAACGCCTACGCGCCGTACTCCGACTACCCGGTCGGAGTGGCAGCGCTCGTCGACGACGGCCGCGTGATTACCGGGTGCAATGTCGAGAACGCCTCGTACGGCCTGGGCCTGTGCGCCGAATGCGGACTCGTATCGCAGCTGGCAGCCACCGGGGGAGGGAAGCTCGTGGCGTTCAGCTGCTGTGACGGCGAAGGTAAGAAGCTTGTGCCGTGCGGTCGCTGCCGGCAGCTGCTGTACGAATTCGGCGGCCCTGACCTCCTGCTTGACATGCCCAGCGGCATCCAACCGCTGTCCGTCGTGCTGCCCGAAGCATTCGGGCCCGACCACCTGGAAACGACAACCACCCAACCGCAACCCTGAGGAGCGTGCGACGTGGAAAAGTTCGACGCCGTAGACATCATCATCGCCAAGCGCGACGGCAAATCCCTGACAGACGAACAGATCGACTGGACAATCGACGCCTACACCCGCGGTGTCATCGCTGACGAACAGATGTCGGCTCTCGGCATGGCGATCTTCCTCAACGGCATGGAATCCCGCGAAATCACGCGCTGGACGCAGGCCATGATCAATTCCGGGCAGACGCTGGACTTCTCCAGCCTGTCAGTGCCCACCACGGACAAGCACTCCACCGGCGGTGTGGGCGACAAGATCACGCTGCCGCTGGCCCCGCTGGTTGCAGTGTTCGATGTCGCAGTGCCTCAGCTGTCCGGCCGCGGCCTCGGCCACACCGGCGGCACGCTGGACAAACTCGAAGCGATTCCCGGCTGGCACGGAGCGATTTCCACCGAGGGCATCGTGAAGCAGCTGGACGAGGTCGGCGCCATCATCTGCGAAACCACAGAAGGCCTGGCACCTGCAGACAAGAAGCTGTACGCGCTGCGTGACATCACCGGGATTGTCGACACGATTCCGCTCATTGCATCGTCGATCATGTCCAAGAAGATCGCGGAAGGCACAGAAGCTCTCGTCCTGGACGTCAAAACGGGTTCCGGTGCTTTCATGAAGGACCGCCAGAAAGCCGAAGAGCTTGCCCGCACCATGGTTGAACTCGGCAAGGCTGCCGGCACCGCAACATCCGCGTTCATCACCGACATGGACACTCCGCTGGGGCTCGCCGTTGGCAATGCGATCGAAGTTGAGGAAAGCGTCGAGGTTCTGGCCGGCGGTGGCCCGGCCGACGTCGTTGAACTCACCGTCGCACTGGCACAGGAAATGCTGGCACTCGTCGGCAAGACAGACGTCGACGTTGCCGCAGCCCTCAAGGACGGACGCGCCATGGACAAGTGGCGCCAGATGATCAGCGCACAGGGCGGCGACCCGGACGCGAAGCTGCCGATGGGCCGCGAAAGCCACGTTGTCACGGCTGCCGAATCCGGTGTTCTCACCCGCCTGGACGCTCTTTCGGTCGGCCAGGCATCGTGGCGACTGGGAGCAGGCCGCGCCCGTCCGGGTGACGCTGTCCAGGCAGGTGCGGGCATCCGCCTGCACGCCAAGCCCGGTGACGCCGTCGAAGCCGGCGCGCCGCTCATGACCCTTTACACCGATGAAGCTCAGCGCTTCGACCGAGCCCTCGAAAGCCTTGAGGGGGCAACTGCGATCGCCCCGGCAGGAAGCCCGGAAGCGACAGAGGCTGCCGAATCCACCTCGGCCATCTTCGACCACATCAAGTGAACTCAAGGAGCATTATGAAGAAGACCGACGTCGCAGCGATGATCGACCACACGCTGCTCAAGCCCGAATCCACCCCGGACGACTTTGCCTCGCTCGTTGAGGAAGCCAAGGGCCTCGGCGTGCTTGCCGTGTGCGTGTCGCCGTCGGCTCTGCCGCTGAAGGACACAGGTGACCTTGTGATCGCCACGGTCTGCGGGTTCCCCTCCGGTGCTGTCGCACCCCAGATCAAGGCTGCCGAGGCGGCGCTGGCTGTCGAACAGGGCGCTCAGGAAGTCGACATGGTCATCAACATCGGTGCGGCCAAGGCCGGCCTGTGGGATGACGTGGAAGCTGACATCCGCGGTGTTGTTGAAGCAGTTGCAGATGCCGCCAAGAAGGCCGGGCACGATGCTCTGGTCAAGGTCATCATCGAATCCGCAGCGCTTGAAGACGACGAAATCGTCGCCGCCTGCGAAGCCTCGGTGCGCGCCGGTGCCCACTTCGTGAAGACCTCCACCGGCTTCCACCCGGCTGGCGGAGCTTCGGCACACGCCGTGGCCATCATGCGCAAGACCGTTGGCGACGCCCTGGGCGTTAAAGCCTCCGGCGGCATCCGCTCGGCAGAAGCTGCACGCGAAATGATTGAAGCCGGCGCATCCCGCCTGGGACTGTCCGGTTCCGCCGCAGTGCTGGAAGGCTTCGAAGACTGAGGTTCTGGCTTCGGTTCTAGATTGACTCGGCTGCGGGGTGTTTTGCCTGCGGACTGCACGGAAACACCCGTCAGATGGAAAACACCCCTTAGCCGCAAAAACTCCCAATAGCAACAAATCCACCCGCTAGCCGCACGGCTAACGGGTGGATTTGTGGTTTCAGGGTGTGGTTCCGCGGTGTGCCGAGGTTCGGCGGCCGGTCCGCGGGCTTTCGGCGTGAGCTTTTACAGCCCCAGGTATGCGCCGAGTGCGGCTGAGAGCGCGGACAGGCGCTGGCGGCATTCGGCAACCGCGGTGCGCACGTCCTCGGGGGAATCGAAGCCATCAGCCGGTGCGACCGTTTCCAGGTAGCACTTGAGCTTCGGTTCGGTTCCCGACGGACGGATGATGATCCGGTCACCGCCTTCCAGGCGCAGTTTGATGCCGTTGGTGGGCGGCAGCTCATCACTGCCGGCGGCAAGGTCGATGACCTCAACAACATCCAGCCCGGCAAGTTCGGCAGGAGGGGTGCTGCGCAGCGAATCAACTGCCGCGGTGATCTTGTCGACGTCCTCAAAGCGGAAGGTCAGCGGGGCAGTGAGGAAAACACCATCGCGCTGGCGAATGTCATCCAGCTGATCTTCAACGGTCAGCCCTGTGCTCTTGAGCTTGGAGACCAGACCGGCGAAGACGACGGCCGCACTGATGCCGTCCTTGTCACGCACAGCCTCGGGATCGACGCAGTAGCCGAGTGCTTCCTCGTAGCCGTACACCAGGCCGGGTACGCGGGTGATCCATTTGAAGCCGGTCAGCGTTTCGCGGTGTGCAATGCCGCGGTTGGCCGCCAACTGGGCAACAGCGGTTGAGGACACGATCGAGTTCGCCATGACGCACGCTTCGCCCACAGCCTGGCGAGCCCGCACGGTGCCGGCCATGAATTCGGCCAGCAGGAGCCCCACCTCGTCACCGGAAAGCTGGCGGTAGCCGCTTTCCTCCCGCGGATCCGGGATGGCGGCCGATACGCGGTCGGCATCCGGGTCGTTGGCGATGATGAGGTCTGCCCCGACCTCGCGCGCCTTGGCGAAGGCGAGGTCGAGCGCACCGGGTTCTTCCGGGTTGGGGAATGCGACGGTGGGGAAATCGGGGTCGGGCTGGTGCTGCTGGTCGACTACGTGAACATCCGTGAAGCCGGCCTGCTCAAGAACACGCAGCGCTGTCTGGCCGCCCACACCGTGCATGGCGGTGTAGACGATTGTCAGCGGTTCAGTTTGGCGGGCACCCGCCATGTCGGTGAATTCGGCAAGCCGGTCGGTGTAGGCCTCGAGCACCTCGTCGCCCAGTTCCGTCCAGCCGGTGTCCGGCAGGTCCATGCCGCCGACAGACGGCACCTCGGCGATTTTGCCGGCAATGAACGCGTCGAAAGGTTCGACGATCTGCGCGCCGGCACCTGCCGTGAGCGCTTCGAGCTCAGCGTCGGTGAGTTCGCGTCCGTCGGCGTCTGCGGCAGCGCGAGCCGCGCCGATGAGGGGCCGCTCGCCAAGGTAGACCTTGTAGCCGTTGTCTTGGGGCGGGTTGTGGCTGGCGGTGACCATGACACCGGCGTCGGTGCCCAGGTGCTTGACTGCGAAGGCCAACAGCGGTGTGGGCAGCTGTGGCGGCAGGAGCATGGCGTGGCCGCCGGCCTGGGTGACGACGGCGGCGGTGATGCGGGCGAAGTCAGCTGACCCGTGGCGGGCATCGCAGCCGATGGCGACGGTGAAGCCCTCACCGACAACATCGCGCAGAGCCGCCGCGAGTCCTGCCGCAGCACGGGTGACGACGGCTGCGTTCATGCGGCTGGGGCCGGGCCCGATTTCGCCGCGCAGGCCGGCCGTGCCGAACTGCAGGAGGCCCTGGAAGCCCTCGGTGATGTCGGCGATTGCACGGTTGGCGGCCTCACCGGGTTCGCCCGTGGCTGCATCCAGCTGCTTCTGCAGGGCTGCGGCGGTAACGGGGTTGGGGTCGTCAGCAATCCAAGCTTTGACGATTTCGGGGTCGAAGCCATCTGTGAAGCGGTCGGCGATCATGGCTCAGCGCTCCTGTCGGGGCAGTTCGGCCATCGTGCTGACGGCTTCGGCCAGCAGCGCTGAGATGCGCGGTCCTGCGGCCTGTCCGGCTTCGATGACTTCGGCGTGCGACAGGGGAGTGGCGGACACTCCGGCACCGAGGTTGGTGACCAGCGAAATGCCCACGACTTCCAGTCCTGTGGCACGGGCTGCGATTGCTTCGAGGGCGGTCGACATGCCGACGAGGTCAGCTCCGAGGGTGCGGGCCATGCGGACTTCCGCTGGGGTTTCGTAGTGCGGGCCGGGGAACTGTGCGTAGACGCCGTCTTTGAGTTCGGGATCGACACCGCGCAGAATGTCGCGCAGGCGCGGGGAGTAGAGGTCCGTCAGGTCAACGAAGTTTGCACCTTCGAGCGGGCTGACGGCGGTGAGGTTGAGGTGGTCGCTGATGATGACCGGGGTGCCGGGGGCGAACTCTTCTGAGGTTGAGCCGCAGCCGTTGGTCAGCACGAGCTTGTCTGCCCCGGCGGCCGCTGCGGTGCGGACTCCGTGGGCGACTGCGCGTACGCCGCGGCCTTCGTAGTAGTGGGTGCGCGCACCCAGGACGAGGGCGACTTTGTCGCTGTTCTTCAGGCGGATGGAGCGCAGGGTGCCGCCGTGGCCGGCAACGACCGAGGCGTGGAATCCGGGGACTTCTGCCGCCGGGGTTTCGGCGATCGTGTCGCCCAGCAGGTCCGCTGCGCTTCCCCAGCCGGAGCCGAGAACCAGTGCGATGTCGTGTTTGTCGACACCGGCTGCCGAGTTGATGACCGCTGCGGCCTTTTCGGCCGTTTCCATGGGGTTGTCCGTCATCTGAGCCTCCGTGGGCGAGGTATTCGAAGTCATGTCATAACGGTATCGGAATGCGCTCCCGTCAGGCACTGCGAGACACCGCGGGGCTGGTCACATCTGCCGGGGCCGGGCGTTGGGGTGGGCGGGCCTAAAATGGTGGGGTCAGCTGCCCTGGAAGGACTTTGTATGCGCATCCGCCCTTTTGTCGACGGTGACGATCTCAAGCTCAACACGATCCTTGGTGATCCGCAGAACCCTGCCGCCCACATGGCGCGTTCGCTTTTCCGCGCGGATGCTGATGTTCCTGTCAGCCGGGCTGTTGTTGCCGAAGCGGCCGATGATGTGCTGGTCGGTGCTGCTGCGGTGGCACAGTCGCCGGCCCACCCTACGCGTGCGTGGGCACATGTTGAGGTCGCCTCAACTGATGAACGACGAGGTGTCGGTTCGGCTCTGCTGAGCGCCGTACGTGGGGCCGTTGTTGGCACGGATCTGGAGGGGCTGCCGCTGCGGGCTCGGGTGGAGCCGGGCACGCCGGGAGCGCAGGCCGCCGCAGCCTGGGGCTTTTCGCCGCTGTTTCGCACCAGGGTGGTCCGCATTGAGGCTGCCGGTTTGGGTGGTTTGGGTGCTGACCGGTTGGAGGATTTCGAGGTGACCGCCACCGGTTCTGTCGCGCTGACTCAGGCGTTCGGCAGCTGGTATGCGGGCGTTAATCGCGCTGACCGTCCGGCTGATATGACGATTGGTCAGGTCAACCAGCGTTTCCTGTCTGAAGCAACCGGTGCGCATGGGGCTGCGCTCATGCGCCGCGATGGTCAGATCACTGCTTTTGCAGTGTCGTTCCCCGCGATTGACGACGGTGAGGACGGTGCCACCGAGCTGACCGTCGGCGCTGTTTATGACGGCGATGCTGGCGAGGCGGTGTCGGCTGATTCTCCTGAGTTCCAGGCTGCACTTGAGGACACGGGCGCTCTCATTGCGCGTCTGTCGACGGACACCCCGGTGGTGGTCGAGGTAACGGACGAAATGCCGGTGCTCTCAACGCTGATTGACGGTCTGGTGGAGGCCGGCAAAGCACGCGTGCTCTACGAGTACGACACGGTTGCCACCAGTTGACTGTCATAGCGGGGCTCTTTCCTGCAGCTGTATCGGTATTGCGGCAGTCCGCGTGATGAACCATGCAATCCCCGGCGGGGTAACCGGTAGGTGTCGCAAGCCCAGGTTTTCCAGTTCGGCTTGAGCTCTGGCGCCCACGATGATTCTGGGGCCCAAAGCGCTCGCTTGGGCGGCGGGCGATCCATAGGGCAGCTGTTCATGCAGACCCCACCCAAGCACTGCCCTTTTTGCCGTCATCGCCGGTGCGATGTCACTCGGGAGTGCATCAGCCGCACTGAGCTGTGTGAAGATATCGGGCAGCCCGGCCGCAGTAAGACTCGCGGCAATGCTCTGCCTCACTTCTGCTGGACCAATGATGCTCAGCACATGGCCGTGTTCGTTCGGGTCCCACACAACAGGCTCGCCGCAAGGGTCGTAGCCGAGAGCACGGGGAGTCGGGGTGCGCCCGATGCCCCACGGCAGCGGGGGAGTAGCCTCTGCACAAGCACCCGCAGACCCCGCAGTGCTCGCGCCGGCAGCACCAGCCGTCCCCTCCGTGTAGGCGATCTGCACATCGACCCCGTCGGGCCCGATGACATCGGCGTCCCACTGAGACAAGCCCTCATCTGCACGCGCTTCACCGCAGTCGGTGTGTGGGGCAATGAGAACAGCCCGTCCCGCGGGCGGAAAACCGTCAAAGCGGTGATTGCTGAGTCCCAAAAACACCGTGTCCCCATCGGAGGCCGGTGGGAAGAAAACCCGTCGGCTGATCGATGCGCCGACCTTTGAGCTCAGTGTCCTGCGGTCACACACGATGACGGCCGAGGTGTCACTCAGCAGCGCTTCGAGACGCATGAGAATGTGCGGTTGAGACGTCAGGTGTTCGAAGTCGTCAATGAACACTCGCGGCCGTCCACCAGAGGCAATCGTCTGCTCTACCCTGCCGAGTGCATATTCCACCAGCCACGCATCAGCGTGATTGACCACCAACAGTCCTGACCGACAGCACGAAGGCCCATCCCGCGTGAACAGAACACTGTCCGGAGACTGAGCTCTCGCATTGCCCCGAGCCTCCTTGCTGACCTCAGAAAACACGCGGGCCAGAAGCCACAGCAAAGATGACTTACCCGTGCGCGGCCCGCCGACGATCGCTGTGCTGAGATCCGCCTGGGGCGTCCAGTCCACAACGGTCTGCCGGTCTGGCAGATCAATGAGCCCCACCGGCCCCGATTCGGCAAGCGGCAAAACCTCAGGCAGAGTTTCTGGGGTGATTCGCCGGGTGCTCCTCGGCCGTGCTGTCTGCAGCAGTTCCTGCAGGATCGGCACCGGCGGTGCCTCGACCTCAATACTGCACGCACCCGAGGCGGATCCGACTTCGCGCTCGCCAGTGTCGAGCCGGCGCCAGCTCACCTGGGCAGACGCGTCAGCGGGAATCTCCAGACTGGCCGCGCGGAACATATCGCTTCGGTGACCGGTGGATATGCAGCCCATCCCGGGCCGGTCCGGAAGGAAGTCAGCAGCAACAGCAGAATCGAGCACTTCGAGTGAGTCAGAAGCATCCCGTACGCGCATGCAGATGCGCAGAGCGATGTTTGTGCGCATGCGCGATGTGATGACTCCGGAAGGCTTCTGCGTGGCCAGCACTATGTGGATGCCAAGCGACCGTCCCAAGGCCGTGAGGGATTCCAGCGCTTCAACACCGGATGGAAAGTCGGCCGTCAGCACCTGGAACTCGTCAATCACAACAACGATTCGCGGAAGCAGCGGCCCGGCTTCAGTCTGATTGTGGGCGTCAATGTCGGGGCATCCGGAGGCTTTGAGCACGCCTTCGCGATAGCGGACCTCCGCCTGAACGCTGCGCAGAGTGCGCAGGGCTGAACGCAGGTCCAGATTGTCCGAACACGATTCGACGTGCGGCAGCTCAGCCAGGGACGAGAACGCCGCTCCGCCCTTGAAGTCCATGAGGATCAACCGCAGCTCATCCGGCCGTCGACTGCGGCACAGAGCGGCAATCCACGTCTGCAGGAGGACTGACTTTCCGCTTCCCGTGGTGCCGGCAACAAGCGCGTGGGGACCATCAGTGAACAGATCAGCGGAAACCGGGCCGTCCGGGCCCAGGCCGATGGGCACCTCGGCCCGCGTGCACTGGGAGGCCAACTCGTCGAAACTGACCGGTTCCGACCATGCCTCGTCCGTGCCAGACGTGTGCGGGCACAAGCTGAGGAACCTTCCGGTGGACATGCGCGCGGGATTGATCGCGCCGGGCTCCGGCATCGTCGCAGGTGACGTGGCTGCCTGCACGATCCGGGCCGTGCGGGCAGACGCTTCAACCACAACTGAACTCTTGGCCTCAGCGCCGGCTACGGCAATCCGGTCGTGGTCAACCGTGATGGTTACAGCCGCCTCGCTGTCGACACAGTTGTCTCCATACGCGCAGGGGCAGACGGACAAAGCAGTCAGCAGTTCCGGGGTGCGTCGGGCTGCGGCACGGCCGTGGACAACAATCGCGGCAGCACTGAGTGGGGCGCACAGAGCCCGGACAATCGGCGCGGCCTCAGCACCGCAGAGGACAACCGAGTGTTCCCGAAGGTCGATGTTGATGGGCGCCTGGGTCTGAATTCTGCGTGTGGCAGCATCGATCGGCAGCACGATTCTGCCCTCGAGTGTCTGGCACGCGGCACGGTAGCCGTCGTCCCATGATTCATCCGGTTCGGGTGGTTCGGCGACCGTCGCGGGAAGGAGAACCGTCCCGTAGCCGATGCACACCGTCAGCCGGTCACGACTGGGCGGAATCTTCGCTTCGGCCGCTCGCTGCTCTACCGTTTCTGCAAGCGTGCGCAGACTGGCGGCATAGGAACGCAGACCTTCGGCTGACTGCCTGCGGATGCGCCGCCGCTCTGTCAGCAGCTGCAGTCCCGCGCTCAGCGGGCCGGACAGGCTGAAGGCAAGAAACCACCACACTTGCATGGCCATCGCCAGGGCAATCCCTATGACCAGTGGAATGACCAGATGCAGAATTGACGGGCGGTTCAGCTGTGCGACCCGTGGCGGTTTCGGCCAAGGAATGACGGCGTTGTTGACGGTTTCGAGCTGCCCGTCGTCAACAACCACGATGCTGCTGCCGACCGTATTCGTTCCGAACCGCAGCTGCTGCGGAGTGCGCGATGCAAAAGGGTCCTGCAGACAGAAATCAGCGCGTTCGCTGCGACCGACCGTGACAGTGTGCGGCGGCAGTGCGAAAGAAAAACCAGCGTCCGGTCCTGCCACGATCGTGGCGGCAGGCTGGACTCCGGTGAGCCTCGCACGCACGTCGAGCTGGCTGGGACGACTGACGATAGTCGCCGGATGCTGGGAACACCACTGCCGCCAGGTTTCCGAGGTGGGGCGAGAGTGTTCGCCATCGGACCGGACTGCCCACGCCCCGACAGAATCACCCGCGGTGTGGCGGGTGAAGGCGGCTAGAACATCAGCGGCGCTCGCACGGTCAGGAGCACTGAGCGAAAACGACGCGTGCCCCTGTCCGGTGACGTGAACGGTTGTCTGAGCCATGCTCGGAACATAAGCGAGCTGAGCATCGCCGCACACCCCAATGTGAACCCCTGTGGATTGCACGCGTCCTGTCCACAGAGCGCGGAACAGAAGTCAGCGACCCACAAGCCCCACAGAAGCCGACCCTAAAAGACCATGCCGGGCGGCACCTCGTGATTCACCTGGATTCGGGATCGAGCAGAGCCCCTTCAACTGTGACCGCGGCGCGCAAGGGGAGTCCTTTGGGCACAAAAGGGCTGATGAGAACCGGTTTGTAGCCTGCGGTGAGTTCAACGGACACGTGATTGGCGTCGGTGGTGTGCGCTCGCACGCGCATGCTTGTCCACCGGGAATCGTCGGAGGACTGCCGGATGTAGCGGCTGGCGGCGCTTTCGATGTCGGCGTTGGTGAAGAACAGGGACGGCTGTTCGGTCAGCCCCGGTGTGTAGGAATCCGCGGCGGCCAGAGCAGCTGAATCCGCCATGGCGAACAGCTTGCGGTGGGCCATGTAGATGTCGGTGATGACGACCGCAATGATGAGCAGGGCCAGGGCGATGCTCATAAACCCAATGGACAGAGGCATGATCGAGCCGCGATCCCTGCGCCTGCTCATGGCCTGACCTCACCGAATGCCGCGACAATGTCGGCGTGTTCCGACTGGACGGTGATCCCGGCTTTCCCACCGGACGTCAGCCAGCGGGGGATTCCGGGCAGCGGAACAGTAGATTCCACAGTCGCCGTCACACGAGTCCCGTCTTTCTGGCAGTCTCCGGCGCAGTCAAAGCGGATGGTGTATTCGGCAGATTCCAAGCCGAAATCAGCGAAGTGCAGCTGGGCGGACTGGTGTGCGCGCTCCTCGGCTGACTGCGGATAGCGGGCTGCTGCGCGTGCGGCATCGACCGCGGAAGCCTGGGCCGCGTAGGCGGCTGACTGCACCTGTGAAAACGCGAGCGCCCCGTACACCAGGGGAATGATGAGGACGACCGAGGCGAAGATGAACTCGATCGGGGCTCGCCCGGAATCCGCTTTTCTCACGACGGATCCTCCATCAGGGCACGCCCGCGCAGTTCCCACACACCGCCGGGACCCAGGAACCCGACCACGGGAACAGGGGTGCGGATTGTGACGGTGACGAGCCCCGTCTCGTGGTCTTCTTCGACAGTGATGTCTTCGGCGTAGCTCGGTGAAATCGCGGTGGTGATGAGTTCGCGGGCGACCTCTGCACCTTGGTCTGGAGTGTGTCCGACCAGGCTGGCATGTCGGGCGCCGGCAAGAGCTGAATCCGTGACCGTGTTGCGCACGTGGATTGCCAGCACAATCTGCAGGACAGCCGCAAACACCAAACTCAGCAGTGCTGCCACGAGGACGAATTCGGCAACCGCATTGCCCGCATCGGCTCTGCGTGCGGGTGTTCTTCGCGGGTGCACTGTAAGGGCCGTCAAGGTGTGGGCAGGTGCCCTATGAGAGGGCACTGTGCGGGTGGTCATCAGCCCGCGTTGCGGACCTTGTTCATGGAATCTTGGAAGAAGCCGGTGAATGCTTCGCCGGCCAATGCCCATAGGCCGACCACGAGGGCCGCTGTCATGACTGTGATGAGCACCCAGCCCGGCACATCGCCTCGGTCAGAACGGCTGCGTCGCCCAGTGGCGGGTGGAAAGACGGCGGCTGCGAATGCCAGCAGGTGTGCGGTGAATCGGTCAAACATGAGTTCTCCTTTGAACTTGTGTTGGAGCAAGCAGTTACGGTCCCAGCTGCAGGACCGCAAGCGATGGATAGACGGCGAAGATGACGGTGATCGGCAGGACGAAGGCGACAACGGGAACGAGCATTCCGACTTCTTTGCGGCCTGCCAGTTCCATGAGTGAGCGGCGGCCTTCAGCACGGACGTCCGCGGCTTGGGCACGCAGAACTTCTGACAGGGGAGTACCGCGAGCGATGGCGACGGCAATCCCATCGACGAACTGGCTCAGGCTGCGCACACCGGAGCGTTGTGCCATGCCGTCAAGAGCTTCTACCAGGGGTGTTCCGGTGCGTGCCTCGGCCAGGGCGGTCTGCAGTTCGCGGCTGAGTTCCCCCGTTGTTGTGCGGCAGATGCGTTCAAGGGCATCGACGGTTGATTCGCCGGCGGTGATGGACAGTGCAAGCAGTTCGGCAATCGTGGGGAACTCCGCAAGGATCCGCTGTTCGCGGCGGCGGACGGCGCGGGTGAGCAGCCAGTCGTTGAAGAAGTGTCCGGCAACGCCGAACAGGACGAGCATTGCGATGACCAACACGGGGTGGAAACCCCGTACTGCGGTCAGACCGATAGCCGCAGCGATGCCGAGCACAATTCCGGCGGCGGTCCAGGCGATCTGCTGGGCACGGAAACGCTCAATCGTGGCGTGAGGGCCCAAGCGCTCCAGTCGGCTGCGCACTCCGGCATCCGTTGTCAGCCGTTCACCCAGCCAGCCGGCGGCCTTGCCGATGACTGTGCCGATGAATCCGCGCAGTCCTCCGGTGTCAGGTGCAGAAAGCGAGTACATGCGGCCGACAGTTTTCGATTCCCGCATGTAGGGCGCCAAGCGGTCCTCAAGGCTGGGGCGGCGCATAATCGGCAGGGCCATGACGAGGTTGGCGGCGGCAATTCCGATGAGCACGCCCAGAGCAATGACAACAATGGGTGACATCAGGACCTCAGAACCCGTGGTTCTTCCGGCAGTCGGCCGATGCGCTTCATGGCTGAATAAGCGGTGAGTGACACCACCAGGCCGACGGCCAGGAGCACTGCTCCGCGCGGTGAACTGTAGGCAGCAGCGGCTTCCGGGCGGGTGGCGAGCATGCCCAGAACAACCCACGGGGCGGCCACTGCCAGACGCGCACCCGTGACGGTCCACGATTGGCGTGCCGTGAGTTCTGCCCGGGTGCGTGAGTCTTCGCGCAGGAAGTGGCTGAGGGTTTTCAGCAGGGTGCCCAGATCAGATCCGCCGACATCGCGTGTGACTCGCAGTGCTGCCACAATCCGGTCGGCAACGGGGTCCGCTGCAGCGTCCTTCAGCCGGTCCAAAGCCACTGAGAAAACACCTGTTGCGCGGTATTCGCGGGCGAACACGGCGAAGATGGGCCGCAGCCCTTCGGGTCCGCGTTCAGCAAGAGCGGCAACGGCTTCTGGCAGGGACAGTCCGGCGCGCACACCGGAACTCAAATGATCGACTGCCTGCGGCCACAGGTCACGGCGGCTGAAAGCGGTTTTGCGAGCTTTCGCCTTCAAAGCAGCAAAAGGCGCAGCTGCGGAAAAGATGCCGAAGCACACGGCAATTGGCAGGGCGTTTGTCACGACCCATACCGTGAACATCGTCAGCACGGCGGCAAGGACAGCGGCGACGAAAACATGTGCCGGTTTCAACCGGTGGAACCCGGCCGTCTTGAGCTGGTCTTCGAGGTTCTGTATAAAGCCGAACGTGTGTTTGCGCTTCGGCGGACCTTCCCACATGGCCAACCACAGCAGGGCCAGCCCGGTGCCGATTCCCACACCGCACATGACGGCGGTTGCTGAGGCGCTCATGCGTTCTCCAGAATCTGGTGGATGTTCAGCCCCATGCGGGAGAAGCGCTCGCCCAGGTGCGTAAACCCGGTGCCGCGGACCAGGGTGCCGTTCACGGTGTGGAAAACGCTTTCGAGTTCGACGACGCCGTTTTCCATTCCGCCGGGCACCGCCGCGATTTCTACTACCCGGCGGGAACCGTCGGCGTTCAGAGCCAGGTGTACGACCAGGTCGAGAGCCGCGGCGACGGTGGGTGTGACGAATTCGGAGCCGATGTTCGGTCCGGCCAGAAGCGGCAGGGTGCACAGCTTGGTTACGGCGGTGCGCGCCGAGTTGGCGTGAATGGTGCCCATGCCGGGCAGGCCGGAGTTGAGTGCAATGAGCAGGTCGAAGCTTTCTGCTTGGCGGACTTCGCCGACGACAATCCGTGTGGGCCTCATGCGCAGGGCTTCTTTGACGAGGTCGCGCAGTGTGACTTCACCGGTTCCCTCCAGGGATGCCTGGCGGCACTGCATGGGCACCCAGTCGCGGGTGGGAATGGCCAGTTCGAAGACTTCTTCACAGGAGATCACCCGTTCGCGTGCCGGGATGGAGCCGGCAAGCGCGTTGAGCATTGTTGTTTTGCCGGCTTGGGTTGCTCCGGAGACCACGATGTTGGCTCCGGCTTTGACTGCCGCGTCGAGGAATCGTGCCGCTGCCGAGGTGAGGGAACCTGATCTGACCAAGTCATCAAGGCTGCGGGTCTTCTTGATGAACTTGCGGATGTTCACCGAAGGGTGGCGGCGTGTGATGTCCGGCAGGACCACATGCAGGCGGGAACCGTCGGGAAGGCTCGCGTCGACGAACGGCTGGGAAAGGTCGACGCGACGGCCGCTGGTGCGCAGCATCTTTTCGATCAGTTCGTAGACGTCGGTCTCGCTGAGGACGAGCGTGGTGAGTTCGCTGACGCCGTCGCGGCTGATGAACACTTTGTCGGGACTGTTGATCCAGATCTCTTCGACTTCTGGGTCGTCGAGGAAGCGTTGCAGGGGTCCGAAGCCGGTGAGGTCGTCGACTATCCGCTGGAATGCCTGTTCGGGGTCATCCAACAGAGGGAGTGATCCGCTGAGCGTGTGTTCGTCGTAGGCGGCGATGACATCGCGGATGAGTGCCCGTGTGGGTTCGGGTTCCATACGAGGGTCGAGTCCGCGAAGCCTGACAGCATCGCGGACCTGTTCGGCGATGATGTCTGTGGCATCCATGCCGGCTCAGCCTCTTCCTGTCCTCTGCATAGCCGTGCTTCTTTGCACGGCAAGTTCGGTATTTCGAAATATAGAGGACGTTTCGCCTGATAGCTACGGGTTGCGCCGAATCTGTGGATAACTTGTCGTGTTTACATTCGTTTCAGACGGTCGTAGTTGACGGTTGAAAAAACGTCTTCGCCGGGATTCTTGACGTCGTAGCCGAGTTCCCGAAGTGCATTGGCGGCAGACTCTGGGTCGTTTCGAACAGCGGCACCTGTCTGCCTGCGTCGCCACGCCGCGCGGCCTATACGCAGTGCTTCACGAGACCCATTTGGCCCTTTGTCATGGTCGAGTCCGAATTCTTCTATGAGCATTTCGAGTACGTCCTCGAGGCAAGGGCGAAATCTACTTCCTCCAAGTGGAAAATGCAGTTCCTTCAGTGAGGGCACTGGATCGTCCTCAGCGCGTTTTGCTCCACGCTTAGTGGTCTGCCCAGCGCGGACCATAGTTGCAGTGAAAGCGTCACGGTGCGCGTGGATATGCAAATGGGCACTGGGCGTCTGACTGGCGTCGCGCTGGTATTCGTATCGGAACAGCGGCTCTTTTTGTGCTTGTAGTCCTGGGTAAACCGCAATCGCGGACTTATCGACTGCTAAGAAGCGCTTCTTGCTGTCAGCGGTGCATCGGTAGTTCACAAGCAACGACAGCAGTGGTTTGCTGTCGACAGTCAGTTCAATGCCGGTTTTAGAATCCTGCTGAATGACGAACTTTGATCCGCCGTCGACAGAATCGACTTTGAACGGTGGACTGTCCGCCACCACTGCGTGGACCGTCTGAGTGAGTTCACCCGCGAAGTCTTCAGCCTGCTGTTTCAGCGTGGGCTGATCAGTCATCGAGCAGATACTCAAGGTCGAGGAGCTCGCTGTAAAGTGCCAGTTCCTCGGCGTTGAGCTCAAAAGCTTCGCCGCGACGGCGGAATGCTGCGGGGTCCCCAACCTTCGCCAGAATTTCCTCGCGGCGAGCAACAGCGTTTTCGCGGGTGTGGACTGTAGTGCGGACATCGACAACAGACATCGTGACCTCCTAGCTGAACTCAAGTTTACAAGCCACAAGCTAGCCGGAGGCACTGACATGAAACTCGGACACAGTCTCTGACGCTCCTCGAATGGCTGATTATCCCGCCCTCAACCGCACTTCGCCCGACGGGCTGCGGGTTGCGCCGAATCTGTGGATAACTTCGCTGCGCTCAGGTGGTTTTCCGGCGGAAGATCATGTGCGCCCGCGCTTCGTTGTAGAGGAGTGTGGCGCCGCCGAAATCTGCTTGTACCGGAACAAGCGGAATGTGCTCAACGAATGTGAGGGTCCAGCCGATCCTTTCGATTGAGTCGATCAGCGGCCCGATGTCGTACATCTGCGTCTTGCCGTAGCTTTTGCGCTTTATTGCAAAGTGCTGGCCATCGGCAATTGTCGTAGGCGCCGAACAGGTGAACGTTCCGCGGCCCTGGCCATGTGCCTCTCGTGCCGCGTCGATGATGGGGACGGCAATCTCGGCCTCAAGGAGATCGAAGTTTTTCTTCTTCTTTTTGTCCGCACCAGTGTCCATGCTTGGAGTTTATCTGAATTTCGCACTAACCAGGGGCTCGCTGCTGGGGCCACCTCAAGAAACACAGTTCCCACCACTCAGCCACCAACACCACACAACCACCCCTGACATACAGTGAATCCATGGCGAGCCTCAACGACGATGCGAACTACATCCGGAACCTGTGCAAGCATCTGGGCATCCCCGGTTTGACCGATATTCACACGCACTTCATGCCGCACAACGTGCTGCGCAAAGTGTGGGCCTACTTCGAACAGGCAGAAGACGTCCTCGGCTACGACTGGCCGATCACCTACCGCACTGACGAAGCCGAACGCATCGACACCCTGCGCGCGCTTGGGGTCAAACAGTTCACCTCACTGCTCTACCCGCACAAGCCGGATATGGCTGCCTGGCTCAACTCCTGGGCCGCCGACTTCGCCGCACGCACTCCCGACTGTGCCCACAGCAGCACCTTCTACCCGGAACCCGAGGCGGCAGACTACGTCCGCAGCGCCATTGAGTCCGGCACCCGGGTTTTCAAGGCGCACGTGCAGGTGGGCGGCTACGACCCGACCGACCCCCACCTCGACCCCGTGTGGGGCATGATCGCCGAGGCGGAGCTCCCCATCGTCATTCATGCCGGCCATGCTCCCCAAAGGGGAGCGCACACGGGTATCGAGCCGATCCGGGATGTGTTGCGGCGGTTCCCGAACCTCACCTTGGTCATGGCCCACCTGGGCATGCCGGATTACGAGGCGTTCCTTGACTTGGCCGATGAACACCCGAACTTCCATCTGGACACCTGTATGGCGCTGACTGATTTCACGGAGCGGTTCGCCCCGACCTCAGCGGAGTACCGCAGGCGGCTGGGCGATTACGGGGATCGGATTGTGTTCGCATCCGACTTCCCCAACATCCCCTACAGCTACGCCCACCAGGTTGAAGCGCTTGAACGGCTGGAGCTGGGGGAGGAGTGGCTGCGGGCCGTGCTGTGGGACAACGGTCAGCGTCTTCTGAACCCGGTGCCGTAGACTGGCAGGACTATGGCCTTTGACTTTGCGAGCGAAATCGCCGACCTCAAGCAGACCTTCGCCTCGATCCGCGAGGTGTCCAACATCGATCAGCTGCGCTCAGAAGTCGCTGAGCTCACCGAGCAGGCGGCAGCACCTGACCTGTGGGACAACCCGGACGAAGCCCAGCAGGTCACCTCGAAGCTGTCGCACCGCCAGTCCAGGCTCGAAAAGCTCGAAAAGTTTGACGAACGCATTGAAGACGTCGAACTGCTGGTCTCCATGGCCGAAGACGAAGACGACGATGACGCTCTGCAGGAAGCACAGGACGAAGTCAGCAAGCTTGCGCGCGAACTGTCGGACATGGAAATCGCCACGCTCCTGTCCGGTGAATACGACGAACGCTCCGCAGTGATCACCGTCCGTGCTGGTGCCGGCGGTGACGACGCCACCGACTTCGCCCAGACGCTCACCCGCATGTACGTACGCTGGGCCGAAAACAACGAATACAACGTGCAGGAGCTCGACACCTCGTACGCGGAAGGTGCGGGCGTGAAGTCCGCAACCATCCAGATCAACGCGCCCTACGCCTACGGCACCCTGTCCGTTGAAGCCGGCACGCACCGCCTGGTGCGCATCAGCCCGTTCGACAACCAGGGCCGCCGCCAGACATCGTTCGCAGCAGTCGAAGTCATTCCGCTCATCGAGCAGACCGACCACGTCGACATTGACGAAAACGACCTGCGCATCGACGTGTACCGTTCGTCTGGTCCCGGTGGTCAGTCGGTCAACACGACTGACTCGGCTGTGCGCATCACGCACATCCCCACGGGTGTTGTCGTGTCGATGCAGAACGAAAAGTCGCAGATCCAGAACCGTGCCGCGGCCATGCGCGTGCTCCAGTCGCGACTGCTGCAGCTGAAGCACGAAGAAGAAGAGGCACAGAAGAAGAGCCTCGCCGGTGACATCAAAGCATCGTGGGGCGACCAGATGCGCTCCTACGTCACCCACCCGTACCAGATGGTCAAGGACCTGCGCACCGGCTACGAAGTCAACAACCCCTCAGCTGTTTTCGATGGCGACATTGACGGCTTCCTTGAAGCGGGCATCCGCTGGCGCAAGGAAGAACAGCAGAAGGCAGAAGAAGAAAACGCGCTTTCCTGATCAAGCGCGTCCCAAATCGAAAGACCCCACTAAAACATGTCTAAGAAGACCGGCGAAACCACCAAGAACGACGGCAAAAAGGTCGTCGCGCGCAATCGCCGTGCCTCTTTTGACTACCACCTGGAAGAGGAATTCGAAGCGGGCCTGGTGCTCACCGGCACGGAAGTGAAGTCGCTGCGCGAAGGCCGCGCCTCCATTACTGACGGCTACGCCCACATTGATCGCGGTGAGGCGTGGATCGAGAACATCTACATTCCCGAATACCTGCAGGGAACGTGGACGAACCACGCCGCCAGGCGCAAGCGGAAGATGCTTCTGCACAAAGCCGAGATCATCAAGATCAACCAGAAGCTCAAAGAATCCGGTCGTACTCTGGTGCCGCTGGAGCTGTATTTTTCCGGTTCGCGCGTCAAAATCTCCTTCGCCCTGGCCAAGGGTAAGAAGGACTGGGACAAGCGCCAGGCGCTGCGCGAAAAGCAGGACAAACGCGAAGCCGAGCGCGCCATGTCGTTGCGCCAGAACAGGTGAGCGGCACCTCGGCCTTCCTGTAGTCGGCACTCAGCCGGCACATGACCGGGAGTCGGGCCGGCACCTCGGCCCCATGCGCTGGGACCCGCGGGCACCTCGGCAGGGGCTTTGACCAGTGCGTTCTGTAGCGTGAGTCGTTAAACTCGGGATATGCAGCGAGTAGATTTTTATTACGATCCCTCTTGCCCTTTCTGCTGGGTTACCAGCCGTTGGCTTGTGCAGGCCAGCGCGAAGCGCGACATCGACGTCACCTGGCGTCCGTTCAGCCTGGCGATCAAGAACGACGAACTGGCCGGTGGTGCCAACGAAAACTCTGGCCACTCGAAAGGCCACAACGCCGGTCACCGCGTTTTGCGTGTGATTGCGGCGGCTGAGAAAGAAGGCGCCGACGCCGGCGGCCTGTACACGGTGTTCGGTGCGGCTCGGCACGTTGACGGCACAGACTTCACTGACGAGCTCATCAGCGAAATCCTTGCTGATTCTGGCTTGTCTGCTGATCTCCTGAAGGCCGCTGACGATGACAGCTGGGACGAGCACCTCAACGCTGAGCTGAAGTCGGCTCTCGACCTGGTCGGTGACGATGTCGGTGTGCCGATCATCGCCTTTGAACGCGAAGACGGCACCAAGCAGGGTTACTTCGGCCCGGTCATCCTCACGCTTCCGGAGGAAGAAGAAGGCCTCGCCATGTGGGACGGCCTGAGCAACCTGGCCACGGTTGAAACCTTCTACGAACTTAAGCGCACGCGCCCGGCCGGAGGGCCTGACACGCAGAGCACCAAGGGCCTCTGAACTCTCTGAGGCTTGCGCTGATTTTCTGAGCGCCTTCGGGTGGTCTCTGCTTTTCTCCCTCTGACGAGGTGGAGCTCGACTTACGTCTGATAGGTCCCGCTGTCGCTCCCTTTGGGGAAGGCAGCGGGACTTCTGTTTTCGGGTGGCGTTTGGGGCCGATTGGGGCTGGTTTTGTGCGGTTTTCGCCCAGATTTTCGGGGATGTGGGCAGTTTTCAGGCGCCCCTGTGGATAAAGTGGGGATAAGTTGCTGGAAAAATTTTCTCAGAGTGCGGCCTGAGGTGGCGGTTTCGCTGGTTTTGGGTCTCTGACCTGCGCGAATGCCGGAGTGTGGATTTCTGTCACGCCGCAGGGTGCACTGTGGGTGGGTTTGTGGAATAAGACTGCGGCAAGGTTCCCTTAACCGTGAATCAACGGGGTTTTTGCTTGTTGAGCGATGCTTTTCCACCATTGTGGACAAAGCTGTGGGATATGCGCTTTTCAGTTTGCAAACTGAGCGTCTCTGAGTTAGCTCATGGCGGGTGCTGTGAGGCTGGTGGAACTGTCGGTTCTGGTGCTGCTGTTGTTCCGGCTCAGGCCCTCGGCATCGTTGTGGTGCACCCCGGTTGGTGTTGTTGGCCGCTGGGGTGGAATAATCTTCTGAGTCTGCAGCGTTACGGCTGTGTGTTAGACAAATGAATATGGGGATGATCGGTTTCGACGTTGACGTGTGTGTCGAGTGAAGCGGGTCGAGGATGCAGGGTCATCTCGTTAACGATCCTTGCAAAACAATAGGTGCTAAATCTAACGACCGCACCGAGTTCGCCCTCGCCGCCTGATAAAGGCCTTCAACTAGCGAGCTGCGACTCTGCCGGCCTAGGTCTGCTTTCGGCCTAGCTCCCGGTATCAGTTTTGAAAGCCACTGCTGACGGTGTTTGTTGGGGACATCGTTGGGACTTCTACTCAACTCCGTCTGTTGAGCACGGTGTTCGTGCCAAGCTCAGGACCTAAGAAACATTCTTCACGAACTGCACCCGGAGAAGCCTTGGTGCATCGTCGACGGACGCGGGTTCGATTCCCGCCATCTCCACTCAGTTAAGTCTCGGGACACCGCTTATGCGGTGTCCCGGGACTTTTTATTTGGCGCTTTTCGACAGCCGTCGGCTTGCGTTCCAGTGCGCCGAAGCTCTGCAAGGGGGGGTGCTCAAAGTCGGTACAGGTGGCCTTGTTCATGGTCTACCGTCTGCAGGCGCAAACCGAGCTTTTCAGCCAACCGGGCAGACGGAGCGTTGTTTGGATCAATGATCGCCACGACTGGACGTTCGGGGTGCGTCTGGTGTGCCCATTCGATGGCGGCCGCCGCGGCTTCGGCGGCATAGCCCTTTCCCTGGGCTTCGGGCGCAAAACGGTAGTAGAGGTTGAGTACCTGTTCGCCCTGTTCTTCTGAGAAGCGCAGGCCTGTAAAACCGATGATGTCGGCTGGTTCTCGGACGACAACAAAATAGCCGATTCCGTCCTCCGCCCAGTTGCGCTGCCATGCGGCCAGCAGCTCGAAGGCTTCTTCGCGGTTCTTCATCGCCAGTTCAGGGCGATGCTGGTAGGTCCTTGGGTCCGAGTGGATTGTGAAGACGGCATCTTCATCGCCGTCGCGTGGAGGGCGAAGTATCAGTCGCTCAGTCGTGAGTGCAGTCATTGTTCCCTTCGAGCAAAGAGCTTCAAAGTGTGCTTTCGCAGCTTTTCGTTCAGCGCCCGTAGATTTTGTCGCGCCGGCCGATGGAAAAGACCTCGATGGTGATGATGTCATCGTGAATGACCGCGAGAATTCGATACGACCCAACTCGGTACCGCCACTCTCCCGAGTGGTTGGCGGTGAGGGCTTTGCCGAAGGTCCGGGGGTCTGCGCATCCGTCCAGCTTGTTTTTTATCCACGTCGCGAGGATGCGCGCGTCGAAGCGATCCATTTTCTTCAGCTGTTTCCGAGCCTTAGAGGTGAGTTCGACGCGGTACCTAGGCGAAGTCATTGTCAGAGTTCCTCTAGGACCTCGTCAATGCTGAATCGTTCGCCAGTGTCCTCGGCAATTGCTTCGCGGAGTTCTTGTAGGTCATAGGAGTCTTCAATTTTCTCCAAGATCGCTGACCGGGCGAAGTCGGAAATCGTGATGCCTTCAAAGTCAGCGTACTTGCGAACAAGGGCTGCGTCTTCGTCAGACATTCGGACAGTCATTGTGCTCATGACACACTCCTTTCTCGTGCTGAATACATTGTATTCTGCACGAGGATTGTCTGGCAAGGTTGTCGTCTCCGCGGGCAGTGATTCGCTCTGCCGCCCACCTACGCCCCAATGAAGCTTGCTGCAAGCCCAGTCGCCGCGCCGATCAACACGACGGCCCACGCTGGCCACTTGGCCAGCATGAGCAGTGCCAGGCACGCCAGCACGATCAGCAGGGGAGCGAGTCCCGTAATGGCCGAAGTGACAACCGGGGTGATGAGGGCCGCAGCGAGGATCCCGACAACAGCGGCGTTCGCCCCCGCCACACCAGAGCGGGCCAGTGGGCTTGTCTGCACCGCAGCCCAGAACGGCAGCGCGGCGATCACCAGCAGTACTCCGGGGAGGAAAACGGCAGCCAGAGCAAGTGCGGAGCTGAGCCACGCCTCGGCCCCGGTTTCCATGGTGAACCCCAAGAACGCTGCGAATGTGAACAGGGGGCCGGGAACAGCCTGAGCCGCTCCATAACCCGCTAGGAACTGGTCCTGGCTTACCGCCTCGGCAATCGCGGGCTCACCCTGCAACAGCGGCAGCACAACATGCCCGCCCCCGAACACCAGCGCACCAGATCTGTAGAACGCATCGGCAGTGGCGACCCACGGGTTCGCAACCAGGCCGGCCAACAGCGGAAGCCCCATTAAGAGGACTGCGAACAGACCAGCGCTGACCAGACCCGCGGTCTTCGAGACGGGCACACGCAGGGGATGGTCAGCGCCACCAGCCATCCCACGGCAGAAAAGCAGCCCGGCCACAAGCCCCACACCGATAGCGGTCACCTGACCGAGATTTCCCGGTATCAGCAGAGCCAAAGCAGCCCCTGCCGCAGCAATGAGCCCGCGCCGGAGATCAGGTGCGAGTGTCGACGCCATGCCCACTACCGCGTGCGCCACAACAGCAACGGCAACAGCTTTCAACCCCATGAGGAGGCCATCACCCACTGGACCGCCGAGGTGGACGGCACCGAGTGCGAACAACACCAGAAGGAGAGCCGAGGGGAGGGTGAAGGCTGCCCAGGCGGCAAGGGCTCCAAGAGTTCCGCCTCTGAGAAGGCCCAGAGCAAAGCCCACTTGCGAGGATGCCGGGCCCGGCAAGAACTGGCACAGCGCAACCAGCTGTCCGTAGTGGTCATCGCTGATCCACTTGCGGCGCTGCACAAACTCAGTGCGGAAATAGCCCAGGTGGGCGACTGGCCCGCCAAACGAAGTTAGCCCCAGTTTGAGGAAGGCTTGAAACACCTCGAAAGGGTTTCCGGCTGGTTTGGGTGCGTGTGTTTCAGCTGTCGGTGCCATACGCCCATTAGGCCATGAGCGGAGTGAACGGCGAGTGAACACGTGGATGTTGCAAGCCGTGGATGCTCCGCGGCCTGCGGAGTGCAGCCGCCGGCGGCCCGTGTCCTGCTGCTCGCACTCACTGCCGCAGCTTTGCGCGCATCCTGCGACTGCAACCTTGCGCTTAAATGCAGATTCACGCGTTAATGCAGCGCATTTAAGCGCAAAACTGCATTAGCGCGTGAATCTGGCAGCAAAACCGCACCCTAGTAAAAATCTTAAAAAGATGTGATAATTAGAGTGCGCTGTTTATGCCCTGTGAGTGGTGTGTTCATCGGCGGGTCTGATTGCAGTGCTTCAGCGTCCGGCAGGTGGCCGGCATCGACAAGACAATCGTGGAGAGGCCAAAGTGGCAGGATTGAAAACCTCCGACCGCAGTATGCAGAAGCGAATCGTGACGTTTGTCGCCATGCTCGTTGCACTGCTTATGGTGCTGGCACCGCAATCGGTGTACGCCGCCGGAACCGCACAAAGCAATGGCGGCACGAAGGCCTATGAGCTCGAAGGCGAATGGAAGAAGCAGCCCGAGGAAGTCACCTCTGGTCTCGACGTTCTTTCCATGGTGTGGCACATGGATATCAACGACTCCGCGCCGGCGCCGGGCAACGACCCCACAACGGACAACCTGCTCACGGTCACAGTCGAGAACGCTCATTTCGGTGAGATTCCCAGTGAATGTCTCAGCGTGGACAAGGGAGCTTCAAAGCTTTCTGAGGATAAGCGCACCCTGACGTGCGACATCGGTGAGCGTGACGAAGGCACCGCCCAGATGGTGCTGTCGGGCGTCAAGGTCGATGGTCCCGCGAAGTCGAAGGTCACTGCAAAGGCAACATTCCGGGGTCTCGAAGCCACCCTGCCTGAGATTCCGATCGTGGCTCCGTTCCTCATGGATGCCAAGTTCGACGCCGGTGCACCGAGCTCGCTGACAGGTCAGCCGGATACGGACCAGTTCATGAACTTCCCGTTCTCCCTGTCGCACGCATCGGGCTCGCCCGAAGGACCGGGCAGCGTCAGCTACGACATAACGATCAACGGGGTGCGCGGCGAGAAGATCACGCCCCAGGAAGTAGCCTGCGCACCCATTGACCGAGTGCACCCCGGCTACCCGTTCTCAGCGCCCGGCAAGCCGCAGGAGCAGACTGCGAAGTTCCCAACGTGTGAGTTCACACTGATTGACCCGGATACGAACACATTCCGTCTGACTCTGTCCGACCTGGACTACAAGTCGAAGCGCGCAGAGTTCGACTCCAACGGCATCCGTCTGCCACAGGTGCAGCCGAAGTATCCCCGTGAAGTGATCGCCGCTGGTGAGCTGCGGGTCAAAGTTCCCTACAGAGCTTCTGGCCCTGACTCGAACCGCAACACCAACGTGAAGTTGAAAGCATCTGCGCCGACCTACACCGCCGTAGATGGCTCGACCAGTGATGACGATCCGTCAAACAACGAGAACCGTGCACCGATGATCCGCGGCAACTGGACGGGCGCATGGGTGGTTGGATCGCAGTCACCAAAGGCCTACCCGGGCATCGGATGGTCTGATACCTCTCGCGCACCGGTGGGTGCAACTGTGATGTCCGTTTCCGGTATTGCGCCTCCCCGGGTTGAGGGCTTTTCTGACAACTGGATCTGCAACACCCTCGATACTCAGCGTGTTGATTTCGTCAACGCTCGTGTCGTGGCTGACCCTGACGCGAAGCCCAACGTCTATTACGGCAAGAATATTGAGGACATCAAGATCCTCTATTACACCGGCGAGGTGGAGGACCCGAACCTTTTCAAATGCGGAACCGAAGAAACTCCGTTTGACGAAGGCAAAGACGAAAAGGACGGCTGGAGCTACACCAAGCCCGACGACCTTTCCAAGGTCAAAGCTGTGAAGGTTCGCGTACCTCGCGACAAGGGCCACCTGTCTAAACTGCCACAGTCGTACTTCTACTTGACCATCGAACAGAAGATTCATGACGATGTAGAGGTCGGCGCAGACGTCTGGACGTGGACCTCCGTGCTCAATGAAACACACACCAAATGGGACATGGGAATCAACGCGAAGATTGCCTATGATCGCGTCACGAACGAACGGGAAATCACTCCCGGCTTCGCTTCCCCCGGTGTGATCACCGAGGGCGTTCGCTACCCGTATGCCGGTCCAGGCCGTGACCTTCTGCGCGTCGTGCCCTCACTGCCGGTCGTTGTCAAGGATGTTGCTCAGCCCGAATACGGTCCGGGCGAAGAAGCTGACTACACGATCCGCTACGGCTTGGAATCTGAAGTGGCCAACATGCCCAAGGATCAGGTGGTCATCAAAGACACCCTGCCGAAGGGTATGGAGTATGTTGCCGGCAGCGCCGATGTTGAGCCCGAGGTGACAACCAACAGCAAGGGGCAGCAGGTTCTGACATGGACAAAGGCCGATGTTGAACCCAACATTCGCGTTTTTGACGAAGGCAACGCGGGGGTCATCAACTACAAGGCCACGCTGCCCAAGGACGCCGAGCCTGGTGACGTCTACGTCAACGAGGTCAGTGCCACCAGCCAGGGCCAGACTCGCAAGGCACAGGCCAAAGTCACAGTGCCGGAGGCCGGCTACACCTCGCTGAAGAAGAGCGTTAAGACCCCCGTCGTCGATGAAACCCCGAACGGTGTCGCCGCCAACGAATGGACTATTGACCTGACGTCGAACGACCCGACCAAGTCCAACCTGACGGACGTCATCGACGTGCTCCCGGCAAATGGAGACCCACAGGGCTCGAAGTTCGATGGCACGCTCAAGGTGACGGGTGTTGAAGGTGCCGAGGGTGCCAAGGTCTACAGCACGACGGCAACTGACGTTGATGAAGACCCCAATGCCAAGGCCAACGGCAAAACGGGTGAGCCTTCAGACATCTGGGAGGAAGGCCTCCAAGAGGACGCAACGGCAATTCGCGTCATCACCGCTGCGCCTTTGGCCTATGGCGATAAGCAGACCATCACCGTCAAGACAGAGCTTCACGAGGCTGAGAGTGGCGATGTTGTCGTCAACAAGGCTGTCGGCCGTGCCGAAAACACGAGGCTGCGCATGCGCACCTCTGCCCAGTTCACTGTCCGCACACCCATCGACGTCAATGTTGAAAAGGTGTGGAAGAACGAACAGGGTGAAAACCTCACGGAGACTCCGAACGCGGTGAAGGTCCAGCTGATCCGCAAGAGGGGTGAAGAAAGCACTCCGGTGGGCGACAAGGTCGAACTGTCTGCTGCGGGCGGTTGGAAGCACACGTTCGAAAAGCTGCCCACCGCGATCGACGGGGACCCGGTCACCTACACGGTGAAGGAAGATTCGGTTGAGGGCTACAACTCCGCTGTCGAGGTGGAAGAGGCCGGTAACGCTTACGAGGTAACGGTTACGAACACCCGTAAGGCGGAACCAACTCCTGAACCGACTCCGGATCCGAGCGATGAACCAACGCCTGAGCCGACTCCGGATCCGAGCGATGAACCAACGCCTGAGCCGACTCCGGATCCGAGCGATGAACCAACGCCTGAGCCGACTCCGGATCCGAGCGATGAACCAACGCCTGAGCCGACTCCGGATCCGAGCGATGAACCAACGCCGGAACCGAGCGACGAGCCGACCCCCGGTCCGTCCGGTACCCCGACGCCGGAGCCGAGTGAGGATCCGACACCAGGGCCGGCGCCTCGTGAACCAGGAAGTCCTGGGCCAGGAATGCCGCGGACTGGTGCCGAGTTCGCGGGGCTGCTCGCAGTGGCGGTCGCAGCCATCGGCGCAGGAACGCTCCTGATGTTCCGCACCCGCAGGAGCTGAACCGAAAGGCTGTAGCCAACTGAAAGCTGACCGCAACAGCAGCGGGCTGGGTTCGAGTGACAACTGTCACTCGAACCCAGCCCGTTTCAGTGCCTGTTAACGGTGCGGCGGTGTTCGTTGGGTGCGCCGCGGTTGCAACCTTGCGCGCAAATGCAGATTCACGCGTTAATGCAGCGCATTTAAGCGTGAATCTGCATTAACGCGTGAATCTGGCGTGAAAGCGCCCCAGCACCGCCAAGCCGCCGCAGCCGCCCTCAAGCCAAAGCGGGGCTTTCCCACAGGTTGAGCGTGGTGCCGATGCCCTTGTCCAGTGCGGTGCGGTAGACCTCGGTGGCCCAGGCAACGTCCTCGACTGGCATGCCGCCGACGGAGTACAGGAAGATCTGGTCGTCGTTCTGCCGGCCGGGTGCGGCACCTTCGATTATGTCGGCCATGTCGACAATCGAATCGCGTTCCAGAAGGCCTGCCCGCATGAGGTCGTGCCAGTGTGTGCCGATGATGCCCAGCTTCTGGTAGGCGCCGACACCGTATTCATCAGCCCACGCGTCGTATAGGCGCCAGGAATCGACAACCTTCGTCACGCGGTCCGACGCAATGAACGTGTCATCGAATCGAACGGCCGTGGGCAGCAGAAGAATCGCTCCCGGTTTGATCCATTCTTCGTCAATGAAGGGGAAAGCGGACGAACCTTCTTCGCCGGTCGTCACGGTCACGGTGACAACATCGGCCTGCCGGACCACCGCCTCGACATCGGCAGCCGCACGCACCGACCGGATGTGGGGGAAGTTCTCTTCAATGAATGCCCGGTAGCGGTCCACGTCCGGCTGGTCGATGCCGTTGACCACGATCTCCTCAATGTCCTTGCACTGTGACAGCACCGCCTGTGTGACGGACCGGCCGATGACGCCGGGGCCCACAATGCCGAACGTCCGCGCATTCGAACGGGCCAGGTGCTTAACGGCGACACCGGGAATCGCTCCGGTCCTGTATGCCGAAATCAGGTTTGCGGACATGTACGCCAGCGGCGCTCCCGTGTCGGCGTCGCTGAGGGCAAAAGTGTGGATTGACCGGGGCAGACCCTTCTTGCGGTTCTCCACGTTCGAGCCGTACCACTTCACACCGGATGTGTGGAAGCGTCCGCCAAGGTAGGCCGGCATCGCCATGAAACGGCGGTCTGGGCCGTCGGCCGGCATGGAGTCGAATTCGGGTTCTTTGGGGAAGTTGACCATCGCACCGTGCGACATGGCGTTCGAACCTGCCATCCGGAAATCGCCGCGGCGCAGAAGCACGAGGGTTTCCTCCATGACGTCCACGCAGCGAGCCATGTCGGTCACGCCGGCGGCAATCATGTCGGGTTCGCTCAGGTATAGGAAGTCAATACGGGTGTCGGACATGGTTTTTTCTCTCCAACAAGATTGTGGGTGTCATTTCCCGTATCCACCGCCGCCCGCGGTCTGGATGGATACGGTCTGTCCTGCGCGGACCGTGAGCTTTGACATCGATTCGAGTTCGCGCAGCTCATCACCTTCGGCGAGGGTGATGCGGGCACTGATTCCATCGCCGCCGTCTTCCAGGCCCCACGGAGTCGTCGTGACGCGCGATGTACCAGCAACCACCGTCGCCTGACCGCGGGTGAGCGTCAGGCTTCGGCGCAGTCCGCTGCCGCCGGTCGCAGCACCGTCACCGCCGGTGTCACGAGCGATTTCGTAGCTGTCTACGCGCAGCGGGTATTCACGTTCAATCACTTCGCACGGGGTGTTGCGAGTGTTGGTCATGTGCGTGTGGGTGGCGGAAGCGCCGTCGAATTCGGGGCCGGCGCCCTGTCCGCCGCCATAGGTTTCCACATAGGAGTAGTACTCCCCGTTGAGTGGGTCCACGCCGCCGATCGTGATGATGCTCATGCTGCCGCTCGAGGCGGCCGGCACCAGGCCCTCGGTGAACGTATCGAGCGCTCCGAGGATCGTGTCGACGATCCTCTGCGAGGTCTGCGTGTTCCCGTGCGCAACGGGGGCGGGGAACTGGGCGTGCACGAGGCTGCCGGGCCGGGTTTTGACGTTGATCGGCGCGGTCAGGCCCGCGTTCGAGGGCAGGGTCGGGTCTGCAATCATCTTCACCACGTACGAGGCGCAGGCCAGCGCCACCGCGTATGAACAGTTGACAGCCCCGGCAACCTGGTCTGCGGTTTCGGTCATGTCGATGGTGATTTCGTCACCGCTGATTTCAACCTCGGCGTGGATGGGGATCATCTCCGGTTCCACACCGTTGTGTTCGAGATAGTCGACGAAGCTGCCCTTGCCGTCCGGCAGGGAGGCGATTGCCGCGCGTGCCCGGCGCTCGCTGTAGGCCACAAGCGCATCGCAGGAATCGTAGAAGTGCTGCACACCCCACTCTTCGATGAGCTCCAGCACACGGCGTGAACCCAGTTTGTTTGCCGAAACCTGCGCCATGAGGTCACCGCGGGTTTTGTCTGCCGTGCGGATGTTCATGAGCATGAGCGCCATGATTTCGGTCTGCAGCTGACCTTCCGCGAACAGGCGAATGGGCGGAACCCGGATGCCCTCCTGGAAGATCTCCGTGGCATCGGTGGCCATGGACCCCGGCGTGGAGCCGCCGACATCGACGTGGTGGGCCATTGTCGCCACGTGCGCAACAAGCTCCTCACCGGCGAACACGGGGGTGATGACGCACATGTCAGGCAGGTGCGAACCGCCCAGGTAGGGATTGTTGGTGATGAGAACGTCACCGGGTTTGATGTTGTCGAGCCCGTATTCTGCGATTGCGTTCTCAATGAGCGTGGGCATCAGTCCCAGGTGCAGCGGAATGTGCTCTGCCTGCGTGATCAGGTGGCCTTCAGCATCGTAGATGCCAGCTGAACAGTCACGCCTGTCTTTGATGTTGGGGGAGTACGAGGTGCGGATCAGTGCCGTACCCACCTCCTCTGACACCGAGGTCAGGCGATTGCGCGCAATCTCAAGTTCAACGGCGTTGAGCTGTGTGGATTCACTTGTCATCGTCATCACTCTTTCGGGTGCGCAGGTGCAGGAAGCCGCGGTCGTCGCAGAAGCACGTCAGGCTGGGGTGGACAAAGGTTGTCGTGTCGAACTGGTCGATGATGATGGGCCCGGGGATCGAGGTGCCTGCCGGGATCGCATCACGGTCGTAGATGTCGACTTCGGTCCAGCTGCCGTCGATGTAGACCTGGCGGGTGGTCTTGGGCTCAGGAGCGCCGGTGCCCGCTTTCGCCTGGGCTTCGCGGGTCAGTTCGGATTCGATGGTGGCCCGCAGGCGCACCACAATGATTTCCATGGCCGCGTCGTCATCGCTGTAGCCGTAGCGTTCAGCGTGAGCTTCGTCGAAAGCCCGGCGCTGTTCGTGCCAGCTGTCTTCCAACGGCAGCGTCAGTTCATAGCTTTGGCCCACATAGCGGGCATCGACCAGCCATTCGCGGTCGAACTCGTCGGTTTCCATTTCCCGGCGAGCCTGATCCTGCAGGTCTCCAAAAGCCGCTTCCAGCGGTTCGAGCCTGGTCCATTCGTTTGCCTGCACGGGATGGGCGAAGTCGTGGCGGATGGGAGCATCGAGCATGCCCACAGCCGACGCAATGCCAGGGTGCGGCGGAATGACCGCCGATTCCATGCCCAGTTCAACCGCGAGGTCAGCACCGTGCAGCGGACCGGCACCTCCAAACGACATGAGGTTGCACGACCGGATGTCCACACCGCGCTCAACCGACACCTTGCGCACACCGCGTGCCATAGTCGCCGTAATGACCTTGATGATGCCTTCAGCACACTCCTCGGCTGTCAGCCCCAACGTTTTGCCGAACTCCTCCATGCGGGCACGTGCGGCATCGATGTCGAGCTCAAAACGACCGCCGAGCAGCTCACCACCCAGCCGACCCAAGACCGCGTGAGCGTCTGTCACGGTCAGCTCAGTTCCACCTCGGCGGTAGCTGATGGGGCCGGGGACGGCCCCGGCGCTGTGCGGTCCCACGCGCAGGCTCCCACCGGAGTCCAGCCAGGCGATCGAACCTCCGCCGGCACCGATCGTGTGCACGTCCACACTCGGCAGGCGCAGCGGCATCGAATCGATTTCAGTGAAGTTCGTTTCATCCGGCACGCCGTCGCGAATAAGCGCAATGTCGGTGCTCGTAC
Organism: Brevibacterium ravenspurgense; assembly: GCF_001584615.1. Classification (GTDB taxonomy): domain Bacteria; phylum Actinomycetota; class Actinomycetes; order Actinomycetales; family Brevibacteriaceae; genus Brevibacterium; species Brevibacterium ravenspurgense. Next base: position 35,627 of record NZ_LQQC01000008.1, on the reverse strand, counting down.
CGCCGATGTCGAAGCTGACGACGTTCTTCAGCCCCAGCGAACGCGCCCAGTTGGCCGCCCCGACAACCCCGCCGGCAAGGCCGGAAAGGACGGTCTTCGCGCTTTGGGTGCTGGCCATCTTCGGGTTGAGCAGACCGCCGTTGGACTGCATGACCCACAGGCGCGACGGGATCTTGAGGTCCTCGATGCCTGATTCCAGCTTCTCCATGTACGTCGACACCTTCGGGCGGACGTAGGCGTTGATCGCAGCGGTCGAGGTGCGGTCGTATTCGCGCATCTCGGTGGCAACCTCGGTCGCGGCCGACACCACGGGTGCCGCGTTCAGTTCGGTCAGGCGCTTCACAGCGGCACGTTCGTGCTGGCCGTTGGTGTAGGCGTTGATGAACGACACGATGAGCACATCGAGGTCCGCGCTCGCGATGGTTTCGGCCAACTGGTCCAACGCTGCTTCGTCCAGTTCGGTCAGAACTTCGCCGTCAGCGTCGATCCGCTCGTCGACTTCGAAGATCGTGTCATCGGAAATGAGAGGTGCCGGTCGGGTCTGTCGGTAGTCGTAGATCGCCGGGCGGTCCTGGTGGGCGATCGCCAGAACGTCACGGAAACCACGGGTTGTCAGAAGACCCACGCGTCCGCCCTCACGGGTCAGGACGGTGTTCGTGGCCACCGTCGTACCGTGCACCAGCCGGGTGATCTCCTCGGGGCTGCGGTCGATCTGCTCGAGCCCGCCGACAATCCCGTCAATCACGGCTTCATTCGGTGCCTCCGGTGTCGAGGGGACCTTCCACACGAACAGTTCGCCGTCATCCTTGCGAATTCCGATGTCGGTGAAAGTGCCGCCGGTGTCAACGGCAACGTGCAGTCCTGCAGACATGTGCTCTCCTTGACTCACAGTTCGACGATTTCCTTGTTCTTGGTTTCCGGCAGCAGCGACAGGGCGATGATTCCCGTGACAGCGCCGATGATGGCGATGACCATGATCGAATTGCCCCAGCCGATGGTCTCGGCGGCCAGGCCCACCGTCAGCGGGCCGAAGGCTGCCAGGCCACGGCCCAGGTTGTAGGCGAAGCCCTGTCCGGTTGCCCGGATGTCAGTGGGGAACAGTTCTGCCAGGTACGCGCCGGTGCCTCCCGCCTGGCCGGAGGCGAAGAAGCCCAGCAGGAAGATGACGGGAATGCCCAGCTCGGGCTGAGCGGCGGGGGTGAAGACGAACAGCGACACGCTCAGGGCCGAGCCGACGAAGAACATGAGGAATGTGGGCCGGCGGCCGATCCAGTCGAGGAAGTAACCGGAGGACACGTATCCGATGAACGAACCGACGATTGCCACCCAGGTGAAGCCGGCGGTGCCGACAATGCTCAGTCCGCGCTCTTCCTGCAGGTAGGTGGGAAGGAAGATGAAGACGGAGTAGTAGATGCCCTGGACGCCGATGCCCAGGAGAGTGGCGGCGATGGTGGTCTTCGCCAGGCCGTCGCGGAACAGATTGCCGAAGCTCTTATCAGGCTGTTGGCTGGGTTTGGCGGCTGGTTGTTGGTCTCCGTGGAGTTCCGTAGCGTCTTTTGTGCCGCGGCGAATGAAGAAGGCGGCCAGCGCCGGCAGAATACCCACGAGGAACAGGTAGCGCCACGCCACCTCTTCGGGGAAGATCGAGTACACCGTCAGGTAGGCAAGGGCTGAAACGGCCCAGCCGATGGCGTAGCAGCTCTGGATGAACGCCAGGACGCGTCCGCGCTTCTCCGGCTGAGCGTACTCGGCAACAAGTGCCGCACCGACAGCCCATTCACCGCCGAAGAACAGACCTTCCAGCGTGCGCCACAGGAGGAAGTCATACAGTCCCTGCGAGGTCGCAGTCAGACCGGTGAAAATGCTGTAGCCGAGGATGACGACCGTGAGCATGCGCACTCGGCCGTAGCGGTCGGCGAGGTTTCCGAAGATCATGCCGCCGATTGCGGAGGCGACGATGCTGATGGCGCTGACCCAGCCGGTAGCGCCGGAGCTCATGCCCAGGGTGCCGGCGGCGGCGACGAGCGCAAAGCCGTACATCGACCAGGTGAAGCCGTCGAGCCCCCAGCCGATTCCGGAGGCCGCGATGGCGCGCCGGCGGTATTTGACGGTGAGCGCTTCAATATCTGATGCGTTCGGGTTCATCTGCTTTCCTTCCGATCGGGAAGCGTTCAGCTTGTATACGGAATAAATACAGGCTGTCATGATTAAGCCGCTTTGTGAAGCGCGTTACGTTTTTGCGGGCGCGGGATTGCAGTTGCCTGATAATGAGGAGCATGACTACGCGGAAGACAAGTGCGAGGGAAACCGCCTACGTCGAAATGCGCCGGCGCATTCTCACTCTGGAGCTGCGCGGCGCGCAGAAGATCGACGAAGGTGCACTGGTGGCGAGCATTGGGCTCAGCCGCACTCCCGTGCGCGAGGCACTGCACCGACTGACGGCCGAAGGGCTTGTCGAGGCGGATGCTCGGGGCGGCTACCGGGTCGCCTCTATCTCACTGCGTCAGTGTCGGGAGCTCATCGAAGCGCAGCACGTGCTTGTCCGCGCTGTCACTCAGCTGTTGGTCGAGCGGATTGGCGATGAGGGACTGGAGAGGCTGTCAGAGGCTGTCCGCGCTGTTGAGCGCGCCGCTGCGGACCGGGACGTTGCGGCGGTGACCCGCACAAATGCGGAACTGCACATTTTGGAAACCGAGCTGACCAGAAACTCCTACCTACTGGCGATGGCCGAAAGGGTCTATACGAACCTGCAGCGGCTGGCTTTTCTCAGCTTCGGCGGTGATCAGGGTGGGGCGGCCCGGCTGGGCGACATCGATGAGCACTACGACAAGGTCCACGATGACCACTGGGAGTACATCGATGCGCTCAAACAGCGCGACCGCGAACGCGCCGAAGAGGTTGCGGTGCGCCACGTCAAGCTGTTTCAGGCACGGCTGACGCGGTATTTAAGCGAAGCTGACGGTGCTGGTTTGGACTTTTCGTCGCTTGCCGCAGACGCGCAGGTGGGCTGAGGGAGCCGTTCCGCTGCCCGTCGGCGCGGATTTGCGGGGGCGAGCAGTCCCAGATTTGCGCAGCGCGCCGGTCTAGTTTTGCGCAGCGCGCCGGTCTAGTTTTGCGCGCAAATGCAGATTCACGCGTTAATGCAGCGCATTTAAGCGCAAATCTGCATTAGGGCGTGAGTCTGGGTTGATGGGCGAGGCTGCGCCGGGATCGCGAGGTGGAGCCGGGTTGGTGCCGGGCCGTCGCCCGCGGGCTGCTGCCGCAGCTTTGCGTGCGTCCGGCGACTGCAACCTTGCGCTTTAATGCAGATTCACGCGTTAATGCAACGCATTTAAGCGCAAAACTGCATTAGCGCGTGAGTCTGGGTTGATGGGCGAGACGCCGCCGGCCTGACGAGGTGACGCTGGGCTGGGTTGATGTTTCTACACAGTGGACTATATACGTTCTCACATCGGTTGGTGCCGCACCGCCGGCCGCGGGCTGCTGCCGCAGCTTTGCGTGCGTCCGGCGACTGCAACCTTGCGCTTTAATGCAGATTCACGCGTTAATGCAGCGCATTTAGGCGCAAAACTGCATTAACGCGTGAGTCTGGGGTGGTGGGCGAGGTGGAGGTGGGTTGGTCCCGGGCCGTCGCCTGTGGGCTGCTGCCGCAGCTTTGCGCAGCGCGCCGGTCTAGATTTGCGCTTTAATGCAGGTTCACGCGGTAATGCAGCGCATTTAGGCGCAAATCTGCATTAGCGCGTGAGTCTGGGCTGGCGGGCGAGGCTGCGCCGGGTTGGCGCCGGGCCGTCGCCCGCGGGCTGCTGCCGCAACTTTGCGTGCGTCCGGCGACTGCAACCTTGCGCTTTAATGCAGATTCACGCGGTAATGCAGCGCATTTAGGCGCAAATCTGCATTAACGCGTGAGTCTGGGTTGATGGGCGAGGTGGAGCCGGGCTGGTAGGGCGCCACCGGGCCATCAAGCCGCAGCCCGTGGGGCGCAGCCTACTGCCTGCAGTTTCTTGTCCCGCCGCCGCAGACTTGCGCAGCGAGCCGGTCTAGTTTTGCGCTTAAATGCAGATTCACGCGTTAATGCAGCGCATTTAGGCGCAAAACTGCATTAGCGCGTGAATCTGGGCTGGCAAGGCGCCGCCACCAGGCTGGCGTCAGGAACGCGGCGAAGCCTTGACTCCGCGGCGGATGCGCTCCTGCCACGCGGTCATGATCCGCTCCGGTGTGGGCCGGGAGATGAGCGAGCCGACAACGTATGCGACAAGCGAAGCACCCAGACCGAAGTAGATCGGCGTGTTTGCCATGAGCCCGTTGACGATCATGAAGATGACGGCCGCGCCCGTGCCTGCGATCATGCCGGCCAGAACGCCGACGATTGTGCCGCGCTTCCACACCAGGCCGCCGACAATCGGGATGAACAGGCCGGCTACGAGGATGTTGTAGGCAATTGTCAGCGCATCGACCACGCTGGTCATGACGCAGGCCAGGATGATCGACACGACACCGAGGCTCACCAGGTAGATGCGCGAGTCGCGCACTTCGTCGCCGGTTTCGCGCACGAGGCTGCCGCGCAGCGCTCCGCCAAGACCCGTACTCGCCGCGGTGCGCTTTGTCAGTGCGGGTTCGACGACATCCTGGCGCAGAACAGTCGAGGCAGCCAGAAGTGCGCCAGACGACGTCGACATGACGGCCGACAGCGCTGCCGAAAGAACAAGTCCCGCAAACAGCGGTGTCAGTGCGTGTTCGGTGACGGCGGTGAACACCTGGTCAGAGTCTTCGATGCCGGGCACCAGCACGCGGGCGCCCACACCCACAAGGGCGCCGGCGGCACCGTAGAACACGCAGTACACACCCGCGGCAAAACCGCCCCAGCGCGCGGTTTCGGGGGAGCGGGCAGTGAATACGCGTTGCCAGATGTCCTGGCCGATGAGCAGGCCGATGGTGTAGATCAGCACGTAGGTGATGATCATGTTCGGTCCGATGGCCACCGGGTCGAACGCTTCGGGACCCACAACGTCGCGAATGTTGCTGAAGCCGCCGGCGTCTTGCAGCACGATCGGCAGCAGGATGAGGAAGATGCCGACGGTCTGGATGAGGAACTGCACGAAGTCGGTCATAGTGATCGACCACATGCCGCCGAGCATGGAGTAGATCATGACGACAGCACCGCCGATGAGGACTGCCGGCACCCGGTCGATGCCCAGCAGGGAATGGAAGATCGCGCCGTAGGCAACTGTCGAGGTCGTCGAGATCATCAGGCCGTAGGCGGTCATGATGATGCCCGACACGGTGCGGGAGCCAGCACCGTAGCGCAGCTCCAGCATCTGGGAGACCGTGTAGATTCCCAGACGCTGAATCGTTGGGGCGAAGGCCAGACTGAGGATGATGATGCCAAGGCCGATGCACACCACCAGCCACATGCCGGACAGGCCGTGGACGTATCCCAGCCCGACACCTCCGACGGTGGAGGCCCCGCCGAGAACAACGGCAGCCATCGTGCCCATGAAGACCAGCGGTCCCAACCGCCGGCCGGCCACCAGGAAGTCCTCCTGGTTCTTCGCGCGGATTCGACCCCAAACGCCGAATGCGAGCATGCCGGCAATGTAGACGGCTACGACAGCTGTTTCCATAGTGTTTCTCTCTTGTGGGAAGGGCGGCGGGGCAGCGGCTGAAGCTGCCCCGCCGGGTGTGCTTACGGGTGGGCGGTGTCAGACCGTCACGTGGATGAGCGTGGGAACATCGGCGCTCAGGGCCTCGGAAACCGCGCGTTCCAGCTGGTCAGCGCAGTCGGGGTCGGAGGCGCTCAATTCTACGCCCTTACCGCCGAAGGCTGTGCCCAAAGCGGCGAAGTTCGGCCTGGCCAGATGGACGGCAAACGGGTCAATGCTGCGCTCTTCCATCTGGGCTTCGATTTCGGCGTAGCCGCCGTTGTCGACGATGACCATGGGGATGCCCAGGCGGAGTTCGACGGCCGTCATGACTTCCTGGATCGAGAACATGGCGGCACCGTCGCCCACGTGGACGACCACCGGGCGGTCTGGGTCTGCCAGCTTCGCTCCGATGGCGGCGGGAATGCCGTAGCCGAGCGTTGCGAAGCCCGGCATATACAGAAGCTGGTCTTCCGTGCGGGCTTCCAGCGCGTGGACGGCTCCGTCATAGGTGACCTGAGAAGAGTCACCCGCAATGACGGTCCCAGGACCACCAGCAGCCGCAATGGCCCGGGTCGTCCACACACCCACACCGTCGGGGAATTCGCCCTGCCATTCGCGGTTGAGCTCGGCTGCGCGTTCAGCACCGCGACGCGCGGGCTGCTGGCCCAGTTCCTCGCTCAGAGCGTTGACGAACGCGAGGCTGTCGGAGTGGACGAGGATGTCACCGGGCAGGTTTTTGTGCAGCTGGTCGGGGTCGATGTCGCAGCGGATGACCGTCTGGACAGGCTGGCCCGCTGGCTGCTCGGGCGGGCACCCCAGGTGGTCCCACGAATTCACGCCGCGCGCACCGATCCGTCCGCCCCACAGGTCCGAATCGGCAAGCTCAGAGCCGATCACCAGCAGAACGTCCGCGGTCTGCGATTCTTTCTGCACCGCGGGGAAGCGCACGCTGGCACCCAGGGCCAGCGGGTGCGATTCGTCAATTGCGCCCTTGCCGTTGGCGGTGGTGACCAGCGGTGCGTCGAGCTTTTCAGCCAGCGCGGTCAGCGGTTCTGCCATGCGGCGAGCACCGCCGCCGGCAATGATGAGCGGACGCTCAGCGGCAGTCAGCGCCTGCGCGGCTTCGGTGACAACAGCGTCAGCCGGCTGTGTCGGCTGGATGGTGCGCGGCACCTCGGCGGTTCCGTGCCAGGGGCCCTCGAGAACATCGAGGGGCACCTCGATGTGGATCGGCCCGGGGCGTTCCGAATTGAACCGGGCAAAGGCTTCAGAAACGGCTGCCGCGGCGCCTTCTGCGGTGCGGGTGCGCTTGGAGCCGACCAGCAGGTTGTCGATGGCTTCCGCGGTGGCCTTCGTTTCGTGCAGCAGGCCGACGTCGGCCCGTTCGAGCCCGTTGGGCACGCCGGGGGACAGGATGAGCATAGGGCGGGATTCCGCGTAGGCGGTCGCGGCTGCCGTGATGACGTTCGTCAGTCCCGGTCCCGAGGTTGTGATGACAACGCCGGGTTTGCCACTGAGCAGGTAGTAGCCGTCCGCGCCGTAGCCTGCGCCCTGTTCGTGGCGGGGCGTGATGGCGCGGATGCCGAAGGTCTCCAGGTGGCGGTAGAACTCGAGGTTGTGGGTTCCGGGGATGCCGAACACGGTGTCGACGCCGTGGGCGGCCAGGGCGGCGATGACGGCCAGGCCGCCGTTGCGGTGGGCGTCGTCAACGCTCTCCAGGGGCTCGTTGATGCTGGTCACGTGTGCTCCTTGGCAGGTTGTGGGGATGGGGATTGGGGTACGAGGTGGAGCTCCCCTCCCGCTGCCGCCGTGCGGGGCAGTGTGCGGGAGGGGAGTGGGTCAGCCGAGGTTGTCGGCGGCGAATCCGGTGGGGGCTTCGGCGCCCTTCTTCTGGGCGGCCCACAGGGAGAGGATTTCGTAGCCGACCTGTGCGGCGGCCAGGCCGGTGATTTCGGCGTGGTCGTAGGCGGGGGCGACTTCGACGATTTCAGCGCCGACGACGTTGAGGCCCTGGAGGCCGCGGATGGAGTTGAGCAGTTCGCGGCTTGTCATACCGCCGGCCTCCGGGGTGCCGGTGCCGGGCGCGGCTGCGGGGTCGAGCACGTCGATGTCGACAGAGATGTAGATGGGTGCGTCTCCCAGGCGCTTGCGGATGCGGGCGACGATGTCCTGCAGCGGCTGGAACTGGTAGTCGTCAGAGCGCAGGATCTGGAAGCCGAGCACCGAGTCGTCTTCGAGGTCCTTTTTGCCGTACAGGGGCCCGCGGATGCCCACGTGCATGCAGCGCTCGAGGTCGAGCAGACCTTCTTCTGAGGCGCGGCGGAACGGTGTGCCGTGAGTGTAGGGCGCACCCATGTAGGTGTCCCACGTGTCCAGGTGCGCGTCGAAGTGCAGAACCGCGATCTTGCCGTGGGTTTTGTACAGCGAGCGGATGTTGGGCAGGGCGAGCGTGTGGTCTCCGCCCAGGGTGAGCAGCTTTGCACCGTCCTTGCGGGCTTCGTCGGCGTTGGCTTCAACAGCGGCGATGGCCTCTTCGATGTTGAAGGGGTTCACACCCAGGTCGCCGCAGTCGGCAACCTGCTGCCAGGAGAACGGGTGAACGTCGGTGGCCTGGTTGTAGGGGCGCAGCAGCTTGGAGGACTGGCGGATGTGCGAGGGGCCAAATCGGGTGCCGCTGCGGTAGCTGACGCCGGCGTCGAAGGGGACGCCGATGATTTTGACGTCGATCGGCTGGCCGGGGCGCTGTGCTTCGACTTCGTCGATGCGCGGCAGGAGGCCGAATGTCGGCGGGCCTGCAAAGCGCGGGGTCAGGCTGTAGTCGGCGGGGCCCAGGGGCTGGTTGTCGCTCACGTGTTCCTCCTCGTAGCTGGGATGTTCAACCAGGCTAAAAGGGTGAGCCGCGCCACGATATGTCCATAATGGCGAATTGAGAACGTATATAGTCCACTGTGTATATAAAGGGGCGTTGAGATATGCCGGTGACGCTGCCACACAGTAGAATGGAGGATGCTCGTGGTTGTTCTGGGAGAGCTGCTCGACAGCCAGGCACTCAGCCTTGAAGTGCACTGTGAACCGGCGGGTGCGCGTACGCAGTCAGTGCGGATCGTCCACGCCTCCGAAGTTCCGAGCATTGATTCGTGGCTTCGCGGCGGGGAAGTCCTCTTAACGGTGGGCGCGCTCGTTGACCTTGCTGACCCTGCGGCCAGTGCCGACTATGCGGCGCGGGTGCGCGCCGGCGGTGCTGTGGCCCTGGGCATCGGCCTGGGGGAGGGGCTGCCGCACAGTGAAGTTCCGCCGACGATCGTCGCCGCGGCCAAAGAAGAGAGCCTTGTGCTGTTCGGTGTTCCCCAGCGCACCGCCTTTGTCGACGTCGTCGACGCCTTCACCAGTCTTCGCGAAGCCGAATATGCCCGCGAACTGCACGCGGTGGCATCCGCCCAGCGCTCAATTGCGGGCCTGCTGGCGGGCCCCGGTATGGAAAGGGCAGTCGAGTCGCTGCGCTCGCGGCTGGGTGCCGAGGTTGCCGTGCTCAACCCCGCCGGGGTGGTCATTGCGGGAGGTCTGACGGCCGCCGCGGTGGCCGAGGCGGCGGCGACTGCCGTGCGGGCGGCCTTTTCTGCATCGGCCGGCCCGCAGGAGACGGGCCTTTCTGGGCTGGTCCTCTATCCAGTGGGTGCAGCTCCGCTTGCCTGGCTTGCCGTCCGCGACGCAGGGTCCGACCCGCGTTCTTTCAGCCCCCGCGCTCGCAGTCTTGTTCTCACCACGACGGCGGCCCTGCTGCACATCAGTCTCAGCGGTACGGAGCCGCAGGATGCTTCCGCGGTTCTCAATCCGCAGGCCAGCCTTCCCGAGCGCCGTGCCGCCTGGCACCTGACAGGAGCGGAAGAAGAAGGGGAGCTCCGCCTCGTGTGCTTGGAGCAGGTGCCTGCCGACCGGGTGCTGTGGCTGGTGGGCTGGCTGGCAGGTGCTGCCGGGATGGCGGGGGATTCTGCGACGGCGGCCATTCTGTGCGGGCCGCGGTCCTATCCACAGGTGCTCAGGATTGCCCGCCTGGCAGGTGCCGAAATCCGTGAAGACGCCGAGGTGGATCTCGAGTCTGCGGCGCACACTGCGGCCGGGTGGTTCGGCGGGGCGGATCCGCAGTCGGAACTTGCGGGACTGCTGGGTGCGGTTGATCCGACGGCGGCGGCCCGGTTTGCCGACCGGGTGTTGGGGCCTTTGGCGACAGCACCTCGGTCGTGGATGGTCACGCTGCGGGCCGCCGCGCGCTTGGGGCAGACGGGCGAGCCGGTGGCGGCTGAACTTGGGGTGCACCGGCACACGGTGCGCGCTCACATAACGAAGCTGGGCGACCTTCTGGGACGGGATCTGCATGATCCGGAACAGCTGCGTTTGGTGCACGTGGCATTGCAGCTGCGTGAACGGAGTCTGACTAACCGGATGTGACAGATCCAACTGAAAGAAATTTTTGCCTGTGGACAGATGCTGAAACCCGTGGAGGACCTGTGGACAGAGCCGGGGTGAAAAGTTTGGTGGGTGCGGCGTGTTCCGCGACAGCTCGCGGAAACAAGATCACATCGATGTGATTCTCATTGTTCACATGTGTGGACGGCGCTCAGTTCGCCCCTTGTTAACTCTGCGCAAACCGCCGCGAATTACACTGGTGTAACACGAGATATAGGCGTAGTCTCGTACCCGAACACAACATCTTGTGGTTGCTCGACTGTCCGGCATGGAGAGCCGAGCGGCCTGAAAAACTCTCGTCACCTCGAAGGAGACCCGCATGATCACCGTCTACACCAAGCCTTCCTGCGTCCAGTGCACAGCAACGTTCCGCGCCCTGGATGCTCGCGGTCTGGAGTACCGGTCGGTTGACCTCAGCCAGGACCCCGGCGCGCTCGACGTCGTCAAGGCCATGGGCTACATGCAGGCTCCCGTCGTTGTGACGGACAACGACCACTGGTCGGGCTTCCGCCCCGACAAGATCGCCACGCTCGCCGCCGCCGGCGGTGCGGGGGTCGCAGCGGTCTGACAATGCTGATCGTCTACTACTCCAGTGGTTCTGAATACACCCACCGGTTCGTAGAAAAACTGGGCCTGCCCGCCGTGCGGCTGCCCCTTTTGACGAAGGACGACACCCCGCTGGTCAGCGAACCCTTCGTCCTCATCACACCGACGTACGGGGCCGGCCGCAACGCCGGCTCCACACCGCGTCAGGTGATCAAGTTCCTCAATGTCAAAGAAAACCGCGACAAGATCGTCGGAGTGATCGGCTCCGGAAACACGAACTTCGGCAACAACTTTTGCCGCGCGGCGTACACGGTGGCAGAGAAGACCAAAGTGCCCGTCCTCTACAACTTCGAAATGTTCGGAACGCAAGAGGACGTCGAAAAAGTGAAAGAAGGATTGGAAAAGCTGTGTCAACAACAGCCGCAGACCGCGATCTAGAGGCCATCATCCGCGAGGAAACCGACCTCGACTACCACGCGCTCAACGCCATGCTCAACCTGTACGACAAGGACGGTCGTATCCAGTTTGAGCGCGACAAGCAGGCAGCGCGTCAGTTCTTCCTCCAGCACGTCAACAACAACACTGTCTTTTTCCACGACCTGGAAGAGAAGCTCAACTACCTCGTCGAACACCACTACTACGAAAAAGAGGTGCTCGACCAGTACTCGTTCGCGTTCATTTCGGAACTGTCCAAGCACGCGTACTCCAAGAAGTTCCGCTTCCAGACCTTCCTGGGTGCGTTTAAGTTCTACACGTCGTACACGCTGAAGACCTTCGACGGCAAGCGCTACCTGGAGCGCTTCGAAGACCGCGTTGTCATGGTGTCGCTGTTCCTTGCTCGCGGTGACGAAAAGCTTGCCCGCCAGCTTGTCGACGAAATCATCTCCGGCCGCTTCCAGCCTGCAACGCCCACGTTCCTCAACGCGGGCAAGAAGCAGCGCGGCGAAATGGTCTCCTGCTTCCTGCTGCGCATCGAAGACAACATGGAGTCCATCGGCCGTTCGGTCAACTCCGCCCTGCAGCTGTCCAAGCGCGGCGGCGGTGTGGCGTTCTGCCTGACCAACATCCGCGAAGCCGGCGCGCCGATCAAGAAGATCGAAAACCAGTCCTCGGGTGTCATCCCCGTCATGAAGATGCTCGAAGACGCGTTCTCCTACGCCAACCAGCTGGGTGCGCGTCAGGGTGCCGGTGCGGTGTACATGAACGCCCACCACCCGGACATCTACAGCTTCCTGGACACCAAGCGCGAAAACGCAGACGAAAAGATCCGCATCAAGACCCTCTCGTTGGGTGTGGTCATTCCGGACATCACGTTCCACCTGGCCAAGAAGAACGAGCCGATGTACCTGTTCAGCCCCTATGACGTCGAAAAGGTCTACGGGGTGCCGTTCACCGAAATCTCGGTGACGGAAAAGTACTACGAAATGGTCGACGACGCGCGGATCAAGAAGACCAAGATCAACGCGCGCGAATTCTTCCAGACGCTTGCTGAAATCCAGTTCGAATCGGGCTACCCGTACATCATGTACGAAGACACGGTGAACCGTGCGAACCCCATCAAGGGTCGCATCACCATGTCCAACCTGTGCTCGGAGATCCTGCAGGTGAACTCGGCTTCGACCTACAACGAGGACCTCACCTACAGCCACATCGGCAAGGACATTTCCTGCAACCTCGGTTCGCTCAACATTTCAGCGACCATGGACTCCGAAGACTTCGGACAGACCGTCGAGGTCGCCATCCGCGGTCTGACGGCAGTGTCGGAAACCTCGAACATCGCATCCGTGCCCTCGATTGAGCGCGGCAACTCGATGTCGCACGCCATCGGCCTGGGCCAGATGAACCTGCACGGCTACCTGGGCCGCGAGCGGATCCACTACGGTTCCGAAGAGGGTCTGGACTTCACCAACATGTACTTCTACACCGTGGCCTTCCACGCGGTGCGCGCATCCATGGAGATTGCCAAGGAACGCGGCCGCACCTTCGAAGGCTTCGAAGACTCGAAGTACGCCTCCGGTGAGTACTTCGACAAGTACACCGAACAGGAATGGAAGCCCCGCACCGAGCGTGTGGCGCAGATCTTCGAAGAAGCCGGTGTGCACATTCCCACGCAGGACGACTGGGCCAAGCTGCGCGACGAAGTCGCCAAGCACGGCATCTACAACCAGAACCTGCAGGCTGTGCCGCCCACGGGCTCGATTTCCTACATCAACAACTCGACCTCGTCGATTCACCCGATTGCCGCTCCGGTGGAAATCCGCAAGGAAGGCAAGATCGGCCGCGTGTACTACCCGGCACCGCACATGACGAACGACAACCTGGAGTACTTCCAGGATGCCTACGAAATCGGTCCGGAAAAGATCATCGACACCTACGCTGAGGCCACCCAGCACGTGGACCAGGGTCTGTCGCTGACGCTGTTCTTCAAGGACACCGCAACCACGCGCGATGTCAACAAGGCGCAGATCTACGCCTGGACCAAGGGCATCAAGACGGTCTACTACAGCCGCATCCGCCAGATGGCGCTGACCGGCACGGAAGTCGAAGGCTGCGTTTCCTGCATGCTGTGATCAGCTGTAGGGGAACAGAAGGGGATAACAGTGACACAGACACGTGACTTCGGACTGACCGACCGGGCCGAAGCGATCAACTGGAACCGCATCGAGGACGACATCGACCTCGAGGTGTGGGATCGACTCACATCGAACTTCTGGCTGCCGGAAAAGGTTCCGCTGTCCAATGACACCCAGTCGTGGGCCACGCTCAGCGACGACGAAAAGTGGATGACCATGCAGGTGTTCGCGGGGCTGACCCTGCTGGACACCATTCAGGGCACCATCGGCGCAGTGTCGCTGCTGCCGGATGCGCTGACACCGCACGAAGAGGCCGTGTACACCAACATCTGCTTCATGGAGTCGGTGCACGCGAAGTCGTATTCGTCGATCTTCTCGACCCTGTCGAGCACCCGTCAGATTGACGAGGTGTTCCGCTGGGCAAAGGAAGAGCCCACCCTGCAGAAGAAGGCGAAGGTCGTCACCGACCTGTACCACGGGGACGACCCGCAGAAGCGCAAGATCGCTTCCACCCTGCTGGAATCGTTCATGTTCTACTCGGGCTTCTACCTGCCGCTGTACTGGTCGTCACGCGCCAAACTGACGAACACGGCCGACCTCATTCGCCTCATCATTCGCGACGAGGCCGTGCACGGCTACTACATCGGGTACAAGTACCAGCAGAACCTCAAGAACGAATCCGAGCAGCGCCGTCAGGAGCTCAAGGACTTCACCTACGAAGTTCTGTTCGACCTGTACGAAAACGAAGTTGCCTACACCCACCTGATCTATGACCGGGTGGGCCTGGCTGAGGATGTTAAGAAGTTCCTCAACTACAACGCGAACAAGGCGCTCATGAACCTGGGGTATGAGGCCATGTTCCCGGCGGAAGTCACGGATGTGAACCCGGCGATTCTGTCTTCGCTCAACCCGAACGCGGACGAAAACCATGACTTCTTCTCGGGCAGCGGCTCCAGCTACGTCATCGGCAAGGCCGAATCCACCGAAGACGACGACTGGGACTTCTAAGCCCTCCGCCTCAGCGCGAACAGCAGCGGCCCGGAACTGTGAGAACAGTTCCGGGCCGCTGCTTTTTTGTGCCCTGGGCTTCGGTTTGTGCCCACACTCTGCCCGCGTTCTGCTGACTCTCTGCACGCATAGCGCCGGGCACCAAACTGGGGAGCCGGAAGTACCTTGCGGCCGCATTCCGGGCGCTCGGACGCGAACGCTTGCGGGTTTCATGGGCATTTTCATGTGTTCGATGGGTGCCTGTGATACGCGGTAACACTCTCGAAAGGTGAGACGCAAAGTGTGACTTCCGCTATGTGACGCGGAGTAAGCAGGAGGAACAGCCGGCGAGCAACGCGGTGCTGTTACAGGGGTCCGGCTGCTCGACCCCGCCACTCGGACCGATGAACAAAAACAGTAATACAAAGTTGAACTAACGTTTTATATGCGGTTTTGCTAATTTATTTCTAAGCGGTTTCACAGAACGCGCAACGTGTGCATCCAGGTGGATCGCGAAAAATGCTGAGGCTCCGGCCTTAAAACTGATGCAAAGGAATTGAATCCATGACTACGTTCTCTAAGGCCGTATGCGCGGCCTCAGTCGCGGCTGTTCTCGGACTCTCGATGGGTGTTTCCGCTCCGGCCGTCCTCGCTGAACCCGCTGTCGCTGCTCCTGCTAAGGCGAACATTGACTTCAACAAGGAGGGTTCGCTGACCCTCTTCAAGAAGAAGGGCGCTGAATCCGACACCCCTGCCACCGGTCAGGAAATGGAAGGCGTGCCGGGTGAGGCACTCAACGGTGTGACCTTCAAGATCACCAAGCTGAAGTTCGACCTTGAAAACGGCGACTGGACCACGTTCCCGAAGACCGCGGCTGACGTCCAGGAAAGCGACAAGACCACCACGACCTATGAAGAGACAACATCAGGTCAGGGTGAGGCCAAGTTCTCGGACCTGCCGCTGGGCATCTACCTGGTGGAAGAAACCAAAACCCCGGACGGCATCGTAGCCGGTGCTCCGTTCATCGTTTCGATCCCCATGGTGAACAAAGCTTCGGACGCGTGGAACTACGACGTCATCGCGTACCCCAAGAACTCCGAAACCAAGACCGAAAAGACCGTCAAGGATGCCGACAAGCACATCCAGGACGCCTACACCTACACCATCAAGGCTGACGCTCCCACCTGGGGTGAAGGCAAAGAACTAACCGCCTTCCGCTTTGAGGACCAGCTGGACAAGCGCCTCGACTTCCAGAAGGTGACCGAGGTCAAGGCCGGTAACACCGCTCTCGGCGAAGGTGACTACACCGTCAACAAACCTGCTGAAAACGGCAACAAGCTTGTCGTCACGCTGACCAAACAGGGTCTTGCCAAAGTGAAGTCCGGTGACAAGCTTTCGCTGACCTTCGAAACGAAGCGCAAGGAAGTCGGCGACACCACGGAACTGAAGAACCAGGCTGACGTCATCTTCAACAACCCGAACACCGGCAACGAAGTCAAGAACAAGACCAACGAAGTCGTCACCTACCACGGCAAGCTCAAGGTCGTGAAGAAGGACGGCAAGGAAACCGGCAAGGTCCTCGAAGGTGCTGAATTTGAGCTCTACCAGTGCACCTCGGCTGAAAACCTCGGGGCGCAGGTGACGGTGAAGAACGTTTCCAAGTGGACCACCGGGGCTGACGGCACCATCAGCATTGACGGCCTGCACGTTACGGACTTCGAGGACAACAAGGATGCCCCTGCAACCAAGAAGTTCTGCCTGAAGGAAACCAAGGCCCCGGCTGGCTACGTCCTGCCGGAAAAGAACGTCACCGAAATCGACTTCACCCGTGAAAACATTGCGAAGACTGGTGAGTTCGAAGGCGATGACGAGGTCACCCTCGTGTCCGAGATCGAGAACATCAAGCAGGACACCCCGAACCTGCCGATGACCGGTGGTGCGGGTGTCGGCCTCCTCGGCGCCCTTGGTGCCCTGATTGCCGCTGCCGGTGTGTGGTTCGCTCGCCGCAACGCCAAGCAGGCACAGGCCGAGTAAGACCCAGGGAAATCCATGAGCCCACTGGGCTCTGGACGGTGGGGCAGTGAACAGGTGCTGCGCACTGCCCCACACAAACCCACTCAGTGATAGACACCTGGGAGCCATGCGGTGGAGAACAGCCCCACATCAACTTTGAAGCGAACCGTCACGGACGGCCAGCCCGGCAAGGCGAAGAAGAACAGCCTGATGCTGCCGGCCATCGTGGTGATCCTCGGTTTGCTTGTGATGATGTACCCGGTTGTCTCCACCGCATGGAACAACTACGGAGCGTCAAAAGCTGCCAAAGAATACGCGCAGCTGGACCACGACACTCCCAAAGAAGTCAAGAATACGCAGTGGGACAAAGCGCACGAATACAACGAACAGCGTACTTCCGGCCCGATCCTCGACCCGTGGCTCAACGACATCAGCCCAGACAACCCCGAGTATGCGGAGTATCTGGACCAGCTGAGTGAGAACGATGCCATGGCTCGGCTTATCTTCCCGAAGATCGGTGCGGACCTTCCCATCTACCACGGAACTTCGGACGATGTTCTGCAGAGGGGACTGGGGCACCTGTACGGATCTGACCTTCCCATCGGCGGCAGAGGAACCCATTCGGTCATCACCGGACACACGGGACTGTCGAACGCCACCATGTTCGACAACCTCAGCAAAGCCGAAGAGGGCGACGCCTTCTACGTGCAGGTCTCAGGTCACAAGCTCAAGTACGAAATCGATCAGATCAAGGTGGTCCTTCCCGACCAAACCGAAGATCTGAGGCCGGACGAAAGCGGCGACTACATCACGCTGATCACGTGCACGCCCTACGGAGTGAACACGCACCGACTCTTGGTGCGCGGACACCAGGTTCCCCTGGAACCAGTGGACGAAGGTGTGTTCGATCAGAACCACAGCGGCGGATGGCAGTGGTGGATGTACGCGCTCATGGCAGCCGTACTGGCTATCGGTGCCGGCTTCGCCTGGTGGGCGCGACGACAGCGCAAGCTCAGCACTGCAGCAGCCAGCGCGAACGGCAACAGCAAGGGACTGTCTTCCGGCGCACAGAAGCAGTCGGATGACAACTACTGAACTTGGTGAACAGATGACTATGAAACGACACGCAGTGTCATGGGGCAGAACGGCAGCGGTGCTGCTGGCCGTATGCGCCATGCTCTGTGCTCTTGGTTTTGCGGGTGGCAGCCCCGCGCATGCCGCCAAAATTGTTGGGCAGGCGAGTTCGGGCAGCGGAAAGAACACTCCGGGCACTGACATCGTCACCATCACCATCAGCCCCGGCAATCCCGAAGACGACCACTCGCCGGCCGCCGGCAAGGTTTCCGGTGTGACTGTCAAACTTGAACGGCTGGAAGGCGTTTCGGCCGAGAACTCATCCGACATGAAGCGGGTCGAATCCGCCTCGGTCGATGATGTTTCCGCATGGCCGAAAGACCGCTCGTTCAGCAAGGTCACGAACGCTGCAGGATCCGCGAAGTTCGCAAGCCTGCCGAAGGGCATCTATCTGGCGAGCTCATCGGCGCCCGATGACAGCTACCGCGAGATCAACTCGTTCCTTGTAGCGGTCCCGTTCCACAGCGGACCGCAGGGCGATTCACCGGTTGAAGGCGTCATCGTCGCCAAATCACGCTCTCCCCAGGGCCCACCGCCGGGCAATGAACCTCCGCCAACGCCGCCTGTTGTGGATACACCGGAAAAGCCGAAGACCCCGCAGGGTCACGACCAGTCGATGCCCGTTACGGGTGCTCAGGTCACCATCATCGTCATCATCGCCGCCGTGCTCATCGGCGCCGGATTCATCATCATCGTTGCCAGCAGAAGAAAGTCAGAAGGTGGGAAGAAATGAGGCACACACTTCCATTCCGCCTGTCGAAAGAACAGCACACGGTCATGCGGGTGCTTGCCGTGTTCGCAGTGCTGGCAGCGCTCATCGCCAACGGACTCGCAGTCATTCCAGGCCCCACGCCCGCTCAGGCGCAGACGCAGAACATCCCGGTCAGCCCGGCGAAGCGAGACTTTGCGAACCTCAACGCGAATCCCGATCCGACATTTGAATTCACTGTTGGAGCAGATGCAACCGTCACGAGTCTGGACTTTTCGGTGTCCGGAAAGAATTGGGTGCAGGGCTATACGCTGACGGTCAATGGACGATCTCTTTCTCCTCAGATCAACACGAGCGGTAATCCGCGACAGAATTTCACGATCACCCATAACGGTTTGAACATTCCGGTGAAGAAGGGCGACATCGTCAAGCTGACGCCGGACTTCACTGCGCCAAAAGTTTCAGGCTCCGTGTCAGTGACGTTGCGTGGAACGCCATCTGGAACTACAACGCCTCCGACTGATCCAGACCCCACACCGAACCCGACGACGGTGACGCCGGCAGCTCCGACAGCAGTAGACCCAGCGACCGCCTCGCAGTGTGTGGAAAAGGGGTACATCAACATTCCCGACACAAAGGGTGTTGACTACTACATCTCAGACCAGAAGACGTCTGTCGGGCAGCACTTCTATGAAGGGCAGAAGGCCACCGTCAAGGTCACAGCCAAGGCGCAGTCTGGCTACCAGATTGCTTCTGGAGCAAAAACTGAATGGTCGTTCGACATGAGCGGTCAAGTGAAGACCTGCTCGGACGACCAGCCGCCACTGCCTGGCGACACAAATCGAAAGTTCACAGCCACTGGACACGGGTTCACACTGAATAGTGATCCGGTTAATCCAGATACGCCAAACGCTTTCACTGCAAAAGCTGGGGAAGACGCGCAGCTGAACTACATCACGGTGCGCATCAAAACTGACGCTACGTTCCTTGACCCGCAGCACTACCAGCTGACGGTCGACAAGATTGAAGACGGCGTGACGCTGCAGAAGCGCAACGTCAACATCGGCAACGGCTACATCGCAATGGACGTAGTGCCAGTGAAGAACGGCAAACAGGTCGACTCGGCGTTTCTGTCAAAAGAAGCAGTGTTCACGTTCACCAGTAACCTTCCTCAGAACAAGAACCTGGAAGTTGAGCTGAAGGCTTACGGGACGAAGGCTACAAATCCCATTGACCCAGGTATCATTTCACCGCCTGACGGAGCGAAATGGGTTCACGGGCGCGTTGCGAACCCTCAGATTCCCATGAGCTGTGGGCTGCGCATTGCGGTTGTCGCCGACTTGTCCACGTCGTTGCGGTATGCCGACGTCAATGGTTTTGAAGCGACCAAAACTGCAACAAACGCCTTTATTGACGCTCTTGCAGACACTCCCGCCGAACTCGGTATCTACAACTTTGCGAGCACTGCTCCAGCAAATGGTGCCGGATCGACCGCTGGCAATAACCCGCCCTATATTTCTATGCAGACAACGGCTGGAGTCAACCAGGCAAAACGTGTCGTCGGAAACTGGGCTTATAACTCGAATAACAGTGCGACGAACTGGCAAGCTGGTTTGCAGCAAGTCAAGGCTGGAAACTACGACGTCGTGTACTTCATTACTGACGGTATGCCTACGATGTCGTCCACGATCAAGAGCAAAGGCATCGGCGGAGAGTTTGTTCAGGCAAGTGCACTCAACGATGCAATTGACGCAGCGAATGAACTCAAAAAACAAGGCACCCGCGTTGTTCCCCTCATGGTCGATCTGACACTTGGTGGAAATACGGGTAAAGATTGGGTTGTTGAGCAGGACTACGTCCTCAAAGACATCAAACGCATCGATCTGCAGGCGGAAGTACCGCAACAAACCGGTGTCTACTACAGAATCAACTCCGGGATTCAAGGCGCGCGAGAAGCGAACTACAACGACAAGGAACGTAAAGGAACTCCGCAAAGCGGCGAACTCATTATGGCGAATCTGGAGCGAGCCGCGAAGCTGGCGCCGAACCGGGCACTGCAGGTGTTTGAGCGTACGTCTGACGGGAAGTCAGTGACCGTCACTTCGGACATGTCAAAGTGGACCTACGGGGCACGTTCTGTCAAGTTAATGGGCGAAGATATCTCCGGTGCAGGTGACACCGTCCGTATCGAGGGCTATGGACAACTCGCTGCGCAGATGAAAACGATCGCCCAGGAGCTGACCGAGAAGTGCAACGGTGAAGTGATCGTCAAGAAACGCATCGTCGATGAGAAGGGCAATGTGCTCAAAGATGGTGAGCCCGGTTGGGAATTCACTCTGTCCGCTAATGGCCAGAAGGTCATTGATCCCGGAAATGGTGAACTCGTCACGCAGTGGCGCAAAGTCACTTCGTCGCGGGACGAAGACAAGGGAACTGCCCGCTGGGGAATCCAGAGCGAGAAACAGCAGAAACTGACGCTTGCCGAGGTCCAGCAGCAGGGCTTCTCGCTGTACCAACGCGAAGGTAAGAACGCCGTCTGCGAGGAAACCCGCGACGGCAGTACCACAGAGATCCCGGTTGAGAACGTCGGCGAGTTCGGCTTCACCGTGAATATGAGTGAGAAAGACAAGAAGCTGTCACGCGTGTCATGCGTGGTTGACAACTACAAGACACCGGAAGCAACAGGAAAGCTGACCTTCAAAAAGGCCCAGTACGTTGACGGTGAGATCACAGAACTGGAAGGCCTGGGTGGTGCGACCTTTGAGATCTACCCGGCTAAGGACGGCAAGCCTGACTACAGTGCCGGAAAACCGCTGTGGACCATCAAGCCGGGTGAGGAATCTATCGAGGTGCAGACAACCGGTACGTTCTTCCTCGTGGAAACCAAAGCGCCGAAGGGACTGAACCTGCTGCCGCACCCGGTCATGTTCGAAATCGGAATGGACCAGGACACCAAGAAGTACAAGATTTCGGCAGGCAAGAGCAACGGCCTGATCGAAGCAAGCGGTACTGGAGACGCAATGATCCTGACGGTTTCTGACACCAAATCCGGTGAATTGCCCAAGACCGGCGGCAACGGCGTGGCATGGTGGGCTGCAGGCGGTATGGCCATCGCCGCGGCAGGTGCACTGCTCATGTACCGCAGGCGCGCCTGACACTCAGCCACAAACCTGACCGTCAGCACCAAGGCAACATAAACCGTACGCCGACAACAATTGAGGCCCGCACCCCAAGGGGTGCGGGCCTCAACGTTGAGCTGAACCTGGTCAGTCCTTCGCAGCCTTTGTCGATTTGCGCCACCAGTAGACAAGCATCAGAACAATGACCGCGGCTGCTGCGAGGATTGCCCACATCCACCACTGCCACTGCATACCGGAACCGTCAAACACGGAATCGTCACTGGGATCCATAGGAACCCGGTGTCCAGTCACCAGCAGGCGGTGCGTGTTGATGCCATAGGGCGTGCACGTAATGAGAGTGACCAGGTCCTTGTTCTCTTCCCTCCTGATGGAACTGGTATCAGAGGGTTCAACAACCTGAATATCGTCAACCTCGTACTTCAGCTTCTTACCGCTGACCGCAATGTAGAAAGCATCGCCCTTCTGCACCTTGTCGAGGTTGTCCCACATCGTCGCATCCTGCAGACCCGTGTGTGCCGACAGAGCAGAATGGCGACCCTCGCCCTTGCCCTTGCCTCCTACCGGGAAGTCCGTGCCGTACAGGTGACCGGCACCTCGGGTGAGTGCCTTTTCCGATGTTCCGTGGTAAATCGGCAAATCAGATTTGATAGACGGGATGACAATCCTGCCCAGCGCATCCGTTTCCGACAGCACCGACAGGTACTTTTCATAGCGCTTGTACTCGGGTGAATCTTCGTCATCCGATGTTGTCCAGGCATCTTGGACGCTGATTTGGCCCAAGTCTGCGTTGTAGGCGTGCGCGTCCTCCCACGCTGTGTTCAGTGCCTCGGGAGGAGCCTGCTTTTCCAGCTTCGAATACTCATCAGCTGCGCGGCGCTGCTGAAAGTTGTTCCACTGGGTGGCGGCAACAGGGTAGAGCAGCACTCCCAAGCCGACGACCACCAGAACAAAGGCGATAAGAGCATTGGCATTGATGCCCTTGCGCCTCTTCTTCGCCCGCTTGTCCCGCCTGTTCGGCGGTGCTGGCGTGTGATCGTCGTCGCGACCGGCGACCTCTGCGTTCGCCTGATCGCTCTCGTGAGAGTGCTGCTCCATATTCTCCTGCTATGAGTTCTAGGCCTGAGTGCCCTCAGTCGTTCCAGGCCCACACGTCTTCGCCGCGCAGAGTAACTTCTGCACCGCCGTCAACGTAGATCGTCTGACCGGCCATGTGGGTGTTGGCCGGCTCCGTGATCCAGATGAGCGCGTCAGCCACGGATTCTGGCGGCTGGTGGTAATTCAGCGGCATGGGAACCTGCTGGTCAACATACGCCGTCATCTCCGGTGTGGACAGAAGCTCTTCCGTCATGGGGGTCAGCACGGTGCCCGGAGCAATTGCGTTGACCGGAATACCGGCACCAGCCCATTCCTCAGAGATCGAAACACGGCGCACCCAGCGCGACAGAGCGCGCTTAGACGACGGGTAGGAAACGTAGCCGGTCATCGGAACATCCGACACGTGGCTTTCAGCGATTTCAAGAGCCTTGGCTTCGTCGCCGGCGAGCATCGCGTCGACAAGGGCGGGGTCATTCGGCTGCAGCGATGCCATCGACGACACGACAGCAACCCGCGGTGCTTCCGACTTCTTCAGAGCCGGCAGCAGAGCCTCAAGAAGCTCAACCACGCCGAAGTAGTTCACCGACACGGTCTTCGGAATGGGAGCGGCAATACCGGCGCAGGCGATAACAGCGTCAACTGTCCCACCGGCAAGTTCAACAGCGGAAGCGGCAGCCTGCGAACGGCCCTCCCGGGTGGACAGGTCAGCTTCAACATCAGCGTTCTTCAGGTCGATTCCGACAACGCGGTCACCGCGTTCACGCAGAATCTTGGCGGTCGTGGCACCGATACCCGAAGCCGAACCGGTGACAACATAGGTGCGGGTCATGGTCTCTGCCTTCCTCCGCCCAGTCAGCTGTGGGCGGTCAGTGTCATGACGGCGGTCTGCCGTCGATTCCAATTTAACCGGCTCAAGGCAAACACGGGCTGAAAATCCAGCGCGCAGACCACGCTCGCTTACGCAGTGGGACGCGGCCCGCTCAGGACCACGGCTCAACGCCCTGCTCAGAACTGGGCTGAGCAGCCCAAAACCGCACTCAGCAACCAGCGCCGCCCTCAGTAGCCCAGTCGAGCGTTTTCAAGGACCGGCAGCGCGCTCTTGGCCTTGTCGATCACGCCGAAGTCAATGTCTGTAACGATCAGCTGCTCACCCTGCCCGTCTTCCTGCGCGATCGGTGCGCCAAACGGGTCGACAACCAGCGAACCGCCCACACCCGTCGGGGCGTCAGCCGGCACCTCGACACCCGAAACCTTCGGATCAGCCTGGTCAACGGCAGAGACGATCATGTTGGAATCCAGCGCCCGAACCCGTGCCAGCAGATCCCACTGGTAGAGCTTGCCCGGGCCCGCACCCCAGGATGCGGACACCAGCGCCAACTGCGCACCCGCGCGGGAAAGCTCCGCAAACAGCTTCGGGAAGCGAATGTCGTAGCAGATGGCAAGACCGACGGTCACACCTTCGACGTCGACTGTGACAATGTCACTGCCCGGCTCCACCGTGTCGGACTCACGGAACCCAAAGGCGTCGTACAGGTGGATCTTTTCGTACGCTACGCGCCGGGCAGCAGGGGAGTAGACCGCCAGCTGATTGACCACACGATCCCCGTGCGCCAAGAACTCACCGGCGACAATCGTCAGTTCGTGCTCATCCGCAAGCGCCTGCATCCGCTCCTGCCACGCCGCGGCGTGCTGCCGGGTGTCCTCACGCAGCCCCGGGCCGAACGACCGCATCGTCGCCTCCGGAAACTGCACCAGGACAGCTCCGGCTTCAGCGGCCGAACGCACATAGTCCTCGACCTTGCTCACATTGGCCGAAACATCGGGAGTCGTATTGATCTGTGCAAGCGCAATCTTCATACGCTCACCGTACCCCCGCCGAGGTGGAGGGGACAGATCTGCCGACCTCCGCCTCGTGCGGGTAGGGAAAGCCGGCTCCGCACAGCGGAGCCTCAGAAGATCCGGCCGCGCAGATCCTCGACGGCAGCCCGGTACTCGCCTTCCAGACGGTCCACGAGCGAGGCAACCGGCAGCTTTTCGCACACCGCGCCAATACCCTGGCCGGAGCCCCAAATGTCCTTCCACGCCTTCGACTTCGACGACCCACCGCTGCCGAAGTTCATCTTCGAAGGATCAGATTCGGGCAGATTGTCCGGGTCCATGCCGGCAGCCTCAATCGAACCGCGCAGATAGTTGCCGTGCACTCCCGTGAACAGGTTCGAGTACACAACGTCGCTGGCGCCGGAATCCACAATCATGTCGCGGTAGCCTTCAACAACATTCGCTTCGGGGCTGGCCAAGAACGCCGAACCGACATAGGCGAAGTCCGCTCCCGCGGCCTGCGCGGCCAGAACTGAGGTTCCGTGGGCGATGCTTCCCGACAGCAGCAGGGGACCGCCGAACCATTCGCGGATCTCACGGATGAGCGCAAACGGCGACAGCGCACCCGCGTGCCCGCCAGCCCCGGCGGAGACAGCAACCAGACCATCAGCGCCCTTCTCAATGGCCTTGTGGGCAAAGCGGTTGTTGATGACATCGTGCAGCACAATGCCGCCATAGGAATGGACGGCCTCATAGACGTCTTCGCGTGCACCCAGCGAGGTGATGACAATCGGAACCTTGTGGTCCACAACAACGCCGAGGTCGTGCTCAATGCGGTCATTGGAGCGGTGCACGATGAGGTTCGCGGCAAACGGGCCCACCGGAGTGCCGGGGTTGTTCTTCGCGAACTCGGCATTCGATTCGCTGATCTCGTCAAACCAGTCCGACAGCGCCTCCTGGGGGCGGGCGTTGAGCGTGGGGAAAGAGCCGATGATTCCCGCCTGGCACTGAGCCTTGACGAGCTCGGGGCCCGATGCGATGAACATGGGGGATGCCACGATCGGCAGGCGCAGATCAGCGCGCAGCTGTTCGGGAAGTTCGGTGCGTTCGACAGTCATGAAGCTCCTTCGATCTGAGTGTCCGACATCACTTTAGACGACAAACGCCCCGCCGGTGGGCGGGGCGTTCGCATGCTGGTCAGGGTGAGCTGATCAGCAAGTTCTTTGAGGGGCGGCCGGGGCCGGCTGGCGCTTCGGCTGGTTGACCGGCTTGTTCACCGGTTTGTCAGCGGTCCTTGAATTCGGGCTTGCGCTTCTCAACGAAAGCGCCCATGCCTTCCTTCTGGTCTTCTGTAGCCAGCGAGGAGTGGAACAGACGACGCTCGTACACCAGACCCTGGTCGAGCGTGGTTTCGAATGCCGCGTTGACGGCCTCCTTCACCATGGCCGAAGCAATAAGCGACTTCGATGCGATGACGCCAGCTGCTTCGCGGGCCGTGTCCATGAGTTCGTCATGCGGCACAACGCGAGCCACG
The DNA here is from genome assembly GCF_001584615.1 of Brevibacterium ravenspurgense. GTDB lineage: Bacteria > Actinomycetota > Actinomycetes > Actinomycetales > Brevibacteriaceae > Brevibacterium > Brevibacterium ravenspurgense. The sequence continues at coordinate 9,972 of NZ_LQQC01000008.1, read as the reverse complement.
AGGTTCGATTCGAGGGCTTCGTCCGCCTTGATGAAACGGCCGGTCAGGCACAGGTCCATTGCCTTGGCCTTGCCGATCGCGCGGGTCAGGCGCTGCGATCCGCCCATGCCCGGCAGAACGCCGAGGTTGATCTCCGGCTGGCCGAACTGAGCGCGGTCCGAGGCGATGATGAAGTCGCACATCATCGCCAGTTCGCAGCCGCCACCCAGGGCGTAGCCGTTGACGGCTGCAATGATCGGCTTGCGGACCTCACGCAGGCGGTTCCAGCCGACGAAGAAGTCTTCGCGGTAGGCCTCGGCGAATTCGAGCGAAGCCATTTCCTTGATGTCAGCACCGGCTGCGAATGCCTTGTCGCCGTCACCGGTGATGATGATTGCGCGGACGTCATCAGAGGCGTCGAACTCAGCAAGAGCTGCCGTGACGTCCTTCATGACCTGCGAGCTCAGCGGGTTCATGGGCCCCGGAGCCAGAGTGATGGTGCCGATCTTGTCCGAAATGTCGACCTTGATGGTTTCGTACTGGGTCACTGGAAAACCTTTCGTGCTGCGGGTTCTGTCAGGACTTCCTGGACGAGTTCGCTGCTGACTTCCTCCAGGGTGGCCGGCTTCCACTGCGGGTTGCGGTCCTTGTCGATGACCTGGGCGCGGATGCCCTCGGCCAGGTCGTTGTGCTTGCCGAGGTTGATGCCGGTGCGCAGGTCGCGCTCCAGGACCTCTTCGAGGCTCATGTCGCCGGCGGTGCGGATCGATTCGAAAGTCACCTTCAGGCTCAGCGGCGACTTCGTTTCGATGAGATCAGCCGTTTTGGCGCCCCATTCGGTGCCCAGAGCGCGCAGGCGCTCAAGGATTTCCTCGACCGAACCGGCAGAGAATGCGTGGTCGATAGCTTCGCGGTGCTCAGCGAGTTCATCAGCCGGAGCTTCCGAGGAGAACTGCTTGAGAACGGCCTCGGCTTCTGCCGGACGCTTGGCCAGTTCGGCTGCGACCTCATCGAGCTTGGCGTCTTCGATGTAGTAGTCAGCAAGACCGGCGGCAAGTGCGGCCCCCGCGCCGACCGGCAGACCGGTCAGGCCCAGGTACATGCCAACCGCACCGGGAGCCTGCGCCAGCAGGTAAGTACCGCCGACGTCCGGGAAAAGGCCGATGGTGGTCTCCGGCATGCCGATCTTGGTGCTGTCGGTGACAACGCGGTGCGAACCGTGCACCGAAATGCCAACGCCGCCGCCCATCGTGATGCCGTTCATGAACGCCACATAGGGCTTGGGGAAGCGGGCGATCCGGTCGTTCATCACGTACTCTTCGCCGAAGAACTGCAGGTTCGCGTCGGTGCCGTCGAGCAGGGAAGCGTGGATGGCCTTGATGTCACCGCCGGCGCACAGGCCGCGCTCGCCGCGGCCGGTGACGAGCACAGCCTTGATCGAATCGTCGTCCTGCCACTTGGCCAGGGCCTCGTTGACGATGTCGATCATTTCCTGGTTGAGCGCGTTGATTGCACGCGGCTTGTTCAGTTCAATGCGTCCCAGGCCGCCTTCGGCGCTGAGGACGACGGGGGTTTCTTCACTCAACTTATGCAACTCCTGTGCTCTTGCGCGAAATGATGACGCGCATGATTTCGTTCGTGCCTTCAAGGATCTGGTGTACGCGCAGGTCGCGGACCAGCTTCTCCACACCGTACTCGTGCAGGTAGCCGTAGCCGCCGAACAGCTGGAGGGCACGGTTGGCAACATCAAAGCCGGTGTCGGTGGCCTTGAGCTTGGCCATCGCCGACAGCAGGGTCGTGTTTTCGTGCTTCGCGTCGTAGGCCTGGGCGGCGCGCCACAGGAGCGAACGGGCGGCTTCGAGGTCGGCCTGCATCTGGGCGACTTCAAAACGCAGTGCCTGGAACTGGTTGAGGTCCTGGCCGAATGCCTGACGTTCACCCAAGTACTGCACGGCCTTTTCCAGTGCCGACTGGCCACCGCCGAGCGATGCGGCGCCGATGTTGAGGCGACCGCCGTCCAGACCGCTCATAGCGGCCTTGAAGCCTTCACCTTCCTCGCCGACCAGGTTTTCCACGGGAACGCGAACGTTTTCCATGATGACCTGGCGGGTGGGCTGTGCGTGCCAGCCCATCTTGATTTCGTCGGGTCCGAAGTCCAGGCCCTCCATGCCCTTTTCCAGGATGAAGGCCGAGATTCCGCGGGCGCCGTCCTGGCCGGTGCGTGCCATGACCAGGTAGACGTCGGATGCGCCGGCACCGGAAATGAACTGCTTGACGCCGTTGAGGATGTAGTGGTCGCCGTCGCGACGGGCCGAGGTGCGCAGACCGGCCGCGTCGGAACCGGCGTTCGGTTCGGTCAGACCGTGGCTGGCAAGGTTTTCGAAGGTCACGAGCTTCGACAGGTAGCGCTCGTGCTGGTCTTCGTTGCCGAATCGTTCGATGACCGAGGCGACCATGTTGTGAATCGAGATGTACGAAGCAACCGCGGGGCAGCCGGTCGACAGGTTTTCGAAGATGAGAGCTGCGTCCATACGGCCCAGGCCGGAACCGCCCTTGTCTTCGTCAATGTAGATGCCGCCCATGCCCAGGTCCGCGGTCGACTTGATGACGTCGACGGGGAAGTGCGAATTGGCATCCCATTCGAGAGCGTGTGGTGCCAGCTGTTCGTCTGCGAACTCGCGGCACATGTTCGCAAGTTCGAGCTGGTCATCGCTCAGGCCGAAGGGCAGAGAAGCCGCAGTGCTGCGTGCCATGTTGTTGCCTCCAAAATTTAGTAGGACGTCAAACAAAGTCGCCGCCAGTGTAGCCGGTGTCACACCTTTTCGTCACACGCACCGGTGCTGGGCATCTGCCGGGGGAGTGAACATTCGGTGCACGAGGTCCCGGGAGGGCCGAGATGGAGGGAGGGGGCGAGGCGTCGGGAGGGTGAAGTGGAGAGAGGCGAGGTGTCGGGAGGGTGAGGTGGAAAGGGGCGAGGTGCCGCGACCGGGGGAGTGCTCAGTCTTCGGCCAGCGCTGTACGGTGCTCGGCCAGCAGCTGCAGCAGCAGGTCCATGCGCTCGCCCTCAATGCCCGGGTGGGTGAACACTTCGCGGTTCAGCGCGTCTGTTGCAGCGAGCGAGAGTTCGCGGCCAGCCTTGGTCAGCTGCACAATCGTCGACCGGCCGTCTTCCGGATGCGGGATGCGTTTGACGAGTCCCGCCCGCTCCAGCCTGTCCACTGCGTTCGTCGTCGAGGTCGGGTGAACCTGCAGACGGCGAGAGACGACGGACATCGGAAGCTCGCCGTGGCTGCTGAAGCGCAGAAGGGTCAGGAGTTCGTACCGCGCAAAGGTTAGTTTCAACGGCCGCAGGGCACGGTCAATGCGCGCCATGAGCAGCTGCTGGGAGCGCATGATGCTGGTGGTCAGCGTCATGCCGTCAGCCGCTTCGGCGTAGCCGTGGGCTTCCCACTGGCGCCGTGCTTCCCGGATCGGGTCGAAGTTCTCAGCCATAGTCGGGCTGAGTCTATGGTGCTTGTGTGGTCGAGCGCACATCCGCGTGTTTGGGCGGGCCGCCGCGCCATGTCATAAGCAGGTCAATGCGCCTAGATATAAGCAGTGCGATGATGGCTGTATGTGTGGTCGCGTGAATATGGCGGTGGATCCGGCGTCGTTGGTTGATGAGCTCGATGTCGACTCTTTCCGCTGGAACGTGCCCGAAAGCTATAACGTGCCTCCCGGCTCGCCCCTGCCGATCATCCTCGACCGCGTCGATGCGGACGGGCGGGTGACGAGGCGGCTGGAGGCGGCCCGCTGGGGGCTGGTTCCAGGGTGGGCTAAAGACGACAAGATCGGCTTCCGCGCATTCAATGCCCGGTCGGAAACCGTTGACTCCAAGCCCATGTTCCGGTCGGCCTTTACATCCAGGCGCTGTGCGGTTGCCGTCAATGGCTACTACGAATGGGAAAAGACCGAATCCGGCAAACAGCCTTGGTACAAGCATGCCGACGGTGATGACTGGATTTTCATGGCGGGTCTGTTTGAACTGCGCCAGCAGCCGCCGGAGCAGGTTGATCAGTCAGAGGCAGATCCGTCCGTGCTTGACGGGTGGTTGGTTTCGACAACCATGTTGACGCTGCCTGCACGCGGCCATCTGGAGCAGGTGCACCACCGCATGCCTCTTTTCTTAGAACGGGATCAGATAGGGCAGTGGCTCAACCCGGCGGTTGATTCAAAAGCTGACACCGGACACCTGCTTGAAGGGCTCTTGGGTGGTGTAGACCCGGACCGCATCAAGAGGCACGAGGTGGGTGCCGAGGTGGGCAATGTCCGCAATAACTGGCCAGGTCTCGCTGATCCCGCTTAAGTGAGGGGTAGGACAGTGTCTTCCCTGGTGGCGGTATACGAAGCGTGGCGCACCTCACTCGAATTCGGCTTGCAAAGCTGAATGCGGTCGGTCTAGAGTTATATCTCGTTCCCAGGAGCGCGGAAGCGGTCCGGAACGGACGAAGATTAACTGCAGCGAATCAAGGATTTGCAGGCAGATGAACTTCAGGCTAAGATAGCCAAGCGCTCAAATCGCTGAGCGCGAGACTTTCACCTTTGATGAAGTGCTCACTGTGGTGGGTGTGGATTTTTTGTGTGTCTGTTCTTTGTCAACTCAATAGCGTGTTTGTTTGTTTCGTGGTGCCAGATATTTTTTGTTTCTGGCCATGGAATTTTTTGATTTGTAGCAGGATGATGCTGGCAGCACTTGGTGTTGTTGGTGTTGTTTTTGTTCTTGTCAGTTTTCTTTTGGTTGGGATCTTTTCTTTCTTTTTGTTTTTAGTGGAGAGTTTGATCCTGGCTCAGGACGAACGCTGGCGGCGTGCTTAACACATGCAAGTCGAACGCTGAAGCTTGGTGCTTGCACTGGGTGGATGAGTGGCGAACGGGTGAGTATCACGTGAGTAACCTGCCCCTGACTTCGGGATAAGCCTGGGAAACTGGGTCTAATACCGGATATGACCATCTTTCGCATGTTGGGTGGTGGAAAGTTTTTCGGTTGGGGATGGGCTCGCGGCCTATCAGTTTGTTGGTGGGGTAATGGCCTACCAAGACGACGACGGGTAGCCGGCCTGAGAGGGCGACCGGCCACACTGGGACTGAGACACGGCCCAGACTCCTACGGGAGGCAGCAGTGGGGAATATTGCACAATGGGGGAAACCCTGATGCAGCGACGCCGCGTGGGGGATGACGGCCTTCGGGTTGTAAACCTCTTTCAGTAGGGAAGAAGCCTTTGGGTGACGGTACCTGCAGAAGAAGTACCGGCTAACTACGTGCCAGCAGCCGCGGTAATACGTAGGGTACAAGCGTTGTCCGGAATTATTGGGCGTAAAGAGCTCGTAGGTGGTTTGTCGCGTCTGCTGTGGAATCGTGCCGCTTAACGGTGCGCGTGCAGTGGGTACGGGCAGACTGGAGTGCAGTAGGGGAGTCTGGAATTCCTGGTGTAGCGGTGAAATGCGCAGATATCAGGAGGAACACCGGTGGCGAAGGCGGGACTCTGGGCTGTTACTGACGCTGAGGAGCGAAAGCATGGGGAGCGAACAGGATTAGATACCCTGGTAGTCCATGCCGTAAACGTTGGGAACTAGGTGTGGGGTCCATTCCACGGATTCCGCGCCGTAGCTAACGCATTAAGTTCCCCGCCTGGGGAGTACGGCCGCAAGGCTAAAACTCAAAGGAATTGACGGGGGCCCGCACAAGCGGCGGAGCATGCGGATTAATTCGATGCAACGCGAAGAACCTTACCAGGGCTTGACATGCACTGGAATCGCCTAGAGATAGGTGCGCCCTTCGGGGCTGGTGTACAGGTGGTGCATGGTTGTCGTCAGCTCGTGTCGTGAGATGTTGGGTTAAGTCCCGCAACGAGCGCAACCCTCGTTCTATGTTGCCAGCACGTGATGGTGGGAACTCATAGGAGACTGCCGGGGTCAACTCGGAGGAAGGTGGGGATGACGTCAAATCATCATGCCCTTTATGTCTTGGGCTTCACGCATGCTACAATGGTCGGTACAGAGGGTGGCGATGCCGTGAGGTGGAGCGAATCCCTTAAAGCCGGTCTCAGTTCGGATCGTAGTCTGCAACTCGACTACGTGAAGTCGGAGTCGCTAGTAATCGCAGATCAGCAACGCTGCGGTGAATACGTTCCCGGGCCTTGTACACACCGCCCGTCAAGTCACGAAAGTCGGTAACACCCGAAGCCGGTGGCCTAACCCTTGTGGGGGGGGAGCCGTCGAAGGTGGGACCGGTGATTGGGACTAAGTCGTAACAAGGTAGCCGTACCGGAAGGTGCGGCTGGATCACCTCCTTTCTAAGGAGCAACACATACAAACACACTCCTAAAAACCACTGTCACTTGGTGGTTGGTTGTGGGGTGTGTTGTGGTAAGCCCTGACATCCATGGTGGGTGTGTGGGGTGCTCATGGGTGGAACACTGCGAAACTTCTGCACTGACGTACTGCTCAGGGTGCTCGTGGATGGAGTGCTTGTGTGTGGTGTGTGGGTGTGGGCAGGCACGCTGTTGGGTTGTGGGAGAACAGGCCTGCACGCTCTTGTGGGGTGTGTGGTTGTTGTCTCTTTCCACTGCCATGGATTGCTGTTCCCTGTGTTGGGGGTGGTGGTTCGGGTGTGTGGTGGTTGTTTGTTTTGTGAATAGTGGACGCGAGCATCTGGCAGCCACGCGCGTTTGTGTGTGGTTGTTGTGATTTTGTTTGTTTTTGTGTTTCTTGTGTTATTCGTCTTGTCACCCTGACGTGCATGTGAGCCTTTTGGGGTTGTGTGTGCCTGTGTGGGGTGGTGAGTGTTCAAGGGCGCATGGTGGATGCCTTGGCATCAAGAGCCGATGAAGGACGCGGTAATCTGCGATAAGCCTCGGGGAGTTGGTAAACGAGCTGTGATCCGAGGGTGTCCGAATGGGGAAACCTCGCTGCGTGTTGTGCGTAGTGACCACAGGGTGAATGTATAGCCTTGTTGGGGGTGACGTGGGGAAGTGAAACATCTCAGTACCCATAGGAAGAGAAAATAATAATGATTCTGTTAGTAGTGGCGAGCGAACGCGGAAGAGCCTAAACCGTGTGTGTGTCAAGCGTGCTGGTGTTGCATGCGCGGTGTTGTGGGGCCAATCGTCCTAGTTCAGCATGGCTGGGGCATGGATGCAGTGTGGTAGGTGAACAGGTTGGGAAGCCTGACCGGAGTGGGTGAGAGTCCCGTAGCTGAAACTGCGCTGGTTTGTGTGTGTTGGTGCCCGAGTAGCACGGTACTCGTGGAATGTCGTGTGAATCTGCCAGGACCACCTGGTAAGGCTGAATACTCTTGGTGACCGATAGCGGATAGTACCGTGAGGGAATGGTGAAAAGTACCCCGGGAGGGGAGTGAAAGAGTACCTGAAACCGTGTGCCTACAATCCGTCAGAGTCCTCTTGTGGGGTGATGGCGTGCCTTTTGAAGAATGAGCCTGCGAGTTAGAGGCATGTGGCGAGGTTAACCCGTGTGGGGAAGCCGCAGCGAAAGCGAGTCCGAACAGGGCGGTCAGTCGTGTGTCCTAGACCCGAAGCGGAGTGATCTAGCCATGGGCAGGGTGAAGCGCCGGTAAGACGGCGTGGAGGCCCGAACCCACCTAGGTTGAAAACTGGGGGGATGATCTGTGGTTAGGGGTGAAAGGCCAATCAAACTCTGTGATAGCTGGTTCTCCCCGAAATGCATTTAGGTGCAGCGTTACGTGGTGCTTTGCGGAGGTAGAGCGACTGGATGACTGATGGGCCCGCGAGGGTTACTGACGTCAGCTAAACTCCGAATGCCGTGAAGTCAGCGTGGCAGTGAGACTGCGGGGGATAAGCTTCGTAGTCGAGAGGGAAACAGCCCAGACCATCAACTAAGGTCCCTAAGCGTGTGCTCAGTGGAAAAGGATGTGGAGTTGCAGTGACAACCAGGAGGTTGGCTTAGAAGCAGCCACCCTTGAAAGAGTGCGTAATAGCTCACTGGTCAAGTGATTCCGCGCCGATAATGTAGCGGGGCTTAAGCACACCACCGAAGTTGTGGCAAAAACATGTTCAACCGATAACTCGGGTGTTTTTGGGTAGGGGAGCGTCGTGTGGCCGGTGAAGCTGCGAAGTGATTCAGTGGTGGAGGCTATACGAGTGAGAATGCAGGCATGAGTAGCGAAAGACGGGTGAGAAACCCGTCCGCCGAATGACCAAGGGTTCCAGGGCTAGGTTAATCCGCCCTGGGTTAGTCGGGACCTAAGGCGAGGCCGACAGGCGTAGTCGATGGACAACGGGTTGATATTCCCGTACCAGTGAAGAACCGTCCATACCGAAGAATCTGATACTAACCAGTGCCACACCCGCAACAGACTCCTTTGGAGTGTGTGTGGTGTGTGGTGGTGGGACCTGAGGGTTTTGTAGGTAAGCGTGTTAACAGGTGTGACGCAGGAAGGTAGCCGGGCCGTGCGATGGTTGTCGCGGTCTAAGGTTGTAGGCCGTGTGGTTGGCAAATCCGCCACACACTAGGGCTGAGAGCTGATGGGCGCCCCACACGTGGTGGGGTGATCCGGTGATCCTCTGCTGCCAAGAAAAGCATCGACGTGAGGTTCAAACTGCCCGTACCCTAAACCGACTCAGGTGGTCAGGTAGAGAATACCAAGGCGATCGAGATAATCGTGGTTAAGGAACTCGGCAAAATGCCCCCGTAACTTTGGAAGAAGGGGGACCACCCCGGTGAACAACCCTTGCGGTTGGATGTGCTGGTGGTGGTCGCAGAGGCCAGAGAGAAGCGACTGTTTACTAAAAACACAGGTCCGTGCGAAGACGTAAGTCGATGTATACGGACTGACGCCTGCCCGGTGCTGGAAGGTTAAGAGGATCTGTTAGAACCTTGGTTCGAAGCGGAGAATTTAAGCCCCAGTAAACGGCGGTGGTAACTATAACCATCCTAAGGTAGCGAAATTCCTTGTCGGGTAAGTTCCGACCTGCACGAATGGCGTAACGACTTCTCTGCTGTCTCAACCGCGAACTCGGCGAAATTGCATTACGAGTAAAGATGCTCGTTACGCGCAGCAGGACGGAAAGACCCCGAGACCTTCACTATAGTTTGGTATTGGTGTTCGGTGTGGCTTGTGTAGGATAGGTGGGAGACGGTGAAGCATGCACGCCAGTGTGTGTGGAGTCATTGGTGAAATACCACTCTGGCCATAGTGGATTCCTGAACTTCGGACCCTGATCGGGTCCAGGGACAGTGCCTGATGGGTAGTTTAACTGGGGCGGTTGCCTCCCAAAGAGTAACGGAGGCGCCCAAAGGTTCCCTCAGCCTGGTTGGCAATCAGGTGGTGAGTGTAAGTGCACAAGGGAGCTTGACTGTGAGACGGACGTGTCGAGCAGGAGCGAAAGCTGGGACTAGTGACCCGGCCATGGCTTGTGGAAGCGTGGTCGCTCAACGGATAAAAGGTACCTCGGGGATAACAGGCTGATCTTGCCCAAGAGTCCATATCGACGGCATGGTTTGGCACCTCGATGTCGGCTCGTCGCATCCTGGGGCTGGAGTCGGTCCCAAGGGTTGGGCTGTTCGCCCATTAAAGCGGTACGCGAGCTGGGTTTAGAACGTCGTGAGACAGTTCGGTCCCTATCCGCTGCGTGCGTAGGAAATCTGAGAAGGGCTGTCCTTAGTACGAGAGGACCGGGACGGACGAACCTCTGGTGTGCCAGTTGTACCGCCAGGTGCATGGCTGGTTGGCTACGTTCGGGAAGGATAACCGCTGAAAGCATCTAAGCGGGAAGCCTGCTTCAAGATGAGATTTCCCCTGAGGTGTCCAGTAGACGACTGGGTTGATAGGCCAGATGTGGAAGCACAGCAATGTGCGCAGCTGACTGGTACTAATACACCAATCACTCACCCAACAACCCACACCATTGTGTGGGGTGCCAAGGCGAGTAACACAACAAACACCAACAAACAATCACTGTTTGTTCGCGTCCACAA
>NZ_LQQC01000007.1 GCF_001584615.1 Brevibacterium ravenspurgense | reverse complement strand
GGGCATCACTCCGAAATGGACACGACCCTACCGACCGCAGACGAACGGCAAGATCGAACGCTTTCACCGAACGCTCACAGATGGGTGGGCTTATGCCAGGTGCTACCAATCAGAAAACGAACGCAACAACGCACTTGGCAAATGGCTCCACGACTATAATCACCACCGACCCCATTCCGCATGCGGAGGCCAGCCACCAATCACACGATTAACTAACCTCCCCGATCAGTACAGTTAGCACGCACGTCGGCTCACTCAGTTAAACAGCGGGTTTGCCTTAGGCTTTTCTGCGTCCCGCACCGGTGCCGGCGGCGTGCCGTCACCAAACGGTTCACCGCCCAAACGCTCACGCTCATGCGGGGTAAGCCACACGCTCACGTCCGGACCCACCGGCACAATTCCCGTGGGGTTAATGTCCGTGTGAGTCCCGTAGTAGTGCTGTTTGATCTGGTTGAAGTCCACCGTGTCACCAAAGCCCGGGGTTTGGAATAGGTCACGTGCGTATCCCCACAGGTTTTCAAACTCTGTGAGCCTGTTGCGGTTGGTCTTGAAGTGCCCGTGGTACACCGGGTCGAACCGCACCAGCGTGGTAAACAGGCGCACGTCGGCCTCAGTGATCGTGTCACCCATGAGGAAGCGTCTCGTTGCTAAGCGCTCTTCCAACCAGTCCATAGCCACGAACAAGCGTTCAAAGGCCTCTTCGTACGCCTCTTGACTTCCTGCGAAACCACACCGGTAAACCCCGTTGTTCACCTCGGTGAAGATGCGGGTGATGATGTCGAACATTTCGTCCCTACCATCTTCTGGCAACAGATCAGGCGCGTCAGGACGGTGAAATTCGCGCCACTGGGTCGAAAAGTCCAGGGTGATTTGCGGGTAGTCATTGGTGACAACGGCCTTGGTGGGAATGTCTACGATCGCCGGAACGGTGATTCCGCGGTCGTAGTCAGCAAAGCGGTTGAGGAAGTTGTCACGCAGGTGATGGTTACCAAGCACCGGGTCCACCCCGTCTGGGTCCAGGTCAAAAGTCCACGACTTCCAGTCGTGAATAGGCCCGGGTAGTCCAATACTGATAACGTCTTCTAGCCCCAAAAGCCTGCGCACGATCAGTGTGCGGTTAGCCCACGGGCAGGCCCGCGCAGCCACCAGGTGATAACGACCGGGCTCTACCGGCCAGGCTTGAGCACCTTTGGACAGGCCATACCCAACACTGCCCACCTTGGATGCTGGCGGTTCAGGGAGCGCCCCAACGTCCTCGGACACAATCCGGTCCTCAATGTACGTGGTGTCTCGCTCAAAGCTCTCACCAGGTTTTACATATGACCCGTGAGCGCCTTCTTCGCGTGCCGTAGTTGCCATGGTGTGAGTGTCCTTCCTAGCGTTATGCCGTGCTTGAGTGTCGCAGCGCTACCCCGCGTTGTAGCTGTTGCCTGTGGCCAGTCGCATGAGGTCGCTGTCGAGGTCGATCGACAGCTCCGTATCACTGGCCGAACCGTACGAGTGCTGGTAGTGGTCCCACGTAGTATTCCGTGCAGTTCCGCGCACATCAGCGCGGATGAGCGCCAGCAGCTCGCCTGCCGCTCGAGCACTGCGGGTGCGCAATTTGGGGTCGTTGAAGTCATCTGGGGCCGCAAACACCGAAGTGGGTGTCGTGTATGTGCGCAAGTACGCGAACAGGCCGCGTATCTGATCATCGACTACCAGCGCGTGACGTTGGCTTCCCGCTGTACCTGCCAGCAAAACCGGGGTCCCAATAAGCAGGTCGTTATCCAGCGCTTGGAAGAACGCCATAAAGACAGCACTTGCGCCGGCTTTGAACACCGGCGTTCCCACGATGAGCGCGTCCGCGTTGAGCAACGTGGCCTCAATCTCTTGGAGCGCAGCCGACTTGTGCCCGCTCACCCGTGCGGTCATCGCATCCTGGGCCACGTCGCGCACGTTGATTGAGGTGCACGTGATGTTGTCACCCGCTTCTTGGACGCTCTTAGCGATCTGCGAAAGCAACATCGCGGTCGATGACGTTTCGCTGGTTCCTGCGTTGATCACCACTACTGTGGCGTTCGGCATCGTGACTATCCTTCCTGGTATGTGTCGAGGTAGGGCGAGCCTCCAGTGACGTTGTCACCGCGGTTAGCCCGAGGTCGTGGCTCCCGAGGTGGTGTGTCACCGTAGCGAGCCCGTACCAGGCTTTCGTGAGTTGGCGCGTCGGGGACTTCCGGGTCGCGACGGGATTCGAGTTCTTTCCGCAAAACGGGCAGGACTTCTGATCCCAGTAGTTCGATCTGTTCCATGACCATGCTGTGGGGCATACCCGCGTGGTCCACGAGGAACATTTGGCGTTGGTAGTCTCCAAACGTTTCTTGGAACGTCAAAGTCTTCTCGATTATTTCCTGCGGGCTTCCCACGCTCAGTGGTGTTTGGCTGACGAACTCTTCGAGCGATGGACCGTGCCCGTACACCGGAGCTTCGTTGAAGTACGGTCGGAACCGGTCCCACGCCTCTTGTGACTTTCGCGCAACGAAGGCTTGCCCACCCAGCCCCACGATGGCTTGTTTTGCTAAGCCGTGTCCGTAGTGTTCGTAGCGTTGCCGGTAGAAGTTAACCAAGCGTAGTGAGTGTTCGGACGGCCAGAAAATGTGGTTGGCGAAGTACCCGTTGCCGTAGTAGGCGGCTTGTTCCGCGATTTCGGGCGTGCGAATCGACCCGTGCCACACAAACGGTGGCACGCCGTGCAGGGGCCGAGGTGTTGAGGTGAATCCGTTAAGAGGCGTGCGGAATGACCCTTCAAAGTCAACCACGTCTTCGCGCCACAGGCGGTGGAGCAGGTTGTAGTTCTCTAGGGCCAGCGGCAACCCTTGGCGAATGTCTTGTCCGAACCACGGGTATACCGGCGCCGTGTTTCCGCGTCCCAGCATGAGGTCCATGCGCCCGTCACTCAGGTGCTGGAGCATGGCGTAATCTTCAGCGATTTTCACCGGGTCATTGGTGGTGATCAGAGTTGTTGACGTAGAGACCTTCAAGCGCGTTGTCTTCGCAGCGATCGTGGCCAACAGCGTGGTTGGGCTTGACGACACGAACGGCGGATTGTGGTGTTCACCGATCGCGTAGACGTCGAAACCGGCTTCTTCCGAAAAAACCGCCTGTGTGACCAGGTTGCGAATCCGCGCCCCTTCGCTTGGGGTTTCTCCCGAAACGGGGTCACGGGTCACGTCACTTACTGAAAACAGCCCGAACTCCATGGCACCTCCATCACGCACATAGTTGATACTTCAATCAACGCTGTCTGCCGTGATTTGTTCCCTTTCGCGTCGCGCGCAATGTGATTGACGGAATCGATATCGACCATTCAACTTCCGCTCGAGGGATCACTTCCCATTCTCAATGAGTTAGGTTAGCCTAAGCTAAGTTAAGCATTGGTTGTTCTCCATGAACGACAGGAAAACAGGAAGGGCCTTGGCCATAAATGGTCGCAACTGATTTCGATATCGCCGTAGTAGGGCTTGGCGCGATGGGATCCATGGCGCTGTGGCAGATTACTCGCTTAGCACCGCACGATTCCATCGTTGGAATCGAGAGGTTCAAACCGGGCCATGACAGGGGATCTTCTCACGGAGGATCACGAATTTTCCGACGCACTGTATTCGAAGGGTCCCACTATGTTCCTCTCGCAAGTCGCGCACTCGAGTTGTGGGACGAGCTCGATAAATCATCCACCTCACAGTTGCGCGTTCAGGCTGGAGGCTTAACCATCGGTGCTACCGATAGCGACTTTCTGAATGACGCTCAACGGGCTGCCCAAGCGGGCGGAGCAGAAGTGGAGTTACTCAGTCGCGAAGAATTACGCGCGAGATTCCCCCAACATGCGCTCTTTTCAGACGACTGCGGCCTGTTTGAACCGAACGCCTGCGTGCTTCATCCCGAGCACAGCATTCGGGCCGCCGTTGAATCTGCTACGCATGCAGGCGCCACATTGTTAACCGACGCACACGTCACTTCTCTCGCTGCACGGAAATCTCACTGCGTTATCAGCACGTCAACCCACACCATTACTGCTCGCCGCGTCATCGTAGCCGCGGGCGCATGGAGCACACAGCTCCTCCCAGACGAACACATACCGATCCGGGTACAACGAACTGTCCCAGTTCACTTCCGCACATCGGCCGACCATACACATGATTACGGCCCACAACGCTTTCCGCTCTTTATCCGCGACAGCCGTCAGATCAACCTCTGGGGAATTCCTGACGTTGACGGACGGGGAGTCAAGATCGGCGTAAAAAACGCCCAAAAACCGTGGCTCGCCGAGGTCGAACACAACTGGACACCTGCTCGCCCCTCCGATATCGCCCCTGTGATCGAGGCATGTGCCCAAGCTATTCCAGAACTCGCAGATGCACAGACTTCGGGGCATCCATGCATGAATGCACGAACACCCGACGGCCAATTCATCATCGGCCCCGCACAGAACTACCCGAACATCACGGTTCTGGCAGGGTTCGGCGGACAAGGGTTCAAGTATGCACCCGCTATCGGCGAACTTGGCGCTCTCCTTGCTTTGGATAGCTCAACTGAGACCGACATCTCGGCATTCTCACCCACACGTCTGCGCCACCTTCGCTGGCGCACGCCCGCAACACCCTTATTCCAACCAACCGAGGCATGATCACCATGACACAATCAAAACACTCGTCCATTAGGACCATCATCGCCACCATTGTGGCCCTCGTTCTTACCCTCACGGCCTGCTCACCACAGAAATCGGCCGATTCCGCTACCGGCACCCAAACACTGACCGACGCGCTTGGTCGAACCGTCGAACTACCTAAGAATCCGGACCGGATTCTGCTTGGTGGGCAGCGAGAGTTGTACACCACGGCCATCCTTAACCCGGACAATCCTCTCGACAAGATCGTCGCTTGGCCCAATGATCTGCTTGAGAATGACCCCGACACCTACCACGCATACGCCGAAAAGTTTCCAAAGCTCAAAGAGATACAGACGACAGGCGAAATCTGGGACAACTCATTTTCACTTGAGCAAGCACTGCAAACCCGACCGCAAGTTTTCGTAATCAGCGCTTCAAGCTTTAAAGCCGCTGAAGAAGCAGGCATCATCAGCGGTTTTGAAAAGGCTGGAATCCCAACCGTCGTCATTGACTACTTTGTTGAACCAATCAAGAACACCGTGCCAAGTATCCGGATCATGGGTCAACTGTTTGGACAGCAACAGCGCGCTGAAGAATTCGTCAAGTTCTACGAAAGCAAAATCAAGAATGTCACCGACACGTTGGAACGCACAAAGCCTCAGGAACAACGCGTTTTTCTATGGCGCGCCCCAGGCTACTTTGACTGTTGCCAAACTTTTAAAGAGTCTAACCTCGCAAAAATTGTCACGGCAGCAGGAGGCACGAATCTAGGTGACAACCTGCTCAGTAGCCAACAGGGCACCCTTTCGCCAGAAGCAGTAGCAAAAGCGGCACCCGATGTCGTCATTGCAACAGGAGCAAACTGGTCAAGCGAGTCAAGCCCCGCAAAGCCGGGCACGTATGTTCCTCTCGGATATTCAGCAGACCCGAAGAGCGTAGCCCAAGAGTGGAAAAAGGTACTTGAAAAGCAGACTGTCATCAACCAAGTTCAAGCGGTGAAAAGCAAGCGCGCGTATGTTGCGTGGCATCACTTCTACGACTCCCCATACAACTTCCTTGCCGTCGAATGGTTTGCACAAGCAATTCATCCACGCGAGTTCGCGGACCTAGAGCCCGAACGAGACTTCCAAGAGCTACACACACGTTTTCTCCCCGTTGATGCAAACGGAACGTTCTGGACAGGTCTACCGTGATTCTTCATAACAGAACATCAGCTGAACAGGGCGCTTCGGTACATGCTCATATTCGCTCTACACAACGACGCTTGGGCGTCCTCGGTCTGCTTGCCACACTTCTTATTGTTGCGGGATTTGCAGATGCTTGGATTGGGGGTGCCCCAATGCCCGCCGAGGCATTTTTCCATGCGCTTATAAGTCCAGCGACCAGCGAAAAAATCGATACCCAAATCGTTTGGGATGTGCGCTTGCCCATGACCGCAACAGCAATAACCTGCGGCGCCGCCTTGGCGATGTCCGGAGCACAGATGCAAACAACCTTAGGAAACCCCCTGGCAGAGCCGTACACACTCGGCATCGCCTCGGCGGCAAGTTTTGGCGCATCATTGGCGGTAGTCACGGGATTCGGTTCTACCGCACTTGGGTCAGTCCTGGGCGTCGCAGGATCCGCTTGGGTATTCGCCATTATTGGCTATGGCATCATCCTGGGAATCGCAAAACTACGCGGCCCGAGCGCCGAAAGCATGATTCTTGTGGGAATCGCCATCGTGTTCTTTTTTGACGCACTCCTGGCCCTCATGCAGTACATGGCATCCGTTGTGGAACTTGAGCAGGTAGTCTTTTGGACGCTTGGCAGCTTGACCCGTGCGACATGGCCACAAATCGCACTCATGGGAGTCATGCTGACGATTGGGGGATTCTTTTTTGTCTCAAAGGCGTGGACACTGACCGCCTTCCGAATGGGAGACGATCGCGCCCGCTCGATGGGCATACCTGTAGAACGCACACGCTCGCAGGCCCTACTAGTAGCTTCGTTATTAGCTGCGACCGCAGTATCTATGGCCGGAACAATTGGTTTTATCGGGTTGATTGGCCCTCATATAGCCCGGACTTTGGTAGGCGAAGATCAGCGATTCTTCTTGCCTGCTTCAACCATGACTGGCGCATTGCTTCTTACCTCTGCATCGATGGTGGCAAAAATCATTCAGCCCGGAGTAATTCTACCCGTGGGAATCATTACAGCCGTTGTAGGTGTACCCGTCTTTCTCACCTTGATTTTGAGCCGAAGAAGAAAGGTTTGGTCATGAATGAACTTACGATCCAAAACGTTTCGTGCAGACGCGGAAAGACTCAGATTCTTCACAACGTCAGCATCAAACCATGTCAGCTCGGATCTGTCACGGCTGTTGTTGGGCCCAACGGCGCAGGAAAGTCGACGTTCTTACGATGTGTGGCAGGTTTGGAAAAGAACTACCGTCCCGCACATCCGGAAGAGATCTTGTACCTTCCACAAGATCCGCCCCCTCCATCGTCGCTGTCAGTTTTTGAATCCGTTTTAGTTGCGCACCAACAAGGAAAATCCGGTATTGGGCATCTTCGCGTTACTCGTTCTGCGCGTTGTCGCGTTCAGGAGGTCATTGAACGTTTAGGCCTAGTTGAATTTGCCAACCGTGCAATGGACCAACTTTCTGGTGGCCAGCGACAACTAGTTAGCCTTGCCCAAGCTGTCGTGAGAAAACCTTCCGTTCTCTTGCTTGACGAGCCAAGCAGTGCGCTCGACTTGCGAAATCAACTCGTCTTGCTCGACCACGTACTGACTTTCGCACGAGAGCAACCTGCCGTCGTGATCGTCGCAATCCACGATTTAAGCCATGCTGCCCGCTTCGCCGACAACGTGGTAGTGCTTCATCAAGGATCGGTTCACTCAGAAGGACCGGGCCACGATGTCATCACACCCCCGATGCTCAGAGATGTCTACCAAGTGCACTCTCGTGTGGATATTTGCCCTGACGGTGGCCTAAGCATCGACGTTTCTAAAGCCCTCTAAGCCGGCTAACCTCGCAAACTACTCCTCGTTCGACACTGCTTCACGGGCGGCCGCGAGCATGCCTTCACGAGTAGCTACCTTGATACGTTCGCGGCCGTGCGGGGCACCGAATGCGCGCTCCGCCGCCTCAAGTCGGTGGATACCTTCCCAGTCGATGAAGTCCACTCCCCGGCTCTTCAGCAGCTCAACAATCGCACTCTCATCCGCGTTGTCTGGCTCCGGCAGTTTCCCTTCGACAAAGTCGGTGATCACGTGCCCAATCGTCTCCAGCGCATCACCCTTGGTGTGACCAATGAGCCCTACCGGGCCACGTTTGATCCACCCCGTGACGTACACGCCAGGGATAACCGGGGCTTCATTCGCTGTCATCTGGCGCTCGCCGTCCACCACACGACCTTCAACGTTGGTGATCACACCCTTACGGGCATCAAACGGAAGCTGTGGCAGAGGCGTTCCAAAGTACCCAACCGCCCGGTAGATAGCGGTCACGTCCCAGTCGTGGAACTCACCGGTCCCGGTAACGTTGCCGGTGCCATCCAACTCCTGACGCTCGGTACGCAGGCCAGTGACTCCAGTTTCTTCGTCACCCAGAATCGACACAGGCGAGTGCAAGAAGTGCAAGTGCAGGCGACGCTTAGCTCCAGTTGGCTCACGGATCGTGAAGTCGGTGAGCGTCTTTGTCACCTGCTTGACCTGGTTAGACTCCTTGATCGACTTCATTGACCCTTCGTCGAACTCAAAGTCCTCCGGATACACAATAATGTCGACATCCTTGACCTGACCCAGTTCACGGATTTCCAGCGGCGTGAACTTGGCCTGGGCAGGCCCACGACGTCCAAACACGTGAACATCGGTCACCTGGGACTTCTTCAGCCCTTGGTACACGTGGTCCGGAATCTCGGTGGTCAACAAGTCATCTGCTTGTTTAGCCAGCATGCGCGCCACGTCCAACGCCACGTTCCCATTACCAATAACAGCCACGCTCTTCTGATCCAGCGGCCACTCTTGGGACACATCTGGGTGGGAGTCATACCTCCTCTGACAGGCGCGACAGCATTGACTACGCCCGTCCCGCCGTGGGACAGTTGCGGTAGTGTCCCACGGTGGGACAGACGGAGGAAGATCGGCATGAAGCAGGAGTTCATCAGCTCAGCGGAGGCGTTCCGTAAGGCTCGGGAGCGTGCGAGTGTGGCCGCAGCGCTGGAGGCAGACACGCTGCACACGGCGATTTACGACGCACGGGAGGCCGGACTATCGGTGCGTGAAACGGCGGCAGCTCTGAGCGTTCCCAAGAGTACGGTGGCGCGACACTGGCGGGAGGGGCATAGGTGCCCTGAGGTTGTACCCGCGTGGGGGAGTGCGGAGGAGTGGAGAGAAGCCCGTGCGGTGGTGTGGTCGCACAATCCGCACGAGAGCGCTGACGATCACGTGCCTTGGGAGTGGAGCCATCACAGCGATGGGACAAGGGAGATTCGACGGGTTCCGTGTGGCGTGGCACAACTCCGTGACTGAGCGCATACCGCACGGGCGGACGGTGGGCGAGACAGCTCTGGGTCCCCTATGGATGGGGAAGGTTATCGGGTGGCTTGATCTGGAGAGTTTTGAACGACAGATAGAATTGGCCTATGCGCCTTCCCGCCACCACGCTGAGAATCGCAGGGGCTGTTTGCTCAGTCGCGCTGCTGGTCGGTTGTACTCCAGAGCCGAACGGGCCGCCTATCGGAGGTCCCGACTCCACCGAGGAGCGGACATACTCCCGCCCCACACCATCGGTGCCACCCCAGAGGACACCGCAAGAGGGCTGCCCATATTCTGCAGGTGATCGCGACAAATCCTTCCCGATGCAGACATCACTGGGACCTGTCGCACACCAGGTGATCCCGGTCTTCGCGGAGGAGCCCGACTGGGAAAACATCGGATATGGCTTGAATGAGAGCGCACATTCCGGAGATGAGGGCATGGACCCGCACAAGCTGCTTCTCATCGTTGTGCGCGACCCTCAGGACAGCAAGGGCCCGTTGCAGGCTGAGGATCTTGAGGACTTCTCCATCCGGCCCAGCGAGGTTCCAGAAGCTAGTACGACAAGGGTCTGCGAGGATCCGCTGCCCACGTCCGTCCGATTCATTGGTGAGAACACCCCTGACGAAGGGTCCGACCCGGCAGGGATATGGGAAATCACATCGGACGCTGACATTGCGTCTGGTACGGAACAGGTCTTTGCCGCGACAATCGGCGGCGAAGACCTGTTCCAGATCGGAGTCGGTGATCTCAGGCGGCCGCTGAGCGGCGGTGGGAACAGCTTGGCCGAGCGGCCTCCTGCTGTCTCCGATCAGCAGTTCTACTTCGAGAACCGCTGACGCCTCAGTCGGCTTCTGGATACCAGAGCTGTCCGTGGCCTGGGTTGTGGATGAGCTGGTCAACTCCGAACGTACCGGCGGTGTTCCCCACGCAGGTGGGGATGAGCCGGGTTGTCGGTGTACTGGCAGGGACGCTCGGCCGTGATCCCCACGCGAGTAGGGATAAACCGCGCGCAGAAAGTACTTTGCCGTACAAAACAGTGGGCGCTGTGCCTCAGCACAGCGCCCACTGTCATTCACACCAGCTCAGTCATCCAGCCAAGCGTTGGCGAATACGGCTCGCGACACCTCGGGAGCTGGCGGATGGAAGATGCCCGCAGCAGCATCCCGGTACAGACGCGATGCTTCGGCAGCGTTCCCGAAGCCCGCACCTCCAGCACAGTGCAGAGCCGCCTCGGCGTTCGCCCTGGCAGCTTTCTGTGCCATGTACTTAGCCGAGACAAAGCGCTGCGCCCACGCGGGACCGTAGTCCACACACTCATCGAAATCACGCGTGTAGGAATCCAACTGGGCCGGCACTGCAGCGAACTCCAGAGCCGCATCGGCAACACGCACGCGGAACTCACCGATCTCCGTATACGGCGCTCCCCCGTTCTTAGCCGAACGGCGCTTGCGCAGAGCCTCCGAAGCGACCTCGAGAGCACGGCGAGCAAGACCCGCGTACACCGAAGCGATGAGCAGCTGGAAGTTCGCGGTGATGCCGAAAGTCAGCAGATCCGGGTTCGGACCATCCGGGATGTGGCGCACAACCCGGTCAGCCTCGAGAACGGCATCCTCCAGGATCGTGGCCCGCGAATGCGTGGCGCGCATACCCAGAACATCCCAGTCGTCCGAGGACTTAACACCCTCCGTACCGCGGGTGAGGAAACCGTAGACCAGCTCCGGACCATCGGCGGCGGTTTCATCCTTGCCGTGCACAATCAGCCTGGTCCAGGCAGGCGTCATCGACGTGAAGATCTTCACGCCCGACAGACGGTAGGAACCATCCTCCTGCGGCACGGCCTTCGTGTTCGAACCCTGCAGAACCCAGTCATTGCCCGGCTCAGAAACACCGAAGGCAAAGACCTCGCCGTCACGCGCTTCTTCCAGCGCGAACTGCAGCGACTTATCGCCGCGATTCCACATGGCCCGCATCATGCCGGTGCACACAAAGTGCATGTTCACGCCCAGCGCGGTTGCCGGGGCGGCAGTCGCCAGCCGCTGCTGCAAGCGCGACACTTCGTTCATACCCAAGCCCGGACCGCCGAGCTCTTCGGGCACAAACAGCGTCAGATAGCCACGCTGTTCAAGTTCTTCCAGATCTTCGAAGAAGAACGCGTTATCACGGTCATACTGTGCGGCACGCTCCCGGAAGCGCTCCAAAAGGTCGTCCGGCAGGTACTTGTCTTCGAGTTCCACAAGTCGCTGTTCGCGGTCAGTCATACATCCTCCTGTCGGATCAACGCCAGACCCGACTGCAGTTCATCCGTGTGGCTGGTCACGCCACTCCTCCCGTCCAGCCTAGTGCCGTTAGGCCCAACATGAGAGCAGCGGACATCACCAGGAAAACACCGATCTTCGGCGCGGCCCAGCGCACCCACGTCAGATACGGCACTCCGGCGGTCACGCACGAACCGACCAGCCACGCCAGCACCGGCGACAGGATGTTCGTCAGCCCATCACCCAGCTGGAACGCCTGCAGCGCCAGCTGGTGGTGCATGCCCAGAGCTGTGGCAATCGGAGCAAGAAGCGGAATGAGAATCGCAGCCTTCGCTGCAGTCGACGGAATGATGAAGTTGATCGCCGCAAACAGCAGAACCATAAGCACTGCCGACCAGCCCAGGCCCACATCGCGCAGCGGCAGCGTGAGCGTGTAGACAATCGTGTCGAGAATCTTCGCTTCCTTCAGCAGGCCGGAAATCGAGCCCGCCATGCCGATGATGATGGCAATGAAGCCCATGCTGGAAATACCGCGGGCAATCGACTCCGCCAGCGGGTTCCACTTAAAGCCCGCAGCCTTGCCGATGATGATCGCCGACACCAGGTTGGTTGCAAACATCACTTCGATGACCTGCTTCGAATCCACCAGAAGCGAATAGCCCACAACCACACCGAACTGCGCGATGAACAGCGCCAGAACAAGCACTGACCGCAGCTGCAGCTTCGTCGCGGTGACGGTGCCGGCTTCCCCTGTGGCGTCCACTGCGGCGTCTCCTTCAGCGTCAGCCTCGCCTTCAGCGCCAGCCTCACCTCCGGTTGCAGCAAGAGCACCGTGCGGCCGCCAGCCGTGCTTCCACATGAGCGAACGCGTGGGGTCCTTCTGAATACGGCGCACGTACATCAGCACAAAGGCCAAGCCCGCCAGCATGAAGATGTTCATGATGAGCATGCGCATGCCGAAGCCGGAGTATGGCGGCAGGCCGATAAGCATCTGCGACACCGCCATGTGCGTGGGTCCCGTGCCGAACCCGATGAGCGCGGCAAATGTTGTCACAGCAACCGCCACGATCCCGTCGAGGCCGAGTTTGCGAGCGAACAGAACGCCGATCGGCACAATCGCAATCAGCGCGTCATTGCCGGAGAACCCGCCGATGTAGACCATGAGGCAGAACAGTCCCGACACCAGCAGCGGCGTGCTCTTGTCCTGCAGCTTGTAGATGGTCGCATCGAGCAGATTCTCAAACGCCTTCGATTCCAAAACCACGGAAACGTTCGCCCCGACCGACAGCACAGCAAAGGCAACCGGCGCCATGTTGACCGCCCCGGTCAGCAGCATCATGAGTGCGCCTAGGGGGCTGACAGGCGACTGGTCTTCCAGATAGCGGAAGTCGTCCGGGTTGATCGAACCGTCGGGGTTCTTCTGATATTCCCCCGCGGGAATGAGATAGCCGGCGGCTGTGGCCGCACCCAGAATGATGAACATGAGCCACAGCAGGTGCGGCATTTCCCAGCGCTTCTTCGGCTGGGTCTGGTCTGTTGTTTCGTCGGTTTGCGCACTGGCCTGAGCGGTTTGCGCGGCCTTCTTTTCGTCTTTTTCGGCCTGCGCCATCTGCGCGGCCTTGCCGATTGTCGTCGACACGGTGAAGCTCCTGAATGCAGAAACGGATGAGGGGGCAACACCCGCGGTGCATCGTTTCTCTGACGGCTGACCAGCCTGTCTGCAGGTTGGGTGGCGGGGAGCTCAGGCCACCACCCCGTGGGAGCCTTCGCTCAGACGGTTCGGATGAGAACTGAACCGTTGTGTCCGCCGAAGCCGAAGGAATTCGACAGCACCGCGCTCATACACGGACCAGCACGGTCGAGCGGCTTGCGAGCTGCGACGACGTCGAGCTTCGGGAAATCGGGCACGTCAAGGTTGACGGTCGGTGGGATCACGCCGTCACGCAGGGCGCACACGCTGATGATCGCCTCGAGCACTCCCCCGGCTCCCAGCAGGTGCCCGGTGGACGACTTCACGGCCGTCACGGGAATCTGGCTGACAGCATCACCGAACACGGCTTCCAGGGCGAGGGCTTCTGCAGCATCCCCCGCCGAGGTGGAGGTCCCGTGCGCGTTCACGTGCCCCAGGGGTGCCCCTGCGGGACCGCCCGTGGCGAACTCCTCCGGGGTGAGACCAGCGTCAGCCAAAGCCGCCCGCATAGCCGCGACGGCGCCTCGTCCTTCTGGGTCTGGGGCGGTGGCGTGGTGAGCATCGGATGATGAGCCGAATCCGGCCAGCTCGGCCAGTGCCTGCCCACCGCGGCGGTGCAGAGCGGCATCGCTTTCCAGCACGACGGCAGCTGCGCCTGCGGACATGACAAAACCGGCCCGATCGCGGTCGAAGGGGCGCGAAGCCTCCTGCGGGCGGTCGTTGAAACCAGAGGCGAGTGCGCGCATGTTCGCATTCGATGCGAGGTTGGCGGGGTTGATGCAGTCTTCGACGCCGATGACGATCGCTGCATCCGCATAGCCGTGGCGCAAAGCTCGCAGCGCCTCGCCCAGGCCCACCGCCCCGGATGCGCAGGTGGCGGACACGGCGTGAGCGGGGCCGGTGATTCCGTACCGCTGGCTGATGAGTGCTGCCGGGGAATCCGGTGCGCCGTGCATGGACAGGGTCAGCGGTACGCCGCGCTGGCCGTCTTCGGCGTAGGCGAGCGCCGAGCGCTGTTGAGGGCGGATGGGACCAGAACCGGTGGCTGTCACGATCATGACCCGGGCGGGATCCCACGGGAGGTCAGCTGACGAGGTGCCACTTGGGCTGGCCTGTATGTCTGCGGCTTGCTTTAGGGCCTGGTCGGCGGCTGCGATGGCCCACAGGTGGAAGTCTTCTAAGCGTCGGGCCAGGTGCCGGGGCACGTGGTGTTCGGCGTTGAAACCGCGAACCTGTCCGCCGATGCGCACGCTGAGGCCTTCGAATTCTTGGCCTTCGAGCGCTCCAATTCCGCTGTGTCCGTGCTGCACGGCATGCCAGGTGTCGGCAACGTTGAGACCGCTGGGCGTGATAGCGCCCGTGCCGGTAATCCAGACACGGCTGGGTTCAGAGTGGTGCGCGTTCACAGACGGACAACTCCTTTCCCACCGGCCTCAATGAGCCCCACTGTTTCAGTGGCTCGCACTTTACCGCCGACCGTGCGCGGCAGTGCTTCCACGGCGTAATACTTCGCAGGAACAAACTGTGGCGCCAAGTTTTTGCGCCCGTGTTCCCGCAGTGCGGATTTGCTCAACTCTTCGGGCAACACCGGGGCGGGGCCGTTCTGTTCCCGTGAGCCGCCCTTTTCCTGTGAGTCTGACCACAGAAGATCGCCGACTTCGACAACCAAAGCGACAGCGGTTCCGAGTGCAGCATCCGGCACGCCCACGGCAACGGCTTCACGGTGGTGGCCGCCAAGAGTGAGTCCCGCATAGGCGCGTGTGACTTCCGGCAGTGCAACCTTATGTCCGCCGACGTTGATGATGTCACCCTTGCGTCCCAGAAGCTGCAGTTGGCGTTTGCCGTCGACCACGGCAACCCGGCCCTGGTCTTCGACAGTTGCCCAACCTCGTTCATCCAGCAGGTGGACATCTGCGGTGCCGGCAATGTAGTCATCGGAGCGAGACTCGGCAAGCACCCACAGTGTGCCGATTTCACCATCGGGCACAGGGGCTCCCGCATCATCGCGGATTTCGACCTGGATGCCGTCGTAGATCTGGTTCCACGTGCTGTCCTCACCGCGGGCATCCCCGATGAAGCCGATTTCGGCTGCCCCGTAGTAGCTGATGAGCCGCACGTGCGGCAGCACTTCAGCTAGGTCCTTCCGCAGTTCGTTCGGCAGGTTAGCCCCTCCGACCACAATGAGTTCAAGCCCCGCAAAATCCTTAGGCCCGCGGGTGGCTTGGGCAATGATGCCGCGCAGCACCGCCGGCACTGTGACAATCCGCGTGATCTGCTGCTGCGCCACACGCTTGCCCAGACCGGGCAGCGAAAGCTCGTCAGCCAGGTGGACCTCTCCCCCGCTGGCCAAGCATTCAACCGCCGCGTACAGCGTCAGCGAATAAGCAAATGCCCCAGGCGCAAGAGTCGCCACTCCGGGCAGCGGCTCCAAGTACCGCGAGGACACCACGAAGTTCGCCCTGTACTGGCCGCGGGTTTTAAGAAACGCCTTCGGGCTGCTGGTCGTACCGGACGAAAAAAGCATGAGATACGGCTCGGCAGCATCCCGCACCTGCGGCGGTTCAGCCGGCTGCACTTGCGCCTCGATTTCCCTGAAGCGCTGCACGGGCACAACAACCCCACCCCAGTCCGAACCGAGGGCGGAAAGAAGGCGGGCCTCCGCCTGGTCATCATCGACGATCACCAGGCCGATGCCGACTTCGGCAATCACGTGCCGCTGGTGGTCCACCGGCCAGCGCGGGTCGATGGTTGCCGACACCGCACGGTAGCCGGCCAGGCCCGCCATAATGCGGGCTGCCTCAAATGCCGAGGTGGAGCTCACCGCGATCACCGGCGCCCCCTGGGTTTCGGGGGCGGGTTTGGGCAGGTTCGGCGCCTGGGCCAGCAGGTGGCGCACGGCGGCGATAACGCGGCGGCCGTCTTCGGCAAGTTCCGCGTAGGTCAGACAGGCGTGCTCGCCGACGATCGCCGGACGGCCGGGATGTTCGGCGGCGGTGGTGAGAATCGAATGGGTTATCGGCACAGTTTCAGCCTAGACAGAAGCGGAGGCCGGGGTCGAAACACCCCGGCCTCCGCTTCGGTCAGCGGTACGGGCTCGGCAGCCGAAGTTTCAGCTCAAGCCAAGCCCCACCTCGTCAGCCCGCCCTCAGATCACAGTCCGAGAGCGCGGGCGATGAGCATGAGCTGCACCTCGGTGGTGCCTTCGCCGATCTCGAGGATCTTCGAGTCGCGGTAGTGGCGGGCCACCAGGTATTCGTTCATGAAGCCGTAGCCACCGTGGACCTGTGTGGCGTCCCGCGCGTTGTCCATGGCTGCTTCGCCAGCGATGAGCTTGGCGATGGAGGCTTCCTTCTTGAACGGTTCGCCGGCCAGCATCTTCGAGGCTGCTTCGTAGTAGGCCGCACGGGCCGCCGAAACGCGGGCTTCCATGCGGGCGATCTTGAAGGAAATAGCCTGGTAGCTGGCAATCGGCTTGCCGAAGCTGGTGCGCTCCTGCGCGTACTTCACGGACGCGTCAACACAGCCCTGCGCGGCACCGACCGACAGGGCGGCAACCGCGATACGACCCTCATCGAGGATCCGCAGGAAGTTTGCGTAGCCGCGACCGCGCTCACCCAGCAGGTTCTCTTCGGGAACCTTGACGTTGTCGAAGGTCAGCGGGTGGGTGTCAGATGAGTTCCACCCGACCTTGTCGTACAGCGGCTCAGCCGTGAAGCCGGGAGTGCCGGCCGGGATCATGATGGTGGAGATCTCCGGCTTTTCCTTCCCGTCCTTGCCCACGCGGGTGCCGGTGACGGCGGTCGCGGTGACCAGGCGGGTGATGTCGGTGCCGGAGTTGGTGATGAACGACTTCGAACCGTTGATCGTCCATTCGCCGTTTTCCAGCGTCGCCTTGGTGCGGGTGCCGCCGGCGTCCGAACCGGCTTCAGGTTCCGTCAGGCCAAAGGATGCAAGACCGGAACCGTCCGTGAGCTTGGGCAGCCATTCCTTCTTCTGCTCTTCCGTGCCGAACAGGTAGATGGGCATGGCACCGAGCGAAACAGCGGCCTCGAGCGTGATGGCCAGCGACTGGTTTTCACGCGCGATTTCCTCAATCGCCAGGCACAGTGCGAAGTAGTCTCCGCCCATGCCGCCGTACTCTTCCGGGAAGGGCAGGCCGAACAGGCCCATCTTGCCCATCTTCGCCACGAGTTCGTACGGGAATTCGTGCTTGCGGTCGAGTTCGGCTGATACGGGGGCGACTTCGTTGTCGGTGAAATCAGCAACTGCCCTGCGGAGGCTTTCGTATTCCTCCGGCAGCACTCCTGGGGTGAAGCTCATGGGCTCTCCTTAAGTTCTTGGTCAGTCTTCTTCTGCTTCTTCGTCGACGATCGTGACGAGCACCTCGTCCAGTGCCACCTGGGCGCCGACCGTCGCTTTGACGTGAGCGGTGCCGGCGGCGGGTGCGCGCAGCACGTGCTCCATCTTCATGGCCTCCACGACGGCGATCGGGTCGCCTTCTGCGACTTCCGCCCCGTCTTCGACCAGCAGCTGGGTCAGCGATCCCGGCATGGGTGCGCAGATGTCGGCACCGGCGGCACCCGGGTCGAGTTCAGATTCGGCAACGGGGCGCGCAAAGCTGTAGACGCCTCGTTCGCTGGCGACCCAGATCATGCGGGTGTCCGGGTCGGCCCAGAGCATCGCGGTGTGGCGCACGCCGTCGATCGTGAGCTTGTACACCGTGTCACCGGCTTCCGTGGTGACTGGCGTGAGCTCTTCGCCGCGCCACACGACGGTCTCGACTTCACCGCCGTGGGCCAGTTTCACGCTCACGGCAGGCTGGCGGCTGGATCGCCATCCGCTGGGCCGAGCCCACGCACTGGGCGCTTCTGTGCGCTCCCCTGCCGAGGTGCCGCCGAGTTTCTGTGTTCCCGCGGCTCCCCGGGTGCTCACCACGAACGCCGCGGCGAACAGTTTGTCGATGTCTCCGGCAGCGTGGGCAAGTTCGTCTTCCGTCATGCGGTCGATCAGGCCCGTGTCGAGTTTGCCTTCGACAACATCGTCACGGCGGACCAGGCGACGAACGAAGTCGATGTTCGTCGTGATGCCCGGCACGGCTGAGCGTGCGAGCGCAGAGTCCAGGCGTGACAGCGCGGTTTCGCGGTCATCAGCGGTGACGATCACCTTGGCGATCATCGGGTCGTAGTCGGACACGATCCGCTGACCGGCTTCGAGACCGGCGTCAATGCGGATGCCCTCACCTTCAGGGAACTGCACGTCGAGTGCCGTTCCGCCGGTGGGCAGGAAGCCGCGGGAGGGGTCTTCCGCGTAGAGGCGCGCTTCGATCGAGTGGCCGGTGAGCGTGATGTCTTCCTGCTTCAGCGAAAGCTCTTCGCCATTGCCGATCCGCAGCATCCACTCGACCAGGTCAACACCCGTGACTTCTTCCGTTACGGGGTGTTCCACCTGCAGGCGGGTGTTCATCTCCATGAAGAAGAACTCATCGGGTTTGTCAGCCGAGACGATGAATTCGACCGTGCCGGCACCGCGGTAGCCCACGGAGCGAGCCGTGTCGCAGGCCGCCTGGCCGATGGCCGCGCGGGTTTCTTCGTCCAGCAGCGCCGACGGGGCTTCTTCGATGACCTTCTGGTGGCGGCGCTGCAGCGAGCATTCGCGTTCGCCCAAGTGAATGACATTGCCGTGCTCATCAGCGAGGATCTGCACTTCAATGTGCCGCGGCGTGGCAACCAGGCGCTCAATGAACAGGGTGTCGTCGCCGAAGCTCGACGCTGCCTCGCGGCGGGCCGCCGCAAGGGAGTCTTTGAGGTCCTTCGGGTCGTGCACCGCGTGCATGCCCTTGCCGCCGCCACCGGCTGAGGGCTTGATGAGGATGGGGAAGCCCACCTCGTCAGCCCGCTCAATGAGCTGTTCGTCCGTCAGACCGGCTTCGGCCACACCGGGAACCAGCGGCACATTGCGCGAAGCCACAGCCTGCTTGGCGGTGATCTTGTCGCCCATCGTGCGGATGGCCTCGGCGGTCGGTCCGAGGAACACAATCCCCGCGTCCTCACAGGCCTGAGCGAATTCGGCGTTTTCCGACAGGAAGCCGTAGCCGGGGTGAATCGCCTCGGCCCCGGTGTCCTTGGCGGCCTGAATGACCTTGTCGATCCGCAGGTACGATTCCGCAGCGGCAGCCGGACCCAAGCGGACCGCGACATCGGCGGCCTTGGTGTGTGCCGCCTCGGCGTCGGCATCGGAATACACGGCAACCGTCTTGATGCCCAGCGCACGGCAGGTGCGCATAACGCGAAGGGCGATTTCACCGCGGTTGGCAATGAGAACTGTTGAAAACACAGCGATCACATCCTGAACACGCCGTAGCCGGGCGCGTTGTTGGGGCGGGCAAGCGGGGCGTAGCGGGCGGCTTCCAAAGCCAGTGCGAGCACCTGGCGGGTGTCGCCGGGTTCGATGATGCCGTCATCCCACAGCCGTGCGGTCGAATAGTAGGGCACACCCTGGGTTTCGTACTGCTGCAGGACAGGCGCTTTGAATTCGGCTTCTTCTTCAGCCGACCATTCTTCACCGCGAGCTTCAATCTGGTCGCGTTTGACGGTTGAGAGCACGCTGGCTGCCTGTTCGCCGCCCATGACGGAAATGCGGGTGTGCGGCCACATCCACAGGAAACGCGGACTGTAGGCCCGCCCGCACATCGAGTAGTTGCCGGCTCCGTAGGAACCGCCGATGACGACGGTGAACTTCGGTACGCGGGCGGTGGCGACTGCGTTGACCATCTTCGCTCCGTGCTTGGCAATACCGCCGGCTTCGTAGTCGCGGCCGACCATGAAGCCGGTGATGTTCTGCAGGAAGATCAGCGGGGTGTCGCGCTGGTCGCACAGTTCGATGAAGTGCGCGCCCTTCTGCGCGGATTCGCCGAACAGCACACCGTTGTTGGCGATGATGCCCACGGGGTGCCCGTCCAGGTGGGCAAAACCGGTCACAAGCGTTGTGCCGTATTCGGCTTTGAATTCATGGAACTCGCTGCCGTCGACCAGACGGGCGATGACTTCGCGGACGTCGTACGGGGTTTTGAGGTCGGCCGGCACCACCTGGGTGAGTTCGTCCGGGCTGAACAGCGGTTCGCGCGGTTCCCTGCGCGCCCACGCCGGGGTGAGGCTTTCCTGCGGGGGCAGGGTGGACACGACATCGCGCATGATCTCCAGGGCGTGCTCGTCATTGGCCGCCAGGTGGTCGGTAACACCCGAGGTGCGTGAGTGCAGAGCACCGCCGCCGAGCTCTTCAGCTGTGACGACTTCACCGGTTGCGGCCTTCACCAGCGGCGGTCCGCCCAGGAAGATCGTGCCCTGTTCGTTGACGATGATCGATTCGTCCGCCATCGCCGGAACGTAGGCACCACCGGCGGTACAGGAGCCCATGACGGCGGCCAGCTGCGGAATGCCGGCAGCAGACAGGGTCGCCTGGTTGTAGAAGATGCGGCCGAAGTGCTCACGGTCCGGGAAGACATCGTCCTGGTTCGGCAGGTTGGCGCCGCCGGAGTCCACTAGGTAGATGCAGGGAAGCTGGTTTTCGCGCGCAACTTCCTGGGCGCGCAGGTGCTTCTTGACGGTCATCGGGTAGTAGGTTCCGCCCTTGACCGTGGCGTCGTTGGCGACGATCACGCAGGTGCGGCCGGCAACCACGCCGATGCCGGTGATGATTCCCGCACCGGGGCTGTCGTCGTTGTACATGCCGTTGGCCGCTAGCGGTGAAAGCTCCAGGAACGGAGTGCCCGGGTCGAGCAGCTGCTCAACGCGGTCGCGCGGCAGCAGTTTGCCGCGGTCGATGTGCCGCTGCCGTGAACGCTCAGAACCGCCCAGGGCGGTCTGGGCAATGCGCTCACGCAGTTCGTCAATGAGCGTCTGGTGTGCCGCCGCGCGTTCGGCGCCGACCGCAGCATCAGGCGGCGTGCCAAGTGTCTTCATCCGAACTCCTTCGTACTGGATTCCACTGGGCCGTGAGGTTTCAGACCTTCAGACGGGCTTTCAGAATGTGCTTTCTGACTGCCGCTTGCCGATTTCAGTGAATTGCCACTAACTGAAAGTATAGTATGTCGATGTGTCTCCAGACACAAGCAAGAACACCGGCGGCGAAAGAGCCCAGCAAAGGAGGGCGGCATGACACGCAGCGCAACAGGCGCGACCCGCCCCGGCAACGCCCAGGCACTCGGCAATCAGATGACAGCAGGCAGTGAAGCCGGCGGCACCTCGGGAGCTTCACCGGCCCCGACTAAGCGGCAGGCCGCGAAAGAGCGCAGGCGCCAGCAGATCCTCGATTCGGCCAAAAAGCTGTTTGCCCGTCAAGGGTTCCGCGCCGTCAGCATTGACGACATCGGCGCGGGCGCGGGGATTTCCGGGCCTGCGGTGTACAGGCACTTCGATTCAAAAGAAGCGCTGCTGGCCGAACTTCTGGTCGGCATTTCCAAACGACTGCACGCTGGCATGAGCAGCATCGTCGCAGCCCACAGTGGCGCACAGCCGCGCGAGGCAATGGAAGAGCTCCTGGCCTTCCACGTGGAATTCGCGGTGAACGAACCGGAGCTCATCCGCATTCAGGACCGCGACTTCGAGGCCCTGCAGGAAGGCGACCGCAAACGCGTGCGCCGCCTGCAGAGGGAATACATGACCGGCTGGGAAGACGTGCTGATACACGTGCACCCCGACCTTGAAGGGGCCGGGGTGCGGGTGCTTGTTCAGGCGGTCATCGGGATGCTCAATTCGACGCCCTACGTGGTGCGCAGGCTCGACAAAGACGTCATCGAGCAGCATCTGCGCGACGCCGCCCGCGCGGCGCTCCGCCTGGGGTGAAGCACCCAGCGGAGCACCGCGCACACGCAGACCACGGTCGCGCGGAGTGTCAGTGGACAGTCAGTTGATGATGCGGCGGCTGGCCAAGCGCGGGTCGTCGCGGAATGTCGACAGCAGCAGCGAGCTGCGCGCTTCGGTCACCAGTCCGGCAGCGGCCCGGCCCAGCTGGACCGCCATGCCGTGGAACAGGTTCACTCCGCGCTTGCCGATGCACAGAAGCTGCGCGTCGGCAGAAGCCTCAGCGAGCGCTTCGACGGGGTTGGAAGATTCGACGAACTTCGCGGAGGCCTTGAGGTCGCGGAATTCTGAGCGCAGCCACGTGAGGTCGAAGTCGACCTGCGAGTTGGCCCGGTCAGAGTTTTCCAGAGTTCCGGTGGCGACGACCACTTGGAGGGGGACTCCCGCCCACTGCGCAAATTCCGCTGCGTCGAGTGCGGCAACCGCCGAATACTCCGAGGTGTCCATGCCGACGATGACGGGGCGTTCGTCACGGCCGTCTTCGCTGTCTTCAGAATCGTCAACGGGTCGGTGAATGAGAACCGGGCACAGCGCGTGTCCCGGCAAGCCGCGGCTGACGGTGCCGATCCTTCCTGCAACGGGCTGGTCTGATCCATGGTGGCCGATGACCAGCAGGCCGGCGTCCATACCGCACCTGTCGAGCTCTTCTGCCGGATCGCCGAACAGCACGCGGGATTTCACTGAAGCGCCGTCGGGAATGTCGAGTTTAGACATGACGCGCTCAATTGCAGCTTCGCCCTTTTCGCGTTCTTCCGGCGTTCCGACGGTTGAGAAAGTGCCGGGCAGATTGTGTTCGTAGTCGCCTGCCGGGCGTTCGGTTTTGATGACGGTGACAAGGTCAATGGGAGCGTCCTGCGCGAAGTTGTCCACGGCGAACTGTGCCGCTTTGCGGCTTGAACCAGAACCGTCGATTCCGACGACGACGTCTCCGCTGATCTTCACGTAGCACTCCCGGTAGAAGGTCTGCCTTTCCTGCACCCTACTGTAACCCGGACCACACTCCCCCACGGCACACGAGGCGGAGAGCGCATTTCCTCTTCGACGGGCCTGCCACCCAGGAGCAGGATGCGGCCGGATTCATCCGAACGGCCGGTGAGGCGAGCGCGTGCACATTGGTGCGAGAACAGCGCGAAGCCCAGCGGCGCCTCGTGAGACAAAAAGAAGCTCCCCTTCTGAATTCGGAAGGGGAGCTTCTCTGTGCCGAGCCGCCTGCCGGAATCGAACCGGCGACCTATTCATTACGAGTGAATCGCTCTGCCGACTGAGCTAAGGCGGCAACTCGGAAAATGATACTCGAACGCAAAGACAAGAGCAAAACGAACAAAGCCCTCGCGCACCCACCCAGTAAGGTGACAAGGGGCAACCCCACCAG
The DNA here is from genome assembly GCF_001584615.1 of Brevibacterium ravenspurgense. Lineage (GTDB taxonomy): Bacteria > Actinomycetota > Actinomycetes > Actinomycetales > Brevibacteriaceae > Brevibacterium > Brevibacterium ravenspurgense. Next base: position 80,876 of record NZ_LQQC01000007.1, on the reverse strand, counting down.
CCGCATGACAGGCGGCACGCACACACAAGTCGACAGTAAGCAGAATCAGGACAGGGAATCACCAGTGGACAGCACGGAACTCGACCGATTCATCCGCCATTTCCGCACGCTAGTGGAATGCGAATCACCGTCGATGGACCACTACGCACTGTCACAGTCCGCCAGAGTTCACGCCGCCGTCGGCAAAGAACTGCTGGGCGTGGCGCCGCGAATCATCACGGTTTCCGACACTCCCCACCTGCTGTGGCGGTTCGGCACACAGCCGCGGAAGGTCGTCATGATCGGCCACCATGACACCGTGTGGCCCATCGGCACGCTCGACACCATGCCGTTTGCCGTCAACAAGGGCGTCATCACCGGCCCCGGCACCGACGACATGAAGGGCGGCAACCTCATCGCCCTGTACGCCGCCGCCCGCGTGCAGAAGAAACTCGGCTCACTCGATGGGCTGTCGATCTTCATCAACGGCGATGAGGAGCTCGGCTCACCATCGTCACGCCACCTGATCGAAACGGAGGCCCACGGGGCTTCGGCCGCCTTGGTCTTCGAATCCGGCGGGCCAGATGGTGAGCTCAAAGCCGCGCGCAAGGGTGTTGCACTCTACGGGCTGAACATCACCGGGCGGGCCGCCCACGCGGGCGTTGAACCCGAACGCGGCATCAACGCCACCGTCGAAGCCGCCCACCAGATCCTCACAGTTGAACGCCTGAACAATCCCGAAGTCGGCACGTCCGTCATCCCCACTGCCATGCACTCGGGCACTACAACCAACACCGTGCCGGCAGAGGCGCAGCTCGACATTGATTCGCGCGCACTGACGGTCGCCGAACAGCTGCGCGTCGATTCGGCACTGCATTCGCTCACCCCTCACCTGCCCGGGGCGCTGGTCGAACTGACCGGCGGCATCAACCGCCCGCCCATGGAAGAGCGTTCCAGCCGACCGCTGATCGAACTGGCTCAGCACATCGCCGACAGTCAGGGACTGCCGGAAGTACGGCCGATTTCGGTTGGCGGAGGGTCCGACGGCAACTTCACCGCCGGTATCGGAGTGCCCACCGTTGATGGTCTCGGCACGGTCGGCGGGGGTTCGCACGCTGATGACGAACACGCGCTCGTCGACTGGATCGGTCCGCGCACCACGCTGACCGCCGGCATGCTCGAACACCTGCTGACAGAAGGTCTGCCAAGCTGAGCCGGGCTGGACTGAGCCAGGCTACTCTGGGCTGACACGGGCCGTGCTGGGCCCGGGTCAGCCCAGAAGGCTCACCAACCGCGTTCGGCCAGGCGGTGCGGCGCGGGAAGGTCTGCGACGTTGATGCCGACCATCGCCTCGCCCAGGCCGCGAGACACATCCGCGATGACGGTCGGGTCGTTGTAGTTCTGCACGGCGGTCACGATGGCCTTGGCGCGTGCTTCGGGGTTGCCGGACTTGAAAATGCCCGAACCGACGAACACGCCGTCAGCACCCAGCTGCATCATGAACGCGGCATCAGCCGGGGTGGCGACACCGCCGGCAACCAGCAGCGGGACCGGCAGGCGACGCTCACGGGCGGTTTCGACGACCAGTTCGTACGGCGCCTGGAGTTCCTTCGCGCGGACGTAGAGTTCGTCGGGCGCGTTTTCGCACAGGGCTGCGATTTCGTTGATTTCGCGGTTGAGCGTGCGGATGTGCTTGGTGGCTTCCGAAACATCGCCCGTGCCGGCCTCACCCTTGGAGCGGATCATGGCGGCACCCTCGTTGATGCGGCGCAGCGCTTCACCCAGGTTGGTGGCACCGCAGACAAACGGAACGTCGAAAGCGTGCTTGTCGATGTGGTTGACGTAGTCGGCGGGGCTGAGAACTTCGGATTCGTCAACGAAGTCCACACCGAGCGACTGCAGCACCTGCGCTTCGACCTGATGGCCGATGCGGGCCTTGGCCATGACGGGCACGTCAACGGCTTCGATGATCGAGTCGATGAGGTCCGGGTCGGACATGCGGGCCACACCGCCCTGCGCGCGGATGTCGGCAGGCACGCGTTCAAGGGCCATGACGGCACACGCACCGGCATCAGCGGCAATGTGAGCTTGCTCGGCAGTGACGACGTCCATGATGACGCCGCCCTTGAACTGGTCTGCCAGGCCTCGCTTGACCATGCTCGACTGAGCGGCTGTCTGATGTCCGGGTGCTGCCATGGGAAATCCTTTCGGGCTTCGGCCGCTTGGGCGTGCGATGCCTGCGACATTTGCGGCACTGTGCCGGGGCGGCCAACTGATGTGACTTCGCCCATCGTGGCCCGTAAAGCGGATCAAAGCCAGGTCCAGTTCTGCATCCCAGCATTAGACCACTTAGACAGTGGGCGGCTACTGTCTGAGCATGGCCCGCGCCCCTCGCCCAGTGACGCTTCCGGTTTCTGTTGACCGCAGCACAGGCGTTTCGCTTCCCGTTCAGATCGCCGGTCAGCTGCGCGCACTCATCGAAACCGGGACTCTTGCTCCCGGATCCGAACTGCCGTCAACCCGCAGCCTCGCCCGCCTGGCGGGAGTATCCCGTGGCAGCGTCGTCGCCGCCTACGAACAGCTGACCGCTGAGGGGTGCATTGTGTCGGCAGAAGGCTCTGGCACGATCGTCAGCCCCGACCTCGCCGCGGTCCCACGCCCAGCGGCAGCCGAGCACCCGCCGACCCCAACCAAGCCGCACAACCGCGGGCAGGCACCTCGGGCATCTCGCGAAAGTGAGAGTGAAGGCGCAGCGGCCGACGAGTTCCGTGCGAATGGCCAGACCGACGCGGCCCGCAGGAGCAGCCGTGGCAGCGCAGGAGCGGGCTCCACCTCGTCAATCAGCCTCCTGCCCTCCCGTGTGGACGGCTCTGGGGTGGTGTCGCCCACGTGGCGGGCGGCCTGGCGGTCGGCCGCGCGTGAAGCCGAAGAAGACTTCCGGGAGGGGAGCTCAGAACCACTGGGTCTTGCCGAACTGCGAGTCGCTTTTGCCGACCGGCTGCGGCGTGTGCGCGGTATGCCCGCCTCTGCCGAGCGAGTTGTCGTCACCGCGGGTGCTCGCGACGGCCTTCGCCTGGTTCTGGACTGTCTGCAGCACCGGATGGGACGAGGTGGAGACGCGACCGGGTCGGCAGTGTCAGTTGGACGGCCAGTGCTGAACATCGGCATTGAGTCCCCCGGGTATCCGGGCCTGCGACGAGCTGTCGAGGCTTTGGGGCACCTGCTGATTCCTGTGCCCGTTGACGATCACGGGCTGGTTCCCGAGCAGATCCCAGATGGTCTGGACGCGCTCATTGTGACGCCGTCGCACCAGTACCCGCTGGGCGGTTCGCTGCCGCTGGCCAGGCGCCTGGCGGTATTGGCTGCAGCCGAAGCGCATGGTTTCACTGTGATCGAGGATGATCACACCGCCGAGTTCCGATGGGACGCAGCGCCTTTGCCGACTTTGGCTGGGCTTGCGGTTTCGGAGCGCGCACCGGTCGTTCTGCTGTCATCATTGGCGTCGCTCATCAGCCCCGGCATTGCTTTGGGCCACCTGCACGTGCCGGTGAAGTGGATCGAGGATCTTGCGGTTCTGCGCGCACAGCTGGGAGCGCCGGTGAGCCGGATTCTGCAGCGGGCAGTGGCTGGACTCATTGAGTCGGGTGGTTTGGAACGTCACGCGGCGGCGGTGCGCGCACAGCATCGGATCAAGTTGGATGTTGTGCGGACGGTGCTGGGGCGGGTTCCCGGATTCCATGTTGACGAGGTGCCGGGCGGCCTCGCCGCTGTTGTCACGGTCGATCTGCCGGAAGCTGAGCTGGTTGCCGCGGCTCAATCGCACGGGGTTCGGGTGCAGCCGCTGTCGGAGTACTGGGCTGGGCAGGGGCCTGGCGGTGTGGGTGACGGTGGACTGCCGGATGGGATTGTTGTGGGCTTCGGCGGGCCGGAGGACGAACTGCACACGGGGCTTCGCCGGCTTGTGGAAGCCGCCCGTTCGCTGAGGTGATGTGGTGCGGCAGGTGCTATGCGGGGCTCCGTTTGCTGGCAGCGCCGTTCCTGCGTACTGCTCCCGAGCGCGCGGACTCAGGGCATCGGCTCAGAGCGTCGTGTGAGTTTCCAGCCAGGGGTTGGCCAGACCAATGAACGCGGCTTCGACGATCAGCAGGGGTGCGGTGTTGGTCTGCAGGCGTTCGCGGGCCAGTTCAAGCACGTTGATGCGCTTGAGCGTAGTTGTGGCGTCGTCTTGTGCAGCGATTTCGCGGATGAGTTCGGCTTCGCTGATGTTGATGAGTGTGTCGCCGCTGCCCAGCTGGGTCAGCAGAACATCGCGGTACAGCGAAAGAAGTTCCAGCATGATCGAGTCGAGTTCGTCAGCCCGTGCGCGAACTGCTCGACGCTTCTGTTCTTCTTCTAATTTCTTTACCTGCGGGCGCAGAGCTGGCGGCACTGCTTTGCCGGGTTCGACTCCCAAGGTTTCAAGCAGTTCAGCGCGTTCCTTTTCTGAGCGGGCTTTTGTGCGCTCTTCCGCGCGTTCGGACGCCGCTTCGACCGTTCGACCCGCCAGCCGCACTGTTGCGCCGACGGATGTGAGCCGCTGAGGGATTTCGAGGATTCGGCGGCGAGCCTGCGCCGCATCGTCGTCAAGTGCCAGATGTTTGGCCCGTCCGATGTGGTTTTGGGCGGCGGCAGCAGCCCATTTGGCTCGCTCGGGGTCGACGCCGTCGCGGTTGACCAGCAGCTGGGCGACGGCTTCTGCCGGAGGGATGCGCAGGCCCACGGTCCGGCAGCGCGACCGGATGGTGGTCAGGACGTCTTCGGGGCTGGGCGCGCAGAGGATCCACACCGTGGTCGGCGGTGGTTCTTCGATGGCTTTGAGCAGTACGTTGGAGGTGCGCTCAGCCATACGGTCAGCGTCTTCGATGATGATGACGCGCCAATCGGCGTTGACCGGTGAGCTTTGCGAGGTGCTGACCAGCTGGCGCACTTCGTCAATCGAAATGACGGATTTTTGGGTGCGCAGCATTGTCATCGATTCGTGCGTGCCGGACAGGGCTCGCTGAGCCTCCGGGCTGAGGCTTGCGCCGTGGTCCTCAGTGAGCAGCGCGGCGGCGAAGGCCCGGGCCGCATTTGATCGGCCCGAACCGGGTGGGCCGGTGATGAGCCACGCGTGTGTCATCCCCTGGCCGGCAGCAGCAGCGGACAGTTCGCTGATGGCTGCTTCTTGGCCGACGAGGTCGTCCCACACACTCACCGTTTGCCCCTGCGGGCCTGACGTAGACGTTCACGCGCCTGACGCTCGATTTCCGCCTGTTTGCGCAGCTTTTCAGCGCTTTGTTCCGGCTGGGACGGCAGGATGCGAGTTGCGGCATCGTCGTCAGCGCTCACAGACGGTGTGTCCGGAAGGATCGTGTCAGCTTCCGGCACGGGAGCAGGTTTCGCTTCCGGCTTCGGCGGAACACTGCTGTCAGAGTCTGCGGCAGTGTCAGCGCTTTCAGCACTGCCCGCAGCGGTTTCGACGTGTTCCGGTTCAGCGGACTCCTGCTGTTCCTTCGCGGGTTTCGACTGAACGTCAGCTGGCTTCTGGCCTTCGCTTGCTTCCTGCGATCCGTCAGCTGCCTTCTGCTGTTCTTCTGCCGGTTTCACGACGGGCATCTGCGAAACCGCCGGACCCTGCGCCGCAGCTGACTGGCCAGACGCGCCCTGTGAGCGCTGCTCTGATTCGGCAGGAACATTCTCAGCTTCGAGCGAAGGCATGGCCTGTGTGGCATCGGGATCGTCCGATGTCAGCAGATCCGCTGAGGAGCGTCGCTGCGTTTGCGAGCCCGGCTGCTGCGCCTGCGGCCTGCGGCCCAGGCCCGCAGCATCAAGTGCCGCATCGAGAGCCGCGGCGATGTCCTCAGAGACCTTCTGTGCGGGCTGATCGGCGTTGATGACCACGTAGCGGTGCGGGTTTTCTTCCGCAAGAGACAGGAAACGTGCGCGCACTCGGCCACGGAACTCTGCGGACTGTTTGTCCAGGTGATTTTCATTGCCGCGCTGTGATGTGCGCTGTGCGGAGGCTTCTGGGGAAATGTCCAACAGCAGTGTGAGATTGGGCATGAGCCCATCAGTTCCCCACGCGGACAGGGCGAAGATGTCTTCTTCTGCAAGTTCGCGGCCGGCCGCCTGGTAGGCAAGCGAGGAGTCGATGTAGCGGTCGGTGACGACGACTCCGCCGGACCTCAGGGTGGGGTCGATCAGCGAGGCCACGTGGTGTGACCTGTCGGCGGCGTACAGCAGCGCCTCGGACTTCGGGGTGACTCCCTGGCCGTCGAGAATTGCGGCGCGGATCTGCTTGCCCTTGTCGGTGCCGCCGGGTTCGCGGGTGGTTTCGACATTGTGCAGGCCGCGGTCGGCCAAGTGCTTGCGGATGAAGTCGATCTGCGTTGTCTTGCCCGAACCGTCGGGACCTTCGACCGCGATGAAGAAACCGCTCTGCGCAGTCCGCACGGAGGGCGTCTGCAGGCCGCCACCGGACTGAGCCGCCTGCCCACCGTGCCCAGCAGGTGCGGCCGGTGCGTGCGGCTGTTTGGGGCCGTGCGCGCCTGCAGAACCGGCAGACTGACCCGGTTGCCCGTCTGCTGTCCGCGTGCGGAACGCGTGGACGATGTCGACGCCGATGCCGTGAATACCGGTGGGTGAGAACAGGAACAGCGCGATGATGCCGCCGACGGTGGCCAGGAGCCCAACGCTGGACACTGCGACTGCAGAGCCAGTGATGTTCCAGGTTGAGGCTTCGCTCAGCACGACTGTGAAGCGTGCGTCCAGGCTGAGGATGAGCAGTGTGATGATGGCACCGATGCCCAGGCCGATGCGCCGTGAAATCTGGTAGTCCTGCGCCCGCACGCCCACACCGACGGCGAAGGCAGCCGCGGCGAACAGCAGCGCAGTGCCGGAGACTTCGTGAACCATGCCGCCGAGAATGGCGAGAACGCCCGCGCCGATAAGCGAAAAGGCGGTGAGCCTGGGCCGGGTCATGCCGGGAGCGAAAGTCGGCCCCGCCTCGTACCCGGCAGCCCAACCGACCAGAACGGCACACACCATGAGCCCGAGGCTCATGATGCCGAACGATTCGTCAGAAGCAGTAGGCACAATCACCACGAAAATTGAGCCGATCACGCCGAACAGCGCGTATACCGGCCACGGTGCACCGACATCCACGTGGGCGCGAGCCTGCTGCAGCGCACGGGTCAGCGGGAACGCCCCGGTGGAGGGAATGCGAGAGCGCTGCAGCGGCGAAACGATGATGAGCACACCGGCCAGGATGATGACAATGCCGGAAGCGAAGACCGTCCATGGCACGGCGGGCATGCCGGCGCCGATGCCCGCCCGAATCTGGGCGACTGCGCCGATGAAGAAGAAGATCACCGCAGACACGGTGCCTGCACGCCAGGGCTTGGTGTGCAGTTCCGGGGTGTGAATGACCTGCAGAGAAATCAGCGCACCGAGGAACAACGCGGCAATCGCACCCATCCACACAGTTGAGTACACGCCGAAGACAATAAGGGTGATGCCCGTCAGCACGGACGTGATGGTCAGAATCAGAGTGCGCTGCGAAAACTCCATCGAGCGGACCCGCTTGAGCGGCAGGAAACTTCCAATGCCCAAAAGCACGATGACCGCCAAGTACGCAGGATTGGCGAAATTGCGGTTGAAGTCGCCATCAGCTTCGCGCTGCACAACGGCTGCGAGCGCGCCCCCGCGGGCCGAAGATGCAAAGCCCACGACACCGGCCAGAGAATACGTCAGCAGGACAGAGGACATCACGGCCAGCCACGTCGCGGCTTCAAGAACCGCATGCCCGATGACACCGCGCTGCGGGGTGATGGCCGCAATCCGGTCAGAGGTGTCTGCGTTCGGGCCGCCGAAGGGCTGCTTGGCCGAAAGCCTCTTGTCATTGCTCATCTGATGACCTCCTGTGTCCTGACCATCCCAGCCTACGTTGACCCTCTGACACGACGCTGAACACACACCGTTCGAAAGCGTCCCGCTACAGTGTTTTCGTGTCGACACTCCATTTTCTGCCCCGAGGTCACGACGACCCGCTGACCACGCTGTCCCTGGCTCGCGTGCTCCTCGACTCGGTGCGTGCGGGGCGCAGGCCCGGTGCACTGCGCATCTACCGGCCCGAGTCGACCGTTGTTTTCGGCGGGCGTGACCGGTTCCTCGCAGGGTTCGACGACGCGGTCGGCAAGGCGCTTGAGGCCGGGTTCACTCCCCTGCTGCGCACACTCGGCGGACGAGTTGCGGCCTACCACCACGGCAGCCTCGTGATCGACCACGTGGAGCCCGCAGACCAGATGTTCACGGGCACTCAGGCACGCTTCACCTCGTTCGGTGACATGTATGTGCGGGCCCTGCAGTCAGTGGGGGTCGACGCGCGGCTTGGGGAGATCCCCGGCGAGTACTGTCCCGGTGAACACAGCGTCAACGTCGCCGGGAAGATCAAGGCGATCGGCACGGCACAGCGGGTGACGAAGACGGGGTGGCTGTTCTCATCGTCGGTCATCATCACCGACCCGGCCCCCATCCGCTCCGTCCTGACGGATGTCGAGGCGGCGCTCGGGGTCGACTGGGACCCCGCTACCGGCGGGGCGATCAGCGAAATCCATCCGGACGTCACTGTCGATGCGGTCGAGCAGGCCTTTCTGGCGGAATATGCGCGTGGCTATGACCTTGAGCCGTCGGAGTTCTCAGCCGAGGAAATCGAGGCGGCCGGCGCGTACAACTCGGTCAGCCAGCTCGAATCCACGCGCTGATGCAGATTTGCGCTTTAATGCAGCGCATCAGCGCGTGAAGTTGCATTAAAGCGTGAGAACGGCCCGCCGCTCCGCACTCCCCCGCCCAGCCCGTTCACGCAGTTTTACTCTCAGTGAAACGGTGAGTTCACCAGCAAGTACGACGGTGAATAGGTTCGATTTCGGCCTGCAGAAAGTTCACCCGTGAAGCTCACTCGTCTTGCCCCCGCAGTACTCGCCGCCGGTCTGATCGCCGGCATCGGCATCACCCCCGCTGTCCTCAGCGCATCCGGAGACACGACCCCGGCAAACGCGCAGACGGCCGCTTCCGGCGCCTCGTTCGCCCGGACCGCGACCTACCCCGTCTACGAAAACCGCCCTGACGGCGTCGACATCGCAGACGAAACCGTTGCCGAGATCTCCGACATCTCCGAAGACGGCAAGACGATGGTCTACACCGACGCTGCGGGCAAGCGCATCGGATTCCTCGATGTCAGCGACCCCGGCAGCCCCAAGGGCCTCGGCACTGTCAGCCTGGCAACCCTTGGCAACGCGGACGATGAACCGACCTCGGTCGCAGTGGTCGGCGAATACGTGCTCGTCGTCATCAGCGAGACCGGCAAGGACTACGAAAACCCCAAGGGCCGCGTTGACGTCATCAAGCTGAGCGACCACAAAAAGGTCGGCTCCTACGATCTGGGCGGCCAGCCCGACTCGATTGCCATCAGCCCCGACGGCAAGCGCGCCGCAATTGCGATTGAAAACGAACGTGACGAAGACAAGGGCGACGGCGGGCTCCCCCAGCAGCCTGCCGGCTTCGTCCAGACGATCAAGCTCGAAGGCGACCCCGCCTCGGATTGGAAGCCCGAACCTGTTCGCTTCCACAATGAGGACGGCACTCCCCTGCCCAAGGTCGCCGAGGCTGGTCTTGACACTCCTGAGGACCTCGAACCTGAGTACGTGTCGATCAACGGCCGCAACCAGCTGGCCGTCACGCTGCAGGAAAACAACGGTGTGGCGATCATCGACCTGAACACCAACGAAATTACGAGCGTTTTCAGCACCGGCAGCGTTGACCTTGAGAACGTCGACGCCAAGAAGGACAAGCTCATCAAGCCCACGGACTCGCTGAAGAGCGTGCCGCGTGAGCCCGATGCGATTGCCTGGATTGACGATGAGCACCTGGCCACCGCCAACGAGGGCGACTGGAAGGGCGGCAGCCGCGGATGGTCGGTCTTCGACAGCAGCGGCAAGGTCGTGTGGGATGCGGGTTCGTCGATTGAGGACATCGCCAACCGCTACGGCCTGCACAACAACAAGCGCGCCGAAAAGAAGGGCCCGGAAATCGAGGGCATTGCAACGGCCACCATGAACGGCACCCGCTACGCCTTCGTCGGTTCGGAGCGTTCGAACTTCGTAGCCGTCTACAACGTCGACAACCCTGCCAAGCCCGAATTCGTGCAGCTGCTGTTCACCACCAACGGTCCCGAGGGCATCCTGCCGGTGGAGAACCGCAACATGCTGCTGGTCTCCAGCGAGGTCGACGAAGCCAAGAACGGCGTGCGTTCGGCCGTCAACGTCTACCAGCTGTCCGACAAGAAGGACCCCCAGCCGTCAATCGTGGCGGATAAGTCCGAACTGGGCTTCAGCGCTCTGGGCGCTCTGACCGCCCACCCGACTGACGCAAAGACCCTGTACGCCGCATCGGACTCCGCTCTGGCCGAAGGCCGCGTGTACACGGTCGATGTCAGCGACAAGAACGCACCCGCCCGCATCACTGACGCTCGTTCCGTCATGCAGGACGGCAAGCCTGCCGAGGGCCTCGACATTGAGGGCATTTCCGCACGTGAAGACGGCGGTTTCTGGATTGCCTCAGAAGGCAAGACCGGTGACAAGAATGCGATTCACCGCACGGACGGCGAGCTCAACATCAAGGAGACCATCAGCCTGCCGGACGATGTTGCCAAGCACATCGGCAAGTGGGGGCTTGAGGGCGTTGACGCAATTGACGACGGCAAGGGCGGCGAATACGTCTACGCCGCAATCCAGCGTCCCCTGTGGAAAGACTCCGAAGCCAAGCCGCTCGAAGGGCTCGAGGGCGACAACATTGTGCGCATCGGCCGCTACAGCACCACCGACAAGACCTGGGAGTGGTTCTCCTACGAGCTCGACTCCGCTGACAAGGACGGCGACTGGATCGGTCTGTCCGAACTCACCGTGGTCGACAAGAACACCCTCGCCGTGATCGAACGCGACAAGCAGAACGGCCCCAACGCTGCGATTAAGCGCATCATGAAGGTCACGCTGCCTGATGGCGCTGAGGCGGGCGGTGCAGTTGAGGCTGATTCGGCTGACGAGGCGCCAATCGCCGGCAGCGGCAGCGCTCCGGGTGCCGACGGCTCGGGTTCGGGTGGCGCGGCCGGCGGTGCAGAGGAAGGCGCAAAGCCGCAGAAGGTCAAGAAGGCTGTTGCGGTTGACGTGTTGCCGAAGCTGCAGGCGCTCAACGGCTGGACGCAGGAAAAGCTGGAAGGCTTCACCATCGCGGCTGACGGCGAGGCCTACGCCGTCACCGACAACGACGCTCTCGATGACGCAACCGGTGAAACTGTGTTCCTGCGCTTGGGCAAGGTCTTCGGCGAAGATGCGCCCCCTGCAGAAGAAGAGCCGGGCGATGACAACGCTGACGGCCCCTCCGATGACCCCACGGGAGGCTCTGAAGACGGCCAGGAGGGCGGCACCTCGGGAGACTCCGGCGATGCTGGCAGTGATGGCGGCGCAGACGAAGCCGGCGACGAGCCGACTGACAAGGCCGGCGACAAGGCCACCGGCAATGCCGGCGACAAGGCCGGCCCCAAGGCGAAGGCGCCCTCCTCGAAGGGCGGAGCTCTGCCGCGCACGGGTGTGAGCATCGCTGCGGCACTTGCTGCGGCGGCTGCTTTCATCGGCGGAGGCTTCGGCCTGCGCGCTTTGGCTCGCCGCCGCGGCTGATACTCGGCCCCACCCGCTTAGCCGACAGGCCAGATTCACGCTTTAATGCAACCTCACGCGCAAATGCGCCGCATTAAAGCGTGAATCTGCATCTGCGCGCAAAACCAGCCCGGGTACCGGCGCGAGTCAGCACTGGCACCATTCGCACACCCAACAACGCCAAACTCACGCTTAAATGCAACCTCACGCGCAATTGCGCCGCATTAAAGCGTGAATCTGCATCTGCGCGCAAAACCAGCCCCGCTGGCGGTGCGGATCAGCACTGGCACCATTCGCACACCCCACAACGCCAAACTCACGCTTTAATGCAACCTCACGCGCAAATGCGCCGCATTAAAGCGTGAATCTGCATCTGCGCGCAAAACCAGCCCCGCTGGCGGTGCGGATCACCACTGGCACCATTCGCACACCCAACAACGCCAAACTCACGCTTAAATGCAACCTCACGCGCAAATGCGCCGCATTAAAGCGTGAATCTGCATCTGCGCGCAAAACCAGCCCCGCTGCCGCGCACGAGGTGGTGCTCACCAGTACACAGATTGCCCGCGTGTCCGGCGTGGGCTCAGGAAAGAATGCCGAGCGCTTTGAGTCGGGCGCGCAGTCGGTCGAGGCCCAACAGGTCATTCCACATAATCCGCACGACCGTGTAGCCCAGCCGATGCAGTTGATGTTCGCGTTCTTTTTCGCGCAGCAGTTGGTCTCCGTCGCCATTGAAGCCGCCGTCGGCTGTGGATAGGTATTTCACGGCGCCGTCGAACTCGATGATGATGTGCTTATCCCGGATCAGCCCGTCAACGCGGGCAACGAAGATTCCGTCTTCGTCGAAGATTTCGACTTGCTGTTCGAGGTTGTCGATCCCAAGCATGCGCAGCTTCACCATGCACACGCTTTCGCCGTAGGACTCAGCAAGTCCGTTGGCGAAGCTCAGGGCGCTGCGCACACGCGCGCATCCTGCCCGACGGCCGTAGGCTTCAGCGATTTCGTGAGCCTGGGCAAGCAGCTGTTCGCGCTGAAGAGGTGCCTCGCGCAAGATCGCATCGAGGACTGCTGTGCCGTATTCGATGGACTCATCTGCGGCGAGATCTACAGCGGTTCTGACGGGGTTGGTTATGGCGAAACCGCGCCAGTCATCGATTTCACTTTCGCCGATCTGCCTGTAGCGCCTGCGAAAAGTGGCTCCTGCGCGTGACAGGTTGGGGTTGATCATTTCGACAGCGTCAGGCACGGCTTTGATCGGCAGGCCGTGCAGCAGGGCTGCGGTGGAATGGCTGAGCACATCGTCCGGGTGTGCTGACTCAGCAATGAGTTCGGCTTTCGCGGTGTGGAGGTTTGTTTGCGCCTTTCGCCATGCAGGGTTGCGCTTCTGTGCATCCGCGCGGGCGAACAAATCGACCATCGTCTGATCTGCGAGTTGTGTAAAAAGCGGGTGTCTCGAGCACAGCTTCACGACCGCGTACATCCCTCGATGCAATCGCTCGACGCAGCACGAGGCAGCTGACCTCAACTCTCCCATCTGGATGCCGCAGGTCGCTGCCATGTTGTTGGTGAATACGCTATGCATCCTTTTATGTCACCGAAACAGCAGCGTTTCCACAAGAGGCATTCGCAATCTGTGGATAACTTTTTGGCGGAGGTGCGGGCATCCCACAACGCCAACCTCACGCGCCCAACAACGCCAAACTCACGCCTAAATGCAACCTCACGCGCTAATGCGCCGCATTAAAGCGTGAATCTGCATCTGCGCGCAAAACCAGTCTCGTTGCCGACCCGAGTCAGCACTAGCAGCCTTCACGCGCCCAACAACGCCAAACTCACGCTTTAATGCAACCTCACGCGCTACTGCGCCGCATTAAAGCGCAAATCCGCATTAAAACGTAAATCCAGGTTGGCAGCAGGAACGGACGAGGCGGAGGTGCCGGACGGGCTGAAGGGCTGGGCAGGGCGGCGCGGATGAGCCGACGCCGGGCACACTTCACGCGCCCAACAACGCCAAACTCACGCCTAAATGCAACCTCACGCGCTAATGCGCCGCATTAAAGCGTGAATCCGCATTAAAGCGTAAATCCAGGTTGGCAGCAGGAACGGACGAGGCGGAGGTGCCGGACGGGCTGAAGGGCTGGGCAGGGCGGCGCGGATGAGCCGACACCGGGCACACTTCACGCGCCCAACAACGCCAAACTCACGCTTAAATGCAACCTCACGCGCTAATGCGCCGCATTAAAGCGCAAATCCGCATTAAAGCGTAAATCCAACCGAGCCGCCGCGGCTGATCTTCAGCCCCACCCCGCCACCGCACACAGCCCCGCCCAGCAACCAGACACAGAAGCGCCCGGTCAGCGTGCACAACTGCATGCTGACCGGGCGCTGTCTTTACAAGCTCAGTCTGTCGCAGCTCAGTAGCTCGAGAAACCGTCCTCACTGAGCACGTGCTTCTCGGTGCCGTCGATCGGCGGGTTGAAGATGCTCAGCAGCTCCATGTCTTCGTGGTCGGAGGCACGCAGGTAGTGCGGGTCGTGCTTGTCCAGGACATAGATGACGCCGGGAGTCACGGGGTACACGTTGCCCTCCGTGTCCTCAACGTTGCCGGAGCCCGAAATGCAGTAGCAGGCTTCCAGGTGATTGCGGTACTCAAGCTTCGATTCGGTGCCCTTGCGCACAACGGTGCGGGCAACGGCGAAGCCCATATTGTCTTTTGCAGTCAGGACGCGCTGGCTGGTTCCAGCACCCCACTCAACAGCTTCGACATCGTTAACGGAACGAGTGAACACGGCGCCTCCTGTGAGGTCGTATTGAGAAATCCGTACCTCGTTCACACTAGGAAAACGCTCCCTGCACCTTCAAGGCGCAAGGAGCGTTCTCAGGGCATATCAAGGATTCTCTGCGCCGACGGTCGAAGAGCAACCGCGCATGGAAGACACTCGGCCTGGCCAGTCCGCTGTTACGACTTCTTCGCGGTGCTGCTTTTCGCAGTGCTCTTCGCGGTTGTCTTCTTCGCCGTGCCCGTCTTCGACGCAGTGCTCTTCGCAGTCGTCTTACGCGCCGTTGTCTTCCGCGTGGTCGTCTTCTTCTTGACCGGCCCCTTAGCGCGCTTTTCAGCCAGCAGCTGGAATGCGCGTTCGGCGGTGATGCCTTCGACGGTGTCGTCCTTGCGCAGAGTTGCGTTCGTGGTGCCGTCGGTGACGTACGGGCCGAAACGTCCGTCCTTGAGCACAACCGGCTTTTCGGAGTTCGGATCGGTGCCGAATTCCTTCAACGGCGGCTTCGCAGCACGGCGTCCGCGGGTCTTGGGCTGAGCGAAGATCTTTTCGGCTTCTTCAAGCGTGATGGTGAAGATCTGCTCTTCAGATTCGATAGACCGGGAGTCGGTTCCCTTCTTCAGGTACGGACCGTAGCGGCCGTTCTGCGCGGTGATGTCGACACCTTCGGCGTCCTGGCCGACAATCCTGGGCAGGCTCAGCAGCTTCAGCGCTTCTTCAAGACCAATGGTGTTGAGGTCCATCGACTTGAACAGGCTTGCTGTGCGCGGCTTGGGCTTCTTGGTTCCCCGCTTGGGCTTTTCGTCAGATTCCGGCAGAACCTCGGTGACATAGGGGCCGAAGCGGCCGTTCTTCGCCACAATCGTGTGTCCGCTTTCGGGATCGGCACCGAGCTCACGGTCGCCGTCGCCCTGCTTTTCGATGAGCTCACGAGCTTTTTCTGCCGTGAGTTCATCCGGGGCGAGGTCATCCGGAAGCGACACTCGCTTGGGCTGATCCGGGTTGTCGCCTTCGGCTTCGAGATACGGGCCGTAGCGGCCAACGCGCAGGTTGATTCCATCGGCAATGTTCACGGTGTTGAGTTCACGCGCGTCGATGTCTCCGAGGTTGTCGACAATCGACTTCAGCCCCGCGTGACCGACGTCGGAGTCCATGCCAGCCGGCGCATCGTGACCGTCCTCGGCCGTGCTGCCGAAGTAGAAATCACGCAGCCATTCGGCGCTGTCTTCCTGGCCCTTGGCGATTTCGTCGAGATCAGCTTCGAGCCCGGCGGTGAACTGGTAGTCCACAAGGTCATCGAAGTGCTCTTCGAGCAGCTTGACCACCGAGAACGCCAACCAGCTGGGAATGAGCGCGTTGCCGCGCGTGGTGACGTAGCCGCGGTCCTGGATGGTGGAGATGATGGCCGCGTAGGTCGAAGGACGGCCGATGCCGAGCTCTTCCATGCGCTTGACCAGGCTGGCTTCCGTAAAGCGCGGCGGAGGTGCCGTGGTGTGCCCATCGGCTTCCACGCGGTCGACCGACAGGGCGTCGCCTTCTTTGACGTCCGGCAGTCGGCTCTTGTCCTTCTTGTCCGAGCCATAGCGCTCGAGGTCCTGGCCCTCTTCGTAGGCGGCGAGGAATCCCTTGAACGTGATGACGGTGCCGCTTGCGGTCAGTTCGGCGCTGCTGCCGCTTCCGAGGTCCGCGTTGATCCGCATGGTTGCGGTCGAACCCTTGGCATCGGCCATCTGCGATGCGACAGTGCGCTTCCAGATGAGTTCGTAGAGCTTGAATTCGTCACCGCGCAGCTGACTCGACACCTGGGCCGGCGTGCGGAAGTGGTCACCGGCGGGGCGGATGGCTTCGTGGGCTTCCTGCGCGCCCTTCTGCTTGGAGGCGTAGATGCGCGGCTTCGACGGCACGAATTCGGGGCCGTAGAGCTCACCCACCTGACGGCGAGCAGCCGAAAGCGCTTCCGATGACAGCACGGGTGAGTCCGTACGCATGTAAGTGATGTAGCCGTTTTCGTACAGCGACTGGGCGGTGCGCATGGCCTGACGAGCACTCATGCGCAGCTTGCGTCCGGCTTCCTGCTGGAGGGTCGAGGTGGTGAAGGGCGCCGCGGGACGACGCGAGTACGGCTTGGTCTCAAGTGCCGTGACTGACAGTCGGTCTTTGGCTTCACCGCTGAGCTTGGCAGCGAGTTCTTCGGCGTCCTGCTGGCCCAGAATGCGCGCCTTAGTGCGCGGTTTCAGCGTGCCTTCGTCGGTGAAGTCGCGGCCTTGGGCGATCTTCTGCCCGTCAACGGCGGTGAGCTTAGCCGCGAAGCTTTCGGCCTGCCCGGGAGCCTGCAGATCGATGTCGAGGTCCCAGTAATCAGCCGAAACGAACGCCATGCGCTCACGTTCGCGCTCGACAACCAGGCGGGTGGCAACGGACTGCACACGGCCGGCGGATAGACCGGCACGGACCTTGCGCCACAGAACGGGCGAGATTTCGTAGCCGTACAGACGGTCGAGGATGCGGCGGGTTTCCTGCGCGTACACGAGGTCGTAGTCGATTTCGCGGGTGTTTTCGAGTGCCCGTTCAAGGGCTTCCGGGGTGATTTCGTGAAACACCAGGCGCTTAACCGGGACTTTCGGCTTGAGCACTTCCAGAAGGTGCCACGCAATGGCTTCACCTTCGCGGTCCTCATCTGTTGCCAGATAAAGTTCATCGGCTTCTTTCAGCAGCTTGCGAAGCTCGGTGACCTTCTTCTTGTCAGGGTCCACCCGGTAGTAGGGCTTAAAGCCGTCTTCGACGTCGACTGCGAATTTGCCGTAGGGCCCTTTTTTCATGTCCGCGGGCAGTTCAGAGGGCTGTGGGAGATCCCGAATGTGCCCCACTGAGGCTTCGACGGTGTAGCCGTCGCCCAAAAAGCCGACAATCGTCCGCGCTTTCGTCGGGGATTCGACGATCACCAAACGACGTGGTTTCTTCTCAGCCACAGTTTTCCTTTCCACGGATACGCTGCGAATGTAGCACCGGGCACTGACACGGCGTTGATGCTGATAGCCACATCCAGGCTTCTTGCAGCCGTCACCTGACTGTAACGGTCCTACTCGAGTACAGGGTAGACGAATCCAAGCGGGAGTATGTCGCGCACTTGCTCTACCAGCTGCTGACACAGCTTGTCAGAATCCACTTCGAGCAAGGCTGCGAGCGCCCCTGCCACGGTGCGCAGAGTCATGGTCCCGTCGGCCACTCCGATGAACGCGGCAAGCGCGGTGTCAACTGTCAGCGTCTGCCCGAAACCGGTTCCCTGCGCCATTTCGATGACGGAGGGATTTTCGGTGCCCGGTGTGTGGTGCCGGTGTTCGACGATGTCGGAGCCGCGAACAAAAGCCGTGTCGGCTATTTCCGAGTCTTCGGCACCGGCAAGCCATTCGAGCATTGCCATACGGGTGTCGAGAAACGCCGCCACCCCTGCCGAATTCGCCCCGAGCGGTCCGCTGACACGATGCGCGGCAACAACCGGCACGCCACGAGCGCCCCTCTTGAACCGCACCCACCCAAACGAGATCTGCTCGACGCCGCGCGAAGCGAAGTCGTCAAGCCAGGCGGCGGTATCTGCGTTCCACTTGTCGCTGGCGCGAACCACACCGCCGTCGCGAATCCACGTGTGCGCGTAGGCGGTAGGCGACAGCTGCTCGCGTTCAATCACCATGAGCGATGTCTGGCCGGCGGCAGCTGTGCCAACCGCCGCCTCGTCTGCTGATGCGGCCTCATCCTGCGCCGCCTTGTGCCAGGCAGCAGGACCGGCCTCGGCATCCGGCTGGCCGACCTCCCAGTTGCCGAGCATGGCGGCCTGCCCGCCGTCGCTCAGATGATGCGGAATGTCGCGCACGAGCGAGCGCATCAGCTGATCGCCTGGCATCCCGCCATCGCGGTATTCAAACTGCCCGCGGGCAGCCTGCGGCGTGATGACGAACGGCGGGTTAGTCACCAAGAGGTCGACCGTCTGTCCGTGCAGAGGCTCCAGCAGACTTCCCTGCCGGGTTTCGATGTTGCCGATCCCGTTGATCTTTGCGTTGAGGCGCGTGAACTCCAGGGCGCGCTCAGAGATATCGGTTGCGATGACGGTGTCTGCGTGCAGCGCCAGAGCGAGCGCCTGAATCCCACAGCCCGTGCCAATGTCAGCCGCTGTTGTCACGGCTTCGCGCGGTGTGATCTCGATGAGAGTGCGCCCTGCTCCGCCGAGTCCCAGCACGAAGTCGCCGTCAAGCACTTCCGGCCGTGTGAGCGTCCCGAAATCCGATGCCAGGTAGAGGGTGTCAGGTTTGCGCCTGCCAGCCAGCCGCGGCACACCCACCGGCAGGGAGTACGGAGCGATCGACACGGAACTCACGAGGCGCCGCTCGCTTTCCTCCGAGCACTCACCCGGGCTCGGGTCACCTGAGTGGGACTCACCAGCATCGGGTGAAACCAGCAGGCCAGCAGCTTGCAGCGCACTGACGAGTTCGGCGCCCAGAGCGTCCTCAGCGCTGGCTGCGGGAACAGCATCCGCCAGCAGAAACAGCCGTGCGACAACAGCAAGCGATGCCGAGCTTGTGCGCGCAAACCACAGGGCGGGCGCGGCATCGTTTGTCGACAGCGCGTGGTCAACGTCCGGTCCCCACAGTGCTTTCAGGCCAGGCTGTGTGTACTCCAGACCTTCCAGAGCTACGCGCAGCTGCGCGGGCCACGCAGACCCCGCGGTCTGGCCAGCGGCCACGGGGCTGCCAGAACCCGCGGATGTTTCACAGCCTGCGAACGTTCCAGCAGCCCCTGCAGAGTCAATCCGGGGCACAGCGGGCAGCGAGCTTCGCATATTTCCTTCCAACAGCAGGCGGCAGACAGCGCATATCAAGCCTACGCACAACCGGGCACGTGAGAGAATGCGCGCATGCCGTCCGCTCTTACCGACCTCCTCACTCGCTTTGGCGAACGTGCCGACCGCGTGACGCACATTGAGAGCATTCCGCAGCGGCAAGCAGTTACCGGTGACTGGCCCGACTGGGTGCACGACGACGTCACCGCCGTATTCGCCGGTACGGGCATCACCAAGCCGTACAAGCACCAAGTCGAAGCTGTGAACAGCATTGCATCAGGCACTGACACAGTGGTGGCAACCGGCACCTCGTCAGGTAAGTCCCTGACCTTCCTGGTGCCGATCCTCGATTCCATAGCCCGAACCCGCGACAGCATCCGGCCGGCGACCTCCATATATTTGGCGCCGACCAAAGCCCTGTCGCATGACCAGCTGACGGCAGCGAAGAACCTGCCCCTGCAGGGACTGCGGCCGGCGGCCTTCGACGGTGACGCCTCACGCGAGCAAAAGGACTGGGCGCGCAGGTGGGCCAACCTGCTGTTCACCAATCCGGACATGCTGCACCGTTCAGTCCTTCCGGCCCACTCCCGCTATGCCCGCTGGTTCAAGTCCCTGCGGTTCATCGTCGTCGACGAAGCGCACCGGTATCGGGGTGTTTTCGGTTCGCACGTGGCACTCGTGCTGCGGCGACTGCTGCGCATAGCCGAACACTACGGTGCCCAGCCGGTGGTCATCGGCGCATCGGCCACCATGAGCGAACCGGCCGAAACCTTCTCTCGGCTGACCGGTCGACCAGCCACGACAATCACCGAGGACTGCTCCCCGCGCGCCGCCGGAGAATTCATCCTGTGGGAACCGCCGCTGCTGCCAGGCTCTGACGACGGGAACCTCGGAATTCCCTCCACCGCACCGACCGCGCCGACCACACCGGAACCCACCGATCCAGCAAATACCCCTGACACCTCGCCGCCCGGGTCCGACGACGCCGACGACGCCCTCCCCGCAGACGCAGCCCGCCGCTCCACGATTGCCGAAGCTGCCGACATGCTCACCGACACCACGTGCGCCGGCTACCGGTCGATTGCCTTCATCGCCTCAAGAAAAGGAACGGAAGCCCTCGCCTCGGCCATCCGCCAGGAAGTCGAAACCATCGCACCGGAACTGACGAAGACGATTGCGGCCTACCGCGGCGGCTATCTGCCAGAAGAGCGCCGCATGTTGGAAACCGCCCTGCGCAACGGCAAGCTGCGCACGGTCGCGTCGACGAACGCTCTGGAGTTGGGCATCGACATATCCGGGCTCGATGTGGTCGTCATGGCCGGCTGGCCCGGCACCCTGGCCGCCCTGTGGCAGCAGGCGGGACGGGCCGGCCGCTCCGGCCAGCAGTGGTCCGCGGTTCTCATCGCCCGCGATGACCCACTGGACACCTACGTGGTCCACCACCCCGAGGCGATCTTTGACACCCCTGTCGACGCCGGCGTCATCAACCCCGCCAACCCCTATGTCCTAGCGGGTCACCTGTTGGCCGCAGCCGCCGAACTGCCGCTGACCACCGCCGACTTCCCCCGTTTCGACGCCCATACTCACCCAAGCGCCCACCAGCCCACCGCCGACAGCCCCAGCGCCCACCACTCCACCCCTGACCAGCCGGAACAGACAGAAGAACCGGGCGGCGCCTCGTCATCCCAGGCAGCCCAGCTTGTCGCCCAGCTGACCGAACACGGAATGCTGCGGGCCCGCCCAACCGGGTGGTTCTGGACGAAAGCGGAATCGGCGGCAGCGCTGACCGACATCCGCGGTTCCGGCGGCGGCCAGGTGCGGCTTGTGGAACACGAAACCGGGCAGCTGCTGGGCACGGTTGACGACGCCAGCGCGCACACGCAAACCCACACCGGTGCGATCTACGTCCACCAGGGCATCGAATATCAGGTGATGGATCTCGATTTGGACAACTCGCTCGCGATGGTCCAGCAGGTTTCCGTCGACTTCACAACGCAGGCGCAGTCAACAACGGAAATCAACATTGTCGAAACCCACGACCAGTTCGCCTTGCCCAGCGGAGTGCGGGTTTTCAGCGGGATAGTCGATGTGACTGACCAGGTGACTTCGTTTGTGCGCAAACAGAAGCGCACTGGAGTCCGGCTGGGCGAATTCGAGCTCGACCTGCCGGCTCGCACCCTGCAGACCTCGGCTGTGTGGTGGACCGCCCCGGAGGGGCTGATTGCCGATGCCGAGGTGGAGGCAGCTGATCTGCCGGGTGCGGTTCACGCGGCTGAACACTGCGCGATCGGCCTGCTGCCGCTGTTTGCAGGGTGCGATCGGTGGGACATCGGCGGGGTGTCATCCGATAGGCACGCCGACACTGGCATGGCGACGGTCTTCGTGCACGACGGTCAGCCCGGCGGGGCGGGCTTTGCCGAACGTGGCTTCGCTGAGTTCCGCCGGTGGTGGCAGTCCACTCTGGACACTTTGACCAGCTGTGAATGCATCAGCGGCTGTCCCAGCTGCGTGCAGAGCCCCAAGTGCGGCAACGGCAATGAGCCGCTGGACAAAGACGCCGCCCGCCGGCTGCTGCAGCAGATGCTGGGGTGAGGGCGACAGCCCCAAAAGTGGGGCGGCGGCCCCGGAGACGAGGGCAGCCGTGTTACGCCTCGCCCACCGGGCCCCGGGCTCCCCTGCCGAACTCAGTCCATGACGAGGCCGTTGTCGACCACGAGGTTCTGGCCCGTGACCGCGCGCGATGCCGGCTGGGCGAAGAACGTGGCGGCCGAGGCGAATTCCTCCGGTGTGGTCACGTGGCCCAGCGGTGTTGTTGCTGCGATTGCGTCGAAGACTTCGTCCGGAGTGGCGGCCGAAGCGTCGGTGGTGCGCAGCAGACCGCCGGAGACCATGTTGACGCGCACGCCCAGAGGGCCGAGGTCCTTTGCGAAGGTGCGGGTCAGCGACAGCAGGGCAGCTTTGGCGGCTGTGTAGTCGTGGTAGGGCACGACGGGGTTTTGGAACAGGTTGGTCCCGATGTTGATGATCCGGCCCGAGCCGATTTCCCGGAACCCGTTCATAGCCGCCTGGATGACGTGCACCGCGCCGCTGATGGTGCCGCGGAACTGGTCGTCAAAAGCGGCATAGGAAATGGAGTCCGCGTCCGGGCGTTCGTCGCCGTTGAATGAAAAGTCGACCAGCGCGTTGTTGACCACGGTGGTGACGGGCCTGCCGAATTCTTCGCGTGCGGCATCGAACATGGCCTTGACCTCGCGGAAGTCAGTGACGTCCGCGCGCACGGCCAGCGCCTCGCCGCCTTGCGCCCGGATCTGTTCGGCAAGGCGAACCGCCTGGTCTTCCGAGTTGCGGTAGTTGATGACAACAGCCGCACCTTCGGCGTGGAAGGCTTTGACGAGAGCAGCGCCCAGCCCGCGTGCGGCACCGGTGACTAGCACCAGCTGTTCGCTCACGGGCATGGCTGCTGTTGTGTGAGCTTGTGCGTTCGTCATTGAACCTCCCTGGGTATTGACCGCCATGGTCAAACTGCGTGGACTTCCACCCTAACCCGGTCCTCAGACCAGGCCTATCCACTTCCAGTAGGTGGCGGACAGAAGCAGGACCAGCAGGTAGCCGACGATGGTGATCGGAATGCCCGATTTGAGGAACTGCTTGGCCGTGAACGCGCCGGTTCCGTAGGCGAGCATGTTCTGCGGGGCGGAAATGGGAAGCAGGAATCCGAAGCAGATGAGGAACTGCTGGATGATGACGAACCCGATTCCGCCGCCTGCCGCACCGGGGATGGACTGGGCGAGTGCGATGAACACCGGGATGAGCGCGGAGCTGAGGGATGTTGCCGATGCGAATCCCAGGTGGATGAGGATTGTGAAGATGCCGACGAGGGCGATCATGGCGAGCATCGGCATGTCGGTCACACCCAGTGCGCCGAAGGTTTTCTCTGACAGCCACGTTGCCGCTCCCGTGTTCAGCAGGAGCGAGCCGAGCGAGATTCCGACGGCGAACACGATGAGCGTGCCCCAGTTGATGAGCTTTTCTGCGGTCTTCCAGGAGAACACTCCCACGCGGGGAAGCAGGAGGAAGCCGATGGCGACGATGGTGACGGTTGCCGAGCTGAATGGGTGCAGCACTTCTTCGGTTGCCCACAGGAACAGCAGGCACACGGCGACGATGACCAGGCGGATTTCTTTTCCGGTGATGGGGCCGAGTTCGGCGAGTTCTTTTTCAACAACTGCCCGGCCACCCTGTATGTGATCGACTTCGGGTTTGATGACGCGGCGCATGATGAAGAACAGCGCGATGCTCATAAGAACCGACCACGGGGCGGCCCACAAGAACCACTGCCCCCAGGAGATCGACTGGCCCATGGAGGTTTCGATGAAGCCTGTGGCCACGAGGTTCTGTGCTGCTGCGGTTTTGATGCCGACATTCCAGATGGACACGGCCTGGGCTGCTGTGATGATGAGCAGGGCGCCCAGTCGTGAGTTGGTGGGCAGGCCGAAGGCAGCGACCATGCCCAGAAGAATCGGCACGACGGCACCTGCGCGGGCTGTTGCGGAGGGGACGAAGAACGCGAGGATCGTCGAAATGACGATCGCGCCGATGAGCACGCTGCTGGTCTTTTCGCCGGCGACTTTCAGTACCAAGAGGGCCAGGCGCTTGTGCAGGCCGGTGGCCTGCATCGCGGCCGCGAGCGCAAGTGCTGCGGCGACGAGCGCAACGGCGGCGCTGGAGAATCCGCTCAGTGCCAGTTTGATTGATTCGGTTGTGCCCATCGCCTCGGGGGATTCACCGTCGAGTGCTGGCGTGAAGGACAGCATGACGGTGATGATTCCGACGATCAGGATGGACGAGACCGTGTAGGAAACTGCTTCTGTCACCCACATGACGATTGCGAAGGCCAGCACGGCCAGACCCATTTTCCCAGCAAACGTCAGGTCGTCACCGGTGGGAATGAACATCACTCCGATGAGTGCTGCAAAAGCGATGAAGAACCAGATTGGTTTGAGGTTCAGGTGAGCGAGGAAGCCGTCGGGGTGTTTGCCGGAGTCAGCTTCTTGTGCCTGGGCGACAACCGCTTTTTCTCGCTTGGCGGATTCTGCGTCACGTGATCGCCGTTCGGCCTGTTTGCGGAGGGGGCTTTTGCCTGAGCTGGCCATAGCGCTCCAATCAGTGTGCTGCAAAGTGCAATGTTCACATTCGACGGTACGCCCCTGTTGCAAACACTGCATGAACTGCCCCGTTTTGGGTTTTCAACCGGCTGTGTGCGGCTGCGGCCCACCTGCCACGGCTGAGCGCTTCACTGCGGGAAACGGGGCTGGCAGCTTCGCTTTGACGGTGACTTTCGCCCGTCCCAGGTCAGGACGGGCAATGCAGTCGTCCATTGTGAAGCCGTCGGCTTCGATGAGTTTCTTTGCAACGTCACAGGGGTCGCCGGTACGGATTCCCCGCGCAGCGTCAGCTGCTGCCAGGGCTGCAAGGTCGGCACTGCCGTCTGCGCGCGCGGATACGAGGATGACTTTGCTGGTCAGTCCAAGCCCTGCAATGAGCACTGCCGCTAACCCCATGAGGCTGACTGCGATTGCGGGCATGGACCCGCGATCTGCCCGGCGGTGCCGCTGAGCTTGCCGCGTTTGCTGTGTGCTCATTGTGCGTCTCCGGACTGCGCGCTGCTTTCCGTGCGCGCTCTTTGCACTGCTTGCACGCGAGGGATGAGCTTCCGCATGGTCTTCGGTGTCGGGACGGTGACGGTGACGACCGTGTATTCGCCGTCTTTGCCGATTGTGACGGCGGAACCGGGGCCGGCTTTGCTTTCCGCACTGCGGCGCACTTCTGCGGTGGGTTCGCCGCGGGCGGCTTCGCGTGCGCCGGCCCGCGCAGCTTCGTAGGTGCGAAGCTGCGCGAGGCCGAGGGTGCCCACTCCGATGACCATAAGAATGACGAGCACGATAGCCGGCATGATCATGGCGAATTCGGCCGTGACGGCACCGCAGTCCTTTCCTGCGGTCCGCTTCCGGCAGAGAGCGTTTGACATACGAGCAGCGTCACGAGTGTGGCTCCCTGGGCGAAACATCGAAGTGGGCACTGCCATCACCCGCCCATGTTGAGCGCTTTGGAGATGACACCTGTGATGAGAGTTTGGATGCCCTCGGATTTCAGCACCACAACGAGCAGTGCGGCAAAACCACACGCGGCGAGTGTTGTGATCGCATACTCTGCCGTTGTCGCTCCCCTGTCTGGTTTGCGCAGGCGCACGGGTTTCTTTTCTTCTTCCATCGGAACGAGTTCCTGAACTTCGTTGTCCATCTTTTCCCTTCCTTTCTTCAGATGGCGCTTCCAGCGTGCAGGTGCGGAGCACCCGAAAGAAGAGAGAAGAAAAGCCTGGGGACAACCGCGAAGTTATCCCCAGGCTTCAGAACTGCAGTCCAGTTTCAGCCGCGTCGATCAGCAGGAGCCCTTCACCCAAACAGCACCGACATATTCGTCTGTCTGGAGTCAACCGTGGGGATCAACCCTCCGAGTTCGAATGACCCTCATTCCCTGAGCTTCAGCGCGGCAGGCACCCGCTCGCGATTCGTGAAATCTGTGATCAAGTCATGACTTGACTGCCTTCAAGGGTCGGTTCACTGCGATGTCGATGAATGCTGACGGACCGTCATTGAGCTGGTGTCTCGTTGCGAGGACTACACACGTCAGAGGAAAGGCAGCTGGAGGTGACGACAATCCCGACTCCTGCCGCACCCCCGTTCACCCGACTCCCCTCTGCCGCTGTCCCCGCCCCGCGAGGACGCTACTCCAACTGTGAGCTATAGCGGCTTCCTCTACCTTCGCTATTTTCTGAGCACAAACCCGCACTACATCGTGTTATACAGATCACATTTATGGTGGTGGCGGGCTCCTTGACTCTGTGTGGTGCACGCCTGGCCGTGGAGGACAGGTGGCACGGCTCGCTTGGGATGTAACGCGGGGACGCTGTCAGCAAATAGAAAACTGTGAGAGGTGCGATTGGGACGAGCCAGATGGGGCGGGCATGATAGCGATCAGGGCGGTCGTATCTGAAGCTGTTCTGAAGTCTCTCATCGTGCCGAGGAGTGATGTTCGGAGGGCATCGATCCGATCGATCGGAAGGAGACGAGGTGAGGCAGGAAGCCGACGGCGACAGCGTGGCGCACGCCGAGGTGTTCGCGCACTTCTATGCTCGACACTATCGCCTCGTCCTCACGGTTGCCCAGCAACGTCTATCGGGAGTCGCCGATGCCGAGGATGTGGCAGCGGAGACCTTCCGGATCACGTGGGCTCACCATCAGTCCGGAGGTGATCTCTCTCTGCCCTGGGTGTACAAAGTGTTGCGCAATATCATTGGCAACGAGTACCAGCGCGTGGCTCGTTCGACGGAGCTGTTTAGCCGGATCGGTGGGCTCAGCGGCGATAGCTCCTACAGGATGGAGACCGCAGATGCACTGGATGTTCGCCGGGCTCTGGCAGGACTGAGAGAAACCGACCGCGAGATTCTCTACATGGCCTATTGGGAAGACCTCACTCGTGCGGAGATTGCGTCGATCCTTGGGATATCGACGGTGACCGTGCGGGTACGGCTGTTACGTGCCCGACAGACGCTCAAAGCGTTGCTGTACAACGCCGTCGAGGACGCTCACAGTGAGGAGGTCAAGGATGGACGAGTTTGAACGACGCATCCGCGATGCGCGACCACTGAGTGGGCACCGACACCTCCCGTTGACGGGGCGCGCGAAACAAGAACTCGCTGACTTGGTTCTCTCCTCCCCAAATGTCCCACCAGCGAGTCGACGACTCGGGCCCAGCCCGGGTCACCCTCGACGATTCAGCCGGCGGCTGATGCTCATCGCATCCTCCCTTGCAGCGTTCGCCATAGCCGGGGGCGTCACACTCAACATTCTCCCCGACACACCGGCATCAGCGGCGACCCCACCACTGCTCGTCACCGATCACATAGATGCTTCCGCGGAAGAAATTCTCGACGAGTCAGCAAAGTTGATGTTGCAGCGCGACCCGCCGCCGAACAGGATCCGGATGGAAACCTGGGTGCTGAACACCGAAATCGACGCCAACGGCACTATTATCTCCTCGTCCGTCGAACCGCGGCACGAAGAGATCACGTTCGTCGGCGACGGGAACGTACACGTCGTAGTTACCGTTGCGCCCCCATTCCCTGGACAAAAGACCGAGCATCTGGCCACGCCGGGGACGGTGCTGTCAGACGAGACGTTCGCACCTGGCGAATTTGACACTCCTTACCCCGAAGCAGTGCCGACTGAACCGACAGAGATCGCTGACTACCTCGCCACAGTGGCAGGAAGCGAACAGCCGCTAGGAGCTGGAGAGACGATCCAGGAGGTCTCCAGCATTCTCTCCAGCAACGTCCTCTCTCGAGACCAGGAGAGCGCGCTTCTCTCCTACGTCAGCGGTCTGCCTAATCTGGAGGTCGCGGGCCGCGTCACCGACCGCCTCGGACGTGACGGCATCGCCATCCGCGCCACAGACCGCGACCCCGGACACGTCGAAGACCTACTCATCATCTCGCCCCGCGCGGGCTCGATCACCGCAGCTGAGACCATCTACATCGGCAACGACCGTACGGACATTGCGTCACCATCTGTCATCCATTACGTAGCCTGGGACCGCTGACCGGTCTCGTCTTTCTCACAAGAAAGTGACCACGACATGCGAAGAGCATCTCGCCTTACCGCCACGCTCACCTTGACCTTGATCTTGCTTCTTGCCCCGCAGAGCTCCTGGGCAGCAGGTCCGACAGACACATCGATGCAAGAACGCGTCGATGACGTAATCGAGGACTTCGGAGGCTCCCAAACCGGTTGGAACGAGGTTACCTGGGGCGAAGGCGCGATCGTGCTCACTCTCGATCCCACCGACACTGCGCCGGGCTCCACTCCCAGAGCAGCGACTGCGCGAGAGGTCTCCGCCAAATGCGCATCGGGACGCTACTGCGTCTACTCCGCAGCAGGGTTCCGGGGCAACAAACTCAGTTACGCGACCTGCCCTGCAACATATACCTCGTTCGCTGCGCTCCATGGGAAGGTGCGTTCCGTAAAGAACTCCCGCAGTTCCGGCACAGTGCTTGCCTACGCTGGTTCCCAGGTGAAGGCAACAGTCAAAGCAGGCAGAGGTGCCAGCAGCGTTTCCCGCATCACCAAGATCAGATGCTCCTGACAGCACATCGATTCCATGTGGCATCGACTGGGGAAAGTAAGTGCCCGCCGCACGAAGAAAGAGATCTTTGCGCGGCGGGCACTGTCGTCAGGCACGGCGTGGAGCCGTGACGAGGGCGGCTACAACCATCGAGATGATGAAAGATGTCCACGCCTCGCCCGTGAGGCCGAAGAAGTAGTGAATTCTCTCCAGCGCTCCGCTCACACGCATGGGCACCTGCTCGGCCACAGCATCACCGATCTCCCCGAGTAGAGCGTACGAGAGGATGAACACAACGGCCGCGAGGACCGCAGACCAGGCGACGCGACGAATCCGTCTCTCCCGTCCCCAGGTCGCGACCGCGACAACCACGACCATGACACCGGCAGCAACGACAGGCGGCCACCGGCTATCCGCCGGGACTTCCAGAAGCGCGGCGAACGCAAGGCTGTAAAGCGCCTGCGCGGCGAACCCGCCCACGAGCGCACCTCCCATGATTGCGCGACGCCGCAACATGACCTTAGATCCGTGCAGCCGATCAGTACTTTCCATAACCCACCATCTGCGCCTCGGGGCACAACCAACTCACCAGGCACGCGGCACTTGCGTACTTCCGCTGGTAGACAGTCTTCCACTTTCCACTGATCGAAGAAACGTACACCTCGTGATTCGGCATTTGACGATGACTGCCGGAAATGATGCTGTACGACCCGTTTTTGGTGATCGTGATCGTAAAAGCACCCTGAATCGAGTTGTACTTACAGAACGGGTTTCCCGCTTTTAGCCGGAAGCGAAGATCGACATCGGTCTTCGTTTTTCCGAGCTGCTTGATAGACATATCCTTTGTAGAAGCTGTCTTCGTAGCCACAAGCTTTCCCTTGGAGTTGTAAACCTTCGTTGCGCCGACGTTCTTGGAACTCCCGATGAGTCCCCGGCCGTCCCATCGAACGTTCGCGTTCATACTCGTGCGAGACGTGCCTGAACTGGCACCGAAGCCGCGGTTGTCCCCACCGAACTTGTAGCTGCTCCTATAGCTGCCGCAACCTGCCCGCGGTGCACTGAGCTTTGCTTGCGGAATGAACGTCCTGTATCTCACCGTCGATCCCGTATAAGCGGCCATTGCTTCAATCTGGGTGTTATGTTCCGCAGCCTCTGCTGCCAGGTCCGTCGAGTCAGGTACCACGACGTCGAACCCCTGGATCGTCACCTCGTCGTCGTGAAGAGGGGCTGCCCCTTCAGGAAGGATGGTCTCCACCCGATAATGATGGATTACGCCCGGGACCGCGTCCGAGTCGCGGAACGACCGCTCAGACGTTTCTGCGAGGAGTTCATCGTCGCGAAACACTGCATAGCTGCGTGACGCGTCGACACCCTCCCAGGAAAGATCAACGTGCTCCGTGTCCACCGCCGCGAGCGCTCCATGATCGGCGAGAGAAGCATCAACGATCACTGTCTCATCGCCCTTGAACGTGCCGAGCTGCACCCCATCGGTGATGTCAGCGTTCGGTGCCGCTCGACGCCCCAAATTCCCATCGGGTTCGGCACCATCGATGACAAGGTCACCGCTGGACAGCGCGTCGAGCGTGTACTCAGCGTCTTGACCGTTCGGACCTTCTGCATGCGCTGGCGCGACCATGCCCGCTACGAACACCCCCGCTGCGATCGCAGACGCACACGTCCACACAACTCGTCTTCGTGGTCTCATGGCTGTTCCACCTCCGGAGTCTCCTGGCGCGCGGGACTGTCCCACGCGCCCTCACTGGTCTTATTTGCCGACCTGCGCTCCGCGTTACACCCCGCCACGTCGACCACCACATCCCTGTCACGGCCACCCCTGCGACCTCCCAACCGCGGGCTGTGGCGTAGACACGACAGCCAGCCTCCTGCCGTTCCACTCCACGCTCGGTGCCCTCAGGGTCGTCACTGATCCTGACGTACACCACCGCCTGCAACGACGATGCTGATCCCGCAGCCTGTTCCTGCTCTTCGTGGCCCATGTCCTGGCTCCACCTTCCTACTCGTGTGAAAGGTAGGCGCGTTTACAGAACCTCGGCTAGCTCAGCGCTGCTCACGGCGCTTCCAATCAATCTCGACGACATCGGAGGCAGACTCAAGGGTGGTGCCTCGCCTGACGTATCCAACAGGGTGAATGATGACCGTCATGAGCGCCTCCACCACTGAACGCCGACGCGAGAGCGTTCACTCCTCATCGTTCCACCACGCACGGGCGTCCACGACTCCGACGAGTTCGGCGAGCGGATCGATGTCGACCAGCAGGAGCCCTTCACCCGAACAGCACCGACATGTCGTCGATGAGGGTGAGCACCACGGGAACAACGCCCAGCAGAATGAACGCCGGCAGAATGCACGCCCCCAGCGGAATCACCAGCTGCACTCCAAGTTTCGCCGCCGCCAGCCTCCGGCGCTGATGTTCAGCCCGGCGTAGGTCGTAGGCCATAGCGGACAGCAGGCCGGCAAGTGCCGCTCCGGTCTGTGCTGAGAAGCGGATGAGCACAATGACTTCGCTCAGATGCTGATCCTCAAAATCCGTCTGTCCCAGCTCAAGGGCTCGGCTCAGCGCACCCAGATTCGACCGGTCACCGCCGGCTGCGGCGGCAAGGGCCAACGCCCGACCAATCGGCAAACCCGCGCGAAGGCAAATAGCTGTGAGCTCAAGGTCGAAGGCGAGCGCCTCAACATCAGATTCGCCGGGGTCGCTCTTCTGCTCACGACTGAGCCCCAGCAGACCCTCCAACAAACCTGAGGACCTCTTTTCTTCGCCCGAGCCCGCGTTCTGCGTATCAGCGCCGGCTCGATCACCAAGGCCGACTCCGCCATCAAGCACCCGCTTGAGCCGCGCATCCGCATCCCCGATCCACAGCCACACGGCAGCAGCAATGAGAACCGCGGCGACCACCCCGGCCATCACAGTGCCCTCTTCAACATCCGGCGCATCCACAGTCGACCGACCACCAAAAGAACCGCCCCGCTGACGCACGACACGGCACCGGGAACGGAAGTCAGGAGTTCCGCGGGATCAGCGCCGATGAGCACCGCCAGACCGAGTGACAGAAGCGGCAGCGCGGTGAGCACCTTCACGGTCGACTGGGGTCCGGCCAGCGCAATGGCCCGCTCGCGGGCTGAATCCGTCTGCATCCGCGCGGTCTTTGCAAACCGCTCCAGAAGATTCGCCGCAGGGGCACCCGCAGATTCGGCGACGAACCACACCGACGCCATGTGAAGCAGAATGTCTTTCGACTGCGCGGGAAGACCTTCGGCCTGCGCGGAGATCGCCTGATGCGGAGCAGACCCAAGCTCAGCAGAACGCGCCGCCGTAGCCAAAGCTGCCTGCAGGTCCTCTGGCCCGGGCAGCTTCGACAGGTGTTCCAACACCGCCGCCGGTGCCGCACCCACACGCAGCAGTTCCGCAGCCCGGTCAATGACGGCGATAGCGGCCGCCACATGTTCGTCATCAGCTGCGTCCGACTTGCGAAACCGCCGCACCAGCCCCTGCAGACCATCACCCGCACGCGTCCGAGGCCCATCCGAATCATCGCGCGGCAGCAGCTTATTCAGCCGCCTTTCGGCGGGGTCCCACACCCACAGCCCGGCCGCCGCGGCGGCCAGCAGCGCAGCGAGCACGATCATGACCGCTCCCCCTGCTTCCGCCTCAACCAGTCCACGAAACCATCCCAACCGGCACCAGCCCCGTGTTCAACGCTCCACACTGTTGCCAAGTCCGCCGAGGTGCCGCCGGCTTCCGCCGCCACCTCACCAGAAGTCTGGGGTTCGGTAGGGGCAGTGTGCTCGGCGCTTGTGCGCGCGGCGATTTCGGCGAGCCTCCTGTGCCCGTCACGTCTGCGGGTGATGTGCAGGATGACATCAATTGCCGTCATCGACTGGGAGCGCACAGCCTCCGGACTCATACCCGCAAGCGCCCCCAGTGCTTCAAGACGGGCAGGGACCGCCGACGCGGTATTCGCGTGAATAGTGGCACACCCGCCTTCGTGACCGGTGTTGAGCGCGGTGAGCATGTCGCGGACCTCAGCCCCTCGACACTCCCCGATGATCAGCCGGTCCGGCCGCATGCGCAGGGCATTGCGCACGAGGTCAGCCATTGACACTTCGCCCATGCCCTCGACGTTTGCCTGTCGGGCTGCCAGCTGAACCACGTGATCGTGGCGCACATTGAGTTCACGTGAGTCCTCAACGATGACAATGCGCTGGTCAGCCGGTATTTCGGCTAAAAGCGCGCCCAGCAGAACGGTTTTCCCCGACCCGGTTCCGCCCGATATGAGGATGTTGGCCCGCACTTCCAGCAGCTCCAGAAGAACCTCGGCGATCTCAGCGGTAAGAAAAGACCGCTCAATGAGCTCTGACAGTCGAAAGCCTTTGCTGCGGGGTACGCGAAACGACATCACGGTGTGCTCCCCTGCAAGCGGCGGGATGAGTGCGTTGAGCCGCACTCCGTCGGGCAGGCGCACGTCGACCAGGGGCTGGGAGTCGTCCAGGCGCCTCCCGCCGAGTGCTGCTAAGCGCACAGCGAGAGCCCGCACATCATCTTCGGTTCCCAAGGACAGCGGTACGGGCACCAGCCCGCTTCCCCTGTCCACCCACACGTCCTGCGGGCTGTTGACGAAGACGTCCGTCGTTTCGGGCTCATCGAGCAGTGACTGCAGCGGACCGGCCCCGCCCAGCTGAGCCGAGATCCGGCTGACCAGCTCCAGGAGCTCAGCCGATCCGACCACCCGGCCGCTGCGGGCGAGCGCGGTTGCAACAGATCCCGCTGTCACCGGCCCGGGGTTTTCCAGCAGGTGGGTTCTGACATCGCGGATGAGCTCTGCATCGAGCCATTGACCGTCAAGAGTCACAGCGAACCGCCTTCCACGATCTTTTCGGCCACACGCCCCACGTGGGTGCGTGCAATCGGCAGGCCTTCGCCGCGGTCAACGGCGGCCGCTGCCTGTGGGTCGTCCTTGATGACGCCCACTAGCGGCAGTCCGATGGTGTCGGCGACGAGTTCGGGCCGAACACCGCCCCTGCCTGCGTCGCGCACAGCGATGCGCACGGCCGAATTGACCGCTTCCAGACGCCTGGCGACCCGTGATGCCGCAACCGCGGCGCGCACCCTGCCGGGCACCACCACGGTGAGTTCGCTGCACATGCGCGCCCACTGCACGGGCGCATGCCGCGGTAAATCGACGACCACCAGCTCAAAGGCCTGCTGCGCGGCAGTCATAAC
Organism: Brevibacterium ravenspurgense; assembly: GCF_001584615.1. Taxonomy (GTDB): domain Bacteria; phylum Actinomycetota; class Actinomycetes; order Actinomycetales; family Brevibacteriaceae; genus Brevibacterium; species Brevibacterium ravenspurgense. The sequence goes on along the minus strand of NZ_LQQC01000007.1, from coordinate 47,141 downwards.
GGCTTCGAACACCTCCGGGGTGAGCTCTTCCGTTCCCGTCCGATCCCACGACAGCACCGCCAGTCCCTCTGTGCGCGGCAGTGAATCCCGCAGAGTCGACGGCCGCAGTCTGCCGCGGGAAGCCGCCAGGCTGGGCCAGCGCAGACCGTCTTTGCCCTCTGCACCCAGAACGAGGTCGAGCCCGCCTCCCAGCGGATCGGCATCAAGCAGCACCGTGTCGATGTCCTGCGCGGCGGCACTGCGAGCGACCGCGCAGGCGAGCACCGAGGTGCCCGCTCCCCCAACTCCGCCGACGAAACCCCACGTCTGCGCGGGCTCTGCCGGGGGTTCCACGGCGTTGATCATGCGGATAGTCAGCCATTCCGCACCGGCGGGCAGTACAGCCACGGTGTCAGCCCCCAGCCGCGCCGCGGTCGCCCACACCGCGTTGGACTGCGTCAGCGTCACCAGGACGGTGGGCACATTGCCGACGTCCGGGGCTTCTGTGATGTCATCGCCGATCAGAACGAGTGCGGCATCCTGCCATCCGCCGTTTTCCGGCAGACGAATGTCGAGGCCCAGGCCGATGCCGTCTGCCAACGCGGCACAGTGATCAATGAGGCTGGGCACTCGGGTGAAGAGCACTACGCGAGGTCGATTCATGCCTCCACGATTGCCCGCTCACGCAGTCGCGAACACCCGCAAAAACCCGCTGTGGACAAACGCTCCCCTATCCACAGCCGGCAGCACACCAGTAACAGAAAAGGCCGAGGTGGAACTCCCCAGGAGTTCCACCTCGGCCTTTGTCGTGGAGCGGCACGGCCGCCGACGCCTGCCGAGAACTCAGGTGCGCGGAATGCGTCCGGCCTGCACGCTCTGGCAGATCTGCACACCTTCGCCTACGCCCTTTTCCACAGCCTCTGCGTTCATAGTGATCCAGCCGATCACGTCCCGACCGCTTGTGTAGGCGGCACCGGCTTCGCCGTAGCCTGCAGCATCGGACAGCAGCGCCGCTTCCGGCACTGCAACACCCGTCACATCAACGCCTGAGGACACCATGTGGATGCGGAACAGGGCGCGGGCAATGAGTCCGTTGCCGATCACAAACGGGCGCATCGCGAGGATCTCTCCGTGCAGAATGCACGCAACCACGAAGCCGGGCAGGCTTTCGTCCTGCAGCAGCGCTTCGAGGTCGGCCAGGCGCTGCTGGACTTCGTCTGGGCTCGGGGCTGCGGGCAGTCCGCCCATGTCACCGGGCTCTTCGCCGGCTCGGCGCGGTCTGCCGAGCTGATCGTCGTCAGCCAGGCCCGCCCCGGCCGCCAGGCTCAGCCTGGCCAGATGCCCCATAAAACCGGAGCGCAGAGCGTCCGGGGTCTGTGACAGTTCGTCGGCGACGGCAGCCACCCGCACCGCGGCGGTCAGCTGCACACCCGACATGTCGTCGGTGACTTCACGCCCAGCGCCGATGACCTCGCGCACATAGTTCAGCGGGTAGCGAGCACCCTCCAACGCGGCCGAGGTGCGCGCAGCCCGCACTGTCGCTTCGGCGCGGCATTCCGCCATCCGCTTGCGCAGCGCGTTGTGCCAGCGCAGCTGCGTGCAGGCGGTGCGGACCCGCTCGACGGCTCCTGCGACCGCCGGGACCTGCGCCAAGGCGCGCAGGGCCTGTGAAAGATCCGTAATCAGCCGCGCTCAACTCCATGGACGTTGCGCAGTTCGCCGATCCGACCGTCTTCGCTCTGCACCGTGAACGAATCGCCGTTGTCCGCCATCGCCAGAATCCACTTTCCGGGCTCCAGCTGGAACGCCGGGTTGCCGGCTGGGTCAACGGCCACGCGCGGTTCCGGAACCGCAAACCAGAACGGGGTCTGCTGCGGCTGGGGGCGCTGGGACTGCTCGAGCAGCTGAGTCTCTTCCTGCACCGGCTCCTGCTGAGCCGGTTCTTCCTGTTCCGGCTGGGCATTCTCGGTCTGAGACGTGGGGAACGCCTGGAACAGCTGAGTCTCTTCCTGAACGGGCTCTTCCCGTTCTGGCTGGGGCTGTTCCTGCTTGCCCTCGTCTGCCGAGGTGCCGCTGAGCTCGGTCGTGTCCTGCCGGCGAGCGCCGTCATCCGAAGCGGTCAGATCGGATTCGCGGCCATAGTGCTTCTCCGCGTCGCTTCCCTTGGAGTCGGCGGTAGTGGAAAGACCCGCAGCCTCCGAGGGGGAAGTTTCCTCAGCAGAAGGCGCGACCGGGTCTTCGGGAACGGGCGTGAAGTCTGCCGGAGCGGCCGACGCTGCGGCGACATCGGCAGCCGGTGCAGCAGGCTCTGCTGTTTCCGATGCAGCGGGCGCAACGGGATCTGCTGTCTCCGATGCCGCAGCAGCCGCGGGCTTCGCGGTTTCTGCCTGCAAGTTTTCGCCCGTGGGGACCGGCGCTTGTGCAGCGTCTGCCGACTGCTCACTGCTGGCTGACGGCTGCGAATACGCCCCGATGTGTCCTGTACCGGCGTGCGAGCCACGCGCGGCGTCACTCTGGTTCGGCTCCTGCTGAGCGGGCGCAGATTCAGCGGGTGCGGGCTGAGCGAAACCAGGGTGTGCCGGTCCGCTCTGTGCCTGCACGTGCTGGCCGGAGCCGGGCCACTCTTGGCTCTGCTGGGCAAAACCGGGCTGTGCCGGTCCGCCCTGAACCTGACCGTTCTGAGCAGGGGCACCCGGTACAGGTCCGGGCTGACCGAAACCTGGCTGCACAGCGGGAGCCTGCGCCGGGGCGCGACGCACGGGGCGGGCCTTGGGGTGCGCGGGAACGGATTCGCGGGCGTCGAATTCAGAAGCTCCGAGTGCCGGAATCATGGTGAATGCGGTGACGAACGCCGCCAGTCCGGCGCCAAGCAGACCAATGAACGCACCCCACGACGGAGTGGAAAAGGCAAACAGGTGGATGAACCGCACAAACTGCACTGCCGCACCGAACACAGCCAGGGCCGTGACGAACTGATCCGGGCTGAATGATCCGATGTGCTGCGGGAACGAACGGACAGTCTTGTTGAGAACGCCGATGAGACCGGCAGCGAGGACCGGCAGAACCCCGAGCATCAGAACACCCGAGCCGTTCAGGCTGAACGACCAGAGCCATTCATAGCCGTCCGAGTAGAACGAGTCCGTCCCCCACTTGTACTGAGGCAGGAACATGGAGACGAAAACCAGAAATGCGCCGACGGCCAGCAGGATTTCGCGAAGCCCAAACGCGGACGGCTGCTTGGGTGCTTGAGGCTGTCCGAACCCTCCGACGCCACCGGCGGCAGGACCGCTGACTGCCCCGGGGGCGGATGCGTTCGCTGCTCCGGGCGCTGCACCGGCGGGCGGGTTCTGGCTGAACGCCGGCTGGCTCGCGGCGTATGGCTGTCCCTGGCTGAAGGCCTGCTGGCTTGCAGCCGGGCTCGCCCCGTACGGCTGTCCCTGGCTGAAAGCCTGCTGCGCGGCCTGAGGATCCTGCGGGCTGTTGTAGGGGCCGGGCTGCGAATCACCGCCGGAATAGTGCGGCTGATTGCCGTATGGACTGCTCATGCTCAATGACTCCTTAGTTCGCGGTTGGAGGGCGAGCCTGCAAACCGGGCGGGCCCCGTCAGTGCACAACGGCTATGTTTTCACACGGCGGCATGAACGTGAACTGAACAAGACACAATCTGCCTCTGCAGATCGCGCCGCGAATACATTCACCCCTTTTGCACCGAGTGCTGCCGGCGTTAGTGTGAAGATCACAGCCGCCGCGTGCGCAAAGAAGCTCACGGGGTCGGGACTCACCGACGAAACGAGGATGTTTTGGCAGACGAAAACACACAGAGCCTTTTGCAAGAAGACCGCACCTTCGCTCCCCCGCAGGCATTTGCAGACCAGGCCAACGGAACCGAAGACCTCTACCGGCGCGCAGAAGCCGATCGCCTGGGCTTCTGGGCTGACCAGGCCCGAGAACTCATTTCGTGGCACAAAGAATTCACGGAAGTCCTCGACTGGACCAACCCTCCTTTTGCCAAATGGTTTCAGGACGGCGAACTCAATGTGGCCTACAACTGTGTGGACCGGCACGTGGAAGCCGGCAACGGCGACCGCGTGGCCCTGCACTTCGTGGGCGAACCCGGAGACACCCAGGACATCACGTACGCGGAGCTTTCACGCCGCGTCAACCAGACGGCCAACGCCCTGACAGAACTGGGAGTCAGCCGCGGTGACCGCGTAGCCCTCTACATGCCGATGATCCCCGAGGCAGTCATCTCGATGCTCGCGTGCGCCCGTCTGGGTGCCGCGCACTCAGTGGTGTTCGGCGGTTTCAGCCCCGATGCCCTGCACTCGCGCATCATGGACGCTCAAGCAGAAGTCGTCATCACAGCCGACGGCGGTTACCGCCGCGGCAAGCCAAGCGACCTCAAGGCCACGGTCGACGAAGCCCTGGCCCACGGTGACACCCCTGTCCGTCACGTGCTCGTCGCACAGCGAACCGGCGAAGACGCCCACATGGTCGAAGGCCGCGACCAGTACTTCCACGATGTCGTCGACCGCCAGTCCACCGAACACTCCCCCGAGTTCTTCCCAGCCGAACAGCCGCTGTTCATCCTCTACACCTCGGGAACCACCGGAAAGCCGAAGGGCATCCTCCACACCTCCGGCGGCTACCTGACCCAGGCGGCGTACACCATGAAATACGTGTTCGATGCCAAACCGGAAACCGATGTCTTCTGGTGCACCGCGGACGTCGGCTGGATCACAGGACACACCTACATCGCCTACGGCCCACTGGCCATGGGCATGACAGAGGTCATCTATGAGGGCACCCCCGACTCCCCGCACCAGGGCCGCTGGTGGGAGATCGTCGAAAAGCACGGTGTCACCCAGCTGTACGCCGCCCCCACCGCCATCCGCACGTTCATGAAATGGGGCGAGGAGATCCCGGCGAAGTACGATCTTTCGTCGCTGCGCCTGCTGGGCTCGGTGGGCGAACCCATCAACCCGGAGGCCTGGATGTGGTACCACCGGGTGGTCGGCGGTGGGAATTGCCCGATCGTCGACACGTGGTGGCAGACCGAAAACGGTGCGAACATGATCGCGCCCCTGCCCGGCGTGGTCTCGACCAAGCCCGGATCGGCGCAGCGCCCGCTACCGGGAATCAGCGTCGATGTCGTCGACGACAAAGGTGAGCACATCGGGAAGAACCAGGCCGGATACCTCGTCATCACAGAACCGTGGCCGTCAATGCTGCGCGGTGTCTACGGCGATGACCAGCGCTACAAGGACACGTACTGGTCGCGGTTCGAGAACATGTACTTCGCCGGTGATGGCGCGCGCTTCGATGACGATGGCGACATTTGGTTCCTCGGCCGCGTCGACGACGTCATGAACGTATCCGGCCACCGCCTGTCGACCGCGGAAATCGAATCGGCTCTGGTGTCGCACGACGCTGTTGCCGAAGCTGCTGTCGTCGGAGCGGACGACCCGACTTCCGGCCAGGCCGTCATGGCCTTTGTCATCACCCGCGGTGATTTTGCTGACGACGAAGGGGCAGAAGAACAGCTGCGGCAGCACGTCGGACGCGAAATCGGGCCGATCGCCAAGCCCAAGCGCATCTACTTTGTTGATGACCTTCCCAAGACCCGTTCGGGCAAGATCGTCCGCCGACTGCTGAAAAACCTCGCCGAGCGCAAAGACGGCGGGGACTCCTCGACGCTGGCCGACGCTTCGGTCATGACGAGCATCCAGGCGGCCGTTGATCGCGCACACAACTCCTGAGCAGGGCTCATGCACGAGTGCTTCGGGGCGGGCGGGGACTCCTCTGCCCCTCCCGAGGCGCCTGTGAGGGTCATCTCATCCCCACCTATCGTTGGTGCTGATGAACAGTTCCCACTAGTATCGTGACAAAGGCCTGCATTTCTAGGAGGACAACGCCCCATGTCTGATCGTTCCATTGCGCAAATCGTGCGGGACATTTCTGCCGACTCGAAGGCTCTGGCAGAAGAAGAAGCCGCACTGGCCAAGCAGGAGATCAAAGAGGGTTCCGTCAAGCTCGGCACCGCCATCGGTCTGACGGTCGTCGGCCTGGGCATCCTCATCATGTCCCTGTTCGTCCTCACCGCGTTCTTCGTCGCGATCTTCCACGACTTCGCCGGATGGGGCTGGTGGGCAAGCACGCTCATCGTGTTCGGCATCTACGTGGTGATCGCCTCGATTCTCATCGCAATTGCGGTACCGCTGCTCAAGAAGGGCAACCCCACGCCGACTCGCGCCATTGACCGCGGCAAGTCGGTCATCGCGGCGGTCAAGACCGCACTGACCAACCCATCGGGTCCGCGCGTGTGAATCTCTGAACCCCAAACACAAGAGGGACCAGTCCGTCTGGACTGGTCCCTCTTGTGTTTGGGGTTCTTCATGCCCGGAGAGCTCAAACATCCTGCCGAGGTGAAGGTCAGGTGGGTTCACATGTCGATGTGCAGGCGATTGGACCGGTCCCACTCCCGCGACCAGCCGAGGGCCTCGAACGCGCTGTCGAGAATCCCTGCTGTGAATCCCCAGGATCGCAGTACGCCCGCATCGAAAACCGGCGAATGCCACCCGGTTTTCGGCACCTCGAACACCCCGCGGTTGTCCGGTGCCACAAGATCGGCCACGGGGACCCGGTACACGGACGACGATTCCGCCTGGTCCACGGCCCGCAGCGACTGCAGACCGTCCCACGAGGCGATCACGGGCGTCACACTGTGCCTGCTGACGGGAACCCACAGCGACGGCCACGTGCCCATGACGTCCACACGACCCGGGTCAACTCCCGTCTCTTCCTGCGCTTCTCGCAGAGCGGCATCAATCGCGGTTGCGTCCTCGGGGTCTTTGCGCCCACCCGGGAACGCCACCTGGCCGGGATGATTGCGCAGAGTTTCGGCCCGTTTGAGCAGCACGACATCGACATCGCCGAAATCCCCCAGACGGTCCTGTTCGCGCAGACCCGCTTCGGTACGCGGCTGTGTACCGCGGCCGAACAGCATGAGCACGGCCGCTGGACGCACAGAATCGTCCTGTTTCGGCCTGCGGTGATGAATCCAGTGATCGGAAATATCCGACTGCGCCAGACCGCTGAGAGCTTCCACCAGGCGCTCATCGCTCACAGCTGCCACCCGCCGTCCGGAACCTGCAGGCCGTAGGCGAGCTTCGCCTCGGCCTCGGCGGGATCAAGCGGACCGGTGCCGAAACTCGGACACAGACGGGCAATCGGGCACACACCGCAGGCGGGCCCGCGCGCGTGGCAGATGCGCCGGCCCAAGAAGATCAGCCGGTGCGACACCATCGTCAGATCAGACTTCTTGTACAGCGGAAGCAGATCAGCCTCCACCTTGTCGGGATTGTCTTCGGTCGTGAAGCCCAGCCGCCTGGCCAAACGCCCCACGTGAGTGTCAATCGTCAGCCCGGGAGTTGAAAAGGCATTGCCGAGCACCACGTTCGCAGTCTTCACCCCAACCCCGGGAAGGCGAACCAACGCGGCCTGGTCGGCAGGCACCTCGCCCCCGTGGTCCTCGACCAGCTGCTGGGCTAAGGCGATGATGTTCTTCGCCTTCGACCGGTAGAAGCCCGTGGGCCGGACAATCTCCTCGACGTCTTCCAGCCGAGCCTGCGCGAGCGCCGTTGCATCCGGATAAGCCGCAAAGAGCTCCGGGGTCACCTGATTGACCCGAATATCCGTAGTCTGCGCAGACAGGACCGTCGCAATCAGCAGTTCAAACGCATTGCGAAAATCAAGCTCCGCACGCGCATCGGGAAACACCTTCTGCAGCATCCGGTCGATCTTGCGCGCCCTGCGGACCCTGCCCAACTGAGTTTCCTCGGCAAAGCGACGCTGACTGCGCTCAAGCATGCTCTTCTGCGCCACACACACTCCTTTATCTGCTGGTCAGCATAGAACACGGACCCGTGCCACACCCGGTGAGCATTGCTAGGATTGAGCTGAATCACATTGCGGCAGAAGTTGACTGGGCCGAAGCACCGCGTCCCAACGTCGCAGAACAGCAACCTGGAGGTACAGACGTGGATATCGAAGTAGTCCGCAGCGCGACCCTGTTCGCAGGACTCGATGACGAATCGACGAACGCCCTTGTCAAGTACATGAAGCCGCGCAGCCTGCGCCGTGCCGCCGTCCTCTTCCACGAAGGAGACTCCGGCGACGAGCTCTACATCGTGTCCTCCGGCAAGCTCAAAGTCGGCCGCGAATCCGACGACGGCCGCGAAAGCCTCCTGTCGGTCGTCGGCCCCGGCGAAATCATCGGCGAACTCGCGCTCTTCGACCCGGGCCCACGCTCCTCGACCGTCACCGCTGTCAGCCAGACCGAACTGCTCAGCCTCAAGCACGAAGACCTCATGGCCTGGCTGGAAGGCCGCCCGCGGGCCGCTATGAACCTGCTGCGCGCACTCGCCCAGCGTCTGCGCCGCACCAACGAAACCGTCGGCGACCTCGTGTTCTCCGATGTTCCCGGCCGTGTCGCCAAGGCACTCCTGGACCTCAACCGCCGCTTCGGTCGCCCCGCACCGGACGGCAGCCTGGTGCAGCACGACCTCACGCAGGAAGAACTCGCCCAGCTTGTCGGCGCATCGCGTGAAACCGTCAACAAGGCTCTGGCTGACTTCGCACAGCGCGGCTGGATCCGCCTGGAAGCACGCGCTGTCGTCATCCTCGACATGGATCGCCTGCACAACCGCGCACACTGATCCACCAGCCGCCGGCTCTGCCGGTGAAGGTTGAAAACGCTGAAGGCCCGCCCAGACAAACTGGGCGGGCCTTCGGCGTTTTCTGGTGCGGCTGAGCCGCGGCAGCTCAGCCGTGCTTCTGCACGTATTCCAGCTGAGCGGCCACAATCGTATTGACGGTCTCCCGCATGTTCTGCGGTGCCGTGGCATACACGGTCCGGCCCACCTTCTCAGTCAGTTCGTGCTCAGGTGAGATTTCGACCCCGGTGAGCTCCGCCTCGTGCTCCTTGAGAGCCGCACGCACTTCGTCCAGCCGCTCGCGGCGGTGGGCAATGTAGTAGTCCAGAACCTCGCCCGGGTCCGTGATAGCGTCCCCGTGCGCAGGCTGGATCTCGGTGACAAGCCCCTCGTCCACCATGCTGCGCAGGCGCGTGAGCGAATCCAGGTACTTTTCGACCGAACCGTCACCGTGCATGATGACGGTTGTTCCGCGCCCCAACACGGTGTCACCGGAGAACAGCACACTGCCGAACAGCACGCTGATCGAATCGAGCGTGTGCCCCGGCGTTGGGATCAGCTGGATGCGGTCGTCCTCCGCTGGACCAAACTCGAGAACCGCGTCGTCTCCGTGCAGATCGTCGTGCACCAGTGGGGGAACGAAGCGCGCGAACCTGCTGTCAACAGCAAAAACCGGTGTCTGCGGCGCCCAGCCGTCGACCGTCTTCAGCAGGTCTGAATGATCCCAGTGGTGGTGGGTGAGCACAATGCCTCGCAGCTCACGGTCCCCCACGAGCTCGCCCAGTTCCTGCAGGTGCGCTTCGAGTTCAGGGCCGGGGTCGATGATGACGGCGGCTGTGTCATCCGCCGTGAACAGCACATAGGAGTTCGTGCCGTCCAGCGTCATGGGGCTGGGGTTGTCTGCTGTGCGGCGAACAAAACGAGGTGCCGCCTGCTGGTCTGGTGTCGTCATTCTTCTTCTGGTGGTTCGCTTTCTGATTCCGACAGCGTTGTCGGATCTTCTTCTTCACTTTCAGTTGTCAGCTGGGACAGTTCGTCAATTGCGTGGTCGGTCTGGTTGTCAATGCTGATGTACCAGTCGCCCTTGTGCTGCAGGACTGTCGGCTGCAGGGGCCTGAGATCGCGGATCTTCAGCATACTTGCGGCCGCGCTGGGGACAGTGCGCAGAGACTCCAGCACGAGGCGCGTTGCCACGCTGATGAACTGGGCTGAGGCGCTTTGGCCCTCTTCCCACACGTCGACGGCACCCAGGATTTCCTGTGGGGTCATCCATCCGCCCCACGACTGGTTGATCGATACGAAGTCCACGTGCTGGCCGGGTGGGACCACGCACACGAAGTACACGGTGTCGTAGCGGCGCAGCTGCCACGAGGTGTTGACCCACCGCATCCACGGTTTGAGGAGGTCGGGCCGGAACTCAACGTCACGGCTGCGCAGCACCGCGGGAAAGGACACACGGTGATCGCGCAGCTTCTTCCCCGCGGTGTGGAGGAACTGCGGTTCGATGTCGGTTACTACACGCAGGTCGTGTCCCTCAGCCAAGGTGATGCCCATGTTCTGCAGGGCCAGCCGGCCGGCAGCGGAGAAAAACGCAACAGCGCGGCCGGAACGGTTCAAGCGCAGAGCCCTGGCGCAGCGCTCTGATGTCCAATCGCCCATTGAAAGCTGGCGAGAATCCTCCGGGCGGACCACGCTGAAGGGGAACGAAAACCTGTTGCGGTCACTGACGCCGCGCTGGTCGGCCTGCCGGGTGATGAACACCTCGAGGCCCTTCTCGGTGTCACGCACCAGCACGAGGCTGACCGCCCTGCGCGGGTAGTCGGGGTTGGGCTGTGTGTCAGCGGAGCGGAAAAGCTCGATGGTGCGCACAAGTTCGCTGGAGGCGCGAATCAGGCGGGTGGGTCTGTTCGACCCACCCGCCTGAAGACTCGGCGCAGACTTCTGCGCTGGCTGAGCGTCAGTCGCGGACGCGGAAGATGAATTCAATCTCGACGCAGGTGCCCTTGGGCAGGGCGTTGGTGCCCAGTGCCGAGCGTGCGTGCTGACCGGCTTCGCCGAAGATGTCGGCGAGGAAGTCCGATGCGCCGTTGATGACTTCGGGCTGCTGCTTGAAGTCATCGGTGCTGGTCACGAAACCGTTGACCTTGACCACGCGTTCGATCTTGTCGAGGTCGCCGATGACGCTCTTGGCTGCGGCGAGTGCGTTGAGCACCGAGTAGCGAGCGGATTCCTGGGCCTGTTCGACGGTCACGTTGTCGCCGAGGCGGCCGGGGTTGGCAAGTTCGCCGTCGCGGAACGGCAGCTGGCCCGAGGTGAATACAAGGTCACCCGACTTCACTGCGGGCAGGTAGGAGCCGGCGGGCGCTGCAAGCTGCGGCAGCGGGAAGCCGAGTTCATTGAGGCGGTCTTCGATCTTCGACATATCAGCCTTTCGGACGCTTCATGTAGGCAACGAGTCCCCCGTTGCCCTGGGGACCTTCCACTACCTGGACGAGCTCGTAGCCGTCCTCACCCCACAGATCGAGGATCTGTTTGGTGTTGTGGATCATGAGGGGCACGGTGACGTACTCCCACTTCTGCATTTTCTCCCCTTTCGGTGGACGGGTTCAATTGTACGAGCCGCGGGCGCTGCCGGCACGGTGCGCGTCATAGACGCTACAGCCGCGTGTCAGTCGTCGTCGCCAGCGTCGTCATCCGATTTCTTCGCGCTGTTTCCAACAGGGCCGCCAATGCCCTTGTTGTCCTTGACGATCTTGACCGCCTGGTTCATGTAGCTCTGCCAGGTGGCGCCGGAGTAGGTGGCACCGTAGACGCGGCCGCGAACAACGCCCTTGCCGTTCTTGCGCCAGTCGCGCGAACCATTCGGGTCGCCGGTCCACACGGCTGTCGACATATTGGAGGTGAAGCCCGCAAGCCACGTGGATCCGACTTCGAAGTTGGTGGTACCGGTCTTCGCTCCAGCAGGAGCGCCGATCTTCAGCCGCGTGGTGGTTCCGCCGTTGAAGGTCTGCGACAGTGCGTAGGCCACGTTCTGGGCGACGTCTTCATCGAGTGCACGGTGGCAGTCGGAGTCCGGAATTTTGAGCTTCTTGCCCTCGCCGTCCGTGATCTCCGCGATGGGAGTGGGCTGGCACAGCATGCCGCCGGAGGCAAACACAGAGTAGGCGTTTGCCATGTCGATGGGTGCAACCTGCACAATGCCGAGAACCGAGGACGGCAGGAGCGCTTCGACAACACCCAGCTGTTCGTGGACGGTTTCCAGCGACTGACCGTTGCCGTACTTGATGCCAAGAGCTTCGGCAATCTTCATGATGCCGCACATGTTGAGCTGGTTGGCCATTGCAGCGTAGGCGGTGTTGACCGAGTTCTTCGTGGCCGCCAGTGCGGTCATCTTCTGAGTTCCGCGCGAGTCACCGGCGTTGTTCGGAGACCAGTTGGAACCGTAGCTGTCACAGCCGTCATACCGCCACGAACCCGCCGAGTAGGTGCGCTTTGTGGCGTCGACAGAGGCGTTGAGGCTGTGGCCTTCTTTCAGCCATTCAGCCAACACGAAAGGCTTCCACGTTGAGCCCACCTGGAAGCCGTTTGCCCCGTTGTAGACCTTCTGCACGTTGTAGTTGATGGCGGTGTCTTTGTTCTTCTTGCCCTCCGTGACGGAGTAGTTGCGGTTCTGCGTCATGGCAAGGACTTTCCCGGTGCCCGGTTCGACCGTCACGATCGAATGGCCTGCACCCGAAGGATCGCCGATTGGAACGCGCTTCTTGACCTCCTTGAAAGCGGCTTTCTGCAGCTTGGGGTTGATGGTCGTCTTGATGGTCAGACCACCGCGCTGCAGGAGGTTGCGCCGTTCGTCCTTGGTCTTGCCGAAGGCCTTGTTGTTTTCGATATAGGCCTGCACGTAGTCGCAGAAGAAGCCCATGTCGCCTGCACCCATGCAGCCGTTGGATGTCTTGGTGACCTTGAGGTCAAGGCCTGAATTCTTGGCTTCTTCGTATTCTTCGTCAGAGATTTTTCCCAGCTGGTGCATACGGGAAAGCACCACGTTGCGGCGATCGAGCGCGTTCTCCGGGAAACGCTCGGGGTTGTAGGCGCTGGGGTTCTTCACAATGCCGGCCAGGGTTGCGGCCTGAGCGTAGTTGAGTTTGGAAGCCGGAATCGACCAGTAGTGCTGCGCGGCCGCTTCGACACCGTAGACATTCGGGGAGCCCGAATAGTTGTTGATGTTCATGTAGCGGTTGAGGATCTCTTCTTTGTCGTACTTCTTTTCGACCGCCACTGCCAGCTTCGCTTCGCGGAGCTTACGGGCGTAGCCCGCCATACCGGAAGCTTCTTTGGCCGCCTGCACGCCTTCTTCGTCGGCTTCGGCGTGGGCGTTTTCCGCAAGCACGTTCTTCACGTACTGCTGGGTCAGCGTCGATCCGCCCTGTTTGGAGGACGAAACGAGGTTGTGCACAAGAGCACGGCCGATGCCTTGGAAGTCAACACCGCCGTGTTCAAAGAAGCGGTAGTCCTCAATGGCGACCGTGGCTTCCTGCATGGGCTCAGAGATCTTGTCCAGCGGAACTTCTTTGCGGTTGAGCCAGTAGAAGCTCGCAATCTGCTTGCCGTCGGCATCGAGCATGCGCGACTGTTCGGCCAACGGCCGTTCGTCAAGCTCGGCGGGCAGTGCGTTGAATATCTTGAGAGCGTTGTTCGCACCGATGGATGCCACACCCACGGAGGGGATTGCAAGACCTGCACCGACGATTCCGGCAACGACGCTGACGGCAATGAACTGCATCCATGCCGTAAAAGTCGATGCCGCAGACGCTGATTCTGAAGACACCATGCCCAATATCGTACAGGCGACCCCTGACACGGGCACTCAATACAGGGCCCCGGCCGGACCGGTCAGCGGCTGATGAGCTCCAGGACCGACACCTCGGGCCTGCAGAACAAGCGGATCGGCGCCATCGGCGCCACCCCGACCCCAGCGGTGACGTTGACAAGCGCCCCGCCTCGGCGGAACAGACCGCGGGCTTCGTCGCGCGGACGGTCGCAGTTGGTGGCCGGCGCACCGTAGAACGGCACTCGAATCTGCCCGCCGTGCGTGTGACCGGCCGCAATCAGCTGCGCCCCAGCACCCGCAAGACGATCGAGCACACGCGAGTACGGAGCGTGCGTCACCCCGATCTTCACTTCTGAACCGTCCGGAAAAGCGGGAGCTTCGGGCGCATCGGCCTTCATGTGCGCATCACCCAAACCTGACAGACCGATCCGCGTTCCCTTGATGGTGATGACAGCGCTCCGATTGTCCAGCTGTGTCCAGCCGCGCTGCTCAAAGGCATCAATAAGCCCGCGAGCGTCGAGATCCGGCGGATTGCTGTGGGCCTTTGCTACATTCGACGGGCCCAGAAGATAGCGGGCAGGATTTTTGATCTTCGGCGCCCAGAAGTCATTCGAACCGAGAACAAATGCGCCTGGGATGTCCAACAGCTCATCAAGGCTGTCAAGCACGATCGACTTGGTCGAACCGCCGTAGTTATCGCCGGTGTTGAGGACGAAATCCGGCTGCAGACGGGCTGCCAGACTGCGCACCCAACGCGGCTTGCGTCGCTGCCACGCCGTCTGGTGAAGGTCCGATATGTGCAGAATCCGCACGGGTTCACGGCCCGGCGGCAGCACCGGGATTCGTTCGCGGCGGACAGCGAACATGTTCGGTTCGACCAGCACACCGTAGGCGGCGGTCGCCGCGGCAGCAGCGCTCAGCCCCAGTGCCGCACGGCGAAGAGGACGGGCAGCAGAACGTGTCATAGTGCCGAAGTCTAGTCGGCAGCGGGAACGTCCCGCCCTTCCGCAAGGTGGGGGTGCTTGTCGAGGTCGCCCAGACGGCGGTTGCGCGCCTCGAGCTGGTGTTTGGTGCGGTATCCGCCGATCATCCGGGCGATGATGTAAAAGAGGAAGCTGATGGTCGTCACGAACGGGCTGATGGGCACGACCGGAGATCCGAGTGCGATGAGGATCCCGCCGACCGATGACGTCACGGCGAAGACAACCGACAGGATCGGCACGACAATCGGGTGGGAGGACAGCTGCATGGCGGCCGCCGCCGGGGTCACCAGCAGGGCCATGACCAGCAGAACGCCGACCACCTGCACAGACAGTGCAACCGCCAGGCCGAGTGTCACCATGAACACGACAGTGAGAGTGCCGGTGGGAACGCCTTTTGCCTTGGCGATCTCAGGATCGACAGATGCGAACTGCAGGGGTCGCCAGATGACGAAGATGACAGCCAGAACAACAGCTGCGCACACCATGAGCAGTTTGGTCTGGCCGGGACTGATCGCAACGATCTGCCCCGTCAGCAAGCCGAATTTATTGGCTGAGCGCCCGTCGTAGAGCGCAAGGAACAGGATTCCCAAGCCGATGCCGAAGGGCATGAGCACGCCGATCATCGAGTTCGCCTCTGAGGACCGAATGCTGCCGATGCCGATGATGAATGCCACCACCAGCGAACCGATGATCGAGCCGTACACCACGTCGTAGCCGATGAACAGCGCGAAGGCGGCTCCCGCAAAAGACAGTTCGGCGATGCCGTGCACGGCCAGGGCGATGTCGCGCATTTTGACGAAAACCGAGACGACACCGCCGACAACGCCCAAAAGGGCTGCCGCGATGATCGAATTCGACAGCAGCGACAGCAGTTCGCCGTAGTCTTCGAATGTGAAGAGACCGTTCACAGACCAGCCTCCTCGGGGTGGTGATGGTCGGCTTCCGTGCCGACCACAACCAGCTGGCCGCCGACAGTCACCACCTCGATCTTGGTGCCGAAAAGTGAGCTGAGAGCCTCGGAGGTCAGCACCTCGTCCGGGGTGCCCACCAGGAAATGGCCACCGGCAATGTACAGAACCCGGTCCACGTACTTCAGAATCGGGTTGATTTCGTGGGTGACGAACAGAATCGCCATGTTCCGTTCGCGCCGTTTTTCATCCAGCAGCCGAGCAACCAGGTGCTGGTGGTTGATGTCGAGACTCAGCAGCGGCTCATCGCACAGCAGCAGCTTGGGGTTACTGGCCAGTGCCTGGGCTAGCCGCAGGCGCTGCAGTTCCCCACCGGAGAGAATGCCGACGGGACTGTCGGCGAAATCAGTCGCCCCGACCTGAGCGAGGAGCTCATCAACCCGCCGCTCCTTTTTGCGGTTGGGCAGGCCGAAGCCGAAACGGTGTCCGTCGATTCCGAAGCGGACGAGGTCGCGAGCCCGCAGCGGGGTGTCACGGTCGACACCACGCTGCTGGGGCACGTAGCCCACATCCGCGTCACCGCGGTAAGCCGCGTGGCCGTTGACTTCGACGGTCCCCTCATACAGTCGATACTGTCCCAGCAGGGTTTTCAGCAACGAGGTTTTACCCGTGCCATTGGGGCCGAGCACGGCAATGAATTCTCCGGGCTCAACGTCAATGGACAGGTGATGCCACAGCACCCTTTCGCCGAAGCGAAGCTGGCCGTCAGTGATCGACAGTGCGGGACTGGAAATGAGGGAACACGTCCTTTCGGAGGGCTGGGTCTGATCAGCCTTTGAGGGCCTTTTCCACGTCGTCGATGTGCGATCCCATCCAGTCGACGTAGGTTTCGCCCTCGTTGAGGGTTTCGGGCAGTTCGACAACCGGCACGCCAGCATCATCAGCGGACTTGCGCAGGGTTTCAGCCTGCTCGTTCACTGCCTGCGGATTGAAGCCGAGGACAGCGACCTCCTTGTTCTTGACCTGGTCCTGGGCCTGCTTGAGAACCACGGGTGCTGCGTCCGAACCTGCTTCAACTGCCGACAGGAACTTCTGCGGAGTGATGGTTTTCAGACCGAGGTCTTCGAACAGCCACAGTGCAACCGGTTCGGTTGCCGCGCTCTTCTTGCCTTCACCGGTCTTTTTGACCTCATCCGCCTTCTTCATGAGACCGTCGAGCTCACCCTGAAGCTTATCGGCATTCTCTTCGTAAGCGGCTTTGTTGTCCGGATCTTCTTCAGACAGAGTTTCTTCGATTGAGTCGACGACGTTCTTCATAGCGCTGACGGAGTACCAGATGTGCTCGTTGAACGCGCCGTGGTCATCACCGTGGTCGTGGTCATGGCCTTCTTCGCCGTGGTCGTGATCGTGGTCGTGGCCCTCTTCGCCGTGGTCGTGACCGTGGTCGTGGCCCTCTTCGCCGTGGTCGTGGTCATGGTCGTGGCCCTCTTCACCGTGGGCGTGGTCGTGCCCGTGGCCTTCTTCACCGTGGTCATGGTCGTGCGGTTCGTTCGCGGAGTTTTCCTCTGCTCCCGGCAGCTCCGAGACCTCAACACCGTTGACGACCTTCGGGTCTTTGTCCGCTGCTTCAAGCAGGGTGGTCATGAACGCGTCGTAGCCGCCGCCGTTGACGATGACAACATCGGCTTTCGACAGTTTGAGCTGGTCGTTCGACGTCGCTTCGTAGTCGTGCGGGTCCTTTGATGCATCCGAAATAATCGGCTCGACGTCAGCGGCGTCACCGGCAACCTGAGACGCGAGGTCGGCGTAGACATTCGTCGAGGTGACAACCTTGAGCTTGTCACCCGAATCCGTCGATTCGGCGTCACCAGTTCCGCAGCCGGCAAGAACCAGACCCGCAGCAGCGGCAATAGCCGCAATGCGCACAGACTTCATGAGCGTGCAACTCCTTTGAATAGAAGGCAAATGACCTCAATGTAGGTTTCGCACTCGAACATCTACCAATAGACATATGCGCACGCGGGCATACAAAAGCAGGGTGGGTGCGGCCATTTCAACCGCACCCACCCGCCGTGAACTCAGGCGACTGTGCGCGTCAGCGATCCAGCAGAGCTGCCAGCTGAACCGTGTTCAGAGCAGCGCCCTTGCGCAGGTTGTCGTTCGACACGAACAGAACCAGGCCCTTGCCCGCCGGCGCGGACTGGTCAGCTCGGATGCGGCCGACAAACGACGGGTTGCGGCCGGCAGCCTTCAGCGGCGTGGGAATGTCCGCCAGTTCAACACCGGCGGCTTCGGCAAGGATTTCCTCGGCGCGCTGCGGTGTGATGTCGTTTTCGAACTCCGCGTGGATTGCCAGCGAGTGGCCGGAAAACACCGGCACACGCACGCAGGTGCCGGCAACAAGCAGTTCGGGCAGACCCAGAATCTTGCGGGATTCGTTGCGCAGCTTCTGCTCTTCGTCGGTTTCACCCGAACCGTCATCCACGAGCGAACCAGCCATCGGCAGAACGTTGAACGCAATCGGGTCGGTGTACACGTTCGGCTCCGGGAAGAGCACGGCCGAACCGTCGCGCACAAGCTGCTTGGAATCCGGCAGAACGTCTTCAGCCTGACCGTAGAGCTCGTTGACACCGGCCAGTCCGGAACCCGAGACCGCCTGATAGGTGGCGACCTTCAGGCGCACAAGCCCCGCCTCGTCATGGAGGGGTTTGAGGACCGGCATGGCGGCCATCGTCGTGCAGTTGGGGTTGGCAACGATCCCCTTGGGGATCGAGCCTAGGGCTTCCGGATTGACTTCGGAAACCACGAGCGGCACCTGGTCGTCACCGCGGAAGGCCGATGAATTGTCGATGACGGTGACACCGGCCGCGGCAAAGCGCTCTGCCTGTGCCCGCGAAGTTGCTCCGCCCGCGGAGAAAAGCGCCACGTCCAGTCCCGCGGGGTCAGCTTCGGCGGCGTCCTCTACAACAATCTGCTCGCCGCGGAACGGCAGAGTTGTGCCTGCCGAACGGGCCGAGGCGAAGAAGCGAACGCTCGCGATTTCGAAGCCGGGTTCGGTTTCGAGAATGTCGCGGATGACCTCGCCAACCTGGCCGGTAGCCCCGACAATGCCGATATTAAGGCTCATCGCCCAGTACCTCCGTAGACAATTGCTTCGCTTTCAGATCCGTCGAGATCGTATGCGGTGTGTGCGGCGCGCACGGCGTCATCAAGGGCGTCCGCGCGGGTCACTACGCTGATGCGGATTTCTGACGTCGAAATCATTTCGATGTTGACCTTGGCGTCTTTGAGCGCTTCGAACAGCGTTGCTGTCACACCGGGGTGTGAGCGCATGCCGGCGCCGACCACGGAGAGCTTGCCGATCTGGTCGTCATACCGCAGATCTTCAAAGCCCACGTTGTCGCGCTGCGCTTCGAGGGCCTTCATAGCCTTGGCCCCGTCAGACATGGGGAGGGTGAAGGAAATGTCGGTCCGGCCGTTCTGCGTGGTCGAGATGTTCTGCACGATCATGTCGATGTTGATCTCTTCGCTGGCCACGATCCGGAAGATCTCTGAGGCCTTGCCCGGAACATCCGGGACGCCGACCACGGTCAGCTTGGCTTCGGAGCGGTCGTGCGCAACACCGGAGATGATGGCCTGTTCCATGGCTTCCTTCTTTACGTCGTCTGCGAATTCGGGCGGTACGGGTTCGTCTGTCACCCAGGTGCCCGGGTGGGGGCTGAAGCTGGAGCGCACGTGAATCGGCACTCCGTAGCGGCGCGCGTATTCAACGGCGCGCAGGTGGAGGATTTTGGCTCCGCTGGCGGCCAGTTCGAGCATTTCGGCATAGGAAATGGTGCCGATCTGGCTGGCGGTGGGGACGATTCGCGGGTCTGCGGTGAAGACACCGTCAACGTCGGAGAAGATTTCACACACGTCAGCGCCCAGTGCCGCCGCGAGTGCCACCGCCGTGGTGTCAGACCCGCCGCGGCCGAGCGTGGTGATGTTCTTGGTGTTCTGAGAAACGCCCTGGAAGCCCGCGACGATCGCAATGTTGCCTTTGTCGATGGCTTCCTGAATGCGGCCGGGGGTGACGTCGATAATGCGTGCGCGCCCGAAGGCTTCGTCAGTGATGACGCCGGCCTGGGAGCCGGTGAACGACTGCGCGGAGTAGCCCAGGTTGGCAATTGCCATGGCCAGCACCGCCATGGAGATGCGCTCTCCCGCGGTCAGCAGCATGTCGAGTTCACGGGCCGGCGGCAGCGGCGAGACTTCTTTTGCGAGGTCGATGAGGTCGTCTGTCGAATCGCCCATTGCGGATACGACGACTACGACGTCGTGGCCGGCTTTGCGATATTCGACAATCCGTTTGGCAACGCGCTTGACGCCGTCGGCGTCAGCTACGGAGGACCCGCCGAATTTCTGGACGACTAGGCTCACTTCACACACTTTCTCCCGGCAGCGCTGTTCACCGCTGATCAGTTTAGAGGACGGCGTTCAGCTGACCTTGGTGCGGCCTTGGAACGCTCTTCCCAATGTGACTTCGTCAGCGTATTCGAGATCGCCGCCCACTGGCAGACCGGACGCCAATTTTGAGACGGTGACCCCGATTGAGGACAGCAGGCGAATGAGGTAGGTGGCTGTTGCTTCACCTTCGAGGTTGGGGTCGGTGGCGAGAATGCACTCTTGGACGTCCTCGCTCTGCAGTCTGGGCAGGAGTTCGCGAATCCGGAGGTCGTCGGGTCCGATGCCGGACATCGGGTCGATTGCGCCGCCGAGAACGTGGTACAGCCCGCGGTATTCGCGGGTCCGTTCAAGCGCGACAACGTCTTTGGGTTCTTCTACGACGCAGATGAGGCTGCTGTCGCGGCGCGGGTCAGAGCAGATGGAGCACAGTTCGCCTTCTGCCACGTTGCCGCACTGGTCACAGAAGCGGACGTGTGTTTTGACGTTGGTCAGCGCGCTGATGAGCGAATCAACGTCTTCGCGCGGTGACTGCATGACGTAGAAAGCCAGGCGCTGTGCGGATTTGGGGCCAATGCCTGGCAGCTTGCCGAACTCTTCAACAAGGTCGGCAAGTGCGCCTTCGTAAACACTCATTCGGTGATCTCTTCGAGGATGACTCCGCCCAGCAGGCGCTGGACGACGGGAATGCCGACTTCTGGGGATTCGGACACATCGAGGTCTTCGTCGACGTTGAAGTCGGGGTAATCGGATTCTGCGGCCTCACCCCAGCCGTCAGCTGCCGGGGTCTGGCCGGTTTCCTGCCAGCTGTTCGCAGGGTCGACGTGAGCCGGTTGATCGGCGCTGTCGGACCGGCCCATGTTGCCCACGTAGGCGTACGGGTTTTCCCGCTGCTGCGGGGCCTGTTCCTGCACGGTCGATGTGGGTGGGCCGGCGAAGATGTCTTCGTCGGCGTAAGCGCCGATGAAGTCATAGTCTTCAGCCGCTGAGCTTTCCTGCCCAGATTGGCTTTCCCCTGCGGTGCCGGTCTGCTGTTCTGGTGTGTCGTCGATGTCGGCTGGCGGCGGCACGACGACCGCCGGGGCTTCGACGGCACCATCACCCCAGGACGTGCCGGCGTCTTCCGGCGCGGCGTCCCAGCTGTCTGACGAAGTGGGCTCAGACTCCGCTTCCCAGTTGCCAGCCGAGGAGTAGTCGGCTTCCGCTGCCCCATCGCGGGCAGGCTCCGGTTCTGCCGTTTCGTTGCCCGCCGGGGCAGGGTCAGGTTCTGGTTCCGGCGCGGGCTCACCGTAATCGACGGCCGGCTGATCGCCCTCCTGGTCGTCGTCTTCGGGGGTTTGCTGCCAGTACTGTTCGCGGTCGGGGACTTCCTGGTCCATAGCCTGCTGACCGACGACCGCCTGGATCTGTGCTTCTGTTGGCCGGCTGGGCGGCCGGGTTTCGCGGCTCCCGCTTTCCCGAGGCGCCTGCTGGTGGTGCTGGCCGCTGGGGTTTTCGTGGGTTGAGGGCGATTGGTACCCGGATGCGGGTGCGTCCATGCGCAGGTTGACGTGTTCGCCCACCTGCCCGATGTCGACTTTCACCGTCAGTCCGAGGACTTCGCTGACAGCGGCTTCGAGGGCCTGCGGATTGGATCCGCGCGTGAACGCACCGACCGCACCTTGGTTGTTAAAGGCCAGGAGCAGTCGGCCGTCCTGCAGATCTTGCGGCACGGCGTTGCCCGCCAGTACTGCGCGGGCCAGTTTGGCGCTGCGGCCGACCACGTCGAGAATTGCCTGCCACGAACGGCGGATGGCGTCGATGTCCTGCCCCGCGGGGCTTGCTGCCGTCTGCGGTTGAGCAGGCTGTTCGGCAGTCGGCGGCGCCGAGGCCGGAACAGCTGCTCGCTGCGGCTCACTGGGCTGCGGCTTGCGGTTCTGCTGCTGGCCCTGTGGCGCTTCTGCGGCCGCCGCTGCCTGCGGTTCCGGCTGTTCGCCGCGCTGTTCACTGCGGGTGCCGCCGTCACGCTGTGGCACCGGTGAGGATTCCTGTGCTGGGGCCGCCTGTGGAGCCGATTCCTTCTGGCTTTCCTGCTGCGGTTCGGACTGTCCGGAGGCGAGCGCTTCAGCTTGCGAAGCGACATCGGCGAGATCGTCGAGATCATCCCAAGAGTCACGCGACTCCTGCTGAGCCGAGGATGTCGGCTGGCCGGAGCGGCTTCCCTGCTGGACAGCGTTCTGCGAAGCAGGCGTACTCTGCTGTCCAGCCTGCTGGCTGCCGGCTTCCGTTTGTTCGGCGCCCGGCTGTTCGACTGCCGGCATAGCGGCTTGTCCAGCCGTCGCCTGGGGCATACCCGGAACGGCTCCGGATGCCTGCATGCCCACCCGCCGTTCCATGCGTTCGACACGGGACAGCACGGAGCTGCGCGCGCCGTCCATGGCCGGCAGCAGGATGCGCGCGCAGATGAGTTCAAGCTGCAGGCGCGGTGATGTCGCTCCGGTCATTTCTGAAAGACCGGCATTGAGGAGGTCGCCGGCGCGGGACAGTTCTGCCGGACCGAGGGTCTGTGACTGCTGGACGAGCCGTTCCAGGAGGTCTTCGGGAGCCTGCGGCAGGAAGGCGCGAGCGTTCTGCGGGGAGGTGCTGATCACCAGGAGGTCGCGAATGCGCTCCAGGAGGTCTTCAACAAAACGGCGAGGGTCCTGACCGGATTCGATAACCCGATCGACCACGCGATAGACAGCCGCACCGTCGCCCGCCGAGAAGGCGTCGACGATGTCGCCCAGCAGCGAATCAGGCGTGTAGCCCAAGAGAGCAGTGGCCCGTCCGTAGTCGATTCCGTCTGGCCCTGACCCTGCGATCAGCTGATCGAGAACAGACAGGGAGTCACGCACCGAACCGCCGCCGGCGCGGACAACAAGCGGCAGCACACCCTTGCCCACCGGCACGCCCTCCTGCTGGCACAGGTGATCCAGGTACGAGGTCATGGTGTCCGGCGGCACCAGGCGGAACGGGTAGTGGTGCGTGCGCGAGCGAATAGTGCCGATGACCTTTTCGGGTTCGGTCGTGGCGAAGATGAATTTGACGTGCTCCGGAGGTTCTTCCACCAGTTTGAGCAGCGCGTTGAAGCCCTGCGGGGTGACCATGTGGGCTTCGTCGAGGATGAACACCTTGTAGCGGTCTCGAGCCGGCGCGTAGACAGCGCGTTCACGCAGGTCACGCGCATCGTCAACACCGGAGTTCGAAGCGGCGTCGATTTCCACGACGTCCAGCGATCCCGGACCGCCAGTGGCGAGATCACGGCAGCTGGCACATTCACCGCACGGCGTGGGCGTGGGGCCTTCCGCGCAGTTGAGACAGCGTGCCAAGATACGCGCGCTGGTGGTTTTGCCGCAGCCGCGGGGGCCGGAGAACAGGTACGCGTGGTTGACCCGACCACCGGCCAAAGCGGCCTTGAGCGGGTCGGTCACGTGTTCCTGCCCGATCACCTGGTCGAAGGTGTCGGGGCGATAGCGACGATACAGAGCTGTTGACACGTCTACAGCCTACTGGGAGGCACTGACATGAGATCTGCGCCAGGCCCCATTCAGATCTTCTCCGAGCGCACCTCGACCTGAGCCTGTTCCTGTCGCCCAAGCGCATAGAGCACAATTTCAGAGGGCTTGCCGGAGACGACTTTCGACTTGACGTCGGTCTTGCCGAACGAGAACTCCCCAACTCCCGGGGCAATGAACTTCACTGCCGTTTCTGGCCGCCACGGAGGAAGGCGCACCATGGTGGGCAGCGCCGACCACAGCTGCTGTTCGAGTTCGGGCAGGATGTTGCGGCGCGTCCACCCGCGGCGGGCCCGGCGCACATCTTCTACGTGCACGTAGAACTCGACTGTGTTCGCAAGGATTTCACCTGGACCCCAGCCGACCGGAGACAGCATCCCGGGGCCTTCTGCGACCATCCCGACCAGCTGCTTCCAGTCGAGTTCGCCGAGTTCGCGCCGGCGCTGTTCAGCGCGCTTGTTCAGGAACGGGATCTTGGCGGTCACCTCGCTCGCCTCGCCCGCCATGGCGGACGGATAGCGGTCGCGGATGACGATGTGGACGGCAAGATCGCGCGTGCTCCAGCCGTCACAGAGAGTAGGGGCATCTGGGCCGACTTCGCGGAGAAGAGCCGCGAGCGCGAGCCTCTCGGAACGGGCGAAATTCGTCATGTGTCCCAGCCTAGTCACACAGTGCGGATTTGGATACGCCCAAAGACGCAGAAGCTCCACTCAAAAAGGGCGCATCACCCAAGCACTCTGTCTTTCCAGGCCCGGAAGAATTCCCCCACCCGACTGAGCGACCGGTAGTCGGCCAGTTCATCAGCCCGGGTCGGCCCATCGGTGATGATGACCACCGGTCTGCCTTCTTTGGCGGCTTGGCGCACAAAGCGCAGGCCGGACATGACCGCCAGCGACGTCCCAGCCACTATCAGGCCCGGAGCTGCGGCAGCCGCGGCAGCCGCATCCAGGGAGCGCTCCCTGGGCACTGTTTCGCCGAAGAAAACCACATCCGGTTTGAGCAGACCGCCACAGGCAGGACAGTCGATCATGCGAAAGTCCGCCGTGTCTTGCAATGGGACGTCACCATCGGGAGCTATCTCAACCATGTCGATGACTTCCCTGTGATTGCGCAGGAAGGCCGCGTTTTCCTCATCGAGCCTCTGCTGTACCCATTCGCGGTCGTACATCGCCCGGCAGTCCAGGCACACAACGCGATCCAAGCGGCCATGGAGATCGAGAACTCCCCGCGAACCTGCCTTTTGGTGCAGGCCATCGACGTTCTGTGTAAGGAGTGCCGCCGGGGAAAGCTGAGCCAACGACAAATGCGCTTCATTGGGCTGGGCATCACGCATGAAGGACCACCCCATCCAGGATCGCGCCCAGTAGTGGGTGTGGTTTTCCCGGGATGCGGTCAGCTGCTGAAACGTCATGGGACGACGATTGACCGACGATGGGCCTCGATAGTCCGGCAGCCCCGAATCCGTGCTGAACCCGGCTCCAGTGAGAACGGCCCAGTCGCGAACCGGCCGGGAGCACAGCACGTCGAGGATCTCTTCGTCCGTGTGGCTGGGTTCCGGGCGGACGATCCCGCGCAGCGGGTCGCGAATAATGCTCATGTGGCTCCTTGCGGCGATACAGTGGCCGTATGGCTACCGTACTCTTGGTTCACCACTCCCCCACCGACACGGTCACACCGCTTGCCGAGGCGGCACGGGCGGGCATATGCATGCCAGAGCTGGAAGGCGTTGAACTCATTGAGCGCCAGGCTCTCGAGGCGACCGTTGACGATGTTCTTGCCGCTGACGCCTACGTGCTGGGCACCACCGCGAACTTCGGCTACATTTCCGGCGCGCTCAAGCACTTCTTCGACACCGTGTATGACGATGTGCGCGAACCCACCAAGGGCCGCCCCTTCACGTACTGGATCCGCGGCGGATTCGACACGACCGGCGCTGAAAGGGCAATGGAGCAGATCACCACTGGCCTGGGATGGAAGCTCGCAGCGCCCGCGGTTGTCTTCACCGGCGACGTCACCGACGAGCGCAGAGAACAACTGACAGAGGCCGCGGCGACTGTCGCCGCATCAGTCATGGGCTGAGCCACGGGCAAACCAAAGGGCGACTGCGGTTATCCACCGCAGTCGCCCTTTGGTTTGCCGGACAGATCCGGACTTACCGGACCGTTCCGAACGAAGTCACTTGTTGAACTTGTCCTTGACTTCGTTCACCTTGTCCTTGGCGTTGTTGATGTCGTCCTGGTGTTCGTTGACGGTGTCCTTCGCGTCGTTGAACTTGTCCTTGGCGTCGTTGAACTTATCTCCGAGTCCCATTGTTCAGACTCCTTTCGTATCGACTACTCTTCCACACTTTCGCATCTGCCCCCGGCCTGTAAAGCTCAGCAGGTGAACTTCAGCTGAGAAGACCCCGATAAACTGATCTGCACAGAAGCCCCGTAGAAAGGCACTTGTGACCACGAATCCCGCGGAGCGTCCGCAGCTGCGCCAGGAGGATCAGCTGTGGATCACCTCTGAAATCAATCAGCCCAGCTGGAACTTCATCAGCGGCTTCGGTTTTTTCTTCTTCTCCGCCGGTCTTGTCTACACGGTCCTGACCTCGCCGCTTTCGGGCCCTGCCAAGACGATTTCGGCGCTCGCGTCGCTGCTGATCGTTGTGCCTGGCATTTACTTCATCAAAATCGGCTTGGCGCGCATCATTCCCCTGCGTCGCCTGCGCAAGGCCGTGACGCCGATTGCCCATCTGGATGTCGATGCTGTGCACGGGCACAATCCCGATGTCCTCATCGTCGAACTTTCCAACGCACACTCATATCTGATCACCGGTCCCGCCGTGAACTATTTGGCACACACAAATGTGCTGCACGGTTCCCAGCGCCCGGACGATCTTTCATTCGATTTCTTCTCGACCCCGCCCACATCCGACGACGCAGCGGCTTCGCCCGTGCGCATGCTCATCGCCGATCGCGGTTCCGCTGTGGGCAATGCGGAGTGGTACGCCGAGGCCTGATCCCGGCCCACCCCAAACGACGAGGTGCCACTCACCTTTCCAGGTGAGCGGCACCTCGTGATCTAGGCGGTGATGAACACCGCGGCTGCGTCCAGCCGGTCAGTTCTTGAAGTTGTCGGCGACGTCCTTGATGTCGCCCTTAACCTGGTCAACCTTGGCCTTGCCCTGGTCGCCCTTGCCTTCGGTTTTGAGTTCGCTGTCGTCAGATGCAGCGCCGACAGCCTCCTTGGCACGGCCCTTGAGTTCTTCAGCCTTGCTCTTGATGTCGTCTCCGAGACCCATAGTCTTCTCCTTGTGCTGTCAGCGGCGCCGAGGATACGGCACCTGGTACTTTCCACCTTTTCGCACAAGCGGTCGGCTTTCAAGCGATGTCGCTGGATGCGGCGGTACGCCAAGGCTTTTCCCAGGCTGTGGCTGAATGGCAGGGTCTACTATTGGTTCGCGATCAGGGCCCCGTGTCTCATGGCGGCAAGAACGTAATCACCTCCTACCCAACGAAGAAGTGCTGATGGGAAAACCGATCAAAGACTCAGACCTGTTGCTTGCGGGGCAGCTCGCAGAGCTCCTCGGCGCCGTCGGAGACATCAGAATCGCCGGGCCGATCATGACGGTGCCAATGCGCGATACCGAGGGGTCTTTGGTGTTCTTCGAGTTCGATGTCCGCGGCTTGGCAGATGCGGTCGAGGCAACGTCGTCGTCCGCTGTAGCTGCGATGGGCAACACACGCGAAGCGCAGCGCGCCGCGCTGGCGCTTATCGCCAACGGGATCCACGAGGACCATGCCGATGAGTGGGACCTGTCGGATTCCGGTGACTTGGTGTACGAGGCTGACGACGATTACGAGCCGGTGGTCATTGACATGGAGAACTTCCCTCCTCGCGGGTGAGGTTTCGGTGGACTAACCGGGGACATTGGTCGACAGCATCGGCTTATATTCGCGGGAACGGCGCTTCACAAAGAATGCACACCCCGCGGGCCAGATTTGCGCTTTAATGCAGATTCACGCGTTAATGCGCTGCAACAACGCGTGAATCTGCATTAAAGCGTGAATCTGCGACGGCGGCAGGCAATGGAAGGCGACTGGGAGCACGCCGAGGTCTTCGACGTCGACGTCCCGGTCGCGGATGCCAATGCCGATGACTACGACATGCTCGTACTGCCCGGCGGCACGCTCAACGCCGACTCACTGCGCCTTGATGCAGATGCAAGCAAACTCGTTGAGGCGTTCTTCGCAGCCGACAAGCCTGTCGCTGCGATCTGCCACGCTCCCTGGATCCTCGCCCAGACCGGTCTGGCCAAGGGACGCAAGCTGACCTCGTACGAGTCGATCAAGGTCGACATGCAGAACGCCGGAGCGGCCTGGGAGGACTCCGAGCTCGTCGTCGACGGCAACCTCATCACCTCTCGCAACCCCGGTGATCTGGAGGTCTTCAACGCCGCACTCATCGAGGCCCTCTCGAAGTGACGTTCAGCTGCTGACCAGCCATGGTTCAGGACTGCAGACGGCTGCGGTGGACGAGAGTGAGCACAGCGATCGTGTCACGGTCAGCATCAAGCCGGTGGGTCTCCTGTGGGATGTCCGCGGTCTCACCGGAGTCGAGAGCGATCGTCTCACCGGATGTGCCGGTCAGGGTGGCGGCTCCGCGGTGGATTGTGATGACCGCCTCACCGGGGTTGGGGTGGTCGGACAGCTGCGCGCCCGCACGCATCGCGATGAGCATGCGCACGATTGCGGCATTGTCCGAAGGGATCCGTTTGGTCGCCAGCTTCGTCGGTTCGTCGGCGGCGCGTTCGAGCAGCTCGTTGCCGACGTCGATGATCGAGAAGGACATGCCCATGAGTCTAGACAAGTCCAAGTCCTCCGCTAGCGTGGTGTCATGCCGTTCGCCATCATCACCCCGCAGGCCACTCCACAGCCCGACGTCGAGCTCGGGGCTGCGATTGCGCGCGTGCACGTCGCCGGATGGCGGGAGGCCTACGGCCACCTGCTGGACGAGCGCTTCTACGACGATGCGGTGTTGGCCACCCGCACCGAGCAGTGGGCACAGTGGCTGACGCAGCCTGAATCATGTGCGCGCACGCGCCTGGCCGTTCGCACCGATCCCAGCACCCCGGTCACGTCACCGGGCCTGTTGCCGAGCACCGATGTCGTCGGGTTCGCGAGCGTCGGCGAGGCCCGCGATGACGACCGCACCGGCTTGGAGCTGTGGGCGCTGTACATCCTCAGCAGTCACTACGGGACAGGCCTCGGCCAGGCGCTTTTGGATGCGGCGATCGGCACTGCGCCGGCCACCCTGTGGGTGGCTGAGGACAATCCGCGCGCCCGCAGCTTCTACGCCCGCAATGGCTTCACACCCGACGGCACCCGCAACGTCGATGCAGCCGCTGATGATCTGGCTGAGATCCGCATGACCCGCGGCGGCCAATGACCTGGAAGGCCGGCTGCCGTTTTGGGATCATCGGTTGAACATGCTGATCAGCTGACGGCAGCGGCGCCGACTGGACATAGACTACGGCCATGCGTTCTGCCGCTCTAACTGCCCGGCTTGTCATCCCTGCCATCTGGCTGGGCCTCATCATCGCCATCGACCTCATCGAGGCCCCGCTGAAGTTCCAGGCCCCCGGAATCACGATCCCGCTGGGGCTGGGCATCGGACGGCTTGTGTTCACTGCGATGAACATCGTCGAGGGCGTGCTCGCGCTCATCCTCATTGCAGCCGTCGTCACGACCCGGCACATCCGCCCGGCCTGGACACTGCTGGCGACGATCGCCGGGCTGCTGATCGTCAAGGTCGCAGTCGTGCGCCCGCTGTTGAATGCCCGCACCGAAGCCGTGCTCGCCGGCACTGCAGAAGCGGGCAGTTCAGTGCATGTCATCTACATCGCCCTCGACGCGGCACTCTTCTTTGTGCTCGCCGCCTTCACCTGGGTACAAGCTCGAGCACTCATCGCACCGGCCGCCGCAGCCGGTGTCTCCGGCCGCGGTGCCGTCACCGAGTCAGAGCGGAGATGACGACCGAGACGATCATCGCGAGCACGAGCGAGTTGAACCCGAAGGCGACGACGACGTTGGTGCGCACCTGCTTCCAGGCAGCCTTCGTGCGGATCTCTGCTGAAAAGCCGGCAGCCATCGTCGAGGCGAGCACTGCCAGGGTGAGGTAGTCGTCGAAATCCTCGGGCGGTTCGCTGTGGAAGCGGATGTGGCGCTTGTCGGCATCGGGCACGTTTAGGTGCATGTAGGCGGAGGCGAAGGCGAGAACCATGAATGCCCAGGCCGCGGCAACAGCGACGATGCCGAGTGCTAAGTAGAGCGGTGACTGGCGCACTACCTCAGTCTGGGCGAGCACTACGGTCAGGAAGATGGCGAAGGCGGCAGCGGTGACGGCGAAGTTCGTCGCACCAGTGAATCCGAGCGCCCGCGCCCACCAGCGCTTCTGCACCCGGACTTCGCGACGCACCTGGCCGATGAGCGCCGATCCGTTGAGGGGCTTGTAGCACCGTATCGTCCACGTGACGTAGATGATGACGAAAAAGTTCCAGAACAGCAGGTAGAAGAGGACGAGGAGCTCAGTAGACAGTGATCTGCCCGTCGAGTCGGGGCGCAGCAGGAGAATCCAGGCCGTTTCGATCAGCAGGGTCAGGAGAATCGCGGAAACAGTCGAAACAGAGTAGCGGACGGCATCGGTCGCAGTCTTCAACGGCTTACCCTCACTCGCATCGCAGATTCGGTGCTGGAAACAGTGTAGCCAGGCAGGAGCAGTGCGAATAAGTGCTCGACCGTGACGAATCCGGGCACCGTGGGCCGATGTACGGCCCACCATCAGCACTGGAGCGCTCCACCAAAACAAGAAGAAGGCCCCTGACCGAATGGTCAGGGGCCTTCTTCATCGCGCGGAGGATAGGGGATTTGAACCCCTGAGGGCTATTAACCCAACACGCGTTCCAGGCGTGCGCACTAGGCCGCTATGCGAATCCTCCGCAAGACAGCATACAGAAGTTTGTGCGGAAGGACGAATCAGCCGTAAACCGCAGATGAACACAGCCTGCGCAAACCGCACTGCCCGCATCGCGAAAAGAGGGGCTGTCCTATAGATGTCCTAAAAACTGCCCGCACTCCCCCACTCCACCCCTGCGCGTTCGCTTTGTCGTTCCCACATGGCCTATACTCGATTCGGCCCTTCGCGTGGCAGCATCTTGTGAACTCCCCCAGGACCGGAAGGTAGCAAGGGTAAGCAAGCTCTACTGGGTGCGCGGAGGGCCCTTATCGTCTTCAAGGCGCCCCACCGCGGTCTATCACTTTCTTATAACTTCCCTTCACGGCGCGGACCAGTGCTGATGGTGGGCACACATCGCCTGTGACCCTTTCGCAATCAAGATGCAACATTGCAACCAAAAGCGAAAGGTAGAATCGCGGAAGCTCAAAACCGTGCCTCGGGCAGCATCAGCGCGTTGCCCGATCACTGCTCAACAGCGCTTTATATCAGCCTTTCCGAAGGGGTCTCGCGTGCGATTTCGCCTCATGTCCGCTGCCGCAGCGGCAACGTCAGCTCTTCTGCTCATCAGCGGATGCTCGGTTGTTGACGAAACGAATCCGATCTCTAAAAAAGAGGTTCCGAAGCCCACGGTTGAAGTGACCGCGGACGCGCCGGGAAAGAAGCTCGCCCTCAAGGTCACTGATGGCACGTTCGAAAACGTCCAGCTGATCGACGACGACGCCGAAGGCGCCCTTGTCGACTTGGGCGAGTTCAAGGACCCCTCAGACGATGCCTCGGAAGAACCAACTGACGGCGCCACTGACGCAGCCGACACCTCAGACAGTTCAGACGAATCTTCAGAGGACGCTTCGGAAAGTGCCGACCCCTCCGCTGACTCTTCGGCAGACGCGTCCACTGACCCGTCCGCTGACGCATCCGCTGACCCCTCGGCTTCAACCGGAGCAGAAGCCTCCGCCGATCAGCAGACCACGTGGGAGTCTTCCTACCGGCTTGCCGGAGATTCGACCTACACGTGGACCGCTTCGGCACTCGACGCTGACGGCAAGGAGCACACTCTCACCGGCACGGTCGACACCGACAAGCTCGAGCGCACCGAGATCAGCGCCCGCACCCTCATCGGCGACAACCAGAAGGTCGGTGTCGGTGCGCCCATTATTGTGAACTTCGGCAGCACAGTGCCGGAGGAGTTCCGCGCCACCGTGGAAAGCCGCCTGGGCCTGTCGTTCAAGGACGCCGACGGCAACAACCGCGACGTCGAAGGCTCCTGGGCTTGGCTTCCCGATGTCGACGGGATTTCACGCATCCACTACCGACCGCGCGAATACTGGCCCGAGCACACCGATGTTGACCTTCGCATGAACCTCAAGGACGTCCCCATGGGCAAGAGGCAGAAGGGCGAAAAGGACGTCGAACTGAAGTTCACGGTCGACCGCAACCAGGTGGTTGAGGGCAACACCAAGACCCACCGCATGGTCGTCAAGCGAAACGGCGAAACCAAGTGGGACTTCCCCGCATCCTTCGGCCGTGCCGGTTCGCGCACGGAAACCCATAACGGCACGCACATCGTGATGTCCAAGCACGAGTACTACGTCATGCGCAGCCAGCAGTGGGACTACGAAACCCCCACCAGGCACGCTGTGCGCATCCACAACAACGGCGAGTTCATCCACGGCGCACCGTGGTCGGTCGGCTCGCAAGGTTCGGCAAACGTGTCGCACGGCTGTGTCAACCTCGCCCCCGGCAGCGCGCAGAAGTACTTCAACTCCGCCCTCTACGGCGACCCCGTCGAAATCAAGGGCTCCAGCGTTTCGCTCAGCCCCGCCTCGGGAGATGTTGCGGACTGGACCTACGAATGGGACGACTGGACCGCCCTGTCGGCCATCCCGGCTGACCAGCGCGAAGCAGCCGAAGAAGCCATGAAGGAAAACGCCGCCTCGGCATCGCCGTCGGCTGACGCGACCGACCCCTCCACGGAGGGAACCTCGGCTCCCAGCGAATCGGCCACCGAGGAAAGCACCGACTGACTTCCTCCACACACAGCACGAGGTGGGGCTCACCTTCCCAGGTGAGCCCCACCTCGTGCTTTGGGGTCAGTCCAGAAGCCGCGACCTGATGAGGAACCGCAGCCCCGTGGGGCTTTCGATGCTGAAGCCACCGCCCCTGCCGGGCACTGCATCAACCAGCAGGTAAGTATGCTTCCAGTACTCGAACTGCTCCTTTGACATCCAGAAGCCGATCTCCGCAGACTCTGCGGGCACATCGGGCAGAGTGAACGTGCCCAAAAGCACGTCCGACCCTCCGGTGAGGAACTCACCTTCCGGATAGCACATGGGAGCAGACCCGTCACAGCATCCGCCGGACTGATGGAACATCAGCTGGCCATGCTGCTGTGTGAGCTTCTGCAGCAGCTCCACCGCCGCCGGGCTCAGCCCCACGCGCGAGCGCTGTTCACCATCGATCTCAGGCCGCGCTTCGACTTGCGCGGTCACTGTGGCGCCGTCCTGGTCTCCGGTGATGTCGTCAGCCATCGTCAGAAGAATCCCATGGGGTTTTCGTCGTAGCTGACCAGCAGGTTCTTGGTCTGCTGGTAGTGGTCGAGCATCATGAGGTGGTTCTCACGGCCGATGCCGGACGACTTGTAGCCGCCGAACGCAGCGTGCGCCGGGTAGTTGTGGTAGTTATTCACCCACACGCGGCCGGCCTGAATGTCACGACCCGCACGGTACGCGATGCCGCCGTTGCGCGACCACACACCAGCGCCCAGGCCGTAGAGCGTGTTGTTCGCTTCCTTGATGACAGAGTCGTAGTCGGTGAACGATGTCAGAGCGAGGACGGGGCCGAAGATCTCCTCCTGGAAGATCCGCATGCTGTTGTCGCCCTTGAAGACCGTCGGCTGGACGTAGAAGCCGTCGGCGAGGTCACCGTCGAGGTGGTTCTGCTCACCGCCGATGAGCACTTCGGCGCCTTCGTCCTTGCCGATCTGCAGGTACGACTTGATCTTCTCAAGCTGATCGCTCGAAGCCTGGGCGCCGATCTGCGTATCCGTGTCCAGCGGGTTGCCCTGCTTGGTGTTGCGGACGCGCTCAAGACCGAGTTCGACGAAGTCGTCGAAGATGCTCTCCTGCACGAATGCGCGCGACGGGCAGGTGCAGACTTCACCCTGGTTGAGGCTGAACATCGCGAAGCCCTCGGCCGCCTTCTGCCGGAACGTGTCATCAGCTGCCATGACGTCTTCGAAGAACACATTGGGGCTCTTGCCGCCGAGCTCCAGAGTGACCGGGATGAGGTTCTGCGATGCGTACTGCATGATGAGCCGGCCGGTGGTCGTTTCACCGGTGAACGCGATCTTCGCGATGCGCTTGTTCGAGGCCAGCGGCTTACCCGCTTCGACGCCGAAGCCGTTGACGATGTTGACCACGCCGTCGGGAAGAAGGTCGCCGATCAGCTCAATGAGCACCATGATCGAGGCCGGGGTCTGCTCGGCCGGTTTGAGAACCACCGCGTTGCCCGCAGCAAGAGCGGGAGCAAGCTTCCACACCGCCATGAGCAGCGGGAAGTTCCACGGAATGATCTGGCCGACCACGCCGAGCGGTTCGTTGAAGTGATAGGCAACCGTGTTGTCGTCAATCTGCGACAGGCGGCCTTCCTGAGCGCGGATTGCGCCGGCAAAATAGCGGAAGTGGTCGATGGCCAGCGGAATATCAGCCGTCAGCGGTTCGCGGATCGCCTTGCCGTTGTCCCAGGTTTCGGCAACGGCGAGCATTTCGAGGTTCTCTTCCATCCGGTCGGCAATCCGGTGAAGGATGAGCGCGCGTTCAGCTGGGCTTGTTTTGCCCCACGCGGGTGCGGCCTTGTGTGCCGCATCGAGTGCTGCTTCGACATCGTCAGCGTCTGACTGCGCGACTTCGCAGAAGACCTTGCCGGTAACCGGGGAGGGATTTTCAAAGTAGCGGCCGGCCTTCGGCGGCGTCCACTGCCCGCCGATCCAGTTGTCGTAGCGGGATTTGAAGGTCACCTTGCTGTCAGGTGTATTGGGTGCTGCGTAGACCGTCATGATTCTCTCCTTTGAGATCTCAGGTGCAGTGCTGCAGGACGTCGATGTCCTCTCCTCAAACTACGCACCTGCTCGCGGGCAGACAAGGGGTGTCTCGAAATCAGGAGCATACTCACGAGGTGGGGCTCACCTTCCCAGGTGAGCCCCACCTCGTGCGTTTCGGTCAGCTGTTGAGCTGTTGGTAGATGTCTTTCGGCACCCGGCCGAGCGTGTAGAACTCGGGGTTTGGCCGCTTTCGCGACTCCGTGGCCATGCGGTTGGACAGGCCGAAGAACCCGGTGATGGCGGCGATGTCCCACACGTCTTCGTCATCGAAGCCGTGCTCGGCCAGGCGCGTGAAGTCATCTTCACTGATGTCTGCGGGGTCGGTGCAGACTTTCATAGCGAAGTCGAGCATGGCCTCTTCGCGGGGTTCAAGGTCGGCATGCTTGTAGTTGACGGCCACTTTGTCTGCAATGTCCGGGCTTTTCTTGAACAGGCGCAGCAGCGCCCCGTGGGCGACGACGCAGTACAGGCACCCATTGGCTGACGAGGTGGCTGTCACGATCATTTCGCGGTCGGCTTTTGTCAGGCTGCCGGTGTCTTTGTCCATGAGCGCGTCGTAGTAGGCGAAGAACGCACGGAACTCTGCGGGTCTGCGAGCCAGTTTGATGAATACGTTGGGAACGAAACCGGACTTTTCGGCTTCGTCTTCTATCCGCTGTCGGATGTCGTCGGGCAGGTCTGTCAGAACTGCGTCAGGAAATCGTTCAGTCATGTGAGCCAGGTTACATGCGGCCACGCGGCTTGGAAGGCACCGTTTCACATCTGGAGACCTGGGCCATTTAGTTCGAAACTGGCATAGAATTGAGGAAGGGTATCGCGCAGAAATCTTCGCCGCCGTCACTGTTGACTATTGAACTGCGATTTTCAGCAGCGATCGTCGGATCCACACAGAGGAATGGAAGGTCATGCGCAAAGGCATCATCATTGCGATCATGGCAGTGGTCGTACTCGTCGTAGGCGGGGTCATGTTCGCCGCCCTTGGAAAGAAACCCTCCACACTCACGCTCAAGCCCAACGTGCACATCGCCGGTGGCAAAGACGGCTTCACCGTCCACGATGTCACCGAGGACAGCGTCACGATCGACGAGGACAGCTCGATCGCAGAAGGCGCAATCGTCGCCGGAGGAACAGGCAAAGCAGCTCCGAACGGCTTCCTGCGCAAAGTCACCTCCGTTAAAAAGCACAACGGCAGAATGGTGCTCGAGACTGAGCAGGCTGCTCTGACTGATGCAATCAAAAAGGCCGATATCAACCTCGACATCAACATCGACCCGGACGGCAATCACACGCTTGACGACCACGGCCCGTCCAAGGGGAACCCGCTTGGCGCGGCACCGGCACACGCGGCACCGGCCGCGAGCGATGGGGAAATCTTTTCGTATTCGGGTGACGAACTCGACGCCACCGGATCTTTGACCCTGTCGCTCAACATGAGGGTCGCCGAAAACGGCAAAATCGACTTCGAGACGAAAGCCGACCTTAACCTCGACAGTGAGTTCAAGCTGCAGAACCCGGGCGATTGGAACAAAGACCTCTTCACCAAGCAGGTTCTGCCGGTGACGATCATCGTCGATGACTTCCCTGTCACTCTGGTCAACGAGCTTTCTGTTTCGGCCAACGGCAGTGTTGACACAGAAGCGGATGCGACCGTCAAATCAAGTCTCGAGCGGACCGTCGGGTACCGTTACCTGTCCGGCGAGGGCCTGTCGCCCATTGACGAAGAGAGCGAGCAGACATTTGAAATCGCCGCGGCGGATCAGGACAACCTCGATGCTTCGGGGCACGGCGCGGTCAATGTGAACCTCACCAGCAGCGTCTTCGGGATCGCCGGCCCAGAGATCACAACCGGCATTGACACTGCCTTCGATGCCTCACTGGAAAGGGCCAAGCCCGGAACAGGCGAGTCTGAGCTCATTAAGCTTCCCGGCCTTGACGGCACCTACGCCGGAAGCGCCGATGTGAAGGCGACAGCACCCCTGGAAGCCAAGTTCAACGCGAGCGAAAAAGCCGGCAACCCGTTTGACGGCAAGAAGAGCCGGGAAATGGTCGATGCCGAACTGTTCAAGGCAGAAGAGCCGCTGGAGCTCTACGCCTACTCACGCGAAATCTACCCCGAAGGCTCTGGCGGAAAGAAAGCCCTTGCCGAACTCGAGGGCAAGATGTTCGTATTCTCGTCTGGCGCTGGCGCGTGGAACACAAGCATCACGATGGAAAAGGACGGCAAGTTCACCGGCTCATACATAGATGCCAACGTCCGCGGCGAGCACACCGCTGAATTCAACGGTCGCTTCGAAGTCGCCAAACGGGTTGACGAATACACGTACAAGCTCAAACTCAAAGACCTGAAGACGACCACCCCGACGGGCGAAAAGACCGAAAGGGACGGTCGTACGATCGAATACGCTGAGCCGTACGGCTTTGAAAAAGGCGAGGAGTTCGAGCTGTACCTGCCCGGCCACCCAACGGACAGTCTCGATGAGGAATACACGGGCTGGACTGAGCACTGCGCTACCAATGGTTCAACCATCGACCACTACGGGCTGTTCAACGTCGAACCGAAATACGGCATGTGTACGGTCGACTTCTGATTTCCGAGGTGTCAGTGCTGAGGTTCAGCACTGACACCTCTCGCGTTGCGGCCACCCGTGCTCAGAGGGCTTCCGCTAGTGCTTGGCGTCTTGGCGTGGGACGACGACCCTGCGGTAGATGATGAGCAGTGACGCTGCGACAGGAATCGATGCAATAGCCCCGAGCACTCCACCGAGCGTCGCTCCGGCAATCGCGGCGATGATCACGATCGGCCCGGGAACGTCGGTCACAGCCTTCATGATGCGCGGGTTGAAGACGTAGGCCTCAATCTGCATGTACACCAGGTAGTAGATCGCGGCGATGAGCGCCAGGGTGGGTGAGCTCATCAGGCACGACACCACGATGATGCATGATGCCGATATCGTGCCGACCAGCGGGATAAGCGAACCGAGGAAGGCGATGAACGCCAAAAGGGCAGGCAGCGGAGCACCGATGATGGTGAGGAACACCGCCGACAGCACTCCGTTGGTGGCCGCGAGCGCGCTCTGGCCCAGAATGTAGCGGCCAACCGAACTGGTGATCTCCTCCGTGACGTCCTCAACATCTTCGCGTTTGCGTGCCGGCATCAGACGGTAGAAAGCGGACTTGATGCGGGGCAGTCCCGCCGCGAAGTACAGGGTGAGGATGATGACGATGATGACGTTCGTGGTGAACGTCATCACTCCCGCACCGATCGTCAGAACACCGCCGCCGATGCTGGCGAGGTTCGCAGGATTCGAGGCCCAGGCGCCGGCGTTTTCGAGGCTCTCGTTGAGGTCGATGCCGAACGGCAGGTTCTCTTCGAGCTTCGCAAACCACGGCTCACGCATGATGTCGTCGATGATCCGCGGGATGTCGCCGATGAACTGCTGCACCTGCCGCACCACCGGCGGGACGACGAGCAGCAGAACGCCGGCTGCGACAATGACGACGGCCAGCGACGTGATGGTGACAGCCCATCCGCGTTTGATTCCCCGGTCGTTGAGGAAGCGGATGACCGGCTCAAGACCAAGTGCGAGGAACAGCGCGCAGGCAATGCAGACGATGACACCGGCGAGGTCGTCGACCAGATGAAAGAGCCCGTAGGCCAGTCCTGCTCCGAGCATGCCGAGGAACCCGATGACAAACGGGTTCGCGTTCCGGCCGTTGATCGTGATTGCGCTCACCCGTTCAGTCTAGGTCCCACAGGCCGCAGCGCTCAGGCCGTTTTCGACTTCGCCAAACCAATCGCAATCAGCAGGCTCACACCCATGAACGCACCAGTCATCGCGGTGACACCCCACCATCCGAAATCCTGCCAGGCAAGCGGCGTGAGGTTTCCCGCTGCTGATGACCCCATGTAGTAGAACAGCATGTACATGCTGGCCGCCTGAGCGGGCAGACCGAGGCGGGCGGCACCTCGGGAGGGGACCCAAGCAGACGCGATCGAGTGGGTGATGAAGAACCCCGAGGCGAGCACCAGCAGACCAAACACAATGACCGCCAAAGGCGAGGCCGCGAGCAGTCCAACACCGACCAGCGCAGTCAGAGGACCGAAGACAATCACCGCCCGCATTGAGTAGCGGTTGGCCAGCCGTGCCGCGCGAGCACCGACAAAACCTGCCACCGGATAGGCCAGGTAGAGCAGACCGACCACGGCAACCGACAGACCGTAGGGGGCTGCCTCAAGGCGGAAGCCAAGAACATTGAACGTACCGACAAAAGCACCCATGCCGAAGAACGCGAGCACATACAGGCCCACCAGGACAGGGTCGGTGAAAACCTTGGCGAAGTCGCGCAGAAGCCGCCGCGGATGCACCGGATGGGGCGCAAAGCCGCGCGACTGCGGCAGCAGCAGCCACGCACCCACAGCACACGCAGAGGCAGCAAGTGCTGACACAAACAGAGCGAAATGCGCCGCATCCAGCCCTAGGGGCGCACCCAGATCCAGCCGTTCGTGCAGGCTGACAACACCGGACGTGATGAGGCGAGCGCTCAGACCTCCGAGCGTTGTGCCGAAGATGTAGATCCCCGTAGCAGCCGTCGCGTAGTCCGGGTGGATTTCCTCTTTCAAATACACCGCGGCGGTGGCGGGCAGCCCGGCCAACAGAACACCCATGACAAAGCGCAGAATGAGGAAGGTCGGCCAGTCGACGATAAAGGCGCTCACCAGGCCCAACGCGCTTGCCGACAGCAGGGAGAAGCGGATGAGTGCGACCCTGCCGATCCGCTCGGAAACGGGGGCTGCCGCAATGAGCCCAACCGCAAGGCCCGCCGTTGCAACGGACACCGAAAGGGCTGACTGTGACGGGGAGATCCGCAGGTCCCGCGTGAAATAGGGCAAAATAGCTTGCGTGTTGTAAAGCAGCACGAAGGTTGCCAGGCCCGCGACGAGCAGACCGATTTCGATCTTCTTCGTCTGCCGGTGCCCGCGCGGATATCCGTCGAAGCTGCTCACGAAGTTCACGATACTCAGCGCTCGGCTGACATCGTCGGCAAGTACAGTCTGACGCCCGAGCCTGTAAGAGGAGAAGCACGTGTCCACCATCCCCGAACACACCGACGGCGCAGCCCCCGCGGATTCGCTGCTCGCCTGGATAACCCACCCGGCATCGCTGACGCTGCCGGACTTCCACCTGTCCGCCGAGGAGCTCCGCAGCACACTCGCAGCTGTTCTCACTCAGTTCCAGCAGGATCTCGAAGCGATCGCCTCGGACGAATCACCCGCTGACTTCTACAACACTGTCGTCGCCCTGGAAAAGGCGATGGAGCCGCTGCGCCGCCTGTCCGCAGTGGCCGGTGTCTTGCAGGGTTCAGCCCACACGGACGACAACAGCGACGCGCTTGCGGAAATCGATGCGGAACTGTCCTCGGCTTTCCTCGGCGTTGAGCTCAACTCCGCCCTGTTCAACAGGCTTGAGGCGATCAACGACGCTTCCCTTCTGCCGGAAGACCGTCGTCACCTGCAGCTCCTCCTGGCTGATTTCATTCGCGCCGGCGCCCGCCTGGACGATGACGGCAAGCAGCGCGTCGAAGCGGTGTCAGCGGAGCTGACCCGTTTGGAGAACCGCTTTGCGAATACCGTCCTGGCTGAAACCAACGCTTCGGCTTTTGTGATTGAACGCGGCGGCCCGTACTCACCTGACGGGCTGACTGAGCCTCAGCTGGCCGCCGCCGCTGCCCAGGCGCAGGAACGCGGTGTTGACGGTTGGGTGCTGCCTTTGGAGTCGACGACAGTGCAGCCGCCGGCTGAATCACTCACCGATCCGGAGACCCGCTCGGCGCTGTTTGCGGCATCCGCTGATCGCTGCAGTCGCGGCGGTGAGGGTGACACCCGAGGTCTGGTTGCAGACATCACGGCGCTGCGCGCCGCTCTGGCCGGTGTGCTGGGCTACAGCTCGTTCAGCGAGTACGCGATTGAACCGCAGCAGGCCGGCAACCCGGAACAGGCTTCGAGTCTGCTCATTTCGCTGCTGGAACCGGCCAATCAGCAGCTGCAGCGTGAACTCGCAACGATTGAGAAGACCGCGCAGCCGCAGAGGCTTGCCGCGGAAGACATCCCGTTCTGGCTGCGCCGCGTAGGTTCGCAGCTGTACGGCATCGACCACAGCGAAATCAGCAAGTACTTCGAGTTCAACCGGGTGCTGCACGACGGTGTTTTCTACGCCGCGAGCGTGCTGTACGGATTGAGCTTTGAAAACGTCACCGACCGTTTCGCAGGCCGCCTGTGGGATGAAACCGTCACGGTGTGGGAGATCTCCGAGGGCGCCAAAGTCTTGGGCCTGGTCTGCATCGACCCGTACACGCGCCCCAGCAAGCGCGGTGGGGCGTGGATGGCGGAACTCGTGACCGGGGCCCGCCTGACGGGCGAACAGCCCATCATCACCATGACGATGAACGTGCCCCGCCCTGCACCCGGCGAACCGGCCCTGCTGAGCCTGGACGACGTCAACACGCTCTTCCACGAGTTCGGCCACGTGTGGCACGGACTGTTTGCCGATTCCACCTACCCCAGCCGGGCAGGCACCTCGGTCCCCCGGGACTATGTCGAGTTCCCGTCCCAGCTGAACGAAATGTGGATGCTCCACCCGGATGTTCTGCCGAACTACGCCCGCCACATCACAACGGGCGAACCGCTGCCGGAAAACCTGGTCGAGCAGATCAAGCAGGCGCAGAAGTTCGGGCAGGGCTTCGGCACGATCGAATACCTGGCTGCCGCTCTTCTGGACCTTTCGTGGCACGGTCTGGAGCCAGGCGAACAGGTCGAGGCGGTGCTCGACTTCGAATCCGAGGTGCTGTCTGCCGCCGGGTTCTCGCCGTCTGTGCAGCCGCGCTACCGTTCGCCGTACTTCATGCACGCCTTCAGCTTCGGCTATGCGGCCGGTTACTACTCGTACCTGTGGTCGGAACAGCTGGCCGCCTACGTATCCGAGTGGTTTGACCAGCAGGGCGGCCTGAAGGCCGAGTCCGGTCAGGCGTTCCGCCGCTCCATTCTGGCGCCGGGCTTCTCGGTTGACCCGGAACAGGCCATCACCCAGTTCTTCGGCGAACAGCCCACCGTCGATCCGCTGCTGCGCCGCCGCGGTCTGCCAACCCGAGAACAGACCCAGGCCGAGGTGCCGGTCGGCTCCCCCGCCGACACCTCGGCAGCCGCCGGCTCCCCCGCCGACACCTCGGCACCCGCCGGCTCCCCTGCCCAGGCACCTGCCGAAACCCACCCGGAAGCACCTCGGGAGGCCTGAACCGTGCACGAACGCAATCAGCGAGTCCAGGCTGACCTCGACAAAGCCGGCATCACCGGGGAGATCACTATCTTCACCGAACACCTGCCCACCGCCGCCGATGCTGCCGCCCACCTGGGCATTGAGACAGGCGCAATTGCCAACAGCCTGATCTTCCGGCTTGACGGCGAACCGGTGCTCATCATGACCTCCGGCGCGCACCGCGT
This sequence comes from Brevibacterium ravenspurgense, assembly GCF_001584615.1. Classification (GTDB taxonomy): domain Bacteria; phylum Actinomycetota; class Actinomycetes; order Actinomycetales; family Brevibacteriaceae; genus Brevibacterium; species Brevibacterium ravenspurgense. The sequence goes on along the minus strand of NZ_LQQC01000007.1, from coordinate 5,160 downwards.
GGACACGGGCTTTGTCGAAGAGCAGACCGGCGGGAAGATCAGCCGGGCCAATGCGGACGTGGTCAAGGCAGCCACCGGGCAGGTGATCGGCGGGGTTGCCCCAGCTGGTCACAGCAAGCCGATTCGCACGTTCATCGACCGAGCGCTCGCGGCCTACCCCATGCTGTGGGCGGCCGCCGGCACCGCGGATTCGATGTTCCCGCTGACGTACGCGGAACTGCTGCGCCTGACCGGCGGAGAGGAAATCGACGTTGAACGCTGACACTGTCCCGGGCTCCGGAAGACAAGAGCCCCACGAATCCCGTCCGGCTTCCGCACAGTCAGCCCAAAAAGCGGGTGCGCGACTGGTTGCCTTCGCGTCTTCCCGCGGCCGCTACTACGCGGTCGTTCTGGCGTTCTTCTGCGTGGCTCTGCTCGTGTCGAACATTTCAGCCACGAAGGTCATCGCGTTCTTCCCCATGGGCGAAAGCACCGACAACTATTGGATTGTGGCCGACGGCGGCGCCTTCCTATTCCCGTTCGTGTACATCATGGGCGACGTCATTTCCGAGGTGTACGGCTTCGCAGCCGCCCGCAAGGCCGTCATCATGGGCTTTGTGTCGCAGCTGGGGGCCTCACTCATCTTCCTGCTGGTCATCATCGCCCCGCCCGGCCCCGGCTATGACGGCCAAGAGGCTTTCGCCGCGGTGTTGGGCTTCTATCCGCGGATCGTCGCGGCATCGCTTGCCGGCTATGCCGTAGGCCAGATGCTCAACGCCTTCGTTCTTGTGCGGATCAAACGTCGCATGGGCGAGCGCGCCCTGTGGGTTCGCCTGCTGGGTTCGACGGGTGTGGGCGAAGCAGCTGACACCGTCATCTTCTGCACCGTGGCCTTTGCCGGTGTGATTCCCGGCGGTGAGTTCATCAAGTACGTGCTGTTCGGCTTTGTGTACAAGGTCGCGGTCGAAGTGCTGTTCCTGCCCGTCACGCAGGTGGTCATCCGCTGGTTCAAGAAGCGCGAGGGCACCTACTCGATCGAAACCGACGCCGAGCGCAGGGCTGAAGGCGCCCGAGTGTGAACGCGCTGTCCCGGCTGAGTTCGCTTAGTTCGCAGGGCCTGCCCCTCTGGGGCCGGGCCGCCCTGGTGGCCGCGGGTGTGGCGGCCGGCGCGACAGCCGGCTGGCTGTCGAGTTCCGCGTGGATGAACGGGGTGCAGGCCCGCACCCGCCGCGGATGGTGGAAGCACTTTCACGAGGCGGAGCTTGCCTTCTTCCCCGACGGCTCAGTTGGGCCGGTGTCAGGTTGGGCCGGTGACGCGCGCCCCCTCAGGGTCAATGTTCTGGGTGATTCCGCAGCCAGCGGGGTGGGCGCTTCCAGTGCTGACCGCGGCTATGTGGGCATCGTGCTGAGGCGTTTGGCATCTGAGGCCGGCGCACCCGTGCTGGTGTGCAATATCGCCCAGCCGGGAGACTCTTCGTGGCTTCTCATGGAGCAGCAGCTTCCACAGCTCAAAGCTGGGCGCATGTTCGCTCAGGCTGATGTCACGATGTGCGTCATCGGCGGCAACGACATCGCCGACCGCGCGTTCACTGACGATGGATTCGCGTGGACTGCTGAGCGTCTGTATCCGGCACTGCCGGCGGGGACTGTCGTATCAACCGTGCCGAGCTTCGGTCTGCCCGCATTTGAGCGCAAATGCCGTGCAGCGAATGCCCTGATCCGCCGTCTGGCCGCTGAGAACGACCTTGAACTTGCCGAACTGTACGCGGCAACAGCGTCCCTGTGGTCGCGTAGCACCCTGGGGATTCCACGGCAATTCTTCACAATGGAATCGGACGTCTTCCACCCCAATGACCACGGGTACACCGTGTGGGCAGAAGCTGTGTGGCCGGCCGTCAGGCGCGCGTGGCTGCGAAGCTCTTCCGCAAAGATGTTCGCCTAAACACAGTCTGTACGGGTACGTACGCGCACAACATGTGTTCAGGCGGACACGTCTCCTGAGGCCGACGTCAAAACAGCAGCGCCCGGGCTCCTTGCGGTACCCGGGCGCTGTCTGCTTCTCAGCTCTGGACTTTCAGATCTGAGCTCAGTGCGGCTGTGTCAGCGGTGCTGATCAGGCGTCTTCGTGTGCGTCCGTTGCAGCGTTCTTGCTGGAGCAGCTCTTGTAGCACTCGCGCAGGTGAACGCCGAGGTCGGCGTCCACGTTGGTCCAGTACTCGAAGAACTGTTCGCGGATGCGGTCGACGGTGATGGCCATGCACTGTCCGCACAGCGTCTCCTTGAAGCGGTCCTTCTGCTCGTCGGTGAAGACGTCGCGGTAGAGGATGCCTGCCTGGCCGAAGTCATCGTCGTCCTTGCGCAGGGTTGCTGCAGCGCGGACGAGCGAGCCGTCGTTCTCCCAGTTTGCTTCCTTGACCGACTCGTCAGCCACTGGGCCACCTTCGGTGCCGTAGGAGTGCGGCGAGTACACGCGGTGCTCAGCAGGCGTGATCGCGTAGTTCATGTGGCCTTCGTGCATGTAGTTCTTGGCCTCGGTGGCACGCGGCTGGTTAACCGGCAGCTGGTTGTAGTTGGTGCCGACGCGGTTGCGCTGTGCATCCGGGTAGGAGAACACGCGGGCCATGAGCATCTTGTCCGGCGAGATTCCGGTGCCCGGAACCTGGTTGCCCGGCGTGAACGCAGCCTGCTCAATCTCCTGGAAGAAGTTCTGCGGGTTGCGGTTCAGGGTCAGCGTGCCGACCTTGATGCGCGGGTAGTCGGCCTTCGGCCACGTCTTGGTGAGGTCGAAGGGGTTGAGGCGGTAGGTCTTGGCCTCTTCGTACGGCATGATCTGGACGTACATGTCCCACTTGGGGAAGTTGCCGTCCTTGATCGAGTTGAAGAGGTCGCGGCGGTGGTACTCGGCGTCCGAGCCTGCCAGCTTCTCGGCTTCTTCAGCCGTCATGTTCTCTTCGCCCTGCTGGGTCAGGAAGTGGTACTTGACCCAGAAGCGCTCGCCGGCTTCGTTGATCCACTGGTAGGTGTGCGATCCGTAGCCGTTCATGTTGCGCCACGTGCGCGGCAGACCGCGGTCGCCCATGAGGTAGGTGACCTGGTGGCTGGACTCAGGCGAGAGCGTCCAGAAATCCCACTGCATGTCCGCATCGCGCAGGCCGGAGTCGCCCAGGCGCTTCTGCGAGTGGATGAAGTCGGGGAACTTGATGCCGTCGCGGATGAAGAACGTGGGCGTGTTGTTGCCGACGATGTCGAGGTTGCCCTCGGTCGTGTAGAAGCGCAGCGAGAAGCCGCGGACGTCGCGCCACGTATCAGGCGAGCCCTGCTCACCGGCAACGGTCGAGAAGCGGATGAGCGTCTCGGACTTGGTGCCGGGCTGGAAGACGGCTGCCGAGGTGTACTTCGACACGTCTTCGGTGACTTCGAATTCGCCGAATGCGCCGCCACCCTTAGCGTGCGGGTTGCGCTCCGGAACGCGCTCGCGGTTGAACGATGCGAGCTTCTCCAGCAGGTAGTGGTCGTGGAGGGCAGTGGTGCCGTCCGGGCCCATCGTGAGCGAGTGCTCGTTGTTCTGGACAGGCGCACCTGATTGGGTGGTCAACCGGTGTCAGTCATGTGCTGATTCCTTTCAAGGGGCGATTGTGGATTCGGAAACTTGCGAGCATTCGGCACACAGGCCGTAGAAGGTCACTTCCGTGACCTCCGCTGCGAACCCTGCCGGCGGGTGAATGCACGGCGGGGCCTGCGTGGCACACGGAGTGTCTTCCACTGCGCCGCATCTGCGGCACACAGTGTGGTGATGGTTGTCGCCGTGGTCGAGTTCGAAGAGCGCAGGGTGTCCTCCCACTTCGATCTTGCGCACAAGCCCTGCACTCTTCAGTGCTTCGAGCACGCCGTACAGAGTTTGGAAGCTCACCGTGGGCAGGGTCTTTCGGACGTCGTCGAGCAATCGTTCGACGCTGAAGTGACCGTGCCCGCTGAGCGCTTCCAGCGCTGCAACGCGCGGCGACGTGACACGCAGACCCACAGCCTTGAGTGCCGCACGAGGGTCCTCGTGCGCATTCAGGGCCGCTGATGGATCTGCAATGTTCATCACTTTCGGCCTAGTCGCTCTTTTGAATAGTTCAAACAAATGTAGGCAAACGCACAGTGAAGAGTCAGCGCAAGCACTAGAGTTCGTCACATGACACCGGAGTTGCGAATTACCGATCTCATCCCAAGCCTTCAGCAGCTCGTCGACCTCTATGACTCTGTCGGCTGGTTGGCCTACACAAGGGATCCCGAGGCGCTCGCGGCGTCGGTCGCCGGGTCTCAGTGGCTGAGGTCAGCGTGGTGCGGAGAATCTCTCATCGGCCTCATTCGCATTCTCACCGATGGCCACACAATCGCCTACCTGCAGGACATCCTCGTTCACCCCGAGGAGCAGCGAACAGGGGTAGGCAAGGCGCTCATGGCAGAAGCAGCGGACGCGTTTTCTCATGTTCGCCAATTCGTTCTCATCACTGATGACGAAGAACGCCAGCAGTCTTTCTACCGAGCCTGCGGTTTCAGCACAGCCGCCGAAAACAACATTCACGCCTTCGTGAAGTCCCAGTAACCGTCCACAAACCCTCGGCCTTCTGTGTCCTTGAGATACAGGTATGTGGGGCAAAATGGCTGACAACAAGGTCAAGATGCGACCTTTTGACATCGCTGAACGCCTGCAGACGAAGGAGCAGGTGGCCTACTGTCTTAAGGCTGTGCTGGAGGATCAAGACCCTGATTTCCTCAAGTCAGCTCTGGGCGACATCGCTCGCTCCAAGGGCATGGCAAAGCTTGCCAAGGAAATCGGCCTGGAGCGCGAGTAGCTCTACAAGTCCCTGAGCGCAGAAGGCAACCCGTCGTTCAAGACGCTGTTCAACCCCATCAAAGCCCTCGGCATGACGATGCGCATCGACTACGCCACGAGCGACAAGAAGATCGAGCTCGACCCCGACATCCCCAAGCGCAGCGACGCGTCAGCCTGAGAGCAGAAGGCGGGCGGCGCCTCGTAAGCCCAAAAGCTGAAACCGAACAGAGCCCAGCGCGGCTAGGGCGTGTCTGATAAATGTCGGGTCCATGCGATCACGGTGTGCAGGACGACGGCAGCCCGGTAGACCACTGCGTGCTTGTCATAGCGGGTAGCCAGCCCGCGCCATTGCTTGATGT
>NZ_LQQC01000006.1 GCF_001584615.1 Brevibacterium ravenspurgense | reverse complement strand
GCGAAATAACCCGCATCCAAAACGAACTGAACCGACTCGCCGCAACCAAAACCCGCAAACTCGAAGAACAACTCCACCCACACACCCCACCAACCACAGGCATACGCCGCGTCAGCTAAACCCCACATCCACTACGCGGGGAAAAACACATGAGGCACGGACCCCCACTACGCGGGGACTTGACAATGAGGCACCACGGGCTCACAGACGCCCTCATGTGCGGTAATGTTGTCTCCGTTCACCGCTCCCCAACGGTTTTTCGCCACGCTGTTCAATGACGAAAGGCATCAATGGCACGGGTCGTCCTCACAGGCCTCACACACCGGTATCCGTCGACTGTGACAACAACAATCGACACTCTCAGCCTTGATGTGCCGGACGGCGAACTGCTCGTTGTGCTCGGCGGCACCGGATCGGGCAAAACCACGCTTCTGCGGCTGATCAACGGAATGGAAACGCCGACGGCCGGCACGATCACCTTCGATGGCGAAGACTTCACAAAGCTGCCGGCACACCAGCGCCACGTGGTCATGGCCTTTGAGAACTACGCCCTCTACCCGCACATGACAGTCGCCGAGAACATGGCCTTCGCACTGCTGCTGTACGGCGAAACGCAGGAAGGCGCCAGGGAGCGCGTGCACGCCGTCGCCAAGCGCATGGGTCTGGAAGACCTGCTGGATGCCACCCCGGACGAACTGACCGGCACCCAGCGCCACACTGTCTCGATGGCACGCGCAGCCGTGCGCAGGCCGGCAGTGTTCCTCCTGGACGAACCTCTGAACCGCCTGCCCGAAGACACCCGCGAAGAGACCACCGCGGCATTGGCTGACCTCCAGCGCACCATCGGCATCACGTCGATCGTTGCCACTCGCGACGTTCCTTTGGCGCTCGGCATCGCCGACAGAATCGCCGTGCTCGAAAAGGGCAGAATCACGCGGCTCGGAACGCCCGACGAGCTGCGCGACTCCCTGTGACGAGCGGGTGGGACGCGGCAGCGGGCGTGCGGCAGGCGCGCTCAGCGCCTGAGCCCGGGCCGGCGGGCGTGCCGGCTGCACAGATCACCGCTGTTGACGCTGATTTGCGCGAGCACCTAGCTTCCCTGCCGTGGGACAGACCCCTGGCCGAATGGGATGGTGTTCACTCTGATTCGCTTGGGTTGTCACGCCACACCGTCCGAACCGTAGACTGCGTGCAGCCTGGTGCGGTAGAAGGCACACAACCTGCTGCGGTGGTCATCAAGGAAATGGACGAAGATGGCGCCGGTGACGAATACCGCCTGCTGCACGCACTGCGGGACGCACGATTACCGGCGGTTTGCCCACTGGGGGTCGTCACCGGCCGAACCACGGCAGCTTCAGGGGCGCTCATCACCCGACGGCTGACACCCGCCGCTCGCTACGACGAAATCCTGCGGGACGGGCCCCGCTCCCCCGCCGCACACAGCGTGGTCGAGGCTTTTGCCGAACTTCTGGCCCACCTTCACCGGGCCGGGTTCTTCTGGGGCGATGCTGCACTGTCCAACACGCTGTTCTCACCCAGCAGCGACGGGTACACCGCGTGGCTGGTCGATGCTGAAACCGGCGAGCTTCACCCAAGCCTGTCCGAGGGCCAGAAAACGCACGATCTTGAACTGGCGCGCCTCAACATGGCGGGCGAGCTGTTCAACACCGCTCACTCCACTGACGAGGCGGATCTCGCCTCCGTGCGCAAACTCGACTCCCGTTTGGTGGAGGCGTACCGCTCCCTCACGGGAGCGGACTGAGGCTCAGGCGCCGGGTTCGGCGGGAGCGCTGCGCAGACCGCGCGTGCGCGCAATTTCGTACAGCGACACCGCGGCTGCAACACCCGCGTTGAGCGATTCGGTTGCTCCCGCCATGGGGATCGACACGATCTGATCGCAGGTTTCGCGAATAAGCCGCGACAGACCCTTGCCTTCCGAACCGACAACCAGACACACCGGTTCGGTGCCCAAAGAGAGTTCCGGCAGATCCACATCGCCGTCCATGTCGAGGCCAAGCACGAACACGCCCTGCTTCTTAAGCTCGGTGAGTTCGCGGGCCAGGTTGACCACCTGGGCCACCCGGATGCGGGCGGCTGCACCGGCCGAGGTCTTCCAGGCGCCGGCGTTCATGGCGGCGGAACGGCGTTCGGGGATGATCACACCGTGACCGCCGAAAGCTGCGGCAGAGCGGATGATGGCCCCGAGGTTGCGGGCGTCGGTGATGCCGTCGAGGGCCACCAGCAGCGGCTTCTGCACTTCCGCGGCAGCCGCGTCCAGCAGGTCCTTCGGGGTTGCGTACTCGTACGGTGGCAGGACAAGAGCGAGTCCCTGGTGGACCGCCCTGTCGGTCATGCGGTCAAGTTCGTCACGGCTTGCCTCCAACAGCGGAACTCCGCGGTCAGCGGCAATTGCGATCGCATCGCGCACCCGGTCGTCAGAATCGGCACCGCGGACAATGTAGAGCGCTTTCGCCGGCACACCTTCGCGCAGGGCTTCGAGCACCGAGTTGCGGCCAGCCACAGTGTCCACACCCTGTTCACCCTTAAAGCGACGAGAGTTCTGCTTGCCCTGCTGGCGGCGCTGCCGTTCGAGCTTCTCCTTGTGCGCCTTGTGGTAAACGCGGTCTTCGGCTTTCGGCGTGGGGCCCTTGCCCTCCAACCGACGCCGCCCGTGACCGCCCGTGCCCTTGCGCGGGCCCTTTGCCTTTGCCATGTTCAGTCCCTTACGTGGTAGCGGTAGCCGTCGGCGGTGTCTTCGACGACGATGCCGGCTGCTGCCAGCTGGTCGCGGATCGCATCGGCCACAGCCCAGTCCTTGTCGGCGCGCGCCTGAGCGCGCGTGCGCACGAGTTCGTCGACCAGCTGGTCAAGAGCGTGCGCGGTCGCCGAGGATTCCCCACCCTGCGCCCAGGTGGCAGAACTCGGGTTGATGCCGAGGATGTCGAGCATGAGCTCAACCGAAGTCAACACTGTGGCGAGTTCACCTCGGTCCCCACCCTCAAGCAGGCGGAAGCCGGTGCCCACCTGGTCGAACACGACGGCCAGGGCCTTCGGGATGCCGAGGTCGGCATCCATGGCCTGTGCGAAGGCTTCCGGCACCGTTATCGAGGTGTCGCGGAACGTCGGCACTGCCGGAGCCTCATCTCCGAGTTCCTGGCGGGCTCGGGAAATGAAGTTGCGGATCCGCTCAAGGGCCGGAGCCTGTCCTTCGACCAGCTCTTCCGAAAACTCCAGCACGGAACGGTAGTGCGCCGTGGACAGGAAGTAGCGCACCAGAAGTGCGGAGTGATCGTCGAAAAGGTCGTGGGCGAAAATCGAGTTGCCCAGTGACTTCGACATCTTGTCGCCGCCCACATTGAGCAGACCGGAGTGCATCCAGATGCGGGCAAAGCCGTCACCGGCCGCGGTCGACTGGGCGAGTTCGTTTTCGTGGTGCGGGAAGCGCAGATCCAGGCCACCGCCGTGGATGTCGAATTCGGCCCCCAGGTACTTGGTCGACATTGCGGAGCACTCGATGTGCCAGCCCGGCCGGCCGCGACCCCACGGGGTGGGCCAGCTGGCGGTCAGGGGGTCGCCGTCCTTGTGGCCCTTCCACAGAGCGAAGTCGCGCGGGTCCCGCTTGCCGCGAACTTCAGCGTCGGTTTCGGCCATGTCGTCGAGGCTCTGGTGCGTCAGCGCACCGTACTGTGGCCAGGACCGGGCGTCGAAGTACACGTCGCCGCTGCCGTCTTCCGCCGCATAGGCATGGCCGGCATCGATGAGCCTGCCGATCAGTTCGACCATTTCGGTGATGTGGCCGGTGGCACGCGGCTCATAGGACGGGGGCAGCACGCCGATCCGGTCGTAGGCGGCAGTGAACACCTGCTCGTATTTATAGGCGTGGGCAAACCACGGGCGGCTCTCTTCGACGGACTTCTGCAGGATCTTGTCGTCGATGTCGGTCACATTGCGCACCAGCAGAACATCAAGTCCCCTGTAGGTCAGCCAGCGGCGAAGCTGGTCGAACACGACCGCCGAGCGCATGTGGCCGATGTGAGGTGCACCCTGAACGGTCGCACCGCACACGTAGATCCCCACCTGTCCGTCACAGACGGGAACGAGGGGCTCGAGGGTGCGGGACTTGGTGTTATACAGCTGAATTGTCACGCCCGACAGTCTAGCCGCCATCTGCTGCACGCGCCCGGCCCGGAAGCCCCGGCGCACGCGCTCCTGCGAATCACAAACTGACAACAGTCTGGACGCGCACTGGGAAAACTATGACATTCGTCACGAATTCGTCTACAGTTTCCTCAACATCGCATCAAAACAAAGGTGTTTTATATGTCTACTCAAGCACCCCCTCAGGGTGAAAAGCGGCAGGTTTTCGTCAGCCGCAGCGCTTTCATCTTTGCCGCGGTCGGCTCTGCAGTCGGCCTGGGCAACATCTGGCGTTTCCCCTATGTCGCCTACGAGAGCGGCGGCGGAGCGTTCATCCTCCCCTACCTCATCGCTCTGCTTACGGCGGGTATCCCACTGCTGTTCCTGGACTACGCAATCGGCCACCGGTTCCGGTCTTCGGCCCCGCTGGCCTTCCGGTCGATGAACCGGGCGGCTGAACCCATCGGCTGGATCCAGGTCGGCATCGCCACCGTCATCGCCATCTACTACTCGGCAATCATCGCCTGGGCGGCCAGCTACGCCTGGTTCTCCCTGTCGAAGGCATGGGGCGACGATCCCGAGGGCTTCCTCTTCGGTTCGTACCTGCAGCTGGATGACGGCGGTCTGCCGACCGCGGATATCGTGCCCGCAGTTCTCGGCCCGCTCATCGGCGTGTGGGTCATTACGCTCATCATCCTCTTCCTGGGCGTGCAGGGCGGTATCGCCCGCTTCTCGAAGGTCTTCATTCCGCTGCTCATCGTCCTGTTCGTGGGGCTCGTCATCCGAGCCCTCACGCTGGACGGAGCCATCACCGGCCTCGACGCCCTGTTCAAGCCGGACTTCAGTCAGATAGCCAAGCCCAGCGTGTGGATCGCCGCCTACGGTCAGATCTTCTTCTCGCTGTCTGTTGCCTTCGGCATCATGCTGACCTACGCGTCCTACCTGAAGAAGCGCACCAACCTCACCGGCTCCGGCCTGGTCGTCGGTCTGTCGAACTCCGCGTTCGAAATCCTCGCGGGCCTCGGCGTGTTCGCCGCACTGGGCTTCATGGCCACTGCTTCTGGAACCGAGGTTAGCGAAGTGGCTGCCGGCGGTGTCGGCCTGGCATTCGTGGTGTTCCCGCTGATCATCTCCGAAATGCCCTTCGGTGAGATCTTCGGTGTGCTGTTCTTCGTCAGCCTGATCTTCGCGGGTCTGTCCTCGCTGATCTCGCTGGTGCAGGTGCCGATCGCAGCTGTTTCGGACAAGCTCGGCATCTCGCAGCGCAAGTCGACCGGATTCGTCGGCGGCGGCATGGCGCTTGTCGCGGTGGTCGGCTTCTCCACCACCTCGGGCCTCATCACACTGGACACGATTGACTACTTCGTCAACAACATCGGAATCGTCGGCATTGCCATCATCGCGGTCATCACGGTCGCCTGGGTTCTGCGCCGCCTGCCGTTCCTGCGCGACCACCTCAACGCGGTCTCAACGTTCAAGCTCGGCAAGGTCTGGATGGCGTTCGTCGGAGTCATCACCCCGATAGTCCTGGTCGTCATGCTCGTTCAGGTCATTATCACAACCATCAAGGAAGGCTACGAAGGCTATCCGCAGATCACACTGAACCTGCTCGGCTGGGGCGTCCTCGGGCTCATCCTGGTGGTGTCGATTCTCCTGTCGATCACACCGTGGCCGCGCAAGAGCCTCGAAAAGGTTGAACGAGCACAGGCTGAGTTCGAACAGCAGCTCAGCTCCCCGGCCGCCGCCCCACATGCGACCACTGAACCGCAGGCCGCGCCGGAAGCCACACCGCACAACGAGAACGGAGTTACGCCATGAGCGCATCCGCAGTCATCATGATGCTCATCGCCATCATCACCGTCTGGGGCGGTCTCGGAGCCGCAATCCTGCACCTCAAGGCGCACCCTGACGAGGCGGCCGGCGACATCGACTGAACCGTCGCCACCCGCTGACTGAACAGAGGCCGGGCTTCGCACACCGCGAAGCCCGGCCTTTATTCGTGCCGAGTTTTCGGTAGCGTGGGACATGACACATCAACGACTGCTTATAGGAGTCAGCATGTCCCAGACCGTGAAGGGCATTGTCGCCTTCGCAAAGGAAGAACCCGTACAGCTAGTCGACATCGTCATCCCCGACCCCGGTCCGGGCGAAGTCGTCGTCGACGTCAAGTCCTGCGGTGTCTGCCACACCGATTACCACTACCGTCAGGGCGGAGTCAGCGACGACTTCCCGTTCCTGCTGGGACACGAATCCGTCGGTGTTGTCAGCGCGGTCGGCGAGGGCGTCGTCCACGTTGAGGTCGGCGATTTCGTCATCCTCAACTGGCGCGCCACCTGTGGCGAATGCCGCGCCTGCAAGCGCAACGAACAGCAATACTGCTTTGCCACCCACAACGCCAAGCAGAAGATGACGCTGACTGACGGCACGGAACTCGAAGCCGCCCTGGGTATCGGGTCCTTTGCTGAAAAGACCCTCGTTGCCGAACGCCAGTGCACCAAGGTCGACGAGGGCGACCCGGCCGTGCTGGGGCTTCTGGGCTGCGGTGTCATGGCGGGCATCGGCGCAGCAATGAACACCGGTGAGGTCAAGCACGGCGATTCCGTGGCCGTTATCGGCTGCGGCGGAGTGGGCTGTGCCGCGATTGCCGGCGCAAAGCTGGCGGGCGCATCGACCATCATCGCGATCGACTTCGACCACAAGAAGCTCGCCGCGGCAGAAGAACTCGGCGCAACCCACAGCTTTTCGTCAAAGGGCATGAGCGAAGACGAGGTCGTCGAGAAGGTCCAGAGCCTCACCGGCGGCTTCGGCGCTGATGTCGTCATCGACGCCGTGGGCCGCCCCGAAACCTGGCGCCAAGCGTTCTACGCCCGCGATCTCGCCGGAACGGTCGTCCTGGTGGGTGTTCCCACACCAGACATGGAGCTGACAGTCCCCTTCATCGACATGTTCGCCCGAGGCGGCAAGCTCAAGTCCTCGTGGTACGGCGACTGCCTGCCCGAACGCGACTTTCCGATGCTCACCGAACTGTACAAGCAGGGCCGCCTGCCGCTGGAGAAGTTCGTCACCGAGCGGATCAGCATCGAGCAGGTTGAAGATGCCTTTGACAAGATGGCGCGAGGAGAAGTCCTTCGATCGGTAGTGGAGTTCACATGACAGACAGCGCAGTCCGCATTGAGCGGCTCATCACCTCGGGAACCTTTTCACTCGACGGCGAAACCTTTGACGTCGACAACAACGTGTGGATTGTCGGCGACGATTCCACCGTCGTCGTCATCGACCCGGCACACAACCCGAATGCGATTGCAGAAGCGGTCGGCGAACGCGAAGTCAGCGCGATCCTGCTGACACACGGCCATGATGACCACATTCGGTACGTTTTCGACGCACAGGCCAAACTCGGCGACCCGCCGATTCTGCTCAACCCCGCAGATTCGGTCCTGTGGGACCAGGTCTTCGAGGACCGTCAGCCCACCGGCCGGATCGACGACGGCGACAGCTTCACGGTGGCCGGCCTGCGTCTGAGCGCGCTTCACACGCCGGGCCACTCCCCTGGCTCCACGTGCTTCTACATTGCCGAAGGCCTCACGGGTGCCGGACTGCCCGAGGACGTTCGGGGAACCACAGCCTCGGATGCCGAGGTGCCTGTCCTGCTGTCCGGTGACACTCTGTTCAACGGGGGCCCGGGAGCAACAGGACGGTCGTATTCGAGCTTCGACACGATCATCGAGTCGATTCGCGAACGCCTCTTCGCCCTGCCTGAGGACACGATCGTGCTGACCGGACACGGCGATTCCACCAGCATCGGCGCGGAAAAACCGCACCTGCAGGAATGGATTGACCGCGGACACTGAGCGGCATAGTGTCACCCGCGACCACCATCTGTTTTGTTCATAAAGGATTTTCATGGCCACCACCCAACTGCAGAAGCGTCTGAAGACCCGGCACCTCGTCATGATGAGCCTCGGGTCGGCAATCGGCGCGGGCCTCTTCCTCGGCGTCGGCGAAGGAATCGCCGTTGCCGGCCCGGCAATCCTTCTGGCCTATGTGGCTGCCGGACTCATCATCATCTCGGTTATGCGGATGCTCGGCGAAATGGTTGCCGCCGACCCCAACCCGGGAGCGTTCTCCTACTACGCCGGCAAGGCGCTGGGCCCCGCGGCCGCTTTTGCCGTCGGATGGCTGTGGTGGGTGCAGCTGTGCCTGGTCGTCGCGGTTGAGGCGACAGCCGCCGCGCAGATCATGCGCTCGGCGTTCTTCCCGGATGTTCCCCAGTGGATCTGGGTGCTGGCCTTCATGCTCATCTTCACCGTCATCAACCTCATGGGCGTTGGCTCGTTCGGCGAATTCGAATACTGGTTCAGCTTCATCAAGGTCGCCTTCGTCATCCTGTTCCTCATCGTGGTCACAGCCTTCCTGTTCGGCCTGACCCCCGGTGAATCCCCCGGTCTGAGCAATGTGCAGGGCATCGACCTGGCGCCCTCGGGCATCGGCGGCATCGGCACCGGCCTGCTCATTGTGATCTTCGCGTTCGGCGGCATTGAGATCCTCGCGGTCGCAGCAGCTGAAACAGCAGATCCGGAAACCTCCATCCGCAAGGCGATCGCGGGCATCGTGCTGCGCATCCTCGTGTTCTACATGGGTTCGGTGACGCTCATGATCCTCGCTGTCCGCTGGGACAACCCGGACCTTGCCGAAAACCCGTTCGTCACGACCCTGACGACCACCGGACTGCCGGCAGTGGGCGCCATCATGGCCATCATCATCGTGGTGGCTCTGCTGAGCTCGCTCAACGCGAACGTGTACGGAGCCTCCCGCATGGTGTTCTCGCTGGCCCACCGCGGCATGGCGCCGGCGGCCACGGGACGCGCAAACAACAGGGGCGTGCCGATTCCAGCGATCATGGTGTCGGTTCTCATCGGCTTCGCATCCGTGCTGGTCAACGCCTTCAACCAGGACAATGTGCTGTTCATCGGCCTCAACGTGGTCGGCTCAACACTGCTCGTGACCTGGATCGCGACCGTGGCCAGCCACATCGTCCTGCGCCACCGCGCCGAACGCGACGGCACCCCGCTGCCCATGAAGATGTGGGGCTACCCGGTCCTGTCGTGGCTGACCGCGGCCGCTCTGCTGGCCGTCATCGTGCTGGGCATGTTCGCTCCGGACACCCGCACGCAGATGCTGTGGACGTTCGGCATCTTCGCCATCGTGTGGCTGATCGGCGTCATCGTGACGCGCGGTAAGTCAGTTGAGGAAGTCACCGGCGGCGATGAACTCGCACCGGACGAACCTCACGCCTGGTAAACCAGGGCGGTCGCCACAGCGGCGACTCCTTCACCTCGACCGGTGAAGCCCAAACCGTCAGACGTCGTGCCGGACACCGCGACCGGCGCTCCGGCGGCAACACTCAGCACCCGCTGGGCTTCGGCCCGGCGGGTGCCTATTTTGGGGCGAGTACACACGGCCTGCACCGCGATGTTGCCAATGGAAAAACCGGCTTCGCGCACCAGGCGGGCGGCTTCTTTCAGCAGTTCAGCACCGGATGCTCCGGCAAGTTCCGGGCGGTCAACACCGAAGTGCGCGCCCAGGTCGCCGATGCCGGCGGCCGAGAACAGAGCGTCACAGCAGGCGTGAGCAACCGCATCGGAATCCGAGTGCCCCTCCAGGCCCGGCCCGGCGTCTTCCCACAGCAAGCCCGCCAACCACAGGCGCCGCTGTGGGTCGTCCGAAAAAGCGTGGGTGTCAAAGCCGATTCCCACCCGCATTGTCATTCTCCTTGCAGTCGAGCGCGCGCTGTGCGCAGATCTTCGGGGTACGTGATTTTGTGTGCCGCTTCTGCCCCCGGCACTCCCCTGGCGGGAATGCCGATGGCTTCCAGGAGCCCCGCATCGTCAGTTGCCGAAAGACCGGTCTGGCGAGCGTGCCGGTGAGCCGCGCGCAGGTCTTCCGTGCGGAACCCCTGCGGGGTCTGGACTCGCCTCAGCTGGGAACGGTCGACGGGAGTCGCAAGGTCCTCGACTGACGAGGTGCTGCCCGCCACTGTCCTGATGGTGTCGGCTACCGGGAGGGTCGGCACAACATTGCGCTCGCCGGCGCGCAGAGCATCGATCACGCGGATGAAGACCTCGTTTGGGGTGAGCGCGCGAGCTGCATCGTGCACAAGGACAAAGCTTGGGTTGGCGGTTTCGAGCAGTTCCAGTGCGGCAGCGACGGAATCTGTGCGCTCAGCACCGCCTTCAACGACCGCAACCAGGCTGCGTGGAACTTTGAGCGAGTCACATTCGGCGTCTGCGATGGCGCGCGCTTCTTCCAGCAAGTCCGCGGGTGCGGCAATAACGGTGAGCCCGCAGCCGGCACGCAGACCAGAGCGCAGGGACCACGCCAAGAGCGTGCGGCCTGCCAGTTCAACGAAGGCCTTCGGACGGTCAGCGCCCAAGCGCGTACCGGACCCGGCGGCGGGAATGATGAGAGCTGTCTCCACGACAGCAATGGTAGCCGGCGGCAGCGACATGGCGGCTGCTGGCGGTGGCGACGCCAGCCCGGGGAAACAGCCGGCACAGAAGCACAAAGCCCGCGCTCAGGACAGTCTGAGCGCGGACCGTGTGACAGAAATCAGGAAGCGAGAACCTCGTCAAGCATTGCTTCGGCTTCGTCCTCTTCCTTTTCCTTGGCCAGAGCCAGTTCAGAAACCAGAACCTGACGTGCTTTGGCAAGCATGCGCTTTTCACCAGTGGAAAGTCCGCGGTCCTGTTCGCGGCGCCACAGGTCGCGAACAACTTCGGCAACCTTGATGACGTCGCCGGACTGGAACTTTTCGAGATTGGCCTTGTAACGGCGCGACCAGTTAGTGGGCTCTTCGGCCACTTCAGCGCGAAGAACTTCGAAGACCTTTTCCAGACCCTCTGCGTTGACGACGTCGCGAACACCGACGAGGTCGCAGTTCTCAGCAGGGACTTCGATTGTCAGATCGCCGTGCGAAACCTCAAGCTTGAGGAAGACGGTCTCTTCACCCTTGATCTTGCGGGTGTTCACTTCTTGAACAGTGGCTGCACCGTGGTGCGGGTAGACGACGGTGTCTCCAACCTGAAAACTCATACTCTTTAGTCCCCTTTCGGTGACCCATCTTACCACGACACTTTCCGCAAATTGGGCGACAGCGGTCCACAGTGTGATATAGCGCTCTACTGGCACTTTCAGAGGACCATGGGAGATTCCATACTGAATCCTGTGACCCGAGTTTCGGACCGTTGACAAAAACAGGTACGATGCGGTCAGAGGCTTAGCATTTCTTCTTCTAGGAGCTTTAATCGTGAAAAGGCTGACCCGCTTCGGCGCCGTCGCGCTCGCAGCAGCCCTGGTTGCACCCCTCACCGGCTGTGCCGCACTGATCTCTTCTCAGCAGACCGCCAAGTACCACTACAACGGTGGCGACGGCGCGGCCACCTCGATTGACGGTGTGGACGTTCGCGGCATCCTGCTCATCTCAGACGAAGACCAGGAAAAGGCCCAGCTGTTCTACACGCTGGTCAACAACAGCGAAGAAACCGCCGAAGTCTCGATTGAGGCCGGCGACAAGACCGTCAAGCAGACCGTCAAAGCTGGGGACACTTTCTCGCAGGACCCGCAGAACCCCAACGCTGAAGGCGACAAGGAAGTCATCGTCACCGGCCTGAACCAGGAAACCGGCACGCTCGTCGACGTCACGGTCACCGTCAACGGCAACTCCGAAGACGTGCAGACGCAGATCCTCGACGGCAGCCACTGGTACTACAAGACCCTGGAGCCCACCAGCGAACCGTCCGCCGGCGCTGACGCCACAACGGACAGCACCACCGGACAGTGAAGCCGGTGAGCCTGCTCCCACAGCGGGCAGGTTCTTGCACACGCTTACAGAAGAGGTCCCCGAGCGATTGTCGCTCGGGGACCTCTTGCATGTGGCGCCGCCTCGGCAACCAGAGCAAACCAGACCGGCACAAGCCCCACCTCGGCGGTGCGGGTGCCCTCCCCACCTCCGCCTCGGCAAAAACACCCCTAAGCAACAAAAACACCCGATAGCCGCACACAAACACCCGATAGCCGGAATCTGCGCAAAAACAACCGCTGCTAAAGCGTGGATCCGTTGCTAAAGCGTGGGCGACCGCCCACAGGAGGCAGCACAAGGGAATACCTAAGTGGAATTCGGGTCCCGGCACAAGCCCCACCTCGGCAGCCAGCACAAGCCCCACCTCCGCCTCGGCAACCAGAGCAAACCAGACCGGCACAAGCCCCACCTCCGCCTCGGCAAAAACACCCCTAAGCAACAAAAACACCCGTTAGCCGCACTCAAACACCCGATAGCCGGAATCTGCGCGAAAACAGCCACTGCTAAAGCGTGGATCCGTTGCTAAAGCGTGGGCGACCGCCCGCAGGAGGCAGCACAAGGGAATGCCTAGGTGGATTTCGGGTCCCAGCACAAGCCCCACCTCGGCGGCGCGGGTGCCCTCCCCACCTCCGCCTCGACAACCAGAGCAAACCAGACCGGCATAAACCCCGCCTCAACAAAAACACCCCTAAGCAAGAAAAACACCCGTTAGCCGCACACAAACACCCGATAGCCGGAATCTGCGCGAAAACAGCCACTGCTAAAGCGTGGATCCGTTGCTAAAGCGTGGGCGACCGCCTAAAGCAGAGGCCCCCGAGTGGAGTTCCACTCGGGGGCCTCTGCTTTGGCTTCGTCTCAGCCCGTTGGCACTTTGTTCACCCAGCCAACTGTCTTAGTTCAGTCCTAATGGGCGCAGCCGCTCAGATTGCAAAGCCTCAGTCTTCGAACTTGTAGCCCAGGCCGCGCAGTGTTGTCAGCAGCTTGGGTTCGGAGGGGTTGACCTCGATCTTGGCGCGCAGACGCTTGATGTGGACGTCGAGGGTTTTGGTGTCTCCCACGTAGTCGGAGCCCCAGACCCGATCGATCAGCTGACCGCGCGTCATAACGCGACCGGCATTGCGAACCAGCATTTCCAGAAGCTCGAATTCCTTCAGCGGCAGCTGCATTTCCTCACCGCGCACCGTGACCACGTGACGGTCAACATCCACGCGCACACCGCCTGCTTCGAGAACGTCGTCGAATTCATCGTCAACAGACGCTGAACCACGGCGCAGAACAGCGCGAATGCGCGCCAGAAGTTCGCGCGAAGAATACGGCTTCGTCACATAGTCATCCGCGCCGAGCTCGAGGCCCACAACCTTGTCGATTTCGGCGTCCTTTGCAGTGAGCATGATGATCGGCACGTTCGATTTGCTGCGAATAGTGCGGCAGACTTCAGTACCCGGCAGACCGGGCAGCATGAGGTCCAAAAGCACCAGGTCTGCCCCGCCGGTCTCGAATTCCTCGACCGCCTTCTTGCCGTCAGCAGCCACAACAACGTCGTAGCCTTCGCGCCCCAGCAGGTAGGACAGCGGGTCCGACAGCGACTCTTCGTCTTCGACGAGCAGAATCTTGGTCAACTCATGCCTTTCTCTCGTGACCTTCGACAGACATTCCGTCCGAGGTCTTGTTTTCCGGCGGCTTCAGAAGCCGAACATTATCAGCCGGCGTGGCCGGCAGGATGATGGTGAAGGTAGACCCCTCACCGGGACGACTCCACACGTCGATGCGGCCGCCATGGGTGGCCACGATGTGCTTGACGATCGACAGACCCAGTCCGGTGCCGCCCGTATTGCGCGAACGCGCCGGATCAACCCGATAGAAGCGCTCAAAGATGCGCTCGGATTCTTCTGGGGAAATGCCGATCCCGTGGTCGGTGACGGTGATCGAAGCATCGCCGTCCGCAAACTCCACGCTGATGCCCACAGAAGTGCCGGAATTCGAATAGTTGACCGCATTGTCAATCAGATTGCGCACCGCATTGACCAGAAGGTCAAACGAACCCTGCACAGCGGTGCCAGGGCTGCCGGAGACTGACAGTTCGATGCCTTTCGCTTCGGCATTCGTCCGCGCCCGATCGACAGCCTCCTGCACGACGTCGTCGAGTTCCACCCGGGCAGTTGATTCCAGCTGTTCGTTGTCCTGTACGCGGGAAAGATTGATGATCTCCTGGACAAGCTGCGCCAGACGAGCAGATTCCTTCTGCAGTTTGCCGCCAAAGCGCTGCACGGCCTCGGGATCGTCCGAAAAGTCAGTAACAGCTTCAGCCATGAGGGAAATCGCGCCGATGGGTGTTTTGAGTTCGTGCGAAACATTCGCCACGAAGTCGCGTCGGACAGCGTTGATGCGGTGGGACTCAGTCTGGTCGTCACACAGCACAAGAACATAGGCCTCGGCCAGCGGAGCAACGCGAGCGTGCAGATAGCGGCGGCTCTTTTCATCCGATCCGCGCTGAGTTTCAAAGTCGATCTCTTCGATCAGACCGCGCACACGCACCCTTGCAACGGCTTCGCGCAGCTGCGGGGCGGCCAGCACGTGACCGCGCACAAGACCAAACGTGTAGGCGGCAGGCGATGCCTTCGTGACGTCGTCACCGGCGTCGATGACAATGGCCGCGCTGGGCAGAACGGCAAGGACTTCGGCAATGCCGTCGGGAAGTTCATCATCCGAGTGCAGGGATGCGGATGACCACGAGCTTTCGGACATGCGGAACGCAAGGATCCCGGCGATGCCCAAAATGAGGCCAACTCCGCCGGTGATGAGCGAAATAATCAACACGTCCACACTGATAGCCTAAACGGATGGTGACGCGGGTTCTATCTGAAAGCGACGGAGTTGACGATATTTCCCGTGGTATTCATATTGGTGACAGGCTCCTTTAACTCCCGCTTGAAAACGTTAACTTGATTCGTGTGGGTGTACAGTGCCTCACGTAGAACTTCAAGGAAAGGACCTCGAGTGCGCGAAGCCTTCCGCAATGAACTCGAATCCATCGCCGACGGACTCGTCGAAATGGCCGAAAAGGCCACCGCGGCCATGGAGGGCTCAGTTCAGGCTCTCTTGGAAAACAACCTCGAACTCGCTCAGCAGGTGATCGCCGCTGACGATTCGATCGACGGAATGCAGGCTTCCCTGGACCGCCGTTCAGCAGAAGTGCTGGCTCTCCAGGCCCCTGTCGCAGCGGATCTGCGCGCCGTCATCGCGGCGCTGAAGATGTCGGTTGCCATCGAGCGCATGGGCGACCTCGCCCGCCACATCGGCTCGCTCGTGCGCATCCGCCACCCCGAACCGGCTCTGCCCGAGCAGTTCCGCGATGTCTTCACCCACATGGGCACGACCGCGGTCCGCATCGGCAATGCTCTTGTTCAGCTGCTGAGCGAGCCCGGCACTGCAGCCGTTCCGATGATCGCTGCGATCGACGAAGAGCTCGACACTCTTCACCTGCGGGTATTCACCATCATCGGCGAACTGTCTAACGGCGAAATCTCGCCCAGCCAGATTGCCGATGTCACGCTGATCTCCCGCTACTTTGAGCGCTTCGGCGACCAGGCCGTCAACGTGGCACACCGCGTTGAGTACCTGCTCACCGGTTCGTTCGAACCGACGCTGTCAACGCTTCACGACTCCGAACCGGCCCGCCGCGAAGCTGAAATCGCCGACATCCGCGCTGAGCAGAACGAAAACTGAGCAGCACAGGGTTCAGCAGCACACAGCTGAACGCATAAGGCCCGGTGTCCACATGGACACCGGGCCTTTGCGGTTGATGCTGAGCTTCAGCGCGCCGAAGCTCAGCTCTCAGCTCACTTCTTGCCCTGGGCTGCGACCGCAGCGGCGGCTTCTGCTGCAGCTTCCGGGTCGAGGTAGCGACCACCGGGGGTCACCGGCTTGAAGTCTTCGTCGAGTTCGTAGTGCAGCGGAATGCCGGTGGGGATGTTGAGGCCGACAATCTCTTCGTCGCTGATGCCGTCGAGGTGCTTGACGAGTGCCCGCAGCGAATTGCCGTGTGCGGTGACCAGAACCGTGCGGCCCAGCTGAAGGTCCGGGACGATCGAGTCGTACCAGTACGGCAGCAGGCGCTTGATGACGTCCTTGAGGCATTCAGTCCGCGGAATGGCCGAACCCAGGTTTGCGTAGCGGGCTTCCCCTGCCTGCGACCATTCTGAGCTGTCGTCGAGTTCCGGCGGCGGGGTGTCGAACGAACGACGCCACGTCATGAACTGCTCTTCACCGAATTCGTCGCGCACTTCGGCTTTGTTCTTACCCTGCAGGGCACCGTAGTGGCGTTCGTTCAGGCGCCAGGAGCGCTTGACATCGATCCAGGACCGGTCAGCGGTTTCCAGTGCCAAGTTCGATGTGATGATGGCGCGCTTCAGGCGCGAGGTGTGCAGGACATCGGGTGCGAGTCCCGCTTCTGTCAGCAGCTCACCGGCCCGGGCGGCTTCGGTGCGGCCCTTATCAGTGAGGGTTACGTCAACCCAGCCGGTGAAGAGGTTCTTCTTGTTCCATTCGCTTTCGCCGTGGCGCAGCAGCACGAGGTTGTAAGTCATATCTCTATTCTTCCATGCGCGGGTCTCGCTCGGCGGGATCATCCGCAGGGCCGCCGTTGACAGTCTCAGACAGCGTCAGTTTCAGCTGAAATCAGCCGCGGTCGCTGTCATTCTCACTGGCTGTTTTCGTCACCTGTTTCGGTGAACGTGCCGATGAATTCGTTGTCGTCGGTATCCAGCAGGTGTTTGAATGCTTCGAGGTTGCGGGTGGATTCGCCGCGGGCGATCCTCCACGCCCATTCGCGCTTCATCGAGGTGAGGAAGCCGTGGACCAGAAGGTCGTTGAAGCTGCCGTCGGAGACCGTGAGGATTTCACCCATCACCTGGTCGATGATGTCGGGCGTCCACGCGGATGCTGGAATCGATGCGCGCAGGTAGACGTCTCCGTGCGGGTCGAGGAAGAACGACACGAGGTGGAGGATCTGGTTGCGCCGCAGCATCCACCTGTAGAACGCGGCATGGTTTTCGTCGGGCCTGCGCATGAGGAACGCCTGCAGGTCGACTCGGGTGGGGGTGAAGCGGACCGACACGGTGGTTTTGAGCTTCTTTTCGCCCGGCAGCGTGACGACCAAGTGGCCGACGTCGACCACATCGAATTCGACCTCCGCGTCTTTGGCCCAAGCGACCAGGGCAGATGCTGTTTCTTCGATCGACGTCATTCGTTCCTCCCCGCAGGCTTTCCACCCGCTCCGGCAACAGTCAGTGCTTCCATTACCTTCTCAGCACAGGCCTGCCACGTAAACCTCTGTGCGCGCTTGTGCGCCGCCCGCCCCAGGCGATCACGCAGCCCAGCATCGTCGAGCAGCCGTGCGAGCTCCTCGGCCCACAGCCGGTGGTCCCGCTTAGCCAGCAGAATTCCCGTTGCCCCGCTGTCGACGATGACCTCCAGCCCGCCCACGCGCGAGGCGAGAACCGCGCGGCCGGCGGCTGACGCTTCGGCGGCGACAAAGCCGAAGGACTCCGAGCGCGACGGCACGATCACCACGTCAGCCGCCCTGTACCAGTCGGCTAGTTCCTCAGCCGGCACGGGTTCGCGGATCTCAAGAACCTCAGCAGCCCCGAGCCTCTCGGCCAGTTCGGTGTACACGCTGTCGTGTGCGCCTCCGGATGCCGCGCCCAGCTGGACCATGCGCGTGCGGCTCGCCAGGTCCGGCCGCAGAGCACGCAGCGATGCGAGGGTTTCGATCGCCAAATCGGTTCCCTTGACACGCTGCATCCTGCCGACACCCAGAACCAGCAGGTCGGCGTCAACGCCCACCCGGCTGCGCGCTTCGGCCTGGTCGCCGGGGGTGAAGATGTCTGCGCGCACACCCGGCGGCGCCGTGAGCACTCTGTCAGCCTTCGCGCCCAGCAGATCCTGCGCGTCTTCGGCTTCCGCCGGTGTGTTGGCCACGATGGTGTCGGCCGTCTGCGCGATCCGCCGTTCGGCTTCCAGCCTCTGGGCCGGTTCGCTGTGCCCCGGGAAGTCACGCTCCTTAACCGCCGCCATCGTGTGGAACGACACTGCGGTCGGTTTGTGCGGCTTCGCGCGCAGGGCTGCGTCGGCTGAAATCCAGTAGTGCGCCCACACGCAGTCGGCGGCACGGTAGTCGGGGTGTTCGCTCAGCTGCCGGGCCAAGATGTCGATGTCGGCTGCGAGTTCCTCTTTTGTCTGGGCTCTCGTCTCCAACAGGTGGGCACGGATTCCGGGACCCAGTTCACGAGGTGCCTGCTGGCCCCCGCTCTGCAGCTGCGGGTCCGCTGTGAAGATGTCGACGGTGTGCCCGGCGGCCGCGATTTCCCGGGCCACGTTGAGGGCGTACACGTTCAGTCCCCCGGCATCACCGGCACCGGGTTGGGCAGCCGGGGACGTGTGCAGGGATATGAGTGCCAAACGGCGAGCGGATGAGTTCGGCATCGGCGGCTCAGCTATTGAAGAACTCGCCCAGTATGCGTCGCACGTCCTGGCGGCCGCGCCACAGGATGGAGCCACGCGGCAGAACTTCGAAGCGCGCGCTGGGGAACGCCGCCGCATATTTCTGTGCGACTTCAACAGGGTGGCTGTTGTCGTCCTCGTGGGTCAGCACAAGAACTTCGCCCGTGAAACCTGCCGCACCCTGCGGGTTCTCAACTGCCGTTTGGCGCGCCAAGCCGATGCCGTCTTTGAGGTCAGTTGTCATGATGGCCCGGGCTCGCCCGCGAGCGAACTGCTGGGCTTCCGGCATCTGCCGAACCTCGGGCGCTTCGCGTTCCACAAGAGCCCGAACGAGGCCGTCTTCATCACCGGATTCGACATAGCCGCGCAGCATCGTCGTGTACGCCTCAAAGTTCTCCATGAGGTGTTCGGGCGGCGGGGTCCACGAGGCCGGGAGGACAAAAGCGACCTTTTTCAGACTGCGTGCAGCCGGATGCCCGTCAGTGATGAGCCTGGCGAGAGCCCCAGCGCTCATGGAAACCCCGAGTGCGTGATCAGCGTCAGTGCGCTCAAGAACACCCGCGAGCGCGTGTGCCAGCATCGGATAGTCCCACCCGGGTCCCGGCGATGGGTTGCCTCCGTGGCCGGGCATGTGGGGAAAGACTTTTGTACCGCGAATACCGGTTCCGAAGGGCCTGGTGTCGCGAATGCTGCCGCCGAAGCCGTGCGCGAAGACGGTCGTGGGCTCACCCGAGCCGATGATGGCCGTGTAGTGCTCTTCCGCGCCGGGCAGAATCGCGCGCGTCATCGCCGGTCACGTCGGGGCTGAACGGCGCGCAGCTTCTTGGCCATGTCGCCCAGATAGATGCCGGCGGCCACGATGCTGGCAATGCCCAGCAGGCCAAGACCACCCGTGCCGCCGGTGATCGGCAGGTTGACGAACGCCAAGGCCGCGGCCACACCCAGGATGATGCACCACAGCGCCTTAGAGTGGCGGTCAATGGCTTTGTAGGCCTCGTCAGAGAATCGCAGCGAGTCGATGAACGCGATCGTCGTCAAAGCGAAGACGCCCACCTGGATGAGCATCATGATTCCCATTTGGATATTCCCGAGCACCTGCATGCCGCCATTCTAGCCGGGCGCAAGACCATGGACCGCAGCATCCAAATAAAACGCTAAACGAAGCATTGACGTGACTCAAGCCATACATTTACTATTCTGGTTTAAGGAACTTCAAAGGAGAAGGCATGAACAAAAACTTTCTGAACAGATCCAGAGATCTGCCTAACGGAGTCGGGGCTAAAAAGAAGACTCGTGTGCAGTTCAGCACCAACCTCACAACCCGAGTGAATGTCCAAGTCTCAGGAAAGTGGAAGAGCAACTGAAACACGCAATAGTCAGCGTTTTTCCCCAGCGAGTATTTCCAGCGCTCGCTGGGGAAAAGCCTCTCTCAGCAGCCAATGTCAAGCGATTTGCGCCGACCGCTGCGGTCGGCATTCTCATCGCCTTCACTCCTGTGCTCTATGGTTCACTAGCGGCACCGTCGAACGTCATCGCCGATCCGGCTGATCTTTTCATTTTTTCGATCGGCAACGTTCTGCCGCTGCTGTTCGTCTTCTACGCAGCGCTTCTCTATGTGCCCGTCGTGCTCCAGGAGACTCAAGCCGCTGGATGGATGCCGATCATCGCTCGCCGGGGACGGAGTTCCTATGTTGGAACCCACGTTGTTCGCTCAGCTGCGATAGGAGCACTTGCGTTTGGCTCAGCTATCGGGTTGGCCGCAATGTGGGCCTTTGCCATTGCACCCGCATTCGACCAGGTCGCCTTCATACCAGAACAACGGGTTCTTCCAGTGGCAGAAGACATGACATTCAGCCAGTTTGCGCACACAGGAACCTGGAAATTCGTCGTCTTCATGATTTTCTGGACTGCTTTCCACGGCATGCTCTATACGGTTCTCTTCACAGCACTGGCAATGCACCTGCGCAATCCATTCCTGGCGCTGCTCCTGGGCCCCGCAGTTGTTTTTCTTGTCGGCACCGCTCTGGCAATCGCACAGCTGGAGATGTTCATGCCTGACAACGCTGTGCTGCCGACCGGGCTGGAACAGGGACCACTCCACGAGCCGGTCATAACAACCTGCGTCGTACTGCTCACGGTCCTCGGCACGGTCGGCTTTACGCTGTGGTCTCCTCGCTTACCCCGGGCGCTGCAATGAAATCGGCGCACGCTCGGCGCCCCCAGAGCACAGCTGCGCCGATTCGCTTTTCTCAAGTACTGCCCGGTCCCGAAGTTCTGCGAAAAGCCAGTCTCATCTTTTTAGCGAGCGCTGGGGTCTATTTTGTCTTCGGTCTTGTTTTTCCTCCTATCCCTACAGATGCGCGGGTTTCTTTTTGGGAGTCGGTTGTTGCGGGTTCGCATGACCCGTACCCCCTGCTGTATGCAGTGTGGCCAGTTTTGATCATCGCCAGCGCGACTGGCCAGCAGAGCTCCATGTCTCCCTTGCGAATTCTCCGGCGGGGCACAGTGAGGGCGGCCGTTGCCTCGGAGGCGGTCACCGGTGCATTCGCAGGGCTCGCTGCAGGTGCGGGAGCTGCGGTCGGCTCTGCAATCACTGCGACAGGAAACGGTCTAAGCCTGTCATGGAGCAGCTTCGCCACAATCCCCGGTGACGCCGCTGGGTCACAGGTGCTCAGCGCATTCGCACTCGCAGAAACTCCAGTCCTCAGCGCACTCCTCGTTCCGCTATTCGCATGGGCTGGAACCTTGGCGGCTGCTGCCGCAGGGCTCGCAGTGGCGTACCGTGTCTCAGTTTTTGCACACAGGATTTCAGCCGCCTTGTTGATCCTTCTGCCACCCGTCCTATTCCGGGCAGAGTTCCTTCCGCTAACGGTGAATCCGATCTCTTTTCTTTTGCCGATACATCCGAGCGCAAACGGCCTGAGCGTTTGGATACACCCCTGCATCGCCTTCAGCATCGCGACATTAGCTGTCATACAGGCCGGAGCTGGAATCCACACCGCCCTTCGAGTCCTTCGAACACCTCGAAGCGTGTGGTTTCTTACAGCACTCGCTCTAGCCTGGATGCTGTTGCTGCTCGCATCCCCAGAAGACACAGCGGCGGATGCGCTGTTCTACGGAACGTCGCCTGCCGGACTGTCCTTCGTCCACTGGGCTTATGGCGTGATCGTCTGGCTGGGACTGGCGATGGTCTCGCTTGTCCGCTGGTCCGGGTGGGTCCTTCCCCGATTCTCTCTTGTAGCCCTTCGGCACGGAACAGCGTCACGCGTACTGATCCGCGAACTGGTGACCGACACGGCGCGCACACTCGTTTCAGCTTCGGCCTTTGTGCTTCTCTGCGCAGCCAGCGGCATGATCTACGGCCTCACCCCGGCTGTCTGGACTGACTGGCTCGCAGTCGTACTCGGCGGGACTGCCAGCTCCATGGCAACGATCATGTTGGCCCTGGCCGCAGTATGGGCGACTTCGCGAATCGGTTCTGCCGCGCTCGTCCTAGTTGCGGCAGGAGCATCCACTTTGCCCGCGGCGAACCCGCTATGGCCTGCACCTTCCGCAACTGGTTTTCTAGGTGCTTGGGAATCCTCCTGGACCGCGGGCGCCTCAGCAATCAGCTTCTGCAGCAGTGCTGCCCTGCTGATTCTGATCTCCAAATTCAGACCTCTGCCAGAAGCAGACAGACACTGACCTGCTCTCCCTCACCCGACTACATCGAACGGTGGAAACCATGAATCAGCCGCTTGTGCATATCGACAACGTATCCAAGTCCTTCAAAGGCACAGAAATCTTTCGATCAGCGTCAATGGAGATCGAGGAAAACCGAATCCACGGTCTTCAAGGCCCTAACGGCTCAGGGAAATCAGTCCTATTCAAAATGATCGTCGGACTGCAGCGGCCCGATTCCGGAAGCATCCGATTGGACCAAAGCCTCAGAAGTCCCCGCGCTGATTTCCCGACCGAAGTCGGGGTCGTGATCGACCGTCCGGCCTATCTTGGCCACCTCACAGGCTTAGAGAATCTACTCGATCTGGCCCGCATTCGTCGGGTCATCGGCCCAGATGAGGCAGCCGCGGCAATGGAAAGAGTCGGCCTCGACCCAAGCCTCAAACAAAAAGCTCGCAACTACTCTCTCGGCATGAAGCAGAAACTGTCTATTGCCCAAGCCTTTATGGAAGGTCAGAAGATGATCATCCTCGACGAAGCATTCAACGGGCTCGATGACAGCAGCGTTGAGCGGATTCGCACGCTCCTGCACGAGCTTCGGGAAGAAGGTCGCACTGTGCTTCTGACCAGCCACAATCAAGCAGACATCGACGCTGTGTGCCAAAACGTGTGGAAAATTGATCAGCTGCAGATTTGCCGCACCAGGTGACCGGCACCTCGTCAGCCTTGTGGTTCCACGAGGTGCCGGAAGCTTCCCGGGCTGCTCCCCCGGGCACTTGGCTCACCAGGAGCCCCGGCACTCACGTGCCGGTCAGTTCTCTCCAAGTTCCGGCAGGCCCGGCAGGATGTCATCAGCTGCGGCTTCGGTCAGACCGGCAGCGCACATGAGGTCGTGTGCCAGCGGGCGCAGCATGAGGATGATCGTTTCGTCTAGACGGTCTTCAACAAAAGGGGCCTTGACGTCCAGGCGTGCCGCCACCGATGACAGGTACTCTTCGGCCGGCACGCGGGACGTACCGCGGCGCAGCGCAATGCCGAGCATCGAGCTGCCCTCGGCGAGCGCATCGATGAGACCCGAGATCTCCGACCTGGCCTCGCCCGTCTGGGTCAGCGTGACCGATCGGCGCGCCACAATCCGCACCATGCGCATGGAGCGGTCCGCGTATTCGGCGGCGCGGGCAAGTCGGTTGACCTCGGCTGCGTAGCGGCGTGACCGCGCGTTGATGCGAGTGGCTTCCTTCGACACGTTGACCGAACTGTGCCACTGGTCGACAAAGCTCTGGGTGTCACGCGCCCGTTCCAGCGCGCGCTGCGCCGCTCCTGTGTCCGCCGTTCGGATGCTGCGCGAAATGGCCTGCAGAATCTCAGAGATCTCGTCGAGCAGGGACGCCGCTCGGTCTCGCGGGGCCTTGCGCGCGTCGTGCGGCACGATGAGGCTCATGAGGATTGCGACAGACGCGCCGACAGCAGCGTCGACGGTTCGATCAAAGGGGTAGGCGTTCAGCGCCGGCGGAACCGTGACCACGTAGATGGACTGCACACCGATCTGCGTGATGAACAGCGGGCCGGAATTGATGAGCGCGCCCACGAGGATGCCGCAGAACATGACCAGAGCCATCTGCCAGATGCCCGTGCCGAACAGCGACAGCACCACCTCGCCGGCCAGCACACCGAAAATCGCTCCGATGCCGAACTCTGTGGCCCGCCGCAGACGACGGTCTGTGACAACACCCGTTCCCACGGTTGCGGCGACGGCCGCCAAGAACGGGTACTGGTGGCCAAGCACCAGCAGACAGAACGAATACGCCACAACAGCGCCGATGACCACCTGCAGATACTGGCTGAAGTTCGCCTTGATGCGGCGCAGACCCAGCCGAGCGCGCAGCCCCACGTACGAACCCAGGCGCCTGGCCCGCGACGGCTGCTTGACTGTACTCACTGACGCACCTCCTCCTGAAGTCTATATATCCACCTTCAGCGAAATATGAAAAGCTGTTCGGCGGAGGACCAATGACATCAAATCTCACTCGCAAAGAAGCACAAGAACGAGCACGTCTGCTCACCCTCGACACGTACCGCGTCAGCCTCGACGTGTCCGGTGCGCCCAACCGTGACATCCCCACCTACGACTCCGTGACCACCGTGACGTTCACCGCGGCGGAAGACGCCACGACGTTCATCGACATCATCGCCGATTCGGTGTACGCCGTCAGCATCAACGGGCAGGACCTCGATCCGGCCTCGGCCTTCGACGGCTTCCGCGTGACCTTCCCCGTCACGGCCGGACACAACGAACTGACCATCGGAGCGAAAGCGCTGTACTCGCGCTCCGGTGAGGGCATGCACCGATTCTTCGACCCGGCAGACGACAAGGTCTACCTGTACACGCAGTACGAACCGACCGACGCCCGCCGAGTGTTCGCAAACTTCGACCAGCCGGACCTCAAGGCCGTATTCGAATTCGACGTGACCGCACCGTCCGACTTCACGGTGCTGTCCGGCGGAGCCAGCCTGCAGTCCGAAGAGGTCGCCAAGGACATCACGCGGCACAGCTTCGCCCCCACCCTGCGCCAGTCGAGCTACATCACGTGCGTGTGCGCCGGCCACTACGTCGAACTCACCGACACCTACACCCGCGCCGGTGCCGGTGAAAACGGCACAGACCTCACCATCCCACTGGGCCTGTACGCCCGGGCCAGCCTCGCCGACCACATGGACCCCGAATCCATCTTCACGGTCACGAAGCAGGGCCTGGACTTCTTCATGGACTTCTTCGACTACCCCTACCCGTGGGGCAAGTACGACCAGATCTTCGTACCCGAATACAACCTCGGCGCCATGGAGAACCCCGGCCTGGTGACCTTCACCGACGACTACCTGTTCCGGGACGCCGTCACTCGCCGCCAGCTGGAAGGCCGCGCCAACGTCATCCTGCACGAAATGGCACACATGTGGTTCGGGGACCTAGCAACCATGACCTGGTGGGACGATCTGTGGCTCAAAGAGTCCTTCGCCGACTACATGGGCGGACTCGCCCTGGCCGAAGCCACCGAATTCGACGACGGCTGGGTGTCCTTCGCACTGTCGCGCAAAGACTGGGCGTACCGCCAAGACCAATACCCCACAGCCCACCCGATCGTGGCCGACATTCCCGACGTCGAAGCAGCGAAACTCAACTTCGACGGCATCACCTACGCCAAGGGCGCATCAGTGCTCAAACAGCTGGTCGCCTACGTGGGCATTGACGCCTTCCGCGAAGGCTCCCGCCAGTACTTCCGCGACCACGCCTACGGCAGCACCACGCTGGAGGACTTCCTGTCCGCACTCGATGCGGCAGCACCGGACCGGGACGTACGAGGCTGGGCTCAGGCTTGGCTGCAGACCACCGGCATGAGCGAAATCGGCATCGACCTGGACGTCGACGCAGACGGCACCATCACCGCCGCCAAGGCCTACCAGCGCAACTGCGACGGGTCCGACGCACTGCGCCCGCACACCATGCGGGTGGGCATCTTCACCAAAAACGGTGCGGCCCTTGACCTCACGGACATGTTCACGCTGGACTTCGACACGGCAACGGCCGATGTCCCCCAGCTGATCAGCAAGCCCGCCCCCGACCTCCTGCTGGTCAACCACGGCGACGACGACTTCGTCAAAATCCGCCTGGACGAACGCTCGACCGCTACGGCGCTGCGCCACGTCAGCCGCCTTGCAGACCCCATGGACCGGGCGCTGGTCTGGTCGGCACTCACCAACGCCGCCCGCGACGGGCTGCTGCCCGTGACAGACCTCATTGAGGCCCACGCACGTTCCCTCGGCCGTGAAGACCACGCCGGCATCGCCGGCGGGATGCGCCAGACAGTGCTCGGCGCACTCGACCGATGGACGGCCGACGCCGAACACCCAGAGGCGCTGCGGTCACTGCTCGGCTCAGCCCTCGACGCCCTGGCGACGGCCCCATCTGGTTCCGACGTGCAGCTCGACCTGGCCGAACTGACACTGCTGCTGGTACAGCGCTCGACGGTGCTCACGCAACCGCACCCCGTAGACGCCGCCGGACGGGAAATGGCATCGGCAGTGCTCGACGCAGAGCTCGGCAGCACACTGACCGACGGGGCAGACAACCTGAAAATCGACCACTCACTGCGCTGGCTGGCACTCACCGCGCTCGTCACACAGGGCTGGGCCGACCACGAAGACATCGACGCGGAAGCAGCACTCGACAACACCGGTGCGGGAGCGCTGCGAGCACGCACAGCACGGGCGGCCATGCCTCTGGCACTGGCCAAACAGCGTGCATTCACCGCAGCCGTCGACGACCACACACTGTCCAACGACGCGCTGAGTGCCACCATCCAGGGCTTCACAGCACCGAGCGCCCTGCCGCTGTGCGAACCGTACGTGGAACAGTACTTTGAACGACTCGAATCGTTCTGGACTGACCACTCAATCGAAATCGCACGCCGTCTGGTGCTGGGCCTCTACCCCACGTGGGGCAAGGACCTGCAGCGCGTGCTCGACCTGACGAACACGTGGTTGGACGAACACCCGCAAGCACCGGCAGCACAGCGACGCCTGCTGGTGGAACTTGCCGACAACCAGGCCCGCGCCATCCGCCTGCGGCACGCAGGCGAAGGCGCAGATCAGGGCGGCGGCACCTCGGGAGCCTAAGAGCCCCGGGAAGCTAGAGGATCAGAAGAGCTCTTCGGCCAGAAGCTCGAGAGTCCGCTCTCGGGCGACCGAAGTGCCCAGGTCCTCGTCCGGGTAACCGCCAGCTACCGCCTGCATCATCACTTCGTCGACGCCGCCCTCGGCTGCCAGTTCGCGCAGCTGACGAGCGGCGTCCTTCGGTGTGCCGATGATGTAGGTCTGCGCGAGTTTGTCCGCCACGGCGCGGTGGCCTGCGGACATGACCTCGTCGGTTTCCCGCCCGACCGTCGGCATGGAGCGCATGGGAGCACCCACCCGCAGGTTCGCCATCTGGTACAGGAACGGCTGCGCGAGGTTCCAGGCCTCTTCCTCGGTTTCAGCAACAACGACGTTCGCCGTCATGAAGCTGCGCGGCTGGCTTCCGAACTGGCTTGCTTCGAACTGGTCACGGTACGTCTGCATGGCCTGCTGTGCACCCCGGCCGGCAAAGTGATTGGCGAACACGTAGGGCAGCCCCAGGGCTGCTGCCAGCTGGCTTGAGTAATTGCTCGAACCCAGAAGCCACACCTGGGCTGCCGGATTGACCTCAAGCTTCGGGGTAGCGCGCAGAGTGTGCTTGCGATCGCCGAACAGCTCCACGTCCAGGCCCTCCGGGCTCAGCAGGCGCAGAATGTCCATGACGTGCTGCGGGAAGTACTCCACCGGGTCAACCGGCTGGCCTTCACGATTGACCACCTGGCCATCCCCCAGGTGACCCCACATGGCCATGCGCGTAAACGGGTCGGTGCCCGGTGCACGCCCAATGCCCAGATCAATCCGGTCACCGTAGACGGCAGCCAGCAGGGAGAACTGCTCGGCAACGGAATACGGAGCGTGGTTGGGCAGCATGACACCGCCGGAGCCCAAGCGGATCTGCTTGGTGTTCTGGCCTAAGTGCATGAGCTCGACAGCCGGGTGGCTCGATGCAATGGCCGGCATGTTGTGGTGCTCAGCCACCCAGTAGCGGGTGTAGCCCAGCGCATCGGCCTTTTCCACAAACGACTTCGAGGCCCGCAGGGCATCACTGGTGGTCTGCTCGCCGCGTACCGGCACAAGGTCAAGAATCGAAAGCTTCAACGGTGATTCAGTCATAATCCCGGAACACCCCTGAGCCGCGAGTAATTCCCTCAGGTCGCCGAGGCGGGGCTGGGATACCGAGGCGGGGCTGGGGTGGGCTGCCGAGGCGGGGCTGGGGGTCTGCTGCCCTCTTGCCATGTGAGATTTCACTGGGCTGAAAGCGAATCGGCGCGTAGATTACCCGCTATGGCACCCGGGAACACGAACACACCCAAAGATGACAGCGGCCGCGGGAGCGGCACCTCGTCAGCAGCACACACAGGCAGAGCAGCCGGCGACCAGCAGACCCGCAGCGCACGACTGGCCGTGACGGCGTTCCCGGTACTGGTGGTGCTCGGCGGGCTGCTGGGAGTCGCCGCATCCGACACGCTCGTGGCGATGAGCCCCGCGATCCCGTGGGCACTGGGCGTGGTCATGTTCCTCATGGGGCTGACGCTCACGATGCCGGACTTCGCCCGCATCGCCAAGCGCCCCTGGGCAGTGCTGATCGGTGTTGCTCTGCAGTTCACCATCATGCCGCTGGCCGGACTGGCAATCGTCCGCCTGCTGGGCCTGGAGCCCATGCTGGCCGTCGGCGTCATCCTCGTAGGCTGTGCGCCCGGCGGCACAGCATCGAACGTTGTCACCTACCTGTCGCGCGGCGATGTTGCGCTGTCGGTGACCGTGACGACGGTGTCAACGCTGCTGGCTCCCCTGCTCACGCCGGTCCTCACACTGTGGCTTGCCGGTTCCTACCTCGAGGTGTCGGCCGGGGCGATGATGCTCTCGATCGTCAAAACCGTGTTCGTGCCGGTCGTTTTGGGTGTCGTCGTGCGGCTGTTTGCGGCACGTGCCGTGGAGGCCGTCGCACCGGCCCTGCCGTGGCTGTCGACCATCACGATCACGCTGATCGTCGCGGTGGTCGTTGCCGGTTCCAAGAGCAGCCTGGCATCCGCCGGGCTCATTGTTCTGCTGGCCGTCATCCTGCACAACGCCATCGGCCTGGCGCTGGGCTATGGAGCCGCCAGGCTCACGGGCCTGTCCCCCGCCCAGCGCCGCGCACTGTCCATTGAGGTGGGCATGCAGAACTCCGGGCTGGCAGCGTCCCTTGCCGCAGCCTATTTTTCACCTCTCGCAGCACTGCCGGCCGCTGTTTTCAGCGTGTGGCACAACGTGTCCGGAGCAATCATCGCCGCGCTGTTTGCCAGGGCTAAAGCCGACTAGAACAGCAGAAACGCTTCCGGCCGCTGCGTGATTGCAGCGGCCGGAAGCGTTTCTGCGGCTTAGCCGCGCGGTGAGGGCAAGCCCCACCGCGCGGTTCAGATCATTTGCCGAGTGCCTTGGCGAAAGCCTCTTCCATGACGTCGAATGCGTCGTCGAGGAGTTCGTCGGAGATGGTCAGCGGCGGCAGGAAGCGCAGCACGTTGCCGAACGTACCGGTGGACAGAACGAGAACGCCCTGTTCAGCGCAGTACTTGACGACATCACCGGCGAGCGTGGGGTGCGGTTCAGTGGTGCCTTCGACAACGAGTTCGACAGCCTGCATAGCACCGCGGCCGCGGATGTCGCCGACTTCGGCGAAACGCGACTGCAGCTTGGTGCAGCGGTCAACCATCTTTTCGCCGATCTCGAGAGCACGCTGGGCGAGACCGTCCTGTTCGTAGGCTTCGATGGCGCCGAGAGCACCGGCAACGGCAACCGGGTTGCCGGAGTAGGTGCCGCCCAGGCCACCGCCGTGCACCGCGTCCATGATGTCGGCGCGACCGGTGACTGCCGACAGCGGCAGACCGCCGGCGATGCCCTTAGCGGTGGTGACGAGGTCAGGTGTGATGCCCTCCCATTCGGAAGCGAACATCTTGCCGGTGCGAGCAAATCCGGCCTGGACTTCGTCAACGACGAAGACGATTCCGTTCTTCTGCGCGTACTCCTGCAGAGCCGGCAGGAAGCCTTCAGCGGGGACGATGAATCCGCCCTCACCCTGGATGGGCTCGATGACGATCGCAGCGACTTCTTCAGCGCCGATCTGCTTGTCGATCATGGTGGTGACGCGCTTAGCGGCCTCTTCACCGGACAGCTTGGTGCCGTATGCGGCGTTGTCGCGGAACGGGTAGGACATGGGTGCGCGGTAGACCTCGCCGGCGAACGGGCCGAAGCCCTTCTTGTACGGCATGGCCTTCGCGGTCATGGCCATCGTGAGGTTGGTGCGGCCGTGGTAGGCGTGGTCGAACACGACAACCGCGTTGCGCTTGGTGTAGCTGCGGGCGATCTTGACGGCGTTTTCGACCGCTTCGGCACCCGAGTTCAGAAGCAGGGTGCGCTTTTCGTGGTCGCCGGGGGTCAGGCGGTTGAGTGCTTCGGCAACTTCAACGTACGCCTCGTACGGGTTGACCATGAAGCACGTGTGGGTGAACGCTTCCAGTGCCTCCTTGGCACGGTTCACCACGCGCGGGTTCGAGTTGCCGACGTTCGTGACGGCGATGCCTGCACCCAGGTCGATGATCTGGTTCCCGTCGATGTCCTTGAGGATGCCCCCACCGCCGGCGACGATGTAGGCCGGCAGCGAACTGCCGACACCGGCACACACTGCGGCCTTGCGGCGCTGCTCGAGTTCACGGGACTTCGGTCCGGGGATTTCAGTTACAAGTTTGCGTTCCTGCGGCAGGCTCTGCCCGCCCTGCTCCAACGTAGTCATGAGGTCAGTGTAGAACTCTCTGACGCGTTCGTGCAGACCGGCTCACCTGCCAAACCGACGAAGATCAACTTCGCGATTGATCTGCGGCAGGCCGACGCGGTTTTCGCGTTTGAAGGCAACGATTTCTTCGACCGTGGTCGGCAGCTTTTCGTCTTCGTCTCCGGCAACCAGCAGCTGTGCGTCAGGGCTGGTTCCGCGGCGGATCAGAGCAAGCGCCACGGGCCCGTACTCGTAGTGGATCGCGGTCGAGGTCAGGTGCCCGATCACCCTTTCGGCACCTCGGACTTCGGCATAGACTTCCGCGCCCGGGCGCGGAATGGTGTGAGTCGAACCGTCGACGTGCAGGAACACCAGGCGGCGCGGCACCTGACCCAGGTTGTGCACACGGGCTACGGCTTCCTGACCGCGGTAGCAGCCCTTGGCCAGATGTACTGCGGTGCGCAGCACGTCGAGTTCGCCCACGAGCGTTTTCGAGTCAACGTCCTGCGGGGACGGCCGCCAGTTCTCGATCCTCAGGGCCTCCCAGGCGTCGCGGCCGGCAACGCCGCCGGGCTGCCAGTCGCGCAGCTGCTCCCGCGGGCACAGCTGGATGCGCAGGTCGTTCGTGTGGCCCGGGTGTTTCGGTGAAGCCTGTTCCTGGCCCAAGTCGAGGGCAGCATACGAGGCGGAGCCGGCTCCGATTGCAGGCCACGGGTCGTTCCACTCGGCTTGGACGGGAAGCCCTTCCGGTGCGGGGCCGACCGTGCCGACGCTCTGGAACTCAGGCGTGCGGTCAGTGATTTCTGCGCGCATCATGAAGCGCATCGAATTCAGCCATTCGACAGCTTCTTCACCGCCCGTTTCGAAGATCAGCCACAGGCTGTCCTCTTCCGCGATGATCCGCACCCAGTGTTCGATGTGCCCGGTGGCCGACAGGATCAGCGTTTCAGTGCTCGTGCCCGCCGGCAGGTTCTCCAGTGACTGCGTTGTCAGGGAGTGAAGCCAGCGCAGACGGTCTTCGCCGGTGAGCGTGTACACGCGGAAGCTCGAAAGGTCAGCGACAGCACGGCCTGCAGCGAGGTCACGCTGTTCTTTCAGCGGCATGCCGAAGTGCTGGACTTCGTCTGCGCGTTCGTCGATGCCGTAGACGGCTGCAGAGCGGGGGTAGCGAAGCGAATTCACGAATCTCCTGACTGTTCGACGGGGAATACTGCGTTGAGGCTTCTCAGTCCAGAACGGCTGTGTGCCTACAGTGCTGCTAGGACGCAAGCCGGGTTGTGGGCTTCAAAGTGTCGTACGTCTCGTTCAGCACATCCTGGGACTTGTACAGCTGTGAGCGCACTGACCTCCACGCACCGGTCTCATCCACATTGTTGAGAGTGTCTCGGGCGCCTTTGAGCTTCTTCATAGCCTCCGGAGTGTCGGCCGCTGCCGTTCCAAGGTCCTTCAGCGCACTGATGCGCTCGGCCAGCGACTGGTCGTCTTCGCCCTTGAAGGCCGAAGTCGACTGGGCGAGTTTGACCACGGTCGGTGCAGCTTCATCGACGACGATGATGAACTGGTCGAGGATCGTGGCAACGATGCTCACGTTCGTGTCGAGGTCAGTGGACTTGCGCAGAACCGGCATGGGGAACTTGTCGATTTCCTTACGCGCCGCGTGCAGTTCGTCCGAGGCCTTCTTCCGTGAAGCTTCGGCATTCTGCGGGTCGTCGCGGAGATCATCAGCGAACTGCCTGGCCGCTTCAACCGCGCTGTCCGCATGGGCGCGGATGTTCTGATACCGCACCGTAGCCGTCCCCACGACCGCCACGAGGAACCCCGCAATGACTGCGAGCACAACGAAGATTGACACGAAGATCGCCAGATTGCGCCGTCTGCGGCGTCTGCGCTCTTCGAGTGTCGGCCCGTCGTACCAATCCAGAGGGTATTCGGCGGTGTGGTCGACCGTCATGGAAACCTTGTCAGGCGACCTTCTTCAGCCGCGCTGAAGCGTGGCTGCCCAGCGGGTTGCCGAGCGCGGCCATGTCCCATGCCCACAGAAGATCACCTTCGACCAGCCCGTACATGCGGGTGGAGGACTTGTATTCCTTCGAGGTGGTGGTGCGGGCAACGAGGTCAGTGGCCAAGTCAATACGCGGGCCCTTGACGCGACCGGTGTAGAGCTCCATGATGCCGTGCGGCTGCACGATCGAGACTTCGAGTTCGAAAGCGTCGTCGTCTCCGCGCAGCTTTTCGACGGAGTCAGCCGTCGTGAACGGGGTGTCCGCGGTGGGCACCATGAGTCCCGGACCGGCATCGTGGGCCTCGCGCTTGCGCACCAGCTGCCAGATGCCGG
Source organism: Brevibacterium ravenspurgense (assembly GCF_001584615.1). Lineage (GTDB taxonomy): Bacteria > Actinomycetota > Actinomycetes > Actinomycetales > Brevibacteriaceae > Brevibacterium > Brevibacterium ravenspurgense. The sequence goes on along the minus strand of NZ_LQQC01000006.1, from coordinate 11,159 downwards.
TTTCCATGGTCAGCGTCTTGTCGATCTTGCCGTCGTCGTCAAGCGTGTACGCCTGCGCCGTGTAGTGCAGGAACGGGGCTCCGACAGGGGCGACGAAGTCGATGCGCTGGCCGAACTGGGTGTCGGGAGCGTCAGCGTAGCCGACAACGCCGACACCCTCCCAGGACCCGATGACCCATGCCAGCGGCACAAGCTCAGGAGCGAGGTCCGTAGGGATTTCGGTGACCATCAGCGGCGGCTCTTGAAGAGGTTGGTGATGACCTTGGCCGCAACACCGATGGTGCCGAGGCCGGCGAGGGCAACAAGAACGGTGAAGAAGGTTTCGAGAACCACGAAGTTATCCATGCCTTCAGTGTACCCAGGGCGCGATTGGAAAGAAGACGCGCCCGGCACATCGTCAGTCGACCTGACCACCCGGTCACAGATCAGGTCAGATCATGGGAAAGATCAGCGGCAGCTGATCGAAGATGTAGACAACCACACCGCCGAGCGCAATAGGTGTTCCGCCCAGGGTGAGGTTGACGCCGACTTCGCGGACTTTGCTGCGGTTGGGACTGCGCCTGGGACTGCGCGCATGGAAGCGGCCGACGGCAATCGGGGCGAGCGCGCGGTCAACAGCGGCGACGAGACCGCCGAGCAGCACGCCCATGATGCTCGCTGAAACGAGAGTCTGGGTCGGATACCACCAAGCGGAGTAGGCGATGAGCGCGCCGACGAGCCCCGCGATGATCGCCAACGGCGACGTGTAGCGGGCCGGGAACGGCAGGATGGATGCGCATTGAGCCAAGAAAATGGCGGACAGGCCGATGATGATCGCCGACTCATCGCCCGGCAGGCGGAAACTCGCGGCCCACGAACACGCCGCGAGCGTCACGACGACACCCGCCACCTGCGCCGACACATTGGCCACGGCGTTTGAGGCCTCAATGCCGCGTGCCAGGTTCTGCACGAACGCCCACAGCAGGGCCAAGCCCGTCAGCAGCGGCAGCCACTCCAGGTGCGGCGGATAGATGCTCATCCACGTGCTGCCCATGCCGGCCAGGCCGAACACGAACAGCATGATCGACGTCAGCCAGCGCTGTGGGGAGTCAGTCAGACGCGGCCAGCCGAAGGCGAGAACGCCGACGAGAGCAGCTGTTGCCAGGGCCACGGGTATGACGGCAACGGCCTCGCCGGCGAGCGGGTAGCTTCCCAAGAGGGAGGTTGCCCCCAAAGCGAGCGCTCCGACCAAGGCCACGAGGGCGCGAAACCATCTGTACACGGCCCTATCGTCTCAGAGCCGGATGAGTCTGCCTAATGGCGGGGAAAGCGCGGCGCGTCGATATACTGTGGCCGCGAAGCCGGAAACCCGATCGCCGCGAAAGGTGGCAGCAGCTGTGTCCTGGGATATTCACTCTCCCGCCCGCGTTGACGGAAGCGTCCGCAGCCTTCTTGCAGAAGCGCAGCGCGCAGACGGCGTTCCCCCACTGTCAGACGGTGTGCTCGATGCGGCGGATGCCGCCGACACGATCACTGTCGCTCTGGTCGATGGCTCGACCGTCGTCGGCTTCGGAATTGCCACGGGGCTGGGCTCCCGAGGTGCCGTCGAGTTCACAATCCACCCCGACTTCAGAGGTCAGGGACTGGGCAAGAAGCTGTGGACCGAACTGCTGGAGCGCCTGCGGGCTGAGGGAAGTCAGCACACCACGTGGCCATGGTCGCACGGAAACCACCCGGCCGCCGCGGCTCTTGCCGCCGAATACGGCTACACGCCGCAGCGCACTCTTCTGCAGCTGCAGACCCCGCGCGTGGAAAAACTCGAACTGCCGCCGCTGGATCTGCCGGCTGGCGTTTCGCTGCGCACTTTTGAAACCGCGGACGAAGAGCGTTGGCTGGAAATCAACAACGCCGCCTTCTCCTGGCACCCGGAACAGGGCAACCAGACCATTGAGGACATTCGCGGTCGCACCCGCAGCGCTGATTTCGATCCGCGCGACGTCATCATCGCCGAACAGGACGGCCGGGTCATCGGCTTCCACGACACCAAAATGCACCCCGAACACGTTTCCGGTCTGCTGGTGGGCGAGGTCTACGTCATCGCTGTAGATCCCAGCGTGCACGCAAAGGGCATCGGCAATGCACTCATGGTTGCCGGCATGCGCGACATGATCGACCGCCGCGGAGCGCAGATGCTCGAGCTCTACGTAGAAGACGACAACGACAAGGCCCTCGGCCTGTACGACCGTCTGGGGTTTGCACACCGCATTGAACACATCAGCTACGCCCCGCCGCAGGCTGAGGACACCGCTGAAACAACGCAGGGAGAACGCTGATGTACGACGTCGCCGCCAGCGGGAAGAAACACGACCTTCCCGAACCACAGGACCGCTACCTCGACCGCGAACTGTCGTGGCTGGCGTTCAACGAGCGCGTGCTCACCATGGCGGACGACCCCGAAACCCCGCTGTTGGAGCGGGTGAACTTCCTGTCGATCTTCGCGTCGAACCTCGATGAATTCTTCATGGTCCGCGTGGCCGGCCTCAAACGCCGCATCGCCACGGGACTGGCCGTACCTTCTGTCACGGGTGCCCAGCCGCGAGCGGTCATGCGGTCAATCAACAAGCATTCGCGTGCACTGGCCAAACGCCACACGCGGCTTTTCCTCGACGACATCAAGCCCAAACTCGCAGACCAGGGCATCCACTTCGTGTCGATGGACGAACTCACCGCGCGCGAACACAAGCGGATCGACCGCTTCTACCGCGAGCGGGTCTTTCCCGTTCTCACTCCCCTGGCAGTCGACCCCGCGCACCCCTTCCCCTATATTTCGGGGCTTTCGCTCAACCTCGGCATCCTGCTGCGCAACCCCGCGACAGGATCGGAGAGCTTTGCCCGCCTCAAAGTGCCCGGCCTGCTGCCCCGGTTCATCAACGTGTCAGAGTCCCCCGATGGAAACCGGGTGGTGTCACCAGAACACCCCGCCCGCTTCGTCGCGATCGAAGACCTCATCGCCACAAAGCTCGACACCCTTTTCGAAGGCATGGAGATTGTCGGCTATTCGCTCTTCCGCGTCACCCGCAACGAAGACATGGAAGTCGAAGAAGACGAAGCCGAAAACCTGCTCAAGGCGCTGGAAAAAGAACTCAGCCGCCGCCGCTTCGGCCCGCCCGTCCGTTTGGAAGTCACCCACGACATCCACCCCCGCGTGCGCGCGCTGCTGCAGGAAGAACTCGACCTGGCAGACACCGAAATCATCGAACTGGACGGTCCGCTCGACCTCACGGGACTGTCGGTCATCGCGGACATTCCCCGTGACGACCTGCACTTCCCCCGGGCCGTTCCGCGCATGAACCGTGACCTCGCACCCACCGAAACCGCCGACCAGGTCGACGTCTTCGAAGCGACAGCGGAACGCGAAATCCTCCTGCACCACCCCTACGATTCCTTTTCGACATCAGTGCAGGCCTTCATCGAACAGGCGGCGGCCGACCCGCACGTGCTGGCCATCAAGCAGACCCTGTACCGCACCTCGGGAGACTCCCCGATCGTCGACGCGCTCATCGAAGCCGCCCACGACGGCAAACAGGTGCTCGCGGTCGTCGAAATCAAAGCCCGCTTCGACGAAGAGGCCAACATTTCGTGGGCGCGCAAACTCGAACGGGCCGGCGTGCACGTGGTCTACGGACTCGTGGGCCTAAAAACCCACGCCAAGCTCTGTCTTGTCGTGCGGCAGGAAAGCGACGGCCTGGTCCGCTACTCACACGTGGGCACCGGCAACTACCATCCCAAAACGGCCCGTGGCTACGAAGACTTCGGCCTGCTGTCCCGCGATCCCGTGCTGGGCGAAGACATTTCGAAGCTCTTCAACAAGCTCTCCGGCTATTCGCCCCGCTCGGACTACCAGCGGCTCGTGGTCGCACCACAGTCAGTGCGCACCAGCCTGCTGCACCTGATCAACCGCGAAACCGAAAACGCTCGCGCCGGCAAACCCGCTCGCGTGCGCATCAAGGTCAACTCCATCGTCGACGAAGCGATCATCGACGCGCTCTACCTGGCCAGCCGCGCAGGCGTGCAGTGCCAGATGTTCGTGCGCGGCATCTGCGCGATCCGACCCGGGATCAAGGGGCTGAGCGAAAACATCGAAGTCCGCTCCGTGCTGGGCCGCTACCTCGAACACTCACGCGTGTTCTCCTTCCTCAACGACGGGAACACCGAAATGTGGATCGGCTCAGCCGACCTCATGCACCGCAACCTCGACCGTCGCGTCGAAGCTCTCGTCGAACTCAAATCAGCCGAACACATAGCCAAGATCGACGCCCTGTTCGACCGCGCGTTCGACCCGGCGACCGAATCCTTCGTCCTGGGTCCCGCGGGAGTGTGGCGGCACATCGACCGCTCACCCGACGGCGAGAAACTCGCCAACTATCAGGAACTGACCATCGCCGACTACCGCCGTCGCCCAGGAGAGCGCCCGTGAGCCCCACCCCTGTCGCCAACGCCGGCGAATCCGCCAAGATCAAAGCCGACGTCTTTGCCGCCGGCGCAGTTCTGTGGCGCGACTTCACCGGCCAGCTGGAAGTCCTGCTCATCCACCGACCCAAGCACAAAGACTGGTCGTTCCCCAAGGGCAAAGTCGACAAAGGCGAAACACTTCCGGAAGCCGCCGTGCGCGAAGTCCGGGAAGAGACCGGCTACATCATCCACCTGGGCCTGCCGTTGCCGGACGCCCGCTACACGGTGGGAAAAAAGCTCACCAAGCACGTCAAGTACTGGTCTGCTGAAATCACCACGACCCAAAAGCCCGCGGCCGACAACCCCAAAGAAGTCGATGAGGGGCGGTGGCTGCCCATCGATCAGGCCATCAAAAAGGTCTCCCGCCACTCAGACCGCGAACAGCTGGAGAAGCTCAAACTCGCCTACTCAACAGGTTCGCTGCGGGCGTGGCAGTTCATCATCGTCCGCCACGCCAAGGCCTTCCCACGCTCCAAATGGCACGAAACAGAAGCGCTGCGGCCCCTGCTGGCCATTGGTACGCGCCAGTCGATGGCGCTGACCGGCCTTTTGGGGTCCTGGAACATTCCCAAGCTGCTGTCCAGCCCGTGGAAACGCTGCACCGCAACGCTCAAACCGTTCTCGGCAGGCCGCGGACTGAAGATCTCCACCAACCGCTGGCTGTCAGAGAAGGCGAACACCCAAAACCCCAATAAGACCGTCAAGGTGCTGAAGAAGGTTATGGCGCGCGGCCAGACGACCGCCATCTGCTCGCACAGGCCGGTGCTGCCGACATTCCTGGAAGTCGTCTCCGAATACTGTGTGCCCGGCCTGGCGGAAAAGCTGCCGCAGAAAGACCCGTACCTCAGCCCCGGCGAGATCCTTGTGGCCTATGTGCGGCCGGGCTCAATTCCGAAGATCGTGGACTTCGAGCGGTTCCGCCCGATCGACTCCTGAAAACAACTGCCCGACCGACCGGTCCGAACCGATCAAACGGCAGGAACAGATCGGCACAATAGTCGCTTGAAGGCCCTTTTGTGGCGGGGAACACCGCGCCCTGGCAGAGGTTCACCTTCAGTTAACCTTAAAAGTTCCTGGGCGTTACACGCGCGGCCTAGCTTTTGAAGAGCACTGAGGGAAAACCTACCCCGTGACCTCGAAAGAAAGGCACTCTTGTGAAGCTTACGCGCCTCGCACCTGCCGCAGCCGCATTCGCCGCAGCTGCAATCACCCTGTCCGCATGCGGCGGAGGATCCGCCACCGGAGAATCCGGCGGAGGCAACGAAGGCGGAGACCAGGTCTCCGGCGAACTCGTCGGCATCGGAGCGTCCTCGCAGAAGGCCGCCATCCAGTCCTGGACCACCGACTTCACCGGCCAGAACTCCGACGTGACCGTCAACTACTCGCCCGACGGCTCCGGCGCTGGCCGCAAGCAGTTCCTGGCCGGCAAGGCAGACTTCGCCGGTTCGGACGCATTCATGGACGACGACGAACTCGAGCAGGCCAACAAGGTCTGCGGCGACGGCGGAGCTTTCGAATTCCCCGTCTACATTTCGCCGATCGCAATTGCCTACAACCTCGAAGGCGTTGACGAACTCAACCTCGACGCTGCCACCGCCGCACAGATCTTCGCAGGCAAGATCACCAAGTGGAACGACAAGGCAATCGCCGACCTGAACCCGGACGCTGACCTGCCTGACACCAAGATCACGGCTGTCCACCGCTCCGACGAATCGGGCACCACCAAGAACTTCACCGACTACCTCAACAAGGCAGCCGGCGAAGACTGGAAGGACGAAGCAGCCGAAGAATTCCCGTCGGAATACGGCGGTGAAGCTGCACAGGGCACCGACGGTGTTGTTTCGCTCGTTTCTGAAACCGACGGCGCAATCGGCTACGCAGACGCTTCCGCAGTTGCCGACGACCTCGGCACCGCCAAGATCAAGGTCGGCGAAGACTTCGTGGAGTACACCCCCGAAGCAGCCGCCAAGGTCGTTGACGCTTCGCCCGTCGCGGAAGGCCGCGGCGAAGGTGACATCGCTGTTGAACTGAAGCGCGACACCGAAGAAGCAGGCGCTTACCCGATCGTCCTCGTGTCCTACCACATCGTGTGCTCGTCCTACGACAGCCAGGAAAAGGTCGACCTGGTCAAGGCTTGGGAAAACTTCGTCGTGAGCGAAGAGGGCCAGGAATCGGCTGCTGAAAGCGCAGGCTCGGCTCCGATCTCCTCTGAAATGCGCGACAAGATCACCTCTGTCCTCGACAAGATCGAAGTCAAGCAGTGATCTTACGCCGGTCTGAAACATACTCAGACTGAGCATTAGGGCTGTGCGGCTGTTCGGGACGGACTCCGAACAGCCGCACAGCCCGTTGAAATACCTACCCACACCACAGGAGCTCTTTTGTCTACAGCAACAGACACACAAGCCTCTGCTCCGGACACGAAGAAGTCCCGCACGGTAATCCGTCCCGGTGACCGCATCTTCTCGGCAGCTGCACTCAGCGCAGGCATTTTCATTCTTGCCATCCTCGCCGGCGTTGCATTCTTCCTGCTTCTTCAGTCCACGGACACCATCAAAGCGTCGTTTGACGACCCCTCGCAGATCAGCGGCGGACGCGGTTTCCTGCCCTACGTGTTCCCGCTCATCATCGGCACACTGATCTCGGCCGTGATCTCGCTGATCATTGCGACCCCCTTCGCCATCGGCATTGCGCTGTTCACCACGCACATGGCCCCGCGCAAGCTCGCACCGGTTCTCGGCTACACGATCGACCTTCTGGCTGCCATCCCCTCGGTCGTCTACGGCCTGTGGGGCCTGGCACTGTCGAGCAACCTCGTCGGTCTCTACGCCTGGCTGGCCAAGTACCTCGGCTGGATCCCGATTTTCGCACCCGACGACGACGGAGCCATTTCACAGACGGGCCGCACCCTGCTCACCGCGAGCTTCGTCCTGTCCATCATGATTCTGCCGATCATCACGTCGCTCGTCCGCGAAGTCTTCCTCCAGACCCCCCGTCTGCAGGAAGAAGCCGCGCTGGCTCTTGGCGCAACTCGCTGGGAAATGATCCGCATGGCTGTTCTGCCCTTCGGCACGTCCGGCATTGTGTCCGCCGTTATGCTCGGCCTGGGCCGCGCTCTCGGTGAGACGATGGCCGTCGCCATGGTTCTGTCCTCGGGCGGCCTGATCGTGTCGCTTCTCCTGTCGGGCAACCAGACGATCGCAGCGGAAATCGCCCACAACTTCCCAGAAGCCGCAGGTCTGCGCCTCTCTGAACTCATCTCGATCGGCCTCGTCCTGTTCGCGATCACGCTGGTGGTCAACATGACAGCACGCTGGATCGTTGCTCGCACGACCGTGAAGGGGAAGTGATGAACACCCAGACAAACACTGTTGACAAGAACCGCAGCTCATCGCATCTGGTCACAAAGCGACTGCCCAAGTTCGCACCCCTGTTCGTCGCTGCGGGCTCCATCATCCTGGCGATCGTCTTGACGTTCGTCATCGCACACGGTTTCAACGTTCCGCTTGCCGCGTTCCTCGCCGGCGTCATCAACCTCGCCATCATCGTCGGGTGGTCGTGGACGGTCGAAGGCCGCCGCAAGGCAGTCGACCGTGTGGCCACAACACTCGTGGCTTCGGCATTCGCGCTGGCGCTCATTCCGCTCATCTCACTTCTGTGGATGTCGCTTGAGAAGGGCGGCCCCGTCCTCGTCGAGAACTCCACCCTCCTGTCTCGCTCCATGGAAGGCATGAAGGGCATCTACGACAAGGAGTTCGCCGCCGGCCGGGGTCAACTGTTGGGCGGCTTCTACCACGCCATCGTCGGTACGCTGCTCATCACTCTGTTCGCTGCACTGATCTCGATTCCGGTCGGCATCATGTGCGCCGTCTACCTGGTGGAATACTCCGGCGGCAAGAAGGCCGGCGCGCTCGGCCGTTCAATCACCTTCTTTGTCGACGTCATGACGGGCATCCCGTCGATCGTTGCCGGTCTGTTCGCCTTCTCCCTGTTCTCAACTGTCATCGGACTCGTCGCACCCGAAAGCCTCACGGCCGCGAAATCGGGTATCTCAGCGGCCGTGGCACTGTCTGTGCTCATGATCCCGGTGGTCGTGCGCAACACGGAAGAAATCCTCCGCCTGGTCCCCCACGACCTGCGCGAAGCTTCCTACGCGCTCGGCGTTCCCAAGTGGAAGACGATCATCAAGATCGTCCTGCCCACCGCGATCTCGGGCATCCTGTCCGGTGTCACCATCGCAATTGCCCGCGTCATCGGTGAAACCGCACCGATCATGGTGACAGCCGGCTTCGCGGCAAGCGTCAACTGGAACGTATTCTCCGGCTGGATGTCCACCCTGCCGACATACATCTACGACTCCGTGACCCGACCGACCGCACCGGGCAGCGCAGCAATCGCCTCGGTTGACCGCGCATGGGCCGCAGCGCTCGTGCTCATCATCATCGTGATGGTGCTCAACCTCGGTGCGCGCATCATGGCAAAGGTCCTTGCCCCCAAGGCCGGCCGCTGACCCACCCAGCACAACAGACAAGAATTCAGCCGACTTCCACCTCGTGAATTCAGTCGGCACCCCGGATCCCGGGGAAACGGCATAAGCCGCAACAGATTTTTGGAGGAAACGTGTCCAAGCAGATCGACATCGAAGATCTCAACATCTTCTACGGCGACTTCCGCGCTGTCGAAAGCGTGTCCATGACCATCGAACCGAAGTCCGTAACCGCATTCATCGGCCCATCGGGCTGTGGCAAGTCCACCGTGCTGCGCACGCTCAACCGCATGCACGAAGTGATCCCCGGCGCCAGCGTCCAGGGATCCGTCAAGATGGACGGCAAAGACATCTACGGCCCCGGCGTCGACCCCGTCAACGTGCGCCGCGAAGTCGGCATGGTGTTCCAGAAGGCCAACCCCTTCCCCACCATGTCGATCAAGGAAAACGTGCTCGCCGGTGTTCGCCTGAACAACAACAAGCTGTCCAAGTCTGAAGCCGACGATCTCGCCGAGCGCGCGCTGCGCGGCTCGAACCTGTGGGAAGAGGTCAAGGACCGTCTGGACAAGCCCGGTTCGGGTCTTTCCGGTGGTCAGCAGCAGCGTCTGTGCATTGCACGCGCAATCGCTGTCGAACCGGAAGTCATCCTCATGGACGAACCGTGCTCAGCTCTCGACCCGATTTCGACGCTGGCCATCGAGGACCTCATCAACACCCTCAAGGACCGCTTCACCGTCGTCATCGTCACGCACAACATGCAGCAGGCCGCCCGTGTGTCCGACAAGACCGCGTTCTTCAACATCGCGGGAACCGGCAAGCCGGGCAAGCTCATCGAGTTCAACGAAACCTCGAACATCTTCTCGAACCCGGATAAGGAAGAGACGCAGAACTACATCTCCGGCCGCTTCGGATGATCTGCGACTGAAACCGCCTGCCTGCACGGTTTGTTGACGGTGCAGGCAGGCCGCTCCCTGCAGGCCCACTGGGTCTGAACCACACAGTCTGAGGCGTTCACCGAGGAGTTTCTGGGTAGGTTCTCCCTTTGGACGGCTCATCCCCCGCGGGGGTGGAAGGAACTAGTCCTCCTTCCACCCCCGCATTCTTATTGTCTGGTATCCGAAACGAGCAGGACTCGTCCGGCGCGCCGTACGAGGCGGGAGGCATCCGATGATTTGAGCCGCGGCATGGCAAAGGATAAACTGGTCAGGCGCTGTGTGCGCGGGCCTCTAGCTCAGTTGGTAGAGCAACGGACTTTTAATCCGTGGGTCGTGGGTTCGATCCCCACGGGGCCCACCAGAAGGTCGTTGTTCAAACCGGCGACATTACCGGTTTGAGACCTCGATTCAGCGGCCCGCCCCTCGTGGCGGGCCGCTATCGTCTGCACACCAGGGTCGAAGAACGCGTTGAACGGTTCCCCCGGTTCACCGATAACGGTGCCCTCCTCACTGAGGTAGAGCTTGTCGAAGAACGCCTGGTTGGCGATGCGCCGCAGCGAGTCATCGATGCTCATGTATAGCTTGTAGCAGTCTCTGCCCAGTGCGAGGCAGTCGTCCAGGTGGGCACTTGCCAGTTCGTACTCCATGTCACCGGCTTCGATCTGTGCTTCGAGGAACGCGAGCCGTCTGCCGATGCGATCCTGCTCTGACTTGAGGAGATCAAGCGGCACCGCCCCCGCGTAGTGGGCTTGCAGAAGTTTGGAACGCTCTGCCTGGAGGTCGTCGTGTTCGAGCACGTGTGCGTTGCGTTCTTGCTTGACGGTGGCGTGGAGTTGAGAGAATTGCGCGGTGATGAGGCTACGCAATCCCTGGATGGTGTGCTCAGGGATTTGGATGCGCCGGTAGTAGTCTTCGACCGCGGCTTCAACATCAGGCACATACATTGCTTTGCGTTCACAGTTGGTGCGTTTGGCGTGACGACCGGCACAGATGAAGTACGGGTAGATGACGCCACGGCGGCTCTTGGCGTTGGTGACCATGAGTCGGGAGCCGCACTCACCGCAGAACACGGTGCCTTTGAGATAGTGATCGTGGGTTTGGGTTTTCTCGCCTGATACTTGTGGGGTTACCCGCAAATCGTGGACACGTAGTGGAGCTACCTAGTGGTTAGGCAGCTATTTCTTTTCTACTAGTGATTAGACCAATTTGGTTCTCAAAGTCGACGGGGCTGACCATACCGAGTGCGG
>NZ_LQQC01000005.1 GCF_001584615.1 Brevibacterium ravenspurgense | reverse complement strand
CCAGGTTCGCGGCTTCACGCCGATACTCCGGCGTGTACTTCTTGCGCTGTTGACTCACAATGAACATCCTCTCCTACGGACACAAGATCCGCACTAATAGGGTGTCCACTAAACGAGGGTAACCTCAAGATCAACACCACGTGATTTCTGTTCGACTAGGGTTTTTGCCGTCGGGACATGCATATCGATGTACCCCGACCTGTATGTCTTAACTTCGAAATGGACTTCGGTGGTGGTGGATTCCATACCGAGGACATCGCGAAGAAGCTGTAGCCAGAAGAGCTGCGTTTCCCCTTTCTCGTATCCCTTCGCGGCTGACCATTGATCGATGAAGTTGCGTGCCGCTACTCGTTTGTCGGCCATACCAACACCCCGCTGTCAAGTTGTTCGTTTATCAACCCATTATTGACAATTCGCTGATTGAAACGGTGGATCAGCACGCACCGGTGGTCGTCACGAGCCTTTGTTACTCAACGGTAGACTCAGTCAAGATGAAGAACTGGTAAGTAAGAAACCGGTTAGGGGACCTCTGCGGTTACGTGAGGCGCATGCCGCCGAACCACACCGACCCCTGTGAATCATCGACGTCTCTTATCGATCGACGTCTCCTTGAGAATCCTGGATACGTCAAAGCGTGTGACCAGTCCTTGTAGCTGACCGGTCTCTTTGCCATCGGTCGTGATCAAGCAGATAACAGGTCCATCGGCAGAGCCCAAATCACTGCAGACCTTGTGGACCGGTGATGTGGGCTTGTAGAACTTCACCTTCTCGTTGTTCTCAGCACACTCCAGGACCTCGGCAACGGTGACTTTCTCGGCCATCAACACTCCGTCGGTGTCGATGTGTTTGCTGAGCCAGCGCGCCATGGCGTTGGTGGTGAACAGGCCGATGTACTGCTTGCCGTCATAGACGGGCATCTGAGAGATGTCGTGCTTGATGATCTCGGCAGCTGCATCGGCCAACGAATGGCTGGAAGACAACACATCAACGTCTTTGATCATGTGGTCCTTCACCTGGGGTGCTTGCTTGATCTGCTTCTCCAAGGTTTCAATCCATTCGACCGTGTCTTCACGCGGTGTCGCAACAGGCATGCCCTGCTTCCGGTCACCATGCTGAATCGCGTTACGGAGGTCGGCCAGCGTTTTCAGCATCCTGAAGTTCCTCTGAACCACAGGATCGTTCCGATCGTTGGCGGTGCGTATTGCTTCACCGATCCCCTTGAACTCGCGGTTGTACCTTTTTGAGAGGATCTCCACAATCTCCTCGACAGCGGAAAGGAATCGATCAAGCAGTTCGTCGGACTCGAGGGTTGGCGTCACAACATAACCTTTCGTCATTGACATGTGGTCATCCCATTATCTGAGTTACGCATCTGAACACTCGACCAGTGGAGATCCGTCTGGATCATTGAGTGTTCGGGTCTTGGCCGAACCTGTCGCGCGGGCTCACCGTCGAGACGTGGGAGACCCTCGTGCAGCTGAAGGAGGAAGGCGTCATCACCCACGTGGGTGTGTCGAACTTCCGTCCCGAGCAGCTCACCGAACTGCACGACGCCACTGGGGTATGGCCGGTGATGAATCAGATTCAGCTTTCCCCTGCGCTGGCCCGCAGTGAGGCTGTCCGCTTCCACGCCGAACACGGCATCGTCACTGAGGCGTGGGGCTCGCTCGGTATGCGTGAAGACCTGCTCGACCAGATTGTCGTTCACAAGATCGCTGCCAAGCATGACGTCGACCCACACCAGGTGGTGCTGAAGTGGATTGTTGATCAAGGCATCATCGTGATTCCCAAGTCGAAAGACCCGCAGCGTCAGGCCTCGAATGCCACCTTCAACTTCGAGCTGGATGACGATGACCGCGCCCTGCTGGCCACGCTTGATCTCGGAGAAGAACACGCGTGGGACAGCCGCGAGCACGAGGAATGGTGAGGTTTGTCCGCGAAGACCGCAGCCCGAGCGGCTCTGGCGATCGCATCGATCGAAGCACCTGCACAGACGGAATCGCCAACGGAATAATTCGCGGCGCCCAGGCATTTGCGTAGATAGAGGGCCAACTGGCAGAAAGCTCGAGATCTCAGAGATGTTGACCCGCGCGAATAAGAGGACTTTTCTCTTTGGAGATGACAAATATAACTGAGTTCAAGACTGTAAGCATCCTCGGCGGCGGCGTTCTCGGATCACAGATCGCCATGCAGGCCGCATACCACGGCAAAGACGTCACCATTTACGATGCCTTCCAGGAATCGCTCGATAAGCTTCCCGCGCGCTGGGACTGGATGCGCGCCGGATACGAAGAAGACCTTGAGGACTTCACTGCCGACAAGTTCGATGAAGCTCTGAAGCGGATCTCCACCACCACTGATCTCAAAGAGGCAGTTTCAGACACGGACATCGTCATCGAAGCAGTCCCAGAAAACCTTGAACTCAAGCGCGAGACGTGGGAAAAGGTGGGCAAGCTGGCTGATGAGCGAACCGTGTTTGCGACGAACACCTCGTCGCTGCTGCCGTCGCTCTTTGCTGACTCGTCCGGCGCTCCCGAACGCTTCCTTGCCATCCACTACGCCAACCGCATCTGGAAGCAGAACCTCGCCGAAGTCATGGGAACCCCGAAGACGGACGAAAAGTTCGTCGAAAAAGCACTGAAGTACGCGGAAGAAACCGGCATGGTTCCCGCTTACGTGAAGAAGGAAACCCCCGGCACTTCCTGAACTCGATGCTCATTCCGTGGCTGAACGCAGGCAAAGACCTGTACATGAATGGAGTCGGCAACCCCGAAGACATCGACAACGCCTGGAAACTCGGAACAGGCAACCCCCGCGGTCCGTTCGAGGTCTACGACGTCGTCGGCTTCCACGTTGCCTCCCACATTGCCCGCAACTCCGGCACAGAGATCGGCAAGGGCTTCGCCGACAAGCTCCAGGAGGCCATCGACGCTGGATTCAGCGGCGTGGCTGACCGCAAGGGCTTCTACGTCTACGACGATGCCGGCAACATCACCGGCGCAAACGACTTCTTCAAGCAGTAATGCGCTGAGCCCCAGTTGCTGTTCATGCTGGGGCAAGGAGAAGCGCAGACTTCCGACCCTTCTCGGGGGAGCCGGCCTCTGAGTTTGGCTGACCATCTGCGCGGATGAATCTGTGCCACAGACCCCTAATACAGATGGCATAAAGGTCTGGCGGTTCGATGCCTGTCGAAAGGGTGGGAAGCGAACGGCCGGCCGGGCTTTCGCCCGACCGGCCAGGAGAGAGTCACTGCAGAAGTTCCTGCGTTTCGCTTAGATTCGGCGACCAGAAATGATTACGGCCACTCCACCGACTGCAAGCAGTGCGATGCCAGCAAGCCCAACTGCCAGACCGGTCGCACCGGTGCGCGGCAGGCTGCCGGATGCGGAGGAGCTGGGCTTCGTGCCGTTGTCCTGAGAACCTGAAGTTCCCGAGGTGCCGGGCTTGTCAGCTCCAGGAGCTTCCGCACCGGGCTTCTGGTCTTCAGGGTCCTTGGCTTCCGGCTTGCCCTTGTCGTTTTCGCCTGCTTCAGGAGCCTCTTCGGGGTCCTTGGCTTCAGGGTCCTTAGCCTCGGGGTCCTTGGGCTTGTCGCCGTCATTGTCCGGGGTGCCGGGCTTGTCAGCTCCAGGAGCTTCCGCACCGGGCTTCTGGTCTTCAGGGTCCTTGGCTTCCGGCTTGCCCTTGTCGTTTTCGCCTGCTTCAGGAGCCTCTTCGGGGTCCTTAGCGTCCGGTTCGTTCCCTTCGGGGTCCTTGGCTTCAGGGTCCTTAGCCTCGGGGTCCTTGGGCTTGTCGCCGCCGTCGTCCGGGGTGTCGGGTGCTTCGGGTTCGTTGGCTTCGGGATCCTTCGGGTCCTGCGGTTCCGGATCCTTGGGGTCGTTAGTCTCGGGATCCTTGGGGTCGGTCGGCTTGTCGCCGCCGTTTTCCGGGGTGTCAGGAGTTTCCGGTTCCTTCGGATCCTGCGGTTCCTGTGGGTCCTGAGGTTCCTGCGGGTCTTCAGTCGCGAACAGGGTGTTCTTCTGTTCGTCGGTGAGGTTGATGTTGGAGCGGTGGAGGACGGTGTCGTCGTTCGGGTTGCCGGGGGCTACCCATACGACGGTGTCGTAGTCGGTGTCCTTGTTCAGCTTGTCTGCTGCTGCGGTCACCTTGGCACTGAGCTTACCGTCCTTGAGGTCCTCAGCGGAGACGTGTTCAAAGGCAACGGGTTCTGTCGACTGCTTTGCTGCGGAAGCCGAGAAGGTGACCGGCTGCACCGCACCTGAACCAGCCATAGCACTCGGCAGGGTGATGTCGGTGCTTTTAACCTCGCGGTCGACAATTGCAACGTACACGCCCTTAGGCAGGTCGTTGTAGCCTTCGCCAGAGACGTTCACGACCAGGTTCTTGCCCGAGACAGTCGGCGTGCTCTCGGTCTTACGCTCCTTGTCCTGATCCTTGTCCTTCTCGTCGCTGTCGTCCGGGGTTCCGGGTTCGTTGGCTTCGGGGTCCTTCACCTCGGGGTCCTTGGGCTTGTCGCCGCCGTCGTCCGGGGTGCCGGGCTCGTTGGTTTCAGGTTCCTTGGGGTCCGTTGGCTTGTCGTTGCCGTTTTCTGGTGCCTCGGGATCCTTTGTTTCAGGGTCTTTTGGATCCTCCGGTTCCTTCGGATCCTCCGGTTCCTTCGGATCCTCCGGTTCCTTCGGATCCTCCGGTTCCTTCGGATCCTCCGGTTCCTTCGGATCCTGCGGTTCGGGGGCTTCCGGTTCCTGGGGCTCTTCGGCTGGGAACAGGGTGTTCTTCTGTTCGTCGGTGAGGTTGATGTTGGAGCGGTGGAGGACGGTGTCGTCGTTCGGGTTGCCGTGGGCTACCCATACGACGGTGTCGTAGTCGGTGTCCTTGTTCAGCTTGTCTGCTGCTGCGGTCGTCTGGGCGTCGAGCTTGCCGTCCTTGATGGCGCTGCTGGGAATGTACTCAACGGCAACCGGTTCCTTCGACGACTTTTCTGCGGCAGCCGACCTAGCGGACGGGCGTGACAGTTCGATTTCGCTGTTCTTGACCTTACGGTCGACAATTGCGACGTAGACACCGTTGGCATCCCGGCCAGTGCTGGCCTTGGGCAGCACGCCGTAGCCTTCGCCGGTCACATTGACCGTCAGGCCCTTGTCAGAAACAGAGTGCGTGCTCTTAGTGGTGTTCTTAATCGTCTCCTCATCGACCTGCGGTTCAGGCTCTTCGGCCTTGTACTTCACGGTGAGAGCAGTGGGGGCCTTGCGTGGGTCCGCAGCTCCGCCGGATGTGTACCAGTACTGGGTCTGGCCGGTCAGTACGTTGAAGTCCACCCAACTCTTGGGGAACGAACCCCAGCCGTCTTTTTCTTTGTTCTGGTCTGGCTGTCCGCTGTCGATGCCTTCGTAGTCCGGGGTGACGGTGAAGCCGTTTTCATCGAGCTCGACCGTGTTGTTTTCGAAGTCGGCGATGGTGCCTTCAACGGGGTTGAGCTTCTCCCACTTGGACAGGTCCTCCATGTCGGTGCCGTAGCCGGAGAAGGTGCCGGTGAGCTTGCCCTTGCCGTTCTTCACCTCGAGCTTCGGGTCACTCACCGACCAGTAGGTGTATCCGGAGTAGTACACCACGGTGAACGAACCCTCCCACTGAATGGTTCCAGAATTCGTTTCAGGGTCGATTGTGCCTTTGCCACCGGAGATCTCAACGAAGTTGCCCGATCGCTTGGCTTTGTCGCCGTTCCACGTGTTGAGCCTCTCGCCTTCCGGGGTCTGGCACTTGTTGTCCCACGTGATCGGCTGTGTGCCGCCATCAGCGGTAGGCCGCAGGATCTTGACATTGCCCTCTTCCGGGCTGAAGAGCTTCTTAGCTTCGGCGTCTGCCTTGGACCACGGCGAGGACTGCCCGGCATCGCCGGATACACCGGCGGACAGGAAGTTGCATGTGCCGGGAGCATAAGCGCCCGCACCGGATTCGGCGTTGATACCCCAGCTGAAGACAGCGTCCGAAACATTGAGTTCTGCGGCCTGGGCGGGGTGCGCGGACAGCAGACCGGCCCCGCCCAGCGCGAGTGCCACGCTTCCGGCCAGGCAGGCGCGCCAATTGCGGCGCGAAGGCGCGCTCGATGATGACTTCATTGTTCTCCTTGTGGACTTACGTCGTGCGTACATTTCGCAACTGATTTACGAGAAACTGACTTGACCTAAAACGTTTAGGTAAGGCTATCCTTAGTTATAGTCACCCTGTAAGTCAACTCACGGTTCGGTGAATGTTTGTTGAGTGCCTCAGGCGCACTCGAACAGAAAAGGAAGCAATGAAACTCAACTCTCGGGCGTGGCGCCGGGCTGAAGAGCCAGGTCGCCCAGGAGGCCTGAATCGGGCTTTGCGCCGTATGCCTCGCCGAAGAAAACGGCGTGCCGCGGCAACCGCAGCGTTGCTCGCCGTTGGGCTTTTTCTGTGGAACAACGGTTTGCACAACGTCGGCACCCTCAATGTCGCGCACTCCCAACAGTGCGTACCCCCGCCGGCAACCTCGGCGGCGCAGCTTCCGAACATCCCGGATGTTCCCAGTTCCGAAAAACGTCCGGTCAGCAAGATCCACGGCCCGACCACTGCCTACACCCAGGCCTCCGAAATCCGGCCGATTGCAGATTTCGCAGATCAGCAGCAGACCCTCCCGGTGACTGTCACCTCGGACGATGGCCCCGAACAGACGGTGCGTGACACCTCGAGAATTCTGGCTCTCAACCAAAACGGCGGTTTGGCCGCCGCGGTTGTCGGCCTGGGTCTGGGCTGCAATCTGGTCGGCCGTGATGTTTCCACGCAGATGTCGTCGCTCATGCCGGGCCAGAAAGAACTTCCGCTGGTCACCCAGAACGGGCACGAACTCAACGCGGAGGCAATCCTCAATCTGGCACCCACAGTGGTGCTGACCGATTCGACGATCGGCCCCTATGACGTTCAGCTTCAGCTGCGCAATGCCGGCATCCCGGTGGTGTTCATTCCATCGGCGACAGAGGACGGTGTGCAGGGCGTCAGCCCGCAGATCGTTGCGGTTGCCAAAGCGCTGGGCCTGCAAGATGCGGGTGAACAGCTGGCCAAGCGCGTCGATAAGGAAATCGCCGAAACCCAAAAGAGAATCCAGGCACTCGCACCGGACAATCCGGCGGACCGTCCGCGCACGGTGTTCCTGTATCTGCGCGGCGACATCTACTACTGGTTCGGCAAAGGCTCCGGCGCGGATTCACTCATTCAGGCAATCGGCGGACGTGATGTTGCGACTGAAGTCGGCTTTGCGGGCATGTCACCGACCAACGCGGAAGCCCTGGTGAAGGCCGCCCCGGACGTCATTTTGGTCATGACGAAGGGCCTGGAGAGCGTCGGCGGCATCGACGAAGCCCTCAAACTGCCGGGCATTGCGCAGACTCCCGCCGGCAAACACCGTCGGATTGTCGATATGAGCGACTACGAAGTCATGAGCTTCGGCCCACGCACCGCGGAGGTCATCGCAGCCCTGGGCACGGCAGTCCACGCCCCCGAATACGCCTACGTCCCACAGGAAAAGTCCGCTGAAGCGGACGCCTAAGGAGAAAACCCTTGAGCACTACTCATTCCAGATCTGCTGAGCGTTTCGACGCGCCCGCACCTTTTGCCGGTTCGCCTTTGGACGAACAGCGCACGAGGCGCCGCTCCCGTTCTGCTTCTTCGGCACCTGCCGCCCGGGTTCCGGGGGAGGGACGCGGTGAGAAGACTTCCGGGAGGGTGTCGGCTGCTCGGGTGACCACCGTCTTCACCACTTTGGTGGTTCTGCTTCTTGGCGGAACTCTGCTTTCGGCCATGTTGGGTCAGCTCTACATTGCGCCGAAGGAAGTTGTGGGTTCCGTTCTGCAGTCGGTGGGCATCAACTGGCTGCCCGGTCCGTCGCACGAATTCGGTGCTGAGGCCCTGTGGGAAGTGCGCTTCCCGCGGATTGTTCTGACGGTCTTCGTGGGTGCTGCCTTGGCTATTGCCGGTGCTGTTATGCAGGGCATCTTCGGCAACCCGCTGGCTGAACCGGGCACGATCGGAGTGTCTTCCGGTGCTGCCGTCGGTGCGTCGTTTGCGTTTCTGCACGGCCTGAGCTTCCTGGGCGGATTCACGGTTCCGTTCCTGGCGTTTGTGTGCGGTCTGGTCACAACGATCGTCGTGTACGTCTTGGCGCGGTCGAACGGCCGGACGGAAGTCGTCACTTTGATCCTCACGGGTGTTGCGGTCAACGCGATTTCCGGTGCGCTCATTTCGTTCATCGTGTTCAAAGCCCCCACGCAGGCACGTGAGCAGATCGTGTTCTGGCAGATGGGCAGCTTCAACGGCAGCCGGTGGGAACAGGTTGCGATTGTCGTTCCGCTGGTGGTCGTGGGAATCGGCCTGACGATGTTTCTGGCCCGGGGCCTGGACCTGGTGTCTCTGGGTGAAAAGGCGGCCCGCCACCTGGGTGTCGATGTTGAGCGTCTGCGCTTGTACGCCATGGTCCTGTCGGCTCTGCTGGTCAGTGCTGCGGTTGCGTTTGTCGGCATCATCGCCTTCGTCGGTCTGGTGGTTCCGCACCTGATGCGCATGCTGTTGGGACCGGGCCACCGTCTGCTGCTGCCGGCATCGGTGCTCGGCGGCGCGGTGCTGCTGACCTTTGCCGACCTGGCTGCGCGCACGCTCATCGAGTTCGCCGACCTCCCGATTGGCATGCTGACCGCGCTGATCGGCGGACCGTACTTCTTCTATCTGCTGCGCCGCAGCCGTCGTGAGGCAGGAGGCTGGGCATGATCGAAAAGCTGCGTCGCAGCCGTGAAAGCCGTCTGCCGGAAGTCCCCGCACCGGGAAGCACCGTGCTGTCGGTGGACCAGGTGACGGTGTCCTACGACGGCGAAAGGAAGGTACTTGAGGGGGCCAGTCTGGATGTCCGGGCGGGCGAGGTGCTGGCTCTTGTCGGTCCCAACGGCGCCGGGAAGTCCACACTTCTGGGTGTCATCACCGGGGATGTTGAGGAAGCCTCCGGGTCAGTCACCATCAACGATCACCCGTCCTATGCCTGGAACACCCGCGAACTGGCTATGCGCCGGGCTGTTCTGCTGCAGCAGGTCGATGTGTCGTTCCCGTTTACGGTGTTGGAGGTCGTTGAAATGGGCCGCGCCCCGTGGCAGCGGACGCAGGCGGCAGCCGATGACGACACGATCGTGTCCGCAGTCCTGGAGCGCACGGACACGAGCCGCTTTGCTTCCCGCACCTTCACCTCGCTGTCCGGAGGGGAGCGGTCGCGCGCCGCTTTGGGCCGCGTCCTTGCGCAGGCCGCCCCAATTCTGCTGTTGGACGAACCGACAGCGGCTATGGACATCCGCCACCAGGAGCTCGTACTGACGATTGCCCGTGAATATGCGGCCACCGGCTCGGCTGTTGTTGTGGTTCTGCACAGCCTTGATCTGGCCGGTGCCTACGCGGACCGAATCGCCCTGCTCAACAACGGCCGCATCGCCGCTGACGGCACACCGGAAGAGGTGCTGACAGCCGAGCGGATCAGCGAAGCCTACGGCCATCCCGTCACTGTTCTCACCGACCCGGTATCCGGTTCACCGCTTGTGGTGCCGGTTCGCCCTTCTAGAAAGGACATGTCATGAATCAGCCTGGACAAGCACCGGGCAGCCGGAAGAAGCGGCTGGGTCTGCGGCGGTTGGCTGCCGCGGCTGCCGCTGTGCTCATAGGCGGCATGGGCGCTTTCGCGAGTGCCGCTGTCAGTCCCGAACCCGCCCAGGCGGCGGCCCGGGTTTCCGTGTCGGGGACGCCTTCTGTTGACGGCACCTCGACCCTCAAACTTTCCGGCAGCGGTTTCCAATCGGTGCAGAACGGCTTTGGCGGCATCTATGTTCTGTTCGGTGTTGCCGAAGGCACGTGGCAGCCCAGCAAGGGCGGCAAGACGGGCACAAACCTGCGCTACGCCTATGACGATGAATCGAATCCGGTGGGCTATCAGCTGTTCGTCACGTTCCCGGGATCGTCAACAGCTCACGCTGCCAACGGCGGCACACTGAAGGCCGACGGAACATGGTCCGGCGAAATCATCCTGCCGGGCGCTCGCTTCACGTCCTATGACCGCGAGCGCAATCCGGTCGATGTTGACTGCACGCGTGAGCGCTGCGGCATCATCACGATCGGCGCGCACGGCGTGGCGAACGCCAAGAACGAAACCTTCACGCCGATTGAGTTCCCTGCTGCCGCAGCGGCTGGCCAGTCCGGCGGCGAACAGCAGCAGAACAACGGCGCATCCGGCGCGGCAGCCGCACCGAAAGCCAATGCGCAGAAGGACAACAAGGACCAGAAGAACGCAGACGCCCCCGCCGCACCGGCACCGGGAGCAGCGGGTGGACAGCAGCCGGTGTCAGGGCCCCTGCTGGAGCCCGATCAGGTTGATGCGATCAACACGAACGCCAACCGCATGGTGTTTCTGCTGATGATCGGGGTTGTTCTCGCCATCTGTGCGGTTGCCCTGGCCGTGGGAGTCGGTTCCTACATGGCAGTGAAATCGCTGCTTCTGGGTGTCAGCCCCGAAGCATTGGAGCGCGTGCGCACGCGTAGGGCTAAGCGCGCTATCGCGGCAGAGCACAAGCGCGAACGCAAACTGCAGAAGTTCCGCGTGAAGCAGGATGCGCGCACCCGCAAACGCGAAAGGGCAGCCGATGCCAAGATCGCCCGCGCTGACATGGAAGACGCGGGAGTGCGCTATCCGGTCATCGCCGAACAGCACTCCTACGCTGGGCAGTCCGGTGCACAGGACCATCCTGCGGCCGGACCCATGCGGTTCTTTGAACTCATCCACAACGACGCAGGGGCCACCGGCAGCCACACGCAGCGCCAGGCGGCGGGCAGTCAGCAGGTGCATTCCGAGGGCGCACCACCCGGTGCTGCCGGCGGGGATTCCCCAACGCTCGTCATGGATCGCCTGCTGGGCGAAGCAGATGCACGGGAGGATCAGCGATGAAGCGCACAGCAATAACCCTGGTGGCAGCCGCGGCAGCGTTTCTGCTGTTCCTCTTTGCTGCGGGTATCGCAATCGGCACGGCAGCTTTCGCATCGCCTGCTGACAGCACGGAAGGGTCCGAGGGTGAGTCGTCGAAGCTGAAAATCTCAGACGCCGCCCTCACGTGGGGAATCAATGCAGAATCCGGCTCAGGTGCGTATCTGCCCGGTTCATGCAACTTCCTTTCCGCAGGTGTGGCAGGCGACAACGGGGGATCCTCGTTGTGGCCGAATGACGCCGAAAAGCGCGGACTGTTCAAGGCGAAAGACGGCAACGTGGAGATTCTGCGGCCCACTGAGGATGGAAAAGCTCAGCCGATCACGTGGGACAACAAGTGCCAGACCCCGGAAGGCAAACGCGTCAACACCTCAGGCGTGAACTCTGGAAACTACGTCCAGTTCTCCGGCGGTAAGGGAGAAGTGGACACCGTTGCGAACACGGGAACCATTCAGTGGGAGGGTTCGTTCACCCTGGTGTACTACTCCGGATACACCTACTGGTCGGTGAGCAATCCCAAGCTCGAAGTGAAGAACGGCAAGGGCAAGCTCACCGGCACCTTCTCCGGCTACGGCACCGACATGGAGGACCTAGAAAAGTGGGAAAAGCTCAACCCCGTTGAAGGCACCATCGCCGACTTTGAAAACAACACGGTTGAGCTCGATAAAAACGGCTTCACCGTCACCCCTGACTACGAAGGCATCGACAGCGGACAGCCAGACCAGAACAAAGAAAAAGAAGGCTGGGGTTCCTTCCCCAAGAGTTGGGTGGACTTCAATGTGCTGACCGGCCAGACCCAGTACTGGTACACCTCCGGCGGAGCCGCTGATGTGCGCAAGAAGCCCAGCCCGCTGAGCGTGTCGTTCACGGGCACCCCGATCGTGCCCGAACAGCCTTCGACTGATTCGCAGCAGCCCAAGCCGAAACCCGACACCGGGGGAGACAGCGAGGAGAAGCCGGGCAGTACCCCGTCAGAAGAAAAGAAGCCATCGAAAACCCCGAAGGGATCAGACGCGACCCTGTTCTGGGCGATCAACAAGGAAAGCAGCGCCGGTGGGTTCGCACCCGGCACCTGCAACTTCCTGTCCGCGGGAGTGTCCCCGGACAGCGGCGGGGCTGTTGTGTGGGACGCACCCGGAAAGCTGTACAAGCCAACAGACGGCAACGTGAAGATCGAAAAGCCCGATGCCTCCGGAAAGTTCCACACCGCGACATGGCAGAACAAGTGTGATGACCGCTACGGCGGGCGAGTCGTAGCAGCCGACAAGAACTCGCACCACGAATCGCGGTTGAACATGGGCGCCGGAAGCATTGACTTCGAGGACGGCGGAATCACTGCCAGCTGGGACGGCGGCTTCACGATCGTGTTCTACTCCGGCATGACCTACTGGTCGGTCGCCGATCCGAAGCTGACAGTCACACAGGACGGCAAGGGCGAGCTGACGGGTACCGCATCCGGCTACGGCGCAGACATGGACGACCTGTCGAAATGGGAGAAGCTGAAGTCCGAAACCATCACGCTGGCGACTTTCTCCGGCCTCGATGTGGGCAAGGCAGTCAAGGACGGTGGATTCACCGTCACCCCCGACTATCTGGGTGTTGAATACAACGCGGGCGACGGTATTACGCCGCAGGACCGCACCGGAAGCGAATGGGGTTCATTCCCCAAGAGCTTTGTCGACTTCAACGTCAAAACCGGGCAGAGCTCCTACTGGTACTCCTCGGGCGGAATTGCAGACGCACGCAAACCCGCGCTGCCGCTGACGGTTGCCTTTGACAACAGCTTCGAGCCCCCAGCGCCAGAACCGGCCAAACCTGGTCAAAGCGCTGCCGGTGCAGGCGCGACCGGTTCAACCGTGCCCGGTTCAAGCACCGTCGGCGGGTCCGGCGTCGGCGGCCCCGGCGCTGCCGGATCCGGCAGTGGGCCGGGCGCTCTGCCGCAGAACCCCAGTGCTCAGCCGGCAGACGTGGAAGACAAGACCGCTTTCGCTGCCACCGCAGCCGAAGCTCGCCGATCCGAAGGCATGGGCTCAATCAGTGCGAAGAGCTGGGGGCTTGGCGGAGCAACCGCAGCCGCAGGCATCGCGGCAACCGTCGGAATCGGCTGGCTGCTGCGCAGAAACATCGGGCTTGACCCGAGCACCTGGACCTAAACCGCTTACAGACAAAAAGAAAGAAACCCCGAAACCGGGCCAACACCTCGTGGAGGAAACATGACCATCACAGTCCCACCCGCGGAAACTGCGTCGTTCTCACAGCGACTGCGCGAAGAAACCCAGCGCGAACACAGCGCGGCCGAATCCGAGCGCTTCATTGTCGATCTCATGGGAGGAAAACTCGACCGCGAAGCCTACATTGCGCTGCTGGAACAGTACGCAGTGCTGTATCCGGCACTGGAATCGGCTGTGCAGGCCGCATCATCGGGTTCGGTGCTCGCAATGTTCGACCACCCCGGACTGGCACGCACGCAGGCAATCAATGACGACCTCGACCAGCTGCTCGGCACTGACAGGAAGCCGCCGGTGCCGGTCACAGCAACGCGCCTGCTGGCAGAGCGCTTCCAGTCTGGGCTTGAGCCCGAACAGCTGCTGGCCCACCACTACCTGCGCTACCTGGGTGACCTGTCCGGCGGCTTGGCAATCGGCAAACTGGTCAAGCGGCACTACTCGATCGAAGACGAAGCACTCAACATGTGGCGCTTCCCCGGAATCGACAAGCCGAAGCTGTTCAAGGACGACTACAGGGCCAAGCTTGACGCTGTGTCGCTGAGCGAAGCACAGCAGGAAGCTCTCATCGCCGAAGCCGAACTTGGCTTCCGCCTGAACAAGGCGATCTTCCGCGAACTCGGAGCAGCGCGCGGACTGTGACCGCTCCCAGCTGACAAGCGTGGTGGGTGTCGAGGTGATGAGCGCTTTGGTGCTGTAGCGCTGCTTCGCCGCGGCGTGCCCCGCTGGGGCCCCACCCCAACACAAAGGACGAGGTGCCGCTCACCTGAGAAGGTGAGCGGCACCTCGTCCTTTTTTCTGTGTTTTTCCTGAAGGGGGTTGCGCACCCCAACTTTGTATCAGTACATTATTTTATGTATTGATACGAAAGGAGAGGCGATGCAGACATTCTGGATTGTGATCATCATCGGCGTAGTGCTGGCCCAAGCTCCCTTCACGGGCGGGTTCGGCAAAGTGAACACCAAAGAAATCGATAAGCACGCAGCCAAACAGGGACTCCCGCTTCCCGGTGATCTTCGCCCGGCGATCACCGATCGGCTGGTCGGCCGTGAACGGTCATCGCTCACGTGGGCAATTGGGGGCCTGCTGATCGGCTTCCTCGCAGTGGCTCTCCTTCGGATGATTGCCGGTTGGGATAACGGAGAAGCCGTTTACGCACCGCTCATTTTGGGCGGGGTCGCGGTGGGAAGCGCCTTCGGCAGTGTGCTGCCGGTGCTGCGCACGACGCCCCTTGCCGAAGACCGCCCACGGGTGGCCCGAGCAATACACACAACCGTGCCGGACTACGTCAGCAAGAGCGAGGTGATCTGCTTCTTCCTGGTCCCCGCATCACTGGTTATCAGCACCGTCGGAATGTGGGTGCTCGCCGCCAAAGTTCCGCACATGCCGGCTGAGTTCGACGGTCGATTTGCTGCTCTTACCGGGGCAAACATTGTGCTTCTGGCCATGTGGGCCGTCATGTTCTACGCCGCTCACAAACTTGTGGCAAGCCCGCAGCACGCAGGGAACGACCTCGAACTGGCATGGGATGACGCAGAACGCACAACAGCCCTGCGCGCACTGGGTGACAACGCGGTGGCCATGGCAGTCGTCGCGGCAATCTTTTCGCTGATCAGCGTTGTTGACGTCGTATCGCGCCCAGCTGTGCGGGAAGGCGCAGAAGACCTGACAATCACGCTCGCCTTCGCAGCTTTCATCATCGGCCTTGTTGCTGCGGCGATGGTCACCCTGCCCCTTCTGCCGGGACGTTTGAACCGCACCCCGTGGCGCAAGCTGTGGCCGAACGCGCCGGCTGAGATCAGCCGGACCTCGGAAGCCGGCTCACCCAACAACCAGAACCCGGCCGACGGCGAACAGGGGGAGGGCAAGTAATGCTGCGCATCGACCCCAAGAGTGATGTTCCGCCGTATGAACAGCTGCGCGATCAGCTGATGGCCCAAATCGAGTCGGGACAGCTGCCGCCGGGGGCTCGTCTGCCGGCAGTGCGCCGCCTGGCCGGTGACCTTGGGTTGGCCCCCAACACCGTGGCCCGCACGTACCGGGAACTGGAACGCCGCAGCTATGTGCGCACGGCCGGACGGAACGGAACGATCGTCACGGAAGACACCCCGGATGACACCGATCCCGCACTGGAAGCCTCCCGCGCTCACGCCAGGGCACTCAGCGCACAGGGCATCGACGTCGACGCGGCAGTCCGACTGCTGCAGCGGGCCTTCGCGGAACTGAAGAAAGGCTGACCGGCCACCGGACCGCCCACCCCAACACAAAGGACGAGGTGCCGCTCACCTGAGAAGGTGAGCGGCACCTCGTGCTTTTCGCTTTCTGTGCTTTTCCTCAAGGATTGCGCGCACCACCGGTGGCGTATCGGGTCCTTGTTTAGTGTGTTGTTACGGAAGGAGAAGCGATGCTGATTGTCTTGATGGCCATCGTCATCGGCGCGATCATGGCCAGGTCCCCGATCACGGGAGGTTTGGCAAGGGCAGTGGCCTAACGGAGTCAGTCCGAACACCGGTGAACAGGGGTCGGGCAGGTAACGCTTCGGACTGCCTCGATGCTGCACGCTAATGACTGCAGGTGGGCCTGATGGAGCCAGTCCCAGAATCCAGGTGCAATATCGAAGGCGTAGTAACGGTTCTTAGCTTCGATGAGAACGTTGGCGTCCAGGAGGTACATCAGGCCACTCCTAATTCTGTGGCCAGGTTCTCGAAAGTTGCGTGTTTCTTGGTGCCGAGTAAGCGGTAAGCCTCCCGGTAGGTGGTGGACCCTTCGAAAGTACTGGCGATCACCGCTTGGGCGAATTGGCGGCTAAGCCGAAGTGGCTGCGTGTAGTAGTAGTTGCCGCCGCTGCTTTTGTCGCGGCTAGCCGCGAGAATGCCGATCACACGGTTGTGTTCGTTCTTATAGCGCTCACGATAGTCTTCCCAGGTCAGCAGTTGAGCGTCGAAGATGCGCCTGAGTACCACGAGGGTGCTGACTCGGTATTTTCTGGCAAGGCGTTCTAGCTCTTCGGTATCCGCTTCACCGCGGTAGTCATCGAGGAGCGCAGTAAGCGGAACCAGCACCTCGGCGGCAACTTGGTTGCACCAAAGTTCCTCGGCTGCGCCGTGGCTGGTGGCCATAGCGGCATCGGACAGGGCGCTTGTTCCCAGCCATATGTGAGCCAGTTCGTGGATTAAAGTGAAAATCTGTGCGGCCTTGGTATCAGCGCCATTTACAAAGATCAGAGGTACAAGCGGGTCAGCCAGGGCGAAACCGCGGAACTCTTCGGGGTTGAGTTTGCGATGAGTATTCGCTCCGACCACCCCATTGACCATTACCAGCACACCGATGTTTTCGATGCGATCAATGAGACGGCGCAGGGCATCCTGCCAACTGACAAATGTGCTCCGCTCAGGTAGATCAAAGCCAAGCAATTCACGCATCTTGTCCGCCACGAGCACCGGCGACGCTTGGGTCGTTGCGGAGCCGACAAACTCAGGTGCGACTATGCCGTTGTCTTGCGCATAGGTTCGGTACCAGTCTTGGCGGGCCTGGCACAGGTAGATCGTGTCCAGAAGGTCAGCAGACGGCCGGGGGACAGCAGCGTTTCCGATGGTGCGCATGTCTGGGATAGGCACGTCTTCTGCAGGCGGTTCAGACAGAAACAACAGCCCGAAGGGGGTGTGAGTGTCCGCGGCGAACTTTTCCAGCTGCTTCAATGTCGGAATGCGGGAGCCAGAGAGCCACTCATCGAGTTTGGGCGCACGACGTGCGACAGTTTTGTCGTCCCACCCCGCTCTTTCGACTGCCCACTGGAGCAGATCTGGCGCGACTTCAATGTGGACAGTCATTCCGTCACCTCCAATTTCCACTTTCAAGTCGAGATCTGGCTCTGGCTAACAGTCTACGTAGGAGCACTGACATGAACTTTGCCGAGGAACGGCTGCGCAGAGGCGTTGTGGATACTTGGCGGTGTCTTTCAGGACTTTGTCCTTCTGCCCCCGGGCTTGCCTGGTCCGTGTGACGAAACTGTTTAGAGATGACCACCGGAAATCACCACCGAGCTTTATCGTGAGCGCATGAGCACGCACACACCCCAGTCTTTCCAGTTCCGGGCCGAACGTCCCGACAAATCCGACGCCTCAAGTCTCGACTTCACGACTCAGGCCGTGCACGTCGGCACCGAGGGTCCTCGCGTTGCCGCCTACCCACCCGAGTTCCAAAAGTGGGGTCACCTGCGGTTCTCCGTCGGCCTGGAAGCCGCCGAGGACATCATCGGCGATCTCGCAGCGGCTCTCGATGCCACCTTCGGCCCCGTTTCCTAACTGACAAAGCACGAGGTGCCGCTCACCTGGGAAGGTGAGCGGCACCTCGTGCTTTTTAGGACTGGATCAGCGGTGGGATTCCCGACCGAGTTTCTTCAGAAGCTCAGCTTCGGCATTCGGTCCCGGCTGCACACCGCCGGGCAGGCGGAGCATGAGGGCGACGCCGACAGCCAGCCACAGGCCGAACATCAGCCACGACGGCCATTCAAGCTGAGCCGACCACGGGGTGACCGGCAGGTACAGCACGAACAGGAACAGGCAGAGAACGGCCGAGATGGCACCGATGACGATGCCGCCGTTGCCCTTGCCGCCTACGCGCATGGGGCGTTCCATCTGGGGTTCCTTCTTGCGCAGCTTGATGAATGCAATCGACACGAGGAAGTAGGTGATGACGATCATCGGCGAACCGGCGTCGACAACCCAGCCGAGCATTGCCGAACCGAGGAACGGCGCAATAACCGAGAGCGTGCCGATGAACAGCAGAGCGTTGATCGGGGTGCGGTAGGTGGGGTGGATCTTGCCGAACCATGCCGGCAGCATGCCCGACTGAGCAAGTGCCCACATGAGGCGGGATGCTCCCATGAGGAACGCGTTCCAGCTGGTGATGATGCCGGCCAGACCGCCGGCGATCACGATCTTGCCCCACGTGGGGTGGCCCAGCATGGCCGAAAGAGCATCTGCCGTGACGAGCCCGCCGTCGGCGTTGAGCGCCGCAATGTCGCTGTGGGGCATCGAAATCGAGGTGGTGAAGATGATGACCACGTACCAGGCGGCGGCCATGAGCACGGCCATGACGACGAGCTTGCCGATCTGGCGCGGTTTGACGTTGATCTCCTCGGCGGCCTGCGGCAGAACATCGAAGCCGACAAAGAGGAACGGCACGGTGGTCAGCACGAGAGCGAAACCGCTGAAGCCGCCGGAGAACCACGGTTCGACGTGCTTCATTTCGCCGCCGACACCAGCACCGGTGACCAGCAGCAGACCGACGATCAGCAGGAACGACACAACGAACGTCTGGACGAGGGATGCGACCTTCACACCGCGGATGTTGATGTAGGTCAGAATGACCGCGGTGACAACGCCGATGAGCGCCCACGTCAGATACACGTCAAAGCCCGCAACGTTCCACAGGAGGATCTTTTCGATATCCGGCAGCAGGTACAGCGCGGTCTTCGGCACTGCGACGGCTTCGAACATCACCACCGTGATGTAGCCGCCGACAATGCACCACGAGCCGATCATCGACAGTTTCGGCCCCATGGCTCGCATGAGGTAGTTGTGCTCACCGCCGGCCAACGGCATAGCGGCCACGAGTTCGGAGTACACAACACCGACGAACGCCATGATGACGCCGCCGCCTGCGAATGCCAGAAGCGCACCCATCGTGCCGGCTTGTTCGATCCAGCCGCCGGCCAGAACAATCCAGCCGAAGCCGATCATAGCGCCGAAGCCGACGAACAGTGCGTCGAGTCGGCCCATTGCCTTTTTGAAAATGGAATCGTGGGAAGCCTGCGTATAGCTGCCCGCTTGTTGTCCAGGGGCGTTCATGCTGTCTCCTTTGTCAGCGGCCGCCGCTCGTGCGCGACGAGACTGAATTCTGTGGAACTGTGCACCGCAAGAATACGAATTTTTATGGTGAAGTTCACATTGTGTTTGCCCAACATGTTGGAGAACAGGCGGAATCTGGGTCAGGCTCGAGGTGGATTCCGCAGGGGTCAGAGATCCTGCGGCCGAGGTGGTCTGGGGACTTTCGCATAAAGAAAACCGGCGCACAGCAGAAGCTGTGCGCCGGCATTTCAGTGGTTCAGTTGCCGCGGTAGGTCAGTCGCCGCGGGTGTCCTCCCATTCGGGGCGACGTGCTTCGGGCTTGGTCTCCAGCGCGCACATGATGTAGACGACGATGCTGGCAACAAAGCTGATGAACGTCAGCGCACCGGGGAATCCGGCGTCCTGCAGACGGCGCCAGCCGACCGACAGCGTCGGGATCAAAGTGGCAAGGCTGAACAGGAATATGAAGCCCCACAGGAGGAACAAGACGATGCCTGTGAGCCCGACGACCGCGCCGGCGGCATCGGGGTCTGATGCTGATGCTGCGGCGAACGTGACGATGATCTGAATGGCAAACAACAGCAGGGCTGGAACAAACATGATGATGGTGTTGACCAGCGCAGGCCACCAGAATTCGGACTTCGAAGCGTATCCGGCGAACCGGAAAGACTTCTTCCAGAAGCGCTTGTACGCCTCCATCATGGAAACGCCGTAGACGGGCTGGCTCAGCGGCAGCGGCATTCCCTGCGCGCGGTAGTCATCAGCTGTCAGAAGCTGAGGTGCCGGCTGGCCGTAAGCTGCGTTCGCACCGAACGGGCCGGGCTGCGCGAAGGGGTCCTGCTGGCCGGGCTGTCCGTAGCCGCCAGGCTGCTGAGCGCCGGGCTGACCGTAGCCGCCGGGCTGGCTGTGGGGTGTCTGTCCGCCGTATGCGCCAGGCTGCGATGGCTGGCTGGGCTGTCCGTACGCACCCGGCTGGCTGGCTGCGCCCTGCTGCTGGCCGTAGTCAGGCTGGTTCGGCTGTCCGTACGCACCCGGCTGGCTGTAGGGGTCCTGCTGACCGTACGAGTCTTGCGGGTTGTTCTGGCCGGCGCCGTTCTGCTGATTGAAGTCCGGATTGTAGGGATCGTTGCTGCCTGGGTAGCTGCTCATAGTCTTTGCTTTCTTAGCTCGCTTGGCGCTCGTGGCCAGTGTGTCGTGCAGTCATCGTAAGGTCAGCGGCCGGAGCATAACCAGCAACCATTATGCAGACCGCGTCAACCGCGGATTATCAGGCGACGGTCAGCTGCTCGATCCCGCGGGTGCCGGAATCATCATGTTGT
The DNA here is from genome assembly GCF_001584615.1 of Brevibacterium ravenspurgense. Taxonomy (GTDB): domain Bacteria; phylum Actinomycetota; class Actinomycetes; order Actinomycetales; family Brevibacteriaceae; genus Brevibacterium; species Brevibacterium ravenspurgense. The sequence continues at coordinate 96,744 of NZ_LQQC01000005.1, read as the reverse complement.
CGATCAGGCGGACCGGCCCGACGTGAGCGGCAATGAGCGCAAGAGCGGGCAGGTTTTCGGTCACTTCGAGGGTTGCCGGGTCGACCAGGGTCAGGTAGTCAAGCGTGACCCCTTCTGTGCTGTCGACTTCTTCCCGCACGCGGTCGAGGTGGAGCTCACCACCGGCCTGAGCGCGTTCGGCTAGCTGGGTGAGTGCGCGGGACAGAACGAGCGCGGTTTCGCTTTCCTCTGGACTCATCCGCTGGTTGCGGCTGGACATGGCCAGGCCCTTGAGGCTGCGTTCAGTGGGGACGGGCTCGATTTCGACTTCCATGTCGAGGTCAGCAACCATGCGCTTGATGATCATGAGCTGCTGCGCGTCCTTCTGCCCGAAGTAGGCGTGCAGTGTGGCAGGGGAGCTGAAGATGTTGAACAGCTTCGCCACAACCGTTGTCACACCGTCAAAATGCCCGGGCCGTGATGCGCCCTCAAGCACCCGGCCCATACTTCCTGCGGTCACGCGGACCAGTGGACCGTCCGGGTAACCGGGATACATTTCTTCGACGCTGGGAGCGAAGACGAGGTCAACACCGGCACGATCGAGCACCTCGACATCAGCGTCCAGGGTGCGCGGATAGTTGTCGTAGTCCTCAGCATCGTCAAATTGCAGAGGGTTGACGAAGATCGATGCGGCAACCACGGAATTGCCCTGGGCGGCGCGGAACAGCGCTTCGTGGCCTGAATGCAGCGCGCCCATCGTGGGGACGAGCCCGACAGTGTCGCCGCCTCGTTCGCGCAGCAGGCGCCGCAGAGCAGCGCGCAGCTCTTTCACAGTGCGGGCAACGACAACAGACATACAACCTCCCAGGCACAGCCGGCGTCCAACCAGCCGCACCAATGGTAGACCCGCGGATACAGCGGGTGGGGACAGGCACCTCGGCAGTTTCGCGGCGGTAGGCTGGAAGCATGAGTTTGCCACGCGAAGACGTTGACCCGAACGGCCTGCAGGAATTCTCGGTGGTCTTCACCGACCGGGCCGTCAACCACATGTCCCAGAAGTTCGTCGACGCAATGCAGGAGTTCTACGGCCTGCTGCGCGACACCTACAACGCAGACGCTGCAGTCGTCGTGCCCGGCAGCGGTTCCTTCGGCATGGAATCGGTTGCCCGCCAGTTCATGGAAGGCCAGCCCACGCTGGTCGTGCGCGACGGATTCTTCAGCTACCGCTGGTCGCAGATCATCGAAATGGGCAAGCTGACCGACCACGAAGTCGTGTCCGCTGTCGCCACTGACGATTCAGCCACGCCCGGCTTCGCCCCGCCGGCAGTCGACCAGGTGATCGACGCAATCAAGAAGCAGGGTTCCAAAGTCGTTGCCGCAGCACACGTGGAAACCGCCTCCGGCATTGTGCTCACTGATGAATACATCAAGGCGCTCGCCGACGCTGTGCACGAACAGGGCGGCCTCTTCGTGCTCGACTGCATTGCCTCCGGTGCGCTGTGGGTCGATATGAAGGAACTCGGCGTCGACGTGCTCATCTCTGCACCCCAGAAGGGCTGGAGCGGCTGGCCGGGCATGGGCTACGTCATGCTGAACGAACGTGCGCTCGCCCGCCTGGAGGAAACCGAATCCAGCAGCTTCTCGATGGATCTGAAGAAGTGGCACACCGTTTCGGAAACCTACCGCGCCGGCAAGCACATGTACCACGCGACAATGCCGACGGACGCCATGCTGCACAACCTCGACGTTATGCGCGAAGCCAAAGAGCGCGGTCTGGACAAGATCATGCGCCAGCAGGTTGAACTTGGTGAGCGCGTACGCGTTGGCCTGGCCGAACGCGGCTACAAGTCCGTTGCCGCTGAAGGGTGGGAAGCCCCCTCGGTTGTTGTCGTCTACACCGACGACCCACAGGAACAGTCCGGTGCGAAGTTCAAGGCCGGTGACCTTCAGGTGGCTTCGGGTGTTCCGCTTCAGGTGGGCGAACCGGAAGGCTTCAGCACGTTCCGCGTGGGACTTTTCGGCCTCGACAAGTGGGACGACGTCGAAGGCACCGTGCAGCGTCTGTTCGACGGAATCGACAAGGCTCTTAAGGCCTGAGGACAGTCAGGTTTAGGGCCGTTCAGGCCTGAGTTTTCGCGTGTGCGCCGCTGGATGACCAGCGGCGCACACGTGTTTTCACACCGTGCCGGTCTCGTGCATCTGCGCGATCTGCTCTGCAGTGAAGCCGAACTGCGCGAGGACTTCGTCGGTGTGTTCGCCCAGTGCCGGCGGTGCCGTGGCGTCGGCGTTGTCTTCGACGAGCGGGCTGCGGACCATCGGCACGGATCCGTAGTGGCCGTCAGCTTCGATCTTGATGCCGCGGTGTTTGACCTGCGGGTCTTCAAAGACCTTGTCCATTGTGTTGATGGGTCCGAACGGCACGCCGGCTTCGTCGAGCACGTGCGTCCAGTAGTCCATGGTCTTCTGCTTCATGATCTGGGCGACAATCGGGCGCAGTTCGCCGATCAGGCGGATGCGATCGCGGTTGTACTGGAAGCGGTCGTCCCCGCGCAGCAGCTCGAAGTCTGGCAGTTCTGTCAGACGGCGGTACTGTTCGTCGTTGCCCACCCCCAGGATCATGTGGCCGTCTGCCACTTCGAAGACGTCGTATGGGGCGACGTTGGGGTGCGAGGTGCCGGTCTGGGTTGGCGGGACACCGCCGACCAGGTAGTTGGATGCCTGGTTTGCGTTGAGTGCAACCGAAACATCGGCCAGGGTGACGTCGATCTGCTGGCCCTTGCCGGTGCGTTCGCGTTCGTGCAGGGCCGCAAGGATTGCGGTTGTGGCGTACATGCCGGTCATGAGGTCGATGATGGCAACACCGGCGCGGATGGGGCCGGCGCCTTCTTCGCCCTTGGCGCGGCCGGTGTAGCTCATAAAGCCGCTCATGCCCTGGAACACGTAGTCATAGCCGGGGTTTTCAGCCTTCGGGCCGGTGGGACCGTAGCCGGTGATGGACACCCAGATGAGTTCGGGGTTGATTTCGCGCAGAGTGTCGTAGTCCAAGCCCAGGCGGGCCAAGGAGCCGGTCTTGTAGTTCTCAACGACGACATCGGCGTCCTTTGCCAGCCGCTTGATGACGTCTTTGCCCTCTTCGGAGCGGAAGTTGACGGTGATGGACTTCTTGTTGCGGTTGGCCGCAATGTAGTAGGCCGAGTAGCCGTCTTCGGGTGTTGTGCCCTCGAGGTAGGGAGGACCCCAGCTGCGAGTGTCATCACCGGGACCGGGCCGTTCGACCTTGATGACGTCGGCCCCCAGGTCGGCGAGGTTCTGGGTGCACCACGGGCCTGCCAGCACGCGGGAAAGGTCGAGAACTGTGATGTCCTGCAGTGAATTCTTCATCCGGCCTAACACTCCTTAGCTCTGCGGCCTAAGCTGTCGCAGTCCGCACCGTCGCGGCTCACGATGTCCGCCCCCATCGTATGTGGTGGCGTGGATCACCTCCCGGCGGGTGTGCTGAATGTCCCAGCGCAGGTTGGTGAAAGCATCGGCGCGGATGAACTGCCGGTGCTCAGCCCCGGTGGGCGCTCAAGAGTTCAACGAGCATGTCGATGGCGTGATCCGGTGTGTCCCACGCGCACATGAAGCGGTAGCCGCTGGGCACGGCCGGCCATGCGTAGAACAGGAGGCCTTCGGCCTGCGCAGCCTGTGCGACGTGCGGATCGATCTGTGCGATGACGGTGTTCGCCTGCACGTTCATGGGCACCGTGAATCCGGCGGCGGACAGTTTGTCTGCCAGCTGGTCGGCCTGCCGATTGGCGTGCTGGGCATTGCGCTGCCAGAGGTCGCCTTCAAACATGGCCAGCAGCTGTGCCGACTGGTAGCGAGCCTTTGACGACAGCTGCAGCAGCACTTTGTGCAGGTAGTCGATGCCGGAAACCCGTTCGGGCTGGAGCACCACCACGGCTTCTGCGTTCATGGCGCCGTTCTTCGTGGCACCGAGTGACACGATGTCGGCCCCGGCAGTCATGTCCGGAAGCTGGGCCTCACAGCTGACTGCCGCATTGGCCAGCCGTGATCCGTCCAGGTGCACGGCCATGTCGAGTTCATGAGCGGTGTGGGCAATCGCCTGGAATTCATCCGGCGAATACACGGTGCCCAGTTCGGTGGAGTTGCTCAGCGACACCGCGCAGCTTTGGGATTCGTGAATGAACGTGCGGTTCGATGCGGCCGCCCGCACGCCCTCCGGGGTGATCTTGCCGGCTTCTGCCTGCGCGGGCAGGATCTTCAGCCCGGCCGTGATTTCTGGAGCGCCGGTTTCATCGGTGTTGATGTGTGCGCTGGGTGCGGCAATCACACTGCCCCAGCGCGGAACTACAGCTGACAGGGACAGCAGGTTGGCCCCCGTTCCGTTGAACACGGGGTAGATGAGGGCCTGCTGGCCGAAGGTGTCGCGCGCCCATTCGCGCAGGCGCACGGTGTACGGGTCGTCGCCGTAGGCGGGCACGTGTCCGCCGCTGACCCGCGTGAGCGCTTCAAGAACTTCCGGGTGCGCTCCGGCGTAGTTGTCCGACCCGAAGTGGTAGACGCTCGGGTCGTGGGATGTCAGTTCGGGAGTGTTGGATTCAGTCATGTGGGCCTTGGGATTGCTCGTGCAATTACTCGAGGAAGCTGTGTTCTTCGGATGGGAAGACGCCGTCGGCGACTTCGGATGCGTATTCAACTGCGGCTTCGCGCAGCAGCGAACGGGCGTCGGCGTACTTCTTGGTGAATCGCGGTGTGCGGCCTGAGCCCATGCCCGCGAAGTCCGTCCAGACGAGCACCTGCGCGTCGCAGTCCGGTCCCGCGCCGATCCCCACGGTGGGAATGCGCAGCGCTTCTGTCACGGCGCGGGCTGCGGCCACCGGAACCATTTCCAGCACAACAGCGAACGCGCCGGCTTCCTGCAGCGCCAGGGCGTCGTCGACGAGTTTCTGCACTGCTGAGTCTCCGCGGCCCTGCACGCGGTAGCCGCCCAGACCGTGTTCGGACTGCGGGGTGAAGCCCAGGTGCGCCATAACGGGGATGCCGGCGTCGGTGAGCAGTTTGACGGTGGGTGCCATCTGCACTCCGCCTTCGAGCTTGATCGCGTGGGCAAGCCCTTCTTTCATGAGCCGCACGGCCGAATGGAAGCCCTGTTCGGGGCTGGCTCCGTAGGACCCAAAGGGCAGGTCCGCGACAACCAGCGTGTGCGGTGCGGCTTCGACGACGGCGCGCGTCAGCGGGATCAGCTGGTCGAGTGTGACGGGCAGAGTGGTGGAGTACCCGTACACGTTGTTGCCCGCGGAATCGCCCACGAGCAGAGCGGGAATCCCGGCCTCGTCGAAAATGCTGGCCGTGAACTGGTCATAAGACGTGAGCATGGCCCACTTCTGACCCGCGTCTTTCATGCGCTGCAGGTGCACAATTCGGGTGCGCCGACGCCGCTGCGCCTGCTGGCTGCCGTAGGGATTCGACTGTTCTTCTGCGCTCTGAGCGTTCATGGCCCTAACCATAGTCGGGGGGTCTGACATGACTTCAGCGACTGAGTCGCAGAGCGCAGTGTGTGACCCACCGCGCACATTTTTGGTGGTTTGCGTCACAAGATGTAAGGTTCTGGCATTCCATTCCGAGCAAATGCTCAGAAAACACACATACTCACGGAGAAAACGATGGTCGAATCGATCAACAACGCGCTGGTTGCCATCAGCGGCGTTATCTGGGGACCCTTCCTGCTCATTCCCCTGCTGCTCGGCACCGGTCTGTACCTGACCATCCGCCTGGGTGGTCTGCAGTTCGTCAAGCTGATCCCGGCTATGAACCTGGGTCTGATCAAGCGTCGCGACAAGGGCGAAGAGGAAGGCGATATTTCGCAGTTCCAGGCGTTGACCACCGCGCTTGCGGCAACCGTCGGCACGGGCAACATCGTCGGTGTTGCAACGGCCCTGAGCATTGGTGGCCCCGGTGCTCTGTTCTGGATGTGGATAACCGGCTTGGTCGGCATGGTTACCAAGTACGCCGAAGCGTTCCTCGCGGTGCGCTTCCGCACGACTGACACCGCCGGTGAGAAGAGCGGTGGCCCCCAGTACTACCTGGAGCGCGGCATCAAGGGTCCGGTGGGCAAGGTTCTCGGCCTGTCGTTTGCCATCTTCGCCGCGGTTGCCTGCTTCGGCATCGGCAACCTCACGCAGGGCAACTCGATCGCCTCGAACGTTGAGAACTCTTGGCACGTGCCCACCTGGGTCACCGGTCTGGTTCTGACCGTTCTGGCCCTGGTTGTTCTGGTCGGCGGCATTCGCTCGATCGGTTCGGTCACCTCGGCTCTCGTGCCGGTCATGATCGTCTTCTACGTCGGTGCTGCCATCTACATCCTCATTGCGAACATTTCGGGTGTCCCGGCTGCTTTCGGTGAAATCTTCCGAGGTGCCTTCTCCGGTACCGCTGCCGCAGGCGGCTTTGCTGGTTCGGTCATCCTGGTTGTCATCCAGATGGGTGTTGCCCGCGGTCTGTTCTCGAACGAATCCGGTCTGGGTTCGGCTCCGATTGCCGCCGCTGCCGCCAAGACGACGCACCCGGTGCGTCAGGGTCTGGTTTCGATGACCCAGACCTTTATCGACACGATCATCGTTGTGACCTTCACCGGTCTGGTCATCATCACCACCGGCGTGTGGAAGGCAACAGACGAAGCCGGTGAGCAGATCTCGGCATCGCTCATGACCGGTGAGGCCTTCACCTTCGGTCTGCCCGGCCAGTGGGGTCATTGGATCGTCACGGTCGGCCTGGTTCTGTTCGCCTTCTCGACCATCCTCGGCTGGTCCTACTACGGCGAGCGCAACCTTGAGCGCCTGTTCGGCCGCCGCGCGGTTGTTCCGTTCCGCATCTTCTTCTCGCTGGTCGTGTTCGTCGGCTGCACCACGGAGCTCGAGGTCGTGTGGAACTTCGCGGACGTAGCCAACGGCCTCATGGCTCTGCCGAACCTTGTTGGCATCCTGATCCTGTCGGGTCTCATTGCCCGCGAAACCCGCCACTACCTCAAGCACGACCCCAAGCTGGTCGCTTCGAAGGAAGAAATCGAAGCCTTCATGGCCGACCAGCCGGGTTGGGCCGAATGGAAGGCGGGCAACCGCGTAGGTTCGTCGCGCGAGTGAACCACGTGTCAGTGGGCAGTGACATGATGGGTTCATGCGAACACCGCGCCTGTTGCTGCCCGCTGTTGCCTACCGGGACCTGACCTCACGCTTCGATTCCGGTGCGCTCAACCGCGGTATTGCCTACGCGCAGGAACAGCGCTTGGCAGCGGTGTCGTGGTTTGCCGACGACAGCGTGATCGAAGCCGAGGTTGTCGGCACTGATTCCTATTCCGTACACGTCGAGCTCGCGGGGGCTTCTGCTCCCCGCGAGCTCGACCTTTTGGATTTGCCCATGCCTGCACGCAGCCGGGCTGAAGAACTCCAGTGGTTCACTCCCACAGCGTGCATGTGCACCTGCCCAGTGGGCAGGGACTGCAAACACGCGGCAGCGCTTCTGCGCTGGACTACTTCGCTGGCCAGCGTCCAGAAGTTTGGGGGAGTGGGCCACCTGTCGCCATTGGCGAGTGCTGACCTGAGCTTCGTCGCGGACTGTGTCGAAAAGTCCACGGGACACATTGACGAACTTGACGTTCCCATTCGCCAGCTGGCCCCCGTTCCACATGATCGGCGCACCACTCCGGCGTGCGAAAACCCCGTCGGCTGGCCCACGGGTTTCAGCGGAGCCCAGCGGGCAGCGGCAGGTGATTCCACCTCGGGAGCCTGGGGAGAAGAACCAGTTCTTGCTGAGGACGGCGGGGAAGTCGACCCCGACCTTCTGTTTACCGACCTGCCGACCGAAGACCCCGTGCGCGCACCCGAACCGGCCTGGCGGCAGGCCCTGCGGTTCCTCCAAGCGCCGGACGTTCCGGCGCGCGGCGGCCTGGCGATTGCCTTTGAGCTGCAGCGGCGCATCAGCTGGTTCGACCAGCGGGCTGGGGGCGGGACCTCGGTGTCTGCCGAGGATGCCCTGGACCCCAATGTGCAGCTGGTCATCCGCCCTATGCGGCGCGGCCAGCGCGATGCCTGGATCAAAGGCGGGCTGACCTGGCGCTCGCTTATGTCCGGCGGTGATCCTGGGCTCGACCCCGAACAGGCCACAATTCTGGGGCAGATCTACCGTCTGCACCTGTCCGAAGGTGTGGGCCGGGCCATGCGGGAAGATCACATCGATCTGGCCGACACCGGCAGCAGGCTCATGTGGGAACTGCTGGAGCGCGCCCAACAGATGGGGGTCGAGTTCATTGGGCTGGCGCCGATTGAATCGGTTCAGTGGGGCGACACGGCGTCGGCTGAGTTCTCCATTGCCAGCGCGGAGGGAACGCGGGCACACGGCGGGCTGCAGCTGACACCCGCCCTCAGCATTGACGGTGAACCCGTCCGGAGGCCCAAGTTCTTAGGACCGTACGCGCTTGCCGACATTGTTCTTCCCGGTGACTCCGAGCATGCGGCGGGCGGCGATGGGTCCGGTGCTGCGGTCGGTACTGGAGTTCACGTTCGCATTGCGCGTTTGGATCGCCCGGCGCACGAAGGCCTGCAGAGGCTGCTGCTGTCCGACGGCTTCAGTGTGCCCGCTGAGGATCGGCAGGAGTTCTTCGATGAGGGTCTGACCGTGCTGAGCCAGTCGGCTGCCGTAGTGAGCACGGATTCATCGGTGGAACTGCCGGACTCGACAACCCCGCAGCTGAACCTCACGGCCTCTTTCACCGGCGATCACGTCGACCTTTCGTGGCAGTGGCGGTATCGGATGCCCAATCGGCGTCTGCCGCTCAACCCACCTGCCGGCAGCGGAGGTGCCGGTATCAGAGGTGCCGGTATCAGAGGTGCCGGTGCCAGCGGGCAGCGCAATATCGAGGCTGAACGCGACATCCTCATGGAAGTCCACCGGCAGTGGCCCGATCAGGCGCGCGAAGACACGTTGTCTTTTGACGGTGTTGAAGCCGCTCAGTTCACGGCCGAAGTTCTGCCGCAGCTGGAAGAATCGCCGCTCATCGAGGTGTCGGTTTTCGGCACACGGCCCGACTACGTGCACATTGAGGGAACACCGAATGTCAGTGCGGTCGTCAATGAGCGCAACGACTGGTTCGACCTCGCCATGTCAGTGCACGTGGGCGATCGCGAACTTCCCTTCGCCACGGTGTTCACGGCGCTCGCCCGCGGACAAGACGCGGTGCTCATGCCGGATAAGTCCTACCTCAAATTGGACCACCCGGTATTCGACAAGCTGCGCGACCTCATCCGCGAAGCAACGGTCCTGCAGGAATGGTCGCCCACCAAACAGCGCATCGACAAACACCAGGTGGGTCAGTTCAAAGCGCTCGAAGACATCGCGGACACCATTGAAGGCGACACTGAATGGTTTGAGCGCATTCGCGCGCTCGCCCAAGTGGACGAACTTCCGACCGCCCCGCTGCCTGCGGGGCTGAAAGCCACACTGCGCGATTACCAGCGCGAAGGCTTCCAGTGGCTGAGCTTCTTGTACGGGGCTGGTCTCGGCGGAATCCTCGCTGATGACATGGGCTTGGGCAAAACCATTCAAACGCTCGCGCTCATTGCCCACGCCCGCGAAACCGCGGCGGGTGCGGTGGCAGAGACCCCTGCCGGCACCTCGGCCCCGGCAGGCACAGACCACCCGGCAGAAGCAGATGACAGGGCCGGCATCTCGGCCCCGTTCCTGGTGGTGGCGCCGTCGTCGGTTGTGGGCGTGTGGCAGGCGGAAGCCGCCCGGTTCACGCCCGGGCTCGACGTGCGGGTGGTCAGCCAGACCAGCAAGAAACGCGGAACTCCGCTGGAAGAAGCGCGCAGCGGCGCGGATGTCATTGTCACGTCCTACACCATCATGCGGCGCGATTCCGAAGAATACACAAAGCTGCCGTGGGCCGGTGCGGTGTTCGACGAAGCGCAGGCCATTAAGAACCGGCAGTCCAAGGGCTTTGGGGCGGCCTCAAAGATTCAGGCACCGTTTCGCCTGGTCATCACGGGTACGCCCATGGAAAATGCGCTCGCTGATTTCTGGTCGCTGCTGCGGATTGCGGTGCCGGGGCTCGTGGGGCCCTACCGGCGGTTCAACGAGGAGTTCGCCAAGCCGATCGAATCCGGTGAAGCCCCAGAGCGCATGCTTCTGCTGCGGCAGACGGTGCGGCCTTTCATGCTGCGGCGCACCAAGGAGCTCGTGGCGAAAGACCTCCCGGAAAAGCAGGAGTCGATCATCAGCGTCGAACTCACTCCCGCACACGCCAAGGCGTACAACACGCTTCTGCAGCGGGAGCGCAAAAAGGTTCTGCGGCTGTTGGACGACATGGATGTTGACGGCAACCGGATGACAGTTTTCCGGTCGCTCACGCTGCTGCGGATGATGGCGCTCGACCCAGCAATCGTCGAAGGCGGCAGCAATTCGTCGATCGAATCGTCGAAAATGCAGACGCTCCTTGAATCCTTGGGCCGGGTGATCGACGAGGGCCACCGGGTGATCGTGTTCAGCCAGTTCACGTCGTTCCTGCAGCGCATTTCGGACGAACTCACTTCCCGAGGCGCCGCCCACCTGTATCTGGACGGCTCGGTTCCCATGAGCGAACGAGCGGATTTGGTGACGGCGTTCCAGGAAGGCAGGGCGCCGGTGTTCCTCATATCGCTCAAAGCCGGAGGTGCCGGGCTTACGCTTACGGCCGCTGACTACGTGTTCATCATGGACCCGTGGTGGAACCCGGCAGCCGAAGCGCAGGCGGTCGACCGTGCTCACCGCATTGGGCAGGACAAAAAGGTCATGGTCTACCGCCTGGTGGCGCAGGGGACGATCGAAGAGAAGGTTGTCGACCTGCAGCAGCGCAAGGCGCGGCTGTTTGATTCGCTCATGGACGGCGGTGCTGGCTTTGCCCGCGGAATCTCCGCGGATGACCTGCGGGAGCTGTTCGGAGAGGGCAGCGCTTAAGGCACAGTCACCGCTAAGCGGTGGTGACTGCTCAGTGGCGGCCGGCAGGCACCTCGTTAGCCCGGGCGTTTTCCCGTCAGACCGCAGCGGATGGAATAAGCCGCCTGGATGTCGTGCTGTACGCGACGCCCACGATCTGAGGAGGTCTCATGTCACGCATTACGATCATCGGCGGACACGGAAAAATCGCCCTGATGGCAGCACCCCTGCTGGTCAAGGCAGGCCACGAGGTCACGTCGGTGTTCCGCAACCCCGACCACGAAGCCGACGTCGCCAAAACCGGCGCGACCCCGAAGGTCGCTGATATTGAACAGCTCGACACCGCTCAGCTGGCCCAGCTGCTTGAAGGACAGGATGCGGTCGTCTGGTCCGCGGGTGCAGGTGGAGGAAACCCGGCCCGCACCAAGGCAGTCGACCAGGATGCTGCGATCCGCTCTATGGACGCCGCCCAGCAGGCAGGCGCCAAGCGCTACGTGATGGTCTCCTACTTCAACGCCAGCCGCGATCACGGTGTGGACCCTGACGACAGCTTCTGGCAGTACGCGGAAGCCAAGAGCATCGCGGATGAACACCTGCGCGGGACGGATCTCGACTGGACGATCCTCGGACCCAGCCTGCTTACGCTCGAACCTGGCAGCGGCACGATCACCGTTGACGGAAAGGGCAGCGAGGTTTCGCGCGAAAACGTCGCACAGGTCATCGCGGCCGCGGTCGAGGACGACAACACCATCGGCCGCACGATCAACTTCGACGACGGCGACACTCCTATCGCTGAAGCGATTCACTGATCAGACCCGTGCGCCCGCCGTGCTGAGCGCAGCCGTCCAGCACCGCGAGCGCACAGCCCTGTTCTGGGCGCTGATCTGGGCTTAGGGTAGAGCCAGACATCAACCACGATCCACTGCAAGGGGGCAGCAGAGAGTGTCAGCCAAACCGTCCGCGACAGCAGTCCAGACCAGCCTGAGCACGGAAGTTCACCATGACCCCGCCTCGTGCGCGGGAGAACACGAAAGTCCCCTCGACTGCGCGGTCCGCGAAGGCGGGCACGCGCTCGTCGAACAGCTGGTGGCCAGCGGTGTGACGCGCGTGTTCGGGGTGCCGGGCGAAAGCTACCTGTCGGTGATCGACGGGCTGTACGACCACACCGACGACATTGAAATCATCGTCACCCGGCAAGAAGGCGGCGCCGCAATGGCCGCAGCCGCCCACGGTGCTCTCACTGGCGAACCTGGCATCTGCATGGTCACCCGCGGACCGGGGGCCACCAATGCCAGCATCGGCGTGCACGTGGCCAAGCAGGACGCCAGCCCCATGGTGCTGTTCATCGGCCAGATTCCACGCGATCACCAGCACCGCGAATCCTTCCAAGAGGTCAACTACCGACAGATGTTCGGCGAATTGGCCAAGGAAGTCATCGAAATCAACACGGTCGAGCGGGTTCCCGAACTCACGGTTCGCGCGCTCAATGCCGCGGTATCCGGCGAGCCCGGTCCGGTGGTTGTTGTGCTGCCCGAAGACATGCTGGTCGAACAGACCGACGCCCCGCTGAAATCACGCACCATGCCCGCGCCCGTGCTGCCTGATGCGCACTCGGTGCAGGAAGCCCACCGCCTGCTGAGTGAGGCCGAAAAGCCGCTCATCATCCTCGGTTCCACCGGCTACGCGCCGGAGCTTGGCCCGCTTGTCACCGACTACTGCGAGCGCAATGGGATTGCGCTGGCAGCCGCGCACAGGCGGATGCACCTGGTGGACAATTCGTCCCCCGCCTACGCGGGAACTTTTGAGTTCGGCAGGTCAGTGTTGGAAAACAACGCTGACGAGGCGGATGTCATCTTCTTCCTCGGCTCCCGCCCTGATCCCAACACGGGGGAGGAATGGGAAAACTACCGTGGCGGCGCGGCCAATGGCCAGGCTGGGCCTGGCGTCATCCACGTGTACCCCGATCCGAACGTCATCGGCCGGTTCTTCCCCGCTCATGTTGGGACTGCCGCCAGCCCACTGGAGTTCATGCGCGCGCTGGTTGAACACGAGGGTGGTGCTTCGGCTGGTGCGGGTGGTTCGGCTGGTGCTGGTGGTTCGGGTGACGGTGGCGCGGCTGGCGGGGGAGCCGGAGATTCCGCGCTCGCCGATGCCCGTCGGGCCTGGCAGAAGAAGCTGCACGACGATTGGGCCGGCTACATCGAGCGGAACCTGCAGACCTCCCTGGGTGGGCCGTTCATGCAGAAGTTCAACGCCCGGTTCGACGCGGAAACCATCATCACCAACGGCGCCGGGAACTACACGGCTTGGGTGCAGAAGAACCGCACCTACTCGACCTTCCCCTCGCACATTGCTTCGCAGTCCGGGTCGATGGGCTACGGAATCCCGGCAGCGCTCGCGGCCGCCTTGGAGCACCGCGATCGGACAGTTGTGACGTTTGCCGGTGACGGCTGCTTCATGATGAACGGCCAAGAGCTCGCCACGATGGCCGCCAACAACCTCGACGTGCTGGTGATCGTGGTCAACAATTCGCTCTACGGCACCATCCACATGCACCAAGAGCGCGAATACCCGGGCCGCCCCGTCTTCACCAGTCTGGACAACCCCGATTTCGCCGCACTCGGAGCGGCCTACGGGGCCCGCACCGCCAAGGTGAGCACACCGGAAGAGTTCGATGCGGCCCTTGCCGAGTTCGCCTCGGCCCCGGGTCTGCGGTTCATCGAAGTCGTAACGGAAGGCTACTGAGCGGCGGGGGTGTTCGCCCGGCCCGTCCGCGGGGGCGTTCTCCCGGCGGTCGGCGAGGCCCGGCGTCCAGCCCGGCCCGGCGGTAGGCGCGGCCCGGCGCCGTGCGGCCCGTCCGCCGGCGCGTTCTCACGCGCAAATGCAGATTCACGCTTTAATGCAGCGCATTAGCGCGTGAATCTGCATTAAAGCGTGAGTCTGTGCCACCTAGACGGCTGGTCGCCGCCATGCCCGGATGACTGCCGCGGCAACCCAGCCTCAGGCATTGAACACGTCGGTGAGCACGTCGACGACAGTGCGCGCCGCCGGTGTCAACGGCGCATCGGTGGACGTGAGGATGACAATGTCGCGGCTGCCGCAGATTGTTCTGGGAAGAATGTGGACGTTCGCGGGGGCCATCCGCATCAGGTAGGGCGTAGCCAAGGTGACGCCCAACCCTGATGAAGCCATGGCCAGTGCCACCGCGGAGTCAGTGACAAGGTGCTTCTCGCGGGGCATAACGCCGAGTTCCCTGCAGGCCAGCCGGAACGCCCGACCCCACGTTGAATCAGCCGGCGGCAGAATCCACGGTACGCGGCCCAGTGCGCGCCGCAGGATTTCCTGATCGCGGAAAACATCACCGCGGCCTGGCGCCACCCCCAGTCCGACAGGAGACCCGCCGGCGCCTCGAGTGCTTCCGGCGGCACCTCCATCGTCAGCCTCGCCGCCAGCCCCGCCAGCCTCGCCGGCAGCCCCGCCAGCCCCGCCGCCAGCCCCGTCGCCAACTCCGCCCGAGTCCACAGGTGCGGCTTCGTGAGCAGCTGCATCCACCTCGTGATTTTCGTCGATGCTGGGGCCGTCCTCGAGCCCAGCGGAAAGGCTCTTTCCCTCGCGCCCTTCGGCGGTAAGGGCCGCCAGGCCGCCGGGGCCGACGGCCACGGGCAGCCGTTGGCGGCGGACAGGCTTCATGTGCACTCCACGGCGCGGGGGCAGGCGCGCGTCCAGGTAGTCGATGCCGATCCCAACATCGATCAGTCCCGAGGCCACCGCTTCCTGCATTTCTTCGACGTCAACTTCGATGGTTTGCACGTCAATGCCCTTGCCCTCCAACTGCTGCGAAGCCGGCTGCATGGCCGCGACCGAAGCCGAACCGAAAACTCCCACGGTCACAGTCGTGTCGGCGGAGGCTCCGCGCATGGCTCGGGCGGCTTGGCGTTCGGCGGCGACGACCGCTCGGGCGCGGGGCAGCAGTGCCCGCCCGGCTTCCGTGAGGACAACGGACCGCCCCCGAGGTGAAACGACGGGTGATCCGACTGCTCGGCTGAGTGCCGACATGTGTTGGCTGACCGCGCCGGCCGTGTATCCCAGGCGGGTGGCGGCTGCGGCCATTGTTCCCTGCTCGGCGACTGCGACGAAGGTGCGCAACTGTGTCAACGTCCACTGCATATGAGCAAGCTACACGATTCATCAGCAAAGCTAAACGGAAGCTTAAAAATATATCGCTTGTCCTTACGGCTCAGTGGGTTCACGATGGTGGTGTGGCCCGTTGGGACCACCGGCGAACAGGTCAGCGTCGACCTCATCGCCGTATCCCTCGGGCACTGTTCAGCGTTGAACAGCCCGCTGCCATCAGCGTTGATCGGCAGCCCGACGAGAGGAGCTTTCGTGAATGTGAATGTTCCCCAGACTGTTCCCACGTCCGCGTCCGTGGTCATCATCGGCGGCGGCATCATGGGCACAGCCACTGCGTACGAACTGGCAAAGGCCGGTGTTGAAGACATTGTGCTCATTGAGCGCGGCGAACTGGCCGGCGGTTCCACAAGCCGTGCTGCCGGTGGTCTGCGCTGCCAGTTCTCGGACGAAGCGAACATCATGCTCGGCGCGCGCAGCTTGGAGATCTTCCGCCGCTTTGAAGAGCAGATGGGCCAGAACATCGACATGGTCCAGTCCGGCTACCTGTTCCTGTTGGACAACGAAGCCGATGCCGAAAAGATGGCCGCCAACGTGGAACTTCAGGCGTCCTTGGGTCAGTCGTCTCGCATGATTTCCCCGGCTGAATGCGGCGAACTCAACCCCGTCATCCGCACCGACGACCTTGTTGCCGGCGCTTTCAACCCCTTCGACGCCCACTGCACACCCGAGGCCGCTGTGGCCGGCTACGCCAAGAACGCCCGCCGGCTGGGGGTCACGATCCTCCGCGGGGTCGAAGTCACCCGGGTCATCGCAGAGGGGGACGAGGCGGAGCCCGGCTCCCGCCGGATCACTGGTGTTGAAACATCGGCTGGGCCGATTGCCGCTGACACCGTGGTGTGCGCGGCCGGAGCGTGGTCGAAGAAAATCGGTGCCGACGTGGGCATTGGCCTGCCGGTTGAACCGCTGCGCCGTCACATTGTGGTGAGTGAACCGGTGAACTTCGACCCGCGCCGGCTGCCGTTCACCATCGACTTTTCGACCAGCTATTACTTCCATTCTGAAGGAGGCGGACTGCTGTTCGGCGCCCCGGAGGTTGAAGACACGTGGGGCTTCAGCACCCAGCAGGACCCCGCGTGGCTTGAAGTGCTCGCCGAACTCATGGAGCGACGCACCCCCATGCTCGACGATGTTCAGCTGCGTCGCGGCTGGGCGGGACTCTACGAAGTCACCCCCGACCACAACGCGCTCATCGGCAAGTCTTCGCAGGTCGACGGCTTCATGTACGCCACCGGCTTTTCCGGTCACGGATTCCTGCAAGGCCCGGCGGTCGGCGAAATCATGGCGGACCTCTACCTGGACCGCACCCCGCTGATCGACATTTCGGGCCTGAGCCTGGACAGATTCGCATCCGGCGAAGTCCGCAAAGAAATGAACGTCGTGTAAGCGCGGCCGCCGGCTTTAGATCGTGGCGCCGGCACTCCCGTCGGGCTGGTGCGGCGCAGCTGGGCTGGTACGGCGCCCGTGGGACGAAACCCCGCAGCGCCAGTACTCCACCCGCAAGCCCCAAACTCACCAATCTTCCGAAGTCACAACGAACCACGTACTCACAAGACTGAAGAACCAACTCAGAAAGGACACGCACATGTCACTGCCGACACAGCAGCAGATCCTCGAGACCACCAAGAAGGCGCTCGCCGCGTGCGGTGCCGATTTTGACCAGCTGACCTCCGCCTCGTCAGGTGGTGCGGGAAGCCTCACCCTGCGTTCGCCGATCAACGGTGCCGAACTCGGCCAGGTGCCGGCCGATGACGAAGCCGCGATGGGGCGCAAGCTCGACGCTGCCCGCGAAGCCTTCAAGCAGTGGCGCGATGTCCCTGCGCCGGTGCGCGGCAAGGTCGTGCAGCGCTGGGGCCAGCTTCTTGAGGAACACAAGTCTGACCTGGGCGAACTCGTCACGATCGAAGCCGGCAAGATTCCGTCTGAAGCTGCCGGTGAAGTGCAGGAGATGATCGACATCTGCGAACTGGCGCTCGGTCAGTCGCGTCAGCTGTTCGGCAAGACCCTGCCGTCGGAGCGCCCCGGCCACCGCTTGATGGAAACGTGGCACCCGCTGGGCGTTGTCGGCATCATCACGGCGTTCAACTTCCCCGTGGCTGTGTTCGCGTGGAACACCGCACTCGCCCTCATCGCCGGTGACACGGTGGTGTGGAAGCCGTCGGAAACCTCGTCGCTGTCGGCCATTGGTGCGGAAGCTCTGCTGCGCCGCGCCGCGAAGGACTGCGGTGCGCCGGAAAACCTCAGCCAGGTGCTGCTGGGCGACCGCGACCTCGGTGCGGCCATGGTTGCCGACAAGCGCGTCGACCTGGTTTCGGCCACCGGTTCGGTTGCCATGGGTCGCAAGGTCGGCCCGGTTGTGGCTGAACGCTTCGGCCGGGTGCTGCTGGAACTCGGCGGCAACAACGCGGCAATCGTCGCACCCAGCGCAGACCTCGACCTGGCTCTGCGCGGCGTTGTCTTCGCAGCCGCGGGCACGGCCGGCCAGCGCTGCACCACGCTGCGCCGCCTGATTGTGCACTCCTCGGTCGCCGATGACCTCGTTGACCGTGTGGCCAAGGCCTACGGCACGCTGGCCATCGGTTCGCCCACCGACGACGGCACGCTGGTTGGTCCGCTCATCAACAAGGCTTCCTTCGACGCCATGCAGAACGCACTTCGCGCGGCAGAAGAACAGGGCGGAACGATTGTCTGCGGCGGCAAGCGCGTGCTCACCGACGAAGCTGACGACGCCTACTACGTCGAACCGGCCGTCGTCCGCATGCCGTCGCAGACGCAGATCGTGGAAGATGAAACCTTCGCACCCATCCTCTACGTCATGGAGTACGACGACTTCGACGCCGCCGTGGAACTCAACAACGCGGTTCCGCAGGGCCTGTCGAGTGCCGTGTTCACCTCGGAACTTGCAGAAGCCGAGCGTTTCCTCGCCTACTCCGACACTGGCATCGCGAATGTCAACATCGGTACGTCCGGTGCTGAAATCGGCGGCGCATTCGGCGGCAATAAGGAAACCGGTTGGGGCCGTGAATCCGGCACCGATTCCTGGCAGGCCTACATGCGCCAGGCGACGAACACCATCAACTACTCGGGCGAACTGCCCCTGGCCCAGGGCGTTGAGTTCATCTGATGTAGGGGTTTGACTGCGGGGTTGGGGTTAGGGCTCTGAGTTGGGCCCGGCTTTGGCTTTGGCTTTGCGTCCTGACTCTGCTTGACTCTGCTCCTGCGTGCAAAAACTCCGGTTTCTGCTGCCACGTGCAAAAACTCGGTCGGAATCGCTGATTTCGGCCGAGTTTTTGCACGTGGCAGCAGAATGTAAACGCAGGCAGACGAAGCGCTTCCGTCCCTGTTAGGCAAGGCATAGCTTGCTGGCGGAAATCCGCGGATTGGGCAGTATCGGAGTATGGGAACCGTGATGCGCATTTTCCGTGAGTACAAGCTGCTGGCCGCGGTGCTGGTGGAGCTCATCGTTGTTCTCGCGCTGCACTTTTCCGGCCTGACCACCGCTGCGCAGCTGGTGGCGACGGTATTCGTCGGATTCGTCATCCTGCTGACCGTCATCGACATGGTCAAGCAGCTGATGCGGCGGGAGTTCGGGCTCGACATTCTGGCCGTCGTGGCGATGACCGCCTCGCTTGCGGTCGGCGAGTATTTGGCGGCGTCGATTATTGCGCTCATGCTCACCGGTGGCGAGGCGCTGGAAGACTACGCGGCCGCGCGTGCCCGCCGTGATCTGCGCAGCTTGTTGGATCGGGCTCCGCAGCGGGCACACCGACTGCCGGCTGTTGATGCCCCCGTTGACCAGGCAGAAAACATTGAAATCGACCAGGTGGAGCCCGGCGATGTTCTGCTGGTACGGCCTGCCGAAGTTGTTCCCGTTGACGGCGAGGCGATCGATGCGGGGTCGTTCGATGAATCGTCTTTGACGGGTGAGTCGGCGGCTGTCGCGAAGGATGTCGGCGACACGATTCTGTCTGGTTCGGTCAACGGCACGCAGGCCGTGCGGATGCGCGCAACGCGTTCGGCGGCAGATTCCCAGTACCAGAAGATCATTGCTTTGGTGCGCCAGACTGAGGATCAGCAGGCGCCGATTGTTCGTGTGGCCGACCGCTACGCCATGCCGTTTACGGCGGTGTCGCTGCTGATTGCAGGGCTTGCGTGGTGGCTCAGCGGTGACCCTGTCCGGTTTGCCGAGGTGCTGGTTCTGGCCACGCCGTGCCCGCTGCTGATTGCTGCTCCCGTCGCGTTCCTTGGCGGTATGAGCCGGGCGTCCAATGCGGGAATCATTGTCAAGGGCGGTGCCGTCCTTGAGGCGTTGGGTTCGACTTCGACCGCTGCCTTCGATAAGACGGGCACACTGACTTACGGCCGGCCGACGGTTGCCGAGGTGCGCGCCGTTGGTGTCTCTGAGGACGAACTGCTGGCTGTTGCGGCTGCTGCCGAACAGTTCTCATCGCACGTTTTGGCACTCGGTGTGATTGAGGCTGCTGAAGGGCTTGAGTTGCCTGAGGCACGGAATGGTCGTGAGGTTGCGACCGAGGGTGTCGAGGCTGAGGTTGACTTTGGTGCGGGTGCGGATGGTGCGGCTGGCAGCGGTGTTACTGGCGCGGCCGGTGGCGGTGCTGCTGGCGGCGCGGGTGGCTCCGTTGTTCGTGTTGGCACGCTTGGTTTTGTTCGCGGCATGGCGCCGGAGGCGTTTGAGGTTGAGTTCGAGGCCGGACAGACTGTCGCTTATGTGTCGATCGGCAGTGAGTATGCCGGTGCGCTGATCCTTGATGATCAGGCGAGGGACAACGCCGGACAGTTGGTTTCGGAGCTTAGGCGTCATGGCTTTGAAAAGGTCACGATGCTCACTGGCGACAATCCGCACACTGCGCAGGCGATTGCTGCGGAGGTCGGGATTGACGATGTGCACGCTTCGCTTCTGCCGGAGGACAAGGTTCGTCTGCTGCACGAGATCGAGCCGAAGCCGGTCATCATGGTCGGTGACGGTGTCAACGATGCGCCGGTTCTCGCGGCTGCCGGGGTTGGCATTGCGATGGGGGCTCGCGGCGATACAGAGGCCTCCGAAGCTGCTGATGTCGTGATCACCCGTGACGATATTTCCCGTGTTGGCAAGGCTGTCGACATTGGGCGTTGGACTTTGGCGGTGGCGAAGAGCGCCATTTGGATCGGCATCATTTTGTCGCTCGTGCTGATGGGCTTCGCCTTCTTCGGTTTCATTCCAGCCGTTGTGGGTGCGCTGCTGCAGGAAGTCATCGACCTGGCCGCGATCGTCTACGCACTGCGAGCACTGAAGGGCCCTGAACGCTTCAAGGTGTAGTTAGGGTTTCCAGCCTCGTGCTCGCAGGGCGTCTCGAATCGCCTGTAGGTATTCGGCGGACGGCATTGATTTGGTCACTCGGATGACAGTCCAGCCTGCCGCCTCGAAAGCGCGGTATCTGCGGATATCGCTGGACCACTGGTCCGCATCGGTCATGTGGTGGATGCCTTCGTATTCGCAGCACACCTTGTACTCTTCCCAAGCCAGGTCGGGTTTCCTGTACTCGCCGATGCTCGGCAGATAGACCCGCGGGTTGACTGCCGGTTCGGGCAGTCCTGCGCGAATGATCTCGAGGCGCAGGCTCGTTTCCCGAGGCGACTGCACCCCTGGTCTGGCCAGCGGCAGGGCTTTGCGCAGAGTTCTGTAGATGCGGGACTGCGGCAGCTCCCGGATGAAGCTTTTAAGTTTGGCGTGTTCGACTTTCGGACCACCGTTCCACGGCCCCAAGAGTCCATCAAGAAGCTGCACCGCCTCACGGAAGTTCAATTCCGCAGCGATTTGAGCCATAACTTCCAGTCCGGATGCGACTGGAAGGTCGAACCAAAGGACTCTTTTATCTATGGGTTTGCGGTTGGACCTGACGTTCTTCATGCGAATCTGTCTGCCTCCGCGGCCGGTACTTACGAACACCAGTTCTTCACGCTGGAGTCTGTAAGGCAAAACCATGCCGTAGAGCGCCCCCGCAGTAGGCCCTACTCCGGTCGCTTCGGGGTATTTGCTCTGCACGGCAGAAAGCAGTTCCCGCTGTTTAAACCACAAGTCATCTGCCCAACGTGGCGCCCTGCCGATGCTTCGAATGTCACCGAACGCTCGTACACCGTGAACCAGCTGTCGGCTGTTGGCATCGATTGTCCACCTGGTTACACCGTTGTTCAGAAGGCTTCCCGTGGTGGCAATACCTGTGGCCGGTTTCCATAAACCGGACGTCGTGTTTTCTCCATGCCCCATATTCGGAAGGTAGGAGCGCTCGAGCAGCGGGCGCCACGGGTTTCTGGACCCTGTGGATAGCACCGGAGTTGTCCCCTGCACGGAGCACCGAAGTCAAAGCTCTGGAGAATCTGCTCCTGCGTGCAAAAACTCGGTTAAAAACGCGGTTTTGGGCCGAGTTTTTGACCACCCAAGCAGACGTGAAAGCCGGTGCGCGTTGCCGTTTGTGCTTTACGCCGCGGTGAACGCGTCGATGAGTGCTTCGGCGCTCGCACGGCCCTCGGCGATGGCGGTGGGGTAGTCCTCGCGCAGCATCAAGGACATCGTGCCCGTGTACGCGACCATGAGCGCCGACGCTAAGGCCTCCGCTCGGCTGCCAGAGCCCGCCGCAGCAGAACCCGCCGAGGCGCCGCTCACCTCTTCACTCCCATTTCCCGGGGCGTCGCCCGCCTGGGCGGACGAGGCGCCGCTCACCTGGCCATCCCCACTTCCCGGGGCGCCACCTGCCCGGGCGGACGAGGTGCCGCTCACCTCACCAGCGTCCTCACTTCCTGCCGCCTCGCCTGTGATTTCGCGGGCCGCGGCCAGGAGTCGTGTGCGCAGCAGCTGGGTTTCTTCGTCGAGAACGGCCTGCAGCTGAGCGCTGGGGTGTTCGATGGCGGCAGCGGTCCCGCTGAAGGCGCACCAGCGTTCGGTCATGTGTTCGCCCTGGTACGTCGTGAGCGCATCCCACAGAGCGAGTGCCCGGTCCTTCGGACAGTCAGCCGCGGCGATTTCGGCATCCCACACGCCTGTCCAAATATGCAGACGACGGCGCAGAGCAGCCGCGATCAGCCCTTCTTTGCTCCCGAAGTGTGAGTAGAGACTCGGCGGGGAGGCCTGTGCGTCTTTGAGGATCCGGTCGACGGGTGTGGAAATAACTCCGTGGATGAACAGCAGCGCGTCGGCGGAATCCAACAGTCGTTCGCGGACCGGCTTGGTCGCCTGCTTACGCACCGAACTCGCCGCAGGCCTACCCGCTGGCTTGGTCGCCTGCTTACGCACCGAACTCGCCGCAGGCCTACCCGCAGGCCTACCCGCCTGTTCAACAGGCTGATTGCCTGCTGACCCATCCGCGGGTGCACTTGCAGGCTCACTCGCCTGCTTAGCCGCTGTTTCAGTTGCCTGCTCGGTCGGCTTCATGGTTCGCAATCGTACTCCTGCAGCTTTACTCAACTTGAAGGTCACGCTGTCTTAACAGCTCGTCTGCGCAGCACAAAAGTATAACGCTCGTTTTATTTTCGATATAACGTGCGTTATCGTTGCAAAGAAGCGTGAGGCTGGGACGCGCAGCTTTCGTAAGCGAAGCTCTCGCCGCGCGAAACCCTCGCAAGGAAAACCAGCCAGCAAACGCAGCAAACCTACAAGCCAAAAGCGAAGGAAGTGCCGTGCCGAGCATTTACATCAACGGACAGTGGCAAGAAGCGGAATCACAGGAAACCCGAGACATCCTCTGCCCGGCCGATGGATCGCACGTCATCACTGTCAGCGAAGGCGACCGTGCTGACGCCCGCCGCGCCATCGAAGCCGCCCGCACCACCTTCGACGAAGGAACCTGGGCCACGACCCCGGCAGCCGACCGCGGCGCCATCGTCAACCGCCTGGCCGACATCCTTGAGCGCGACAAGGACAAGGTCGCCCGCATGGAATCGCAGGACACGGGCAAGCGCTTCGTCGAGTCCCAGCAGGACATGGACGACATCATCAACGTCTTCCGCCACTTCGCAGCCCTGGCGAACAAGCACGCCGGCCGCGTGGTCGACCCGGGTGACCCGTCCATCTCCAGCCGCGTCGTCACCGAACCGGTGGGCGTGTGCTCGCTCATCACGCCGTGGAACTTCCCGCTGCTGCAGACGGCCTGGAAGATCGCTCCGGCCATCGCCGCCGGAAACACCTTCGTGCTCAAGCCGGCCGAGCTGACTCCTCAGACCGCCATGTGGCTCATGGATGCCCTTGACGAGGCGGGGCTTCCGGCCGGTGTCGCAAACCTCGTCACCGGTCCGGGTGGCACCGTGGGTGCCGAAATGACGGAAAACCCGCAGGTGGACCTCGTGTCGTTCACTGGTGGTCTCGAAACCGGCCGCGTGATCATGGCCGCTGCCGCCCCGACCGTGAAGAAGGTCGCCCTGGAACTGGGTGGGAAGAACCCCAACATCATCTTTGCCGACGCTGATCTCGAAGCAGCAATTGACAACGCGCTCACCGCGATCTTCCTGGACTCCGGCCAGGTGTGCTCGGCTGGTGCTCGTCTGATCGTCGAAGAGTCGATTCACGATGAGGTCGTCGACGAACTCGTTCGCCGCGCCGAACTCATCCGCCTGGGCGGCCCGTTTGACGAAAACGCCGAGACCGGCCCGCTCATCAGCGAAGACCACCTGAACAAGGTGCACCGCTACGTCGAAGAGGCCATCGAAGACGGCGCTGTTCTGCGCACCGGCGGCAAGCGCGGCGAAGGCGAACTGGCGCAGGGCTCTTACTACCTGCCGACCATCCTCGATCGCTGCGACCAGTCGATGCGCTGTGTCCACGACGAATCGTTCGGCCCCGTGCTGACCGTCGAAACCTTCTCCGGTGACACCGCGGAGGCAGCCGAAGACGCCGCAGTGGCACTGGGCAATGACACCATCTACGGCCTTGCCGGTGCTGTGTGGACCGAAAATGCCGGCCGCGCCGAACGTGTCGCCGGCCGCCTGCGCCACGGCACCGTCTGGATCAACGACTTCCACCCGTACGTCCCGCAGGCCGAGTGGGGCGGCATGAAGCAGTCCGGCATCGGCCGTGAACTCGGCGAAGACGGCCTGGCCGAATACCAGGAGGTCAAGCACGTCTGGCACAACACCAAGCCGGCACCGGCCGACTGGTTCTCCGGCCGCAAAGCCTGACTCGCAGAGCCTGATCTACCCCTCAATCTTCTGTTCACAACTCCAAGGAGCGTTCAAGTGAAGAAGCACTATGACTATGTGATCGTCGGCGGCGGTTCTGCCGGTTCGGCGCTCGCCAACCGCTTGTCGGCTGACCCCAGCACCAGTGTGCTCGTGCTGGAGGCCGGACGTGCGGACTTCAAGTTCGACCCGCTGATCCACATGCCTGCCGCACTCATGTTCCCGTCGGGCAACCCGATGTACGACTGGCGCTACCAGACTGACCCGGAACCGCACATGGGCGGCCGCCGCGTGGCGCACACCCGCGGTAAGGTGCTGGGCGGTTCGAGCTCGATCAACGGCATGATCTTCCAGCGCGGAAACGCCGGTGACTACGACAAGTGGGCCACCTTCGAAGGCATGGAGGACTGGGACTACGCCCACGTCCTGCCGTACTTCAAGCGCATGGAGACGACGCTGGCCGGTGCTGATGAGTGGCGCGGCGGCGCCGGTCCGCTGACCCTTGAGCGCAAGAAGGCCAACAGCCCGCTGTTCCAGGCGTTCTTCGAGGCCACCCGCCAGGCCGGCTACGCTCCGACGGATGACGTCAACGGCTACCGTCAGGAGGGCTTCGCCCCCTTCGATGCGAACACCTACAAGGGTTCGCGCATGAGCGCTTCGCGTTCCTACCTGTGGCCGGTCAAGAACCGCAAGAACCTCGACATTGCGACTCTCGCTTTTGTCACCCAGCTGCGCTGGAACGGCACCCGTGTGACCGGGGTCGACTTCGTACGAGGCGGAAAGAAGCCGCACAGCGTCTCCGCCGGCGAGGTGATCCTCTGTGGAGGTGCCTTCAACTCACCTCAGGTGCTGCAGCTGTCCGGTGTGGGCGACCCCGACCACCTGCGTTCGGTCGGCATCAAGCCGCGCGTCGACCTGCCGGGTGTTGGTGAGAACCTGCAGGACCACCTCGAGGTCTACCTGCAGCACGAATCCGTGCAGCCGGTTTCCATCCAGCCGTGGCTGAAGATGTGGAAGGCCCCGTGGATCGGTGCGCAGTGGCTGTTCGCCAACGCCGGTGTGGGTGCTTCGAACCACTTCGAGGGCGGCGGCTTCATCCGCACCAACGACGACGTCGTGTACCCGAACCTCATGTTCCACTTCCTGCCGATCGCTGTTCGCTACGACGGCACCGGCGGTGACCACGAACACGGCTACCAGGTGCACATCGGCCCGATGAACTCCGATGTTCGCGGTCACGTGAAGATCAAGTCGAACGACCCCAAGCAGCACCCCTCGATCCTGTTCAACTACCTGTCGACCGAAAACGACCGTCGCGAATGGGTTGAGGTTGTGCGCGCTGCACGCCACATCCTGTCCCAGCCGGCGTTCGCACCGTTCGACGGCGGCGAACTGTCGCCCGGCAAGGACGTTGAAACCGACGAGGAGATCCTCGACTGGATCCGCCGCGACGCCGAAACTGCTCTGCACCCGTCGTGCTCGGCGAAGATGGGTGTCGACGACATGTCGGTTGTCGACCCCTCGTCCATGAAGGTCCACGGCACCGAGGGTCTGCGCGTTGTCGACGCTTCGGTCTTCCCGACCATCACCAACGGCAACATCTACGCACCCGTCATGATGGTTGCTGAGCGCGCTGCCGACCTCATTGCCGGCAACACCATGCTCGAGCCCGAATACCCGCCTGTTTACAAGGCTAAGTCCGGTATGCCGCTGTACCCCGAAGGCGACCCGCGCAACAGCGCGTGGAACGCCCGCACGGACATCCCCAGTGCGCTTGAGGCAATGGCTGCGGGTGATGACAAGTGAGCAGCACCCCATCAAACCCCAAGCCGCAGTCCCAGACTGCGGCGGGCGGCACCTCGTCAGCTGTTGGAGAAGTCGAACCTGAGCTTCGGCCCCAGGTGACCAGCCCCAAGGTCAAGCCGGTTGTGCTCGGCGTGACCGGAGTGTTCATCGCGCTGGTCGCCGGGTGGGCGCTGTTCTTCACGGAGTCGGCCGAGGCGACACT
Organism: Brevibacterium ravenspurgense; assembly: GCF_001584615.1. Lineage (GTDB taxonomy): Bacteria > Actinomycetota > Actinomycetes > Actinomycetales > Brevibacteriaceae > Brevibacterium > Brevibacterium ravenspurgense. The sequence goes on along the minus strand of NZ_LQQC01000005.1, from coordinate 70,430 downwards.
CGGCGTGCTCGTGGGATGGATCGGCAACTGGTTCGGCTGGTTCTACATCCTGCTGGCCACCGCGATTTTGGTGTTCGTGGTGGTGCTCGCCCTGCGGTACTCCAAGATCCGCCTGGGCAAAGACACGGACCGGCCCGAATACTCGACGTTCGCGTGGGCATCCATGCTGTTCGCAGCCGGCATCGGCACCGACGTGATGTTCTTCGCGGTTGCCGAACCCGCATCGCAGTACCTGGCGCCTCCCGTGACGGAAGCCGGATCGCTTGACGCTGCACGCGAAGGCACCGTGTGGACGCTGTTCCACTACGGCATCACCGGCTGGGGCATGTACACGCTCATGGGCATCGCCCTGGGCTACTTCGCCCACCGCAAGGGCCTCCCGCTGGCAGTCCGCTCGGCGCTCTACCCGCTGTTCGGCAAGCGCATCAAGGGCGGCGTGGGCAACGCCGTCGACATCGCAACGGTGCTCGGCACCATCTTCGGTGTTGCAACCTCGCTCGGTATCGGCGTGGTCATGCTCAACGTGGGCCTGGACATCATGTTCGGCATCGACCAGGGCACTCCCGCTCAGGTGGGCCTCGTGGTCGTCGCGGTTCTCGTGGCAATCGTGTCGGCGACATCCGGTGTTGATAAGGGCATCCGCATCCTCAGCCAGCTCAACGTGGTGCTCGCACTCGTGCTGGCCGGCTGGGTTCTGGTGTTCGGCGACACCGCATTCCTGCTGCGTGCCGCAACCATGAACGTCGGTGACTTCATCAGCATGTTCCCCGGCCTGACGCTCGACACGATGGCATACGACCACCCGGCCGAATGGATGAACCTGTGGACCCTGTTCTTCTGGGCCTGGTGGGTTGCCTGGGCAAGCTTCGTCGGCATGTTCCTGGCCCGCATCTCCAAGGGCCGCACGCTGGGCCAGTTCGTCATCGGCACGCTCACCATCCCGTTCATCTACATCCTCATGTGGGTGACGATGTTCGGCAACACGGCGATTGCGCGCATCCGTTCGGGCGACACCGCGTTTGCCGAAGCTGCAGTCGAGACACCGGAGTCCGGTTTCTACATGCTGCTGCAGGACTTCCCCGGAGCGTTCTTCCTGGTGGGACTGGCAACGTTCGTCGGTCTGCTGTTCTACGTGACATCGGCTGACTCCGGTGCGCTGGTCATGGCAAACCTCACCAGCCGCCTGCCGGATGCCGAAACCGACGCCAAGCCGTGGGTGCGCATCCTGTGGGCCGTGGCAACCGGTGTTCTGACGATCGCCATGCTGGTGGTCGGCGGCATCACCGCGCTGCAGTACGCGACGGTTGTTATGGGTCTGCCGTTCGCATTCGTCATGATTTTGGTTGCCATTGGCTTGCTGCGCGCACTCGAAGGCGAACGCAAGCAGACGCACGCCATGATGGATTCGCTGCGCTCGCAGGTTGTCGGTGCTGGCGGTGTCGTTGGCGGCGGTGCCGGTGCTGGTGCGGCGGGTGGCGCTGGTGCTGGTGCTGGCAGCTGGCGGAATCGTCTGCGGCGCCAGTTCGGCAATGTGTCGCTGCGATCCACGCAGGAGCGCATGTCCGAGGTCGTCATCCCCGCGCTGGAAGAAGTCGCAGCTGAACTGCGTGAGCAGGGTGTTGACGCGCAGATCGTCCGCGAAGACGACGTGTCGAAGAAGATCAAGCACTCCGTGTCGCTCACTGTTCAGGGCACGCACGAAATGCTGGAGAACTTCGACTACACGGCGCAGATTCGCCAGATCAAGGCCGCAACCTACGGCACCCGCATGCGCGAAGCAGACGATGTCTCAAGCCAGCTTGAGGTCAAGGTTCCCGGTGGCGGAACCTACGACATCTTGGACTATTCGCGTGAGCGGATCGCCCACGACGTTCTCGACCACTACACGTGGTGGCTGAACTCCAACGTTGCTGTGACGGAGGAGACCAAGGTAGGGGAGTAACTCTGCTGCCACGTGCAAAAACTCCGGATTCTGCTTATACGTGCAAAAACTCGGCCGAAAACTGCGATTTCGGCCGAGTTTTTGCACGCCAGAGCAGATTCGGCCTGCTTACGCCGTCCGGCCTAGGCGTTCCGCTAGGCGGTGGAAGCCCGGGTCTGGGTCGCCGAAGCGGTGCAGCGTCATCGAGATTGCCTGTTCATGCAGGTAGTAGCGGCCTTCGATGCGGCCCGAGGCGGTCACCGGTTCATCGAGCACTGCCACTTCCGGCCGGTCGACAATGGCTTCGAGCACTTCGGCTTCCGCCGCGCCAATGTTGCGCACGCGGGCTGCTCCGTTCACCAGAAGCTGGCCATCGGACAGGCGCTTGCCGAACTCCGCGGCCGATTCAAGGGCAACGCCGCCACCCGTGCCGTTCGCGCTTCCGCCAGCGTCCACCCCAGAACCAGCAGCCGCAACCGCTGCCGCGCGGACAGATCCTTCTGCGTCAGAGGCGACACTCCAGGTCAGTGGCGTGCCCAGACGCTGAGCAGCTTCGGCTACGCGGGTGATTTCCACAGGCTTTGCCGCAGCAGTCACGCGCACGGTCACCGCCGTGGGCAGGTAGCGGAAGATGTTCGCCTCCGATTCGAAACCGTCCGAGTCGCGGGCAACGCCGAACTCGCGGCGAATGGCTTCGTCATCAGAGCGGCGGGCGCGTTCAAGCCAATCGCGTTCATCGCGCGTTGCCGCAGTGCCCGAAACTGAACCACCCGCAGCACCCGAAGATGTCGAGGACCCGGGTGCCTCCACCTCGTCAGCCAGAGCAGCCGAACCAGGCCTGTCCGCCCAGGTGCCCATCATGTGGACGTAGTTGGGACCGCCGGCCTTGGAGCCCAGCCCGACCGACGACTTCTTCCAGCCGCCGAAGCTCTGACGGCGCACGATCGCGCCCGTGATTCCGCGGTTGACGTACAGGTTGCCGGCCTGGACGCGGCCGAGCCATTCGTCGACTTCGCGCGGATCGAGCGAGTGAATGCCGGCGGTCAGGCCGTACTCGACGGCGTTCTGCAGGCGGATGGCCTCGTCGAGATCGCGCGCGTGCATGAGCCCGAGCACCGGCCCGAAGCACTCCGTCATGTGGAAGAACGATCCCGGCTGCACGCCGGTCCGAATACCCGGACGCCACAGCGGGCCGGGCATGCCCGGTGCCCGCTGGTCCGAATCTGACGAGGTGCCGCCGGCTCCCACCTGCTTCTCACCAGGGGAAATGTCTCCGGTTGGGATGCCGGGTGCCGCAGCGAGCACTTTCGGTTTGATGAGCCATTCTTCGCCGACTTCCAGGCGGGTCAGTCCGCGCTGGAGCTTGTCGCTGGGGGCTCCGGTGAGCGGTCCGATGGTGGCTGACAGGTTGAGCGGGGAGTCCACGATGAGAGATTCCGTCGCGTCGACCAGCTGGCTCAGGAAGCGCTGTGAGTCGTACATCGAGCCCACCAGAATGCCCAGCGAAGCGGCCGAGCACTTCTGTCCCGCGTGTCCGAATGCTGAGTTCACAAGGTCGGCCACGGCGAGGTCGCGGTCGGCGGACGGGGTGATGATCATTGCGTTCTTGCCGCTGGTTTCTGCGTTAATCGCCAGGGAGGGGCGGAACGAACGGAAAAGTGCGGCTGTGTCAGAGGCTCCTGTCAGGATGACCCTGTCAACGTCCGGATGGCTGATCAGCGCCTTGCCGGTTTCGCTTTCAATCGGCGGCACCAGCTGCAGGACGTTGCGCGGGATGCCGGCTAGCCACAGCGTTTCGACGATCATCCGCGAACACTCGGGCGTCATGCCCGAAGGTTTGTGGATGACTGCTGAACCTGCGGCGAGTGCTGCCACGGTCGATCCCGTTGGAATTGCTACGGGGAAGTTCCACGGAGGTGTAATGACAGTTACTTGATCAGGTGTGAACTGCACGCCGTCGCGGGTTTCGATTTCTTCGATCTCGAGGGCCTGGTCGGCGTAATAGCGGATGAAGTCGATGGCTTCGGACAGTTCGGGGTCGGACTGGGCGAGTGTTTTGCCTGCTTCGGCCGCTGCGACTGCGAGGAATTCGCCGCGTCGCTGTGCGAACAGTTCGGCTGCCCGCTGGAAGTAGGGCAGGCGGCCGCGTGCGCCGAGTGCTGCCCAGTCGGCTGCTGCCTGTTTGGCGGTCTGCACTGTCGCGTCGACGTCGAAGTCGTCTGCGGTTCGCGGGCTGATGTCGATGTGCTCTGCTGCCGCGATCACCTGCCTGGACCACTCTTGGTTGGCCGGCAGGGCGGGGTCGGTGTTCGGCTCGTTTGCGAAGCCGCGGACGGGGGCCGCTGCGGGGGTGGTCTCCGCAGGACCCACGCCCGAGGCGCCTTCGGGGTTGGCCGCGGGTGTTTCACCCGATGCGCCCGCATCTGCCGCGCTTTCCTCACCTTCACCGGTGCCCGCGTTCTCACCCGAGGTGTCGGACTGGGTGGTGAGCGGCGCCTCGTGCAGTCGGTTTTGGGTGCGGTTGGGGCCGGGAGGTGTGTCGCCTTCGCGGGCGAGCACGGTTTCGAGGTCACTCAGCGAGGCCAGGAAGTGGCTGCGTTCGCGCCGGAAGATGGGCCCGCCGTCGGTCAGGTCGAAGATGCCGGACATGAAGTTTTCGTTTGCGGCGTTTTCTTCTAGGCGGCGCACCAGGTAGGAGATCGCGACGTCGAACTGTTCGGGTGCGACGGCCGGAACGTACAGGAGGACGTCACCGACGTCGGCTGCGACCTGCTCGGACTGTTCTTCGGCCATGCCGTGCAGCATTTCGAATTCGACGCGGTCGTCAACGCCTCGCCGCTTCGACAGGTGGTGGGCAAAGGCGATGTCGAACAGGTTGTGTCCGGCGGCACCCAGGCGGAGTCCCTTCATGTTCTCCGGGTTCAGCAGCCAGTGGAGCACGCGCTTGTAGTTGGCGTCGGTGGCCTGCTTGGAGGGGTTGACGGTCAGGGGCCATTCGGCGGTTTCGGCGTGCACGCGCTCCATGGACAGGTTCGCACCCTTGACCAGGCGCACTTTGATGCCGGCGCCGCCGTCGGCCACGCGCTGTGCGCCGAATTCGGCCAGCCGCTGGGTGGCTGCGAGTGCATCCGGCAGGTAGGCCTGCAGAACGATGCCGGCTTCCAGCTGCTTGAACGCCGGTTCGCTCAGCAGGCGTTCGAAGACGTCGATTGTCAGGTGGAGGTCCTGGTATTCCTCCATGTCGAGGTTGATGAACTTTTGGCCGCGGCCGGCGGCTTCGAGTTCGACGGCGTCTTCGTACAGCGGGCGCAGGCGGTCCACCACGTAGTCGACCGTGCCCGGGTAGTCCCACATGCTGATCTGCGAGGCAACGGAGGACACCTTGATCGATACGTAGTCGACATCGTCCCTGGCCAGAAGCCTGCGGGTGTCCTGCAGGTGGCGGTCGGCCTCTTGTTCGCCGAGCACCGCTTCGCCCAGCAGGTTGATGTTGAGGCGGTGTCCGGCCTCGTGCATTGCCTTGACAGCTTTGCCGAAGGGTTCGGGGCGGGCGTCGATCACCATGTGCCCGACCATCTGCCGCAAGCGAGCCTTGGCGACGGGGATGACGACGTGCGGCAGTTTTTCGGCCATGGCGGCGCCGGCCTTGATCTGCATGCGCTCCGCTAGTGGCAGGGATTTGGGGGTGAGTTCGGCGATTTCGGTCAGTGCTTTTGCGGCGGCCCGGGGGTCTTCCGTGCGGATGACTCGGTCCACAAAGCCCTGCGTGAACGGCAGTCCGTTGGGGTCTTTCAGCACCGCCGCCAGGAGGCGCGCGCCCTTGTCAGCCTGGCGGGTGGCCTTGTTGGCTGCCTCTTTGGCTGCGGTGGTTCCGGTTGCGCCAGCTGCCGAGGTGGAACTCGCCTCACCCTGCTGGTTCGCCTTGCGCAGCCACTTGCGGACGGTGCTGATGGCTTCGGCGCTGACTGTGGACAGTTCGGCGTCGGTGATGAAATCTGCTTCTGTATGCGACACGATCGCTCCTCTTCACTGAGATGCTCAGGCCGCCGGATGGCTGTGGTCTTCTGACTTCGGCCGCCCGGTGTGTGCTCACGCCACGGTGCATGAGCCGTTTTCGACATTGTGAATCCGAATGGCTGACAGCAGAGCACAGCAGGCGATAATCTGAGTCAAAAGTCAGTGATGCCCAGGTGAGTTCAGCTTTCGCGGGAGTTGTGCACGCGGGGTGGGCGGCACCTTGGCGGGGGAGAAGGCTTCGAAGAGGAGGTCCTGTGTCAGGCACGGCAGGCAGTCAGGCAGAGGAGCGGGTTCAGGCAACCCAGCGGGTGCGGATGGGGCGGCCAGAAAAGCAGCCGCGCGCGAACCGAGCGGTGGCACGAGCTATGGCTTTGGCTGGGCGAGATGTTGTGGGCCAGGCCTACGGGACTCGCGGGTTGGCCGAAGAATTGGGTCTTTCGCAGACGCTTGTTTCACGCGCCTGCCGGTGGTTGGAGGGTGTGGCTGACAGTGCGCCGAACGCGGATGAGTTGCCGACTTGGGTGCTCATCGATGAAATCCGGGTGGAAGACAGCCGCCTGACGCTCATCTTCAGGGCGGGGGAGAGGGTGAGTGCCTCGCGCCCTGGGTGGGGGTCGACAAACAAGCGTCGTCGCGGCTGGGCGTTCTTGGGCGCTTTGCGGCAGTGGGCAGATCGGGATGTGTTCAGCATCCACACCGTCACGCCGGATGGCTCGGCCCGTGTGCGCGAGTTCCATGACTTCGACGCTTTCGCTGGAGCGATCGCTGGACTCCTCACCCGCGTGAGCAGCGGTGTTGCTCTGGGAGGTTCGCTGGGACACGGCGGCGAGCCCAGCCTGAGCGAGCCGGCCGGCAATCCCGCCGGAGCACCCGGGCGTGAAAGCGTCCCCGCTGCGGACGGCGTTCCGTTCGATGTTCTCGAATTTTTGGCCGATGCGGTCGCCGCGGACGTCAACACGTTCTTCTGGAGAAGGCCGGTTGAGGCGCTCCAAATTCCATCTACTTTTGACTCACTTTCCGGTGTTGCTGGCTCTCTTGATGCAGCAAACACGGCAGACAGCTCAAGCGATTCAGCTGCGGCAGGCAGAACCAGCGCGGGCGGCCAACATCCGGGCAACCACAACCAGAACAACCAGGCCGATACTCGGCGCCCATTCCTACATCCGTGGCGCGAGGTCGGCGACACGGTATGGCGGCGAACCCTGGTGGCGGAGTTAGAAGCCGATATCCGCGAACGCGATCTGCATGCGGGCGATCAGGTGTCGGTGCGGCATTTGGCGGATCGGATGGGCGTTGCGCAAAGGGAGATTGTGCGCGGGCTGGGCCAGCTGCAGACCAGCGGTGTGCTCGAACGCGCTGGCAGTATTTTCCGCTTGCCGGTTGTGTCCGGTGAAAGTGTGCTCGACCTCTACGCCGCACGGTACGCGGTGGGGATCGTGGTGATGCGAGGCGCCTCGGCAGGGCGAGCTTCGCGCCAACCCACAGCCGGACGCACGGCCGCGGGAAGCGCCAACTCCCACCAGGCGTCAGCCGGTCACACCACCCCCAGCCAGCGCGCCTCAAGCGAGCTGAGTGGGAGCCGGGTGGCGCCTCGTGCGGAGCAGGCTCGCGGGTCCCTGCACATTGCGGACCGCGCCCTGTCGAGGCTCGAGGCGGATGATTCATTGGGCCCGCGGTCGGTGGATCGGTTGGATCTGCAGTTTCAGCAGGGGCTTGCGGAGGCGTCGGGTTTGGAGCACACGGCGGATGTTTTCGATTCGCTGGGGCAGCGGTTGCGGCTGCTCATTGCGATTCTGCGGGTGGATTACGCGCCTGCGGCGGCGAAGATCCGCTCGGACAATGCCGCGATTCTGGCGGCTGTGCGCAAAGGCCGGGCAGACGAGGCGATCGCGGTGTGGCGCAGCAAGATCGAGAACGCGGTGCGCCATATGTCGTCTGTCGCCGGTCTGCGCCGCTTCGATGTGGCCGCGTGGCAAAGCCTGGTTGAGTAGAGAAAGGCGGGAAGGCCAACCCAAAGGGCCCCCGCCATTGATTGAATCTTCAATCTACAAATGTAACAATCCAAACATGACTGACCGCGAAAAGCTGCACCCAGAACACTCGAAGCCGGGCGTTTACGTGTCCAAGGGCAAGGCGTTCGAGCGCGACATGCGCTACATCGACGATCGCATTGTGGCCGACCCGGCCAATACGCCGAAAAAGCACGATGACCAGGTTCTGTGGCCCGTCGAGGCCGGACGGTACCGTCTGGCGGCGGCGAAGGCGTGTCCGTGGGCAAATCGCACGCTGATTGTGCGCAGGCTGCTGGGTTTGGAAGACGCGATTTCGCTGGCATTGGCTGGACCGACGCACGATGAGCGTTCCTGGACTTTCGACCTGGACGAGGGTGGCGTCGACCCGGTGCTCGGCATCGAACGGCTGCAGCAGGCCTACTTTGCGCGCTTCCCCGACTATCCGCGGGGGATCACCGTTCCGGCAATTGTCGAGGTGGAAAGCGGCCAGGTGGTCACGAACGACTTCAATCAGATCACCTTGGATTTCTCGACGGAATGGACCGCGTTCCACCGTGAAGGCGCGCCAGATCTGTACCCTGAAGCGCTGCGGGATGAGATGGACCAGCTGATGCACTGGGTGTTCACCGAGGTCAACAACGGTGTGTACCGCTGTGGTTTCGCGGGATCGCAGGAGGCTTATGACGACGCCTTCGAGCGCCTGTTCACGGCTTTGGACCGGCTTGAGGAGCGCCTGACAGGCCAGCGTTTCCTGATGGGTGACGCGATTACCGAGGCGGATGTTCGTCTGTTTACGACGCTCGCGCGGTTTGACGTTGTGTACTACTCGCACTTCAAGTGCAACCGTCAGCAGCTGCGCGACTTCCCGGCGCTGTGGGCGTATGCTCGCGACCTGTATCAGATGCCCGGTTTTGGTGACACGATTGACTTCCAGCAGATCAAAGATCACTACTACATCGTGCAGAAGTCGGTAAACCCGACCGGCATTGTGCCGTTGGGTCCGGACACTTCGGTGTGGAGGGAACCGCACGGGCGCGAGGCACTGTCGGACCGCCCTTGGGGCGACGGCACAGCGCCGCAGCCGGTGGAATGATTTTCAGTTCCGAACTCACGAGGCGCCGGTCCGGTTCGCGCGCCAAACTCACGAGGCGCCGGCCCGGGTGGCCGGCCGAGCCTCACCCGCCCGGCCGAGCCTCGCCACCCGGCCGGGCCTCGCCACCCGGCCGGCCGCCGCCCGGCCGTACTCGCCACCTTCCGGCCACCCCGGCGCTGGTAACTCACAACCCCCGGCCGATGAGTTCCTTCATGATTTCGTTTGTGCCGCCGTAGATCTTCTGTTCATCGCTTCGGACTAAAGTCCTCGCGATGGGGTATTCGTTCATGAAGCCGTAGCCGCCGAAGACCTGCAGCACTTTGTCGACGATGGTGTTCTGCATGTCGGTTGCCCAGTATTTGGCGGCTGAGGCCTTTTCGGTGGAAAGCTTGCCAGCGGTGTGTTCGGCAATCGCGTGGTCGACGAACGTGCGTACGGCCAGTGCTTCGGTGGATGCTTCGGCCAGAACGAATTTGGTGTTCTGGAATTTGACGATCGGCACTCCGAACGCTTCACGGTCCTTGGCATAAGAAATACCCGCCCGCACTGCGGCTTCGGCGACTCCGGCACCGCCGACGGCAATCGCCAGACGTTCCTGCGGCAGCTGGTTCATCAGCTGGTAGAAGCCCTTGTCTTCGCCGGCCTCGCCGCCAAGCACATTCCCAACCGGAACCCGCATGTCGGTGAAGAACAGTTCGCGTGTGTCCTGTCCGCGCATGCCCATTTTGTCGAGCACGCGGCCGCGCTCAAAGCCAGTCGCCCACGTTCCAGAATCACCGACAACGTCTTCGCCGCCGACTTCGGCGACGATGAGCGAGATTCCCTTGGCCCCGGGTTCGTCCGAGGTGCGGGCCACGATGATCACCAGGTCGCAGTGGGTGCCGTTGGTGATGAAGGTTTTGGAGCCGTTGATGACCCATTCGTCGCCATCGCGCACAGCCTTTGTGCGGATGGACTGCAGGTCGGATCCGGTGCCGGGTTCGGTCATGGCGATTGCTGCGACGTATTCGCCGGAGGCCAGTTTCGGCAGCCAGGCTTTTTTCTGTTCTTCGGTGCCGTATTCGAGGATGTAGTGCGCGCAGATGGACGAGTGCACGGAGTAGCCCCACGCGTCGTCGAAGGCGAGTCCCTGTTCGTGCAGCACAATCGCTTCGTGGCGGAAGTCGCCGCCTCCGCCGCCGTATTCTTCGGGCACCGAGATGCACAGCAGCCCGGCCTGCCCGGCTTTGCGCCACACGTCGCGGTCAACGCGGTGCTGTTCGGCATAGCGTTCCTGGTGGGGTGTGATTTCGTTGGCGATGAATTCGCGGGTCAGTTTGCGCAGTTCGCTGGTGTCTTCGTCTTCCCAGGTTCCGCGGTAGTTATCCAGGATCATGTGTGCTCCTTTGTGTGGGGTTCGGTTGTGTCGCTTGTGTAGGTGACACGGACGGCAAGGTCAGTGGTGCTGCGCGGGGGCAGTCCGTCTGAGTTTTCGAGGCCGTCCCATATGTGGTCGAGCATGGGCACCAGGAAGAGCCGGCCCAGGTAGCGCACCAGGAGTTCGGCTACTTGGACTGCTTCGGGCCCAGTCGAGGTGGAAAAGCCGGCACTGCGGGCACCCCGGATCACGTCGCGGGTGAGTTCGGTTATCCGGTGGGCCAGGCCCGAGGCGCCCTCGGCATCCGCTCCCGGGGCCAGCAGGATGCGCCGGGTGTAGTCGACGATCTCGGGGTTGGCCTCCAGCAAGCGCCCGACGTTGGCGTCGCGGATCCGACGCAGTTCCTCGGCGGTGCTGATGTCGGGTGGGAGGTCGTCGAGGGCTTCCCTCAGACGGGCGAGGATGTCATCTTCGATTGCCCGGATGAGCCCGGCTTTGCTGCCGAAATGGTGGACGACCGAGCCGTGGGCAATCGGGGTGGCTTCGGCGATTTGCCGCAGTGACACAGCGTGGTGGCCGTGTGCTGCGAACAGTTTGAGCGCTGCTGTGCGGATGCGCGCTTTTGAGGACATATCGCTGCGTGTCACGTCAGCCATGTGCGTGTCCTCTCGTGTTGGGGTCCCGTTGTGAGGCCGTTTTCGGGCCAGTGGTTTCGGATGTTTCCGAAGTCCCGGTCTTCACTCTTCTCCAAATGGATAATAACCAATACACTTGGAGAACAACAGGGGTTTGAAGGAGAGCCCCCGTAGGTCGGGATGACCATCTCAAAGACGCGAAAGGATCACCCATGGCCCACTTGTCCACCATTCTTGAACGCACAGCACAGCGCCGGCCTGAGGCCACAGCGCTCATCAGCGACGAGCTCACCATGTCCTATCCGCAGCTGAATGCCGCGGCCAATCAGTTCGCCCGAGTGCTGGCCGATCACGGTGTGGGCAAGGGTGACCGCGTGGTTCTCAACAGCATCAACAGCCCGTACTTCGTGGTTGCCGCCTATGCGGTGTTCAAGCTCGGGGCTGTTCTGTCCCCGGCCAACCCCCAGTCCACGGGCCCGGAACTGGCGTACTTCCTGCGTGACTCCGGTGCGAAGGCCTTTGTTGCCCACCCGGCACTTGCCAAGCCATCAGCGGATGCCTTCAACCACCTCGGCGGTGGGGAAGAAGAGACCCCCGCCCCCGAAGCCCCCATCGGTCTGAGCCTCGGTCCTGTTGACCCCTCGACCCCGGGTGCTGACCGGTTCACAGACGCGCTCGCCCTGGCAACCCGGGCCGATGACACCAACCTGGGCACAGCGGTAGAGGAGAGCGATAACGCGCTCATTCTTTACACCTCGGGAACTACGGGTAATCCCAAGGGAGCGGTCCTGGATCATCACGCGGCCATTTGGGCCGGTCTGTCGCTGGGCTTGAGCACGGGTCTGCACGAGGGTGAGCGGGTGCTGATGATTGCGCCGATGTACCACTCGGCGCCGTTGACGAACGTTCTGTTCCCCACGATTCTGGCCGCTGGCGCGATCGTCATCCGTCCGACGTTCGACCCGCAGGATGCGCTTAACGCAATTGAAAAACACAAGTGCACGTTCACGTTTGCGGTGCCGACCATGTTGGCGCTCATGCTGCGGGTGCCGAATGTGGAAAGCATTGACGTTTCGTCGATGCAGCGGATCTTCTACGGGGCGGCACCCATGCCGGGTTCGCTGGTCACCAGGGTTATTGATGCGTTCCCGAATGCTCGGCTGACCCAGGGTACGGGCCTGACTGAGGGTGGTCCCGGTGGGGCGGTGCTCACGCACGAGGAGATTCTTCAGCGCCCGTGGGCTTCTGGCCGTGGGGCGAACCCGAATGGCGTGTATCGGATTGTCGACCCTGAGGGCAATGATGTTGCCGAAGGTGAGGTCGGCGAAATGATTCTTAAGTCCGAATCGATGATGAAGGGCTACTGGAACAAGCCGGAAGAGACCGCGAAGACCATCCGGGATGGTTGGCTGCACACCGGTGACCTGGCAAAACGTGAATCTGATGGGTTCATGACGCTGGTCGACCGGATGAAGGACATGATCATCTCCGGTGGGAAGAACATCTATTCCGCCGAGGTGGAGAATGCTGTCTCTGGTCACCCCGGTGTTCTGGACGTGGCTGTTGTGGGTGATCTGCACGAGGTCTACGGGGAGACGGTTGTTGCGGTGGTCGTGCCGGCTGACCCGGAGAACCCGCCCACGCTGGAATCGATTCGTGAGCACGCAGCGCAGACTCTCTCAAAGTTCAAACTGCCCAGGAAGGTGCTGTACAGGGACATTCCGCGCAACCCGTCGGGCAAAATCCTCAAGCACCGCCTGCGTGATGCCGTGAGGGCCGAATCCGCGGGGGAGTGATCCCGGTAGGTGGCTCGTGAGGAGTGAAGGAGCGTTCCGGGTCTTCCTGGGATGCCCCTTCACTGGTGTGGCGGACCAGAAGGCGGCCATGGAAAAGGCGAAACTGCGTCGGAATCCGCCATCGGGTGGTTGCAGGGTCGTTTGCCTTGCCGGGCTTGGTTTCTGTATCGACAGAATGTGCCGAGTCAGCACCTTGAGGGAATATGATCTGTGCCATGGTCGCAGTGCTTACTGATCTCGACGACAAACTGAAATCACTGTGTGTCGTTGACCGCGGTACGTACGACTATTTGTCGGTTGATGAGGTTGAAAACCTGGCCGAGGTGTTCGCTGTTATCAACAGCGGATTAGTCTTCAAGAGACCGAAGGTGGTGGGCCGGTGCGTGCGCTGACGCAAGAGGAAACCGGCTTCGTCCGGCACATGTGTGAGCATGGGTGGGTCGACACCGCGGCGGACATTGACCGGGCAAAACTAACCCAGCAGGTTGACTGCCTGATGGTTGAGTCCGGGTGCGAGTTGGACAATTGCCCGTGCCTTGATTTCGCATATCAGAACCGCAAGGGCGAGGCTGATCATGGCGGTGACTACCGTGCTTCAACCGAGCAGCACGTTGTCTTGGTGATGGACGTCAACGGTACGCCATGGCAGGCGAACTTGTTTGTGAGTGGCGGGTTTATCGGCTGGTTGGAGTTCTCCAGCTTCAGCGACGACTATCCGTCGCGTTTGCCGTCGATCAGTGACCTCAGCTGAGCTGACAGTTGGCGGGGTGGTTGGTCCGAAGTGAGTCCGCAGGGTTGCGTAGATAAGGGTGATCAGCTCGCACAGAAGCCAGAAGGTTTCGGTGATGATCGCAAGGCCAGCATCATGATGAAGCCGATGATGAGCACTTTGATCGGCGCGGGAAGTTTCAGACCCAATTTCGCCATGGCAGGGTCCTTTTTCATGAACCAGGTGACGTAGTTTGCCGGATAGTGCCCCGCGATTGTTACGAAAGAGGGGGCTTTGTGAGGCTTGAGGGTTAAGCGGGTCGAGAGTATCCCAAAAGCAAAGTGGGCGATGCGTCCTGGGCTCCAGGACACATCACCCACGTACGAGGTGGAGATTCAGCCGATCAGGCGTCTTCCAGTTCCGCTTGTGAGGTGGGGGCTCAAGGGGGCACAGCGACTCAGGTCCGTCAGTGCACGTCCTCGGGCCTGCTTGCATGTTGTTCTTCATGAACCTTGGCCGAGTAAGTCACGTGAGACATAACTGTGTTATGGCCCCCATTGAGAGCTGGTATGTGGAAAGCTGGGAAGGGCTTGTTCGAGTGGCCTGGAAGCCGGTGGCAATGGACTTGCTTATAACTATGGACACAATCAAACTGGAGTGAGAATATGGGGTTGGCCTGCAGAAAAACCCTACGATGGCACAACTCCTTACTACTGTGATGGGAATACCAAGAAGTGGCGTTTCTGGTCCAGCGACATGATAATGCCCTGCGACATGACCGGTGGAGCAAGTGGAGGCCCCTGGCTACGAACAAGAATCGATGCGAATCTGGGACATGTTTTCGGTGTAACATCTCGCCGTACAACTTCAGGAAGTAAGTTACTGATTTCTACACCTTTCGATGACGCGGTAAAAAATCTTTTCCAAGGTATTAAATGAGCCTGACAAAGAGGCGTTGGTTGCCTATATCGGTCGCAATATTTATTATCTGCCTTGTGATCGGGATAGTTTTTCTTGCCTTTTATTCACGGCAAGCTACTCCAGTGCAGGACTCTCCAACATCAACGCAAGCGCCTGTTGAACAGAGTGATTATTGGAATAAAGAGCGAATGGAGTCAGCTACTCCCGCTCCCATGCCATCGCCGTAAAAACAGTGATACTTTCCCAGTTCAAACTTACTCATATTATTTCTTATACACATGCCGTCGGTATCTCCACCTGTCGTTACCACGCGCAGTCTTGGACGAATGACACGGCTTACACAAGGCTTGCAGGTTCGCCTCATCATGCGTGCCACCATCTTCGAGCGGGACGATGTGGTCAACCTCTTGGGCTGGCGTCACACGCCCCTGAGTCTGGCACTGTTCGCACAACGGGTGGGCTTGGATGTAGGCGTTGCGGATTTTGCGCCGGCGGTGGTCGTAGCGCTTGTTGATCGCAGGGTCACGCTGATACGTCCGGTACCGCTCGTCTTCTGCACGAGCGTGAGCCGGGCAGAAGCGGTGGTCGGTGAGTTCTGGGCAGCCGGGTTGGGAGCAGGAGCGTTTCGGTTTCCTCGGTACCACACCCACCTCCCACGAATACGGCAAGACCCCCAGACGGGCTACCGAGCGTCTGGGGGTCTTGGCCTAGTTGTCAACCGCTTACTACGTTACGGGCTGGTTTGGGGCAAGTCATCCGCGTTTGCCGACACCTTTTGGCGGGTGGGTTCACAGTCCACTCGGCCCATACAATGCCGTCGCCAACCGCCCCAGCGCCCGTGACTTCTTCTGGTGCGCGGTGGAGCGTTCGACGTAGAAGTGGTCGCACACCAGGTTGACGGCAAGAAACTGGACGTAACCTACTCGGTCGAAGAAGTCGCGGTCAGCGGATTCAAGTCCGAAGTGTCTGGTGACGCTGAAAACGGCTTCATCATCACGAACACGCAGATTCCACCGGTTTCTGAAGTGTCCGTCGAAAAGGTGTGGAAGGCTGCTGATGGTTCCGAGCTGGATGCTGAGTGGACCGTGCCAGCGAAGGTGCAGCTGGTGAAGACTGTCGATGGTAAGTCGACACCTGTGGGTGACCCGGTTGAGCTGAATGCTGACAACGGCTGGAAGCACACCTTCAAGGGCCTGCCGAAGACGAAGACCGTTGACGGCACACAGATTGAGGTTCAGTACTCGGTTGAAGAGCTGAGCATGGACGGCTTCACTTCGACGGTGAGCGGCAATGCGAAGGATGGATTCACCATCACGAACACGCAGATCCCACCACCAACACCTGAGCCCACTCCGGAACCGACGCCGGAGCCGACGCCGGAACCCACTCCGGAAACAACACCTACGCCGACGCCGCCCGCGCCTGAAGAGCCGCAGTTGCCGTTGCCTCGTACCGGTGTTGAAATCGGTGCAGCTGTCGCCCTGGCGCTCGCACTGATCGGAACCGGTGTGGTTCTCGTCAGGCGCAAGAGGAGATCTTGGAGCGCCCGTGGGCTTCTGGCCGTGGGGCGAACCCGAATGGCGTGTATCGGATTGTCGACCCTGAGGGCAATGATGTTGCCGAAGGTGAGGTCGGCGAAATGATTCTTAAGTCCGAATCGATGATGAAGGGCTACTGGAACAAGCCGGAAGAGACCGCGAAGACCATCCGGGATGGTTGGCTGCACACCGGTGACCTGGCAAAACGTGAATCTGATGGGTTCATGACGCTGGTCGACCGGATGAAGGACATGATCATCTCCGGTGGGAAGAACATCTATTCCGCCGAGGTGGAGAATGCTGTCTCTGGTCACCCCGGTGTTCTGGACGTGGCTGTTGTGGGTGATCTTCACGAGGTGTACGGGGAGACGGTTGTTGCGGTGGTCGTGCCGGCTGATCCGGAGAACCCGCCCACGCTGGAGTCGATTCGTGAGCACGCAGCGCAGACTCTCTCAAAGTTCAAACTGCCCAGGAAGGTGCTGTACAGGGACATTCCGCGCAACCCGTCGGGCAAAATCCTCAAGCACCGCCTGCGTGATGCCGTGAGGAGCGAATCCGCGGGGGAGTGAGCGTGGTAGGTGGCTCGTGAGGAGTGAAGGGGCGTTCCGGGTTTTCCTGGGACGCTCCTTCATTGTCGTGGTGTCTTGTTGATGGCAGTTCAGAGATATTGCTTTTTATAACCCAGGGGTATGTCCACTTGCGATCCCTAGAATGAAAGGCACCCGCCGCTTATAGTCTGTTCCGAAACGCTTGTGTCGGCTGGGGAAGTGTACGTTGGACAGTCCGGTAGAGGCAGAGAGTTGCTGATGAGTAACAGTGAGAGGCTGTGGTCTGAGGCTTATGAAGGTCCTGACGGCGGCCAAGCAAGAGGCGAAACTGCTTCGGAATCTGCCATCACGCGCGGGTGCACCGAGCAGTCGCTTCACGGTGAGGGACCCCGCAAACCTGGGGCTTACGCTGTGGATGCGAGAGCGGCGGATGTCGACAGGCTTTTGAATCAGGCTCGGGCCGACTGGCGCGAAACGTTGGACATCCTTGCTAACAGATGATCGCAGCTGAGTTTGTTGAAATCACAGTCGTGAAAAATCGGGGCAGCGTCGCTGAAATTGCTGATTTCCTCAACCGGCACCAAGTTCTGCCTTAAGTGGATTTCGATGTGGGCCGACCCTTGTTTCAAGGGAACGCCACGAGTAGAGTCAATTGCGATCGATCCCCGACCAGGCCTCTTGCCCTAGGGCAATGCACAAATGGTCGGGGCCTTTTCTTGCCTCGTGAGGTTTGCGCGGGTGCTTACGCAGTCCCTTATGCCGGTTCGAGGGCTGCGTTTCTGTCTTTTCGTCCCTCTTGTTGCTCTCCTCGGTTCGGGGCAGCGAGAAGAGTCCGCGGAGGGTCAGCAGGGTTGCGTTGTGTGGAAGCTTGAGGGTAAAGGACGTCTTCTGCTGGCGCTTGGCATTGCCAGCAACTCATGAAAACAGCTGCCCATTGGAACGAACCAATGGGCAGCTGTTTTCGTTGTTCAGTTAGACCGTTGGTGGCTTAGTCCTTATAGAGGACTTCAGGTAGCCACGTGACGATCTCGGGGAAGATCGAGAACAGAACAATTGCCAAGCCCAGCACCACGATGTACGGGGCTGATCCGGCCAGGATGTCCGTCAGTTTGATCTTCGGAGCGATTCCCTTGATCACAAACAGGTTGAGTCCAACCGGTGGCGTGATAAGTCCCATTTCCATGTTGATGGTCATGACGATGCCGAACCAGATGGGGTCGAATCCCAATTCCAGAATCAGTGGAAGCAGGATGGGGGTCACCATGACGACGATGGATACCGGCGGTAGGAACAGTCCCATCACCAGCAGCACGATGTTGATCAGGATCAGTACGATCCAGCGGTTGAGCTCAAAGTCCGTGATCGTCGATGCCAGTTCTTGCGGCACTTCCAGGTAGCTCAGCACCGTGGCGATCACTGCCGAGAACGCTGTGATCATCAAGATCATCGAGGACTGAGACACCGAAGACTGGAGCACCCCGAGGAGCTCCTTGCCGTTGTGTTCGCGGTAGAACACGATCACAAGCAGAGCAACCAGGATGACACCGATGGCGGCTGCTTCACTCGGTGTCGCAATACCGCGGTACAGAACAAACAGAACGGCTGCCACGAGAGCGCCGAACGGCAGAACCTTCACCAGGGCGGCAAACCGCTCACCCCAGGTCCATGTGACAGGGCCGTCTTCGGACATTCCGATGACGCGGCTGGTTTCGCCGTTCGACTGTTCTGCACTGAGGCGCTTCTGATCGCGTGTGACTGCAATGTAGATCCAGATGCAGAACATGATCATGACGACGATGCCCGGAATGATGCCAGCCGCGAACAGCTGACCGATGGACTGTTCCGAGGCAATGCCGTACAGGATCAGTGTGACGCTTGGTGGGATCAGGATTCCGAGAGTTCCGCCTGCCGCCACAGCACCCGTTGCGATTCGAGCGGAGTACCCGCGCGCTTGCATTTCAGGGATCGCAACGCGCCCGATGGCTGCTGCGGTTGCGGGGGAGGACCCTGTCATTGCTGCGAAGACAGTAGAGGCGACGACCGAACTCATCGCCAGTCCGCCTCGGATGCGCGACAGCCATGCTTCACCGGCGACGAACAGCTGACGGGACGCCTTCGAACCGCCGAAAAGGTTGCCCATGAGGACGAACAGAGGGATCGCCAGCAGCCCGAAGTCGTTGAGCGAATCGAAGGTGAGTTTGCCGAAGAGTTCGGTGTGCTCGGGGCCGAGGAAGATGAGGATAGCTGTCAGAGCGGTGATCGCCAGAGCAAAGGCGATCGGCATGCCTGATGCGAACAGAACAAGCGAAATGACAATGATCAGTCCGCCGGAAAGCAGGGGACTCATGGCTGTTCCTCCTGTCCTGATGCTTCAAGCAGAGTGTCCGCCTGTGTTTCGGCAGCTTCACTCGTGCTTCCCAGCAGGGTTACGTGTTTGGGATCCAAGCGGCCGATCAAAGCGAGCACTGCTTCGATGAGTTCCCCTACGTACTGGAGAAACACGAGGCCCATCCCTAAGGGGATCAGGGCATACGGAATCCAGAGGGGTGGTGCCCAGGCGCTCGCTGAACGGGTATCGAGCGCATAGGCCTGAAGCCAGATCTTTCCGCCAGTCCACGCAACGACCGCGACAACTGCGAGGACCATGATGGTCGTGATGATTCGCAGGACGAGGCGGGGCTTGAGAGGGAGGGCTTCTGGCAGGAGGTCGACGCCGACGTGGGCGTTGTGTCGCACTCCGTAGGCGGCACCGAGGAATGCCACGCAGATGAGCAGGTAAATAGTTGCCTCGGTCTGCCAGCCGGTGGGCTCTTTGAGCACATAGCGGACGAACACTCCCCACCCGGTGACCAGGGTTGCGGCGATCATGGAAATGCCCGCAGCAAGGCCGGAAACCTCGGAAATCGTGTCGATGATTCGGCAGACGGCTGGTTTAACCGTATTGTTCTTCGGGTTCATTGCTCACCGTGTCCGTTCTTCCTGGCAAGCTCCATGAGCTCAGCACCGCCGGGCACATCCTTGCTGTAGGCATCCCATTGTTTGCGGGCAAGCGGAAGCCACTTGGCGAAAGCCTCATCGTCAATTTGAGTGACTTCAACACCAGCATCGGCAAAGATCTTTTCGACCCGTTTGTCATCGGCTTCTGAATCGGCGTAGGACTGTTCTTGAAGGTCTGCCGCTACGTCCCACAGGATTTCCTGCTGCTCAGGGCACAGCTGTTCGAAAGCGCTTCTTGTCAGCGCTAAGGGTTCGTACATGAACCAGAAGGTGTTCTTCGTCGGCGAAACGTAAGACTTCACGAGCTCTTCGAGCCTGTAGGAGGCGAAGGAACTCGATGACGTGACAGCGGCATCGAGAACACCGGTCTGCATGGCCGAATAGATTTCGGAGCTGGGCAGGCTGGTAATACCTGCGCCGGCTTCATGGAGCATGTGCTCCACGTAGTTGCCGGCGGCCCTCAACGTCGTTCCTGAAGGAAGGTCCTCAGGCGTGACAATTGGGGCTGATTTCGAGCCGATCCCTCCGGCGTTCCAAACGTGAACCAGGCGGACCAGCCCGTTGTCCAGCATTGACTGATCTATTGCTTTGCCCATGGGACCTTCGTCCCATTCCTGTGCTTCGGTGTGACTGCGGACGAGGCCAGGCATCAAAGTGATCGACCACGCGGGGACATGCCCGGATGCGTAGTCCAGAGGCATGATCGCTCCGTCGATCGAACCGGCAAGCATCGCGTCGTACTGGTCATTCGGTTTAGAAAGCGTCGAATTCGCGAAAACCTTGATGTTGACTTCACCATCGGTTTCTTCTGTGACCTTTTTGGCGAAGTCTTCGGCAAGCTGTGATCGAAAGTCACTGTCGCCATCGCGGGCTGCGGGCCATTGGTGCGACAGTCGGAGACTGTGACTGGTGCAGCTCGATGCTGCGCCGATTGTGCCGTCTCCACTTTCTGTTTGTTTTCCGTAGCCTGGCGCGCATCCGGCTGCAGTGACCAGAGCGAGGGCTGTCATTGCTGAAATAAGAGCGCTAGGGCGTGCCATGTCCACCTCCTTGTGGATTGTGTGTGGGTATAACCTATGTCACAAAAGTGGGTGGCGATAGAACCATATCGCTATCTGAGCAGGACTTTTGCAGCATTTCAGCGCATTCCGGCGACAGCGACCCTCGCTTTGCTCCAGCACTGCGGGTGCCTGTCTGGTTGGCTCCCCGCCGCTGCTCGTGCAGGATCGCCGGAGTCACGTCAGAGCGGTTATCATAATTATCATAAACTTTCATAAGCGATCGTGAGAGTGGCACATGACTGATGCATTCGATATTCCGCCGGTTCCCGATGGCGATTACGTGCGCTCGCCATTCACGCCGACCTTCGGGGTGATTCCGCCCCGCCTGGCTGACCGACAGCAGCTGGTTGATGCTTTCGCACGGATGCTTGATGAGGGGCCCGGGGCTCGCGGCCAGGCCACTCTCGTCACCGGACAGCGCGGTATGGGCAAGAGCGTGATGTTGAAGGTGTTTCAAAAGGTCGCTCAGTCGCGCGGTTGGATATGTGCTCAGGACCAGGCCAGCCCAGGTGTTGTTCAGCGGTTGACTGAGGCCCGAATCCCTGAAGCTATGGCGACGCTCGATTGGGAATCGCAGTCGAACATGCGCATCACCGGGGGAGGGTTCAATGTGATGGGTTTCGGCGGCAGCGTTTCCACCACAAGTGAAGACCGTTTCCCCGTAACTCCCGATTTCCAGCACCAGCTCATACGTGCAGTTGAAGCACTTGCTGAGCGGGGTTCAGGACTGCTCGTCACTCTGGACGAGGTGCACAGATCAAATATCGATGAGCTGCGTCAGGTTACAGATGCCCTGAGCGCCGCTGTTTCCGAACGAGCCCCCGTCGCATTCGTCGGCGCAGGCCTGCCAGCCTCCATCGATGACCTGGTGAATGACCGTGTGTCGACGTACCTGCGGCGTGCAGAGCGCATTGACCTTGAGCTTCTAACGGAGGCCGGAGCCCGGGAAGGGCTTACCCGCCCTTTGGAGAAAACGGGCAAATCGATGTCGAAACAGGCTCTAGAGGCGGCTGTCGCGGCTTCCGGTAGGTACCCGTACTTGGTGCAGTTGATCGGCGATGAGGCATTCAAACTTGCAGGCATTGAAGACGTCATTACGATCTCGCACGTGCGTCAAGCGGCGGCAGACGCTCAACGGGCCATGTACCGGCAGATTCACGAACCTACATTTGCTCGGCTCTCCAAACGCGATCGTGACTATCTGTACGCCATGTCTGCAGACGAAGGGCCATCCATGACCATCGACGTGGCCAAGCGCATGGACATGGACCCCCGCAATGCTGGGGCCTATCGCAACCGGTTGTTGGCCGCAGGCGTCATCGAGTCGCCCGCACGAGGCGTCGTGACGTTCACGATGCCCTACACGCGTGAATACATTCTGAAGCGTGAGCGCCCGTTCTGAGGCGTAATCATAAGAATCGTGAACTTTCATAAAGGTGGATTAGTGGACGTGGATTCCCGTCATCGAGCGCCCCTTGTGAGGCGGCGCCAGCAGCGGTGATCATGCTGGTGGTGGTTTCGCTGCTTGCCAAACAACAAACGTCCCACGCTGTGGCGTAATTTCTCGCGTGTGCCTGTTTCGAGGCCGTAAACGGTACGACCTCGACAGAAGCCGCGGCATAAGCGACGCGCTGGGACAACGCGCGCCTTAGTTTCTGAGGCTGAACCGTCTAATCTGACTAACGATGTGAAGCTCGGGTCGGACCCGTATGCCCCGGTATGTGGAGGTTGTTGTGGAAGCTCTTTCGCGTGAAGTTCAGCGTGATCGTCTGCACCGGACCATTTGGCAGGTCGCAAAGGAACTCCGCGGCTCCGTCGACGGCTCGGACTTCAAAAGCTAAGTGCTGGGCCTGCTGTTCTACCGCTTCATCTCAGAGAACCTCTCGAACTTCATTGAAGCGAACGAAGGAGCAGGCTTTCGCTACGCGGATCTGAGCGATGTCCAAGCCGAACCGATCCGCGAAATGATGGTGGATGAAAAGGGCTTCTTCATCCTTCCCTCCCAGCTGTTCGAAAACGTGCGGGCGCGTGCAGCGCAGGATCCCAACCTCAATGAAACACTGGAAAAGGTCTTCCAGAGCATCGAAGGCTCGTCGCTCGGCCACCGCAGCGAAGATGACATCAAAGGATTGTTCGACGACCTCGACGTCAATTCGAACCGCCTGGGCAACACGGTTGAGCGCCGAAATGACAAGCTGAGGAACCTTCTCAATGCCATCGGCGATCTTGACCTGGGCGAAAAGCATGATGAGGGCATCGACATGTTTGGTGATGCCTACGAATTCCTCATGCAGATGTACGCATCACAGGCCGGAAAATCCGGTGGTGAGTACTACACGCCGCAGGAAGTCAGCGAACTGTTGGCTCGGTTGACGACCATCGGCAAAACCCGAGTGAACCGCGTGTGTGAAACTTTCATGCCACGCTGGATACAAACGCGCGCGAACTATGATTTAGCCGTTTGACTGGTACAACTAGTGAGGAGGCTGTTGTCACTGAACGTTGAAGGTCTTCGATCGCTCTTCGTCGTGCTCGATCCAACTAATCGTTAGAGTCTGGCCCGACGTTCCCATTGCGTAGACGACTGGGATCCTCCAAACGTTGCCAGGCTCTAGGGTGATGGGTTCATCATTGGTGGTGATGCGCATAACCCCGGACGACGAATCCCCTTCAAATTTCACGGATTCAGCGGCCTCATCGCCGATATTGGTAACTTCAAGCCAATATTTCGTTTTGTATTTGATCTTGCCGCGCTTATCGATTTCTTTTTCGTGTTGTTCGCGCTTTGAGTCAACGCGGAAACGGACACCGGTCGGCGCATGGAGTACCTCAGTAATGAAGGGATCGATCTTGGCAAGGTCATGTTCGATTGCGTTCCAGATCTGGTTCTCCAGTTGGCGAATGTCATCGAATTCTCCGAGCAATCCCCGCTCCCTGATTTTATTCTTGAAATTTCGGAGACCCTCGAGTTGTGCAGTATCGACGTCATGTGGCAGTGGGGCTCTTGAGAAATACAGGTGTACGGGTTTCCCGCTGTTGACGGCACGTTCGATCTCTTCAACTGTTCCCGACACTGCATCTGGTGTTGGTGAGCCGAGGCGGCTGCCAAAAAGTGCGACAACAATGTCGGCTCCTTCGACTCCCTGAGCGTTGATAATCTCCTGGGGGTGACCTCCGAGCAGAGGCACAGAGCCGGTCTCCCACCGCCACGGCAGTAAGACTACATTCCGAGTCGTCGCGTGGACTCGGTTCCATGAATGCAGAGCATCTTCGACTGCATTTCGGGCATCGGGTACGTCAGATGGGGATGCGACGAGAACGCGCAACACGGTTGCCGGAAAGCTCATGGCTCTATTTTACTTGTACAACCGTTCTAGTGACTCGAGAAGAGTCCCAGCGTATTGAGGGTGTCCCTATGGCTGTTGTCGGACAGTTAGGGGGGGGGGGATTCTCGGTTCATAGAGCGTCTCGTGCTTCATCATTGCGTGCATGACGTTCAATCGTTGCCGGGTTAGGCACATGCCGGCCGTGTTGTGCTGTTTCCCCTTGGCCCGTTTCCGGTCGTAGTACGCCTTCGGTAAGGGGTCGTGACACGATGTTGCCCATGCGGATCCGAACAGGGCGTTCTTCAACGGCTTGTTCCCGGTTTGTGAGGGAAACTTGCCTTGAATCGAGGTGCCCGAACGACGGGTGACTGGGGCGATGGCGTAGGCAGCCAGGTGGCCCGGGGTGGGGGACGCGGACATGTCACCAGCGGCCAGGAGGATCTGTGCTGCGGTCTTGACCCCGACTCCCGGGATGCTGGTCAAGATCTGGGTAAGAGGGAGGTCATCGACTAGCTTCTCGACTTCACCGGCAACGATGTCCCGCTGATGTTTGAGCTCCTTGATCTGTGTTGCGATCCGCGGGATGACCAGCTCGACTACTTCGGCGCCGGGGGGGCGTGATGGTCTGCCCAGTCAACGCCGCGGACATGTGGTCGATGAGCGGGCCGGGGCCCTTGCGGCTGTGGTTGCGCGCCCACGGCTTCACCCCGGCCTTGCCGGCAGCTTTGAGTCCGGCGAGCCCGTGGTAGCGGCTGAACAGCTCTAGCACGATTGCTCGTGAGAGCACGGCCCCGGCGAGGAAACGCTCCAGGGAGGGGTGGACCTGAACCAGCAGGGACCGTAGCCGGTTGATTACGCGGGTCGATTCCCTGGTGAAGTCCTCGTCGAATCCGGACAGCACCTTCAATGCTGACAGGATGTCGGAATCGCGGTCCACCGCGATCGGCAGCGCCCCGATCGTGTTCGACTGATCCACGACGATGAGCACCGCCCCGTGCTGTTGCAGGTCGGTGAAGACCTTTCGCAAGGCGGTTTCGTCCTGGGGCAGCTCATGGTCATACACGCGCTGCCCCTCGGGTGTCAGAGCGCAGCCGTGATGGGTGGACTTCCCGACGTCGAGTCCCAGCGCGGTGTCGTATTCGGCTGTCATGACAGGCTTCTTCGCCTGCTGCTGCCCGGTCGCCGGTGTCGTGACACCCGATGCTGGCGTCCACGTTACGAAGAGACCTGGACGAGTTCGTCCGGCCGCGTCCCTATTGGCAGTCAACGCGCGTCCTGGATTCCTGGTGGCAACACCCCTCCGGATGATCAGTGACAGGGCAAGAAAGCCATACCAGGGCCAGCGACCAGATCCCCGTTTGAGGACCCGCCAATGAATGTAACGGGCACTTCGACTCCGGCCCGTCAGTGCACGCCCTCAGGCATGCTTGGATGCTGTTCTTCATGAACTTTGACCGGGTCAAGTCACGTGAGACATAACTGTGTTGTGGCCCCCATTGAGGGCTGGTTCATGGAAAGCTGGAATGGACTTGTTCGAGCGGCATGGAGGCCATGGTGATGAAACGACGCAAGGTTCCAATGCGTCAAATCAACATCGGCGATCTCTCAAGAGGTCAAGCATCTCGCCTGATCAAAGAGGTTGCTGAGGAGGATGAACCTGCCTACGTACTGCGTTATGGCAAACCGATCGCTGTGCTGACCTCCAATAAGCGCTACGAACGGCTGATGGATGAAGGAATTGACCCAAGTGAGCACTGAGAAACAAACGAACCATGTGTCCCTGATCTGGAGTATCGCGGAGATCTTGCGCGGTGATTACAAGGAACACGAATACGGCGACGTGGTCTTGCCCTTCACCGTGCTCACCCGCCTCGATTCGGTCTTGGTTGACACCAAGCAGGCAGTCCTGAGCATCAAGGCCGCCTCGGTGCCGAAGCAGGTCAAGGAACTGCAGTACGCCAAGGCGACCGGTTACCCGTTTTGGAACACCTCGAACTTCACCCTCAAAACGCTTCTCAATGACGCGGACAACCTTGAGCAGAACCTGACCTACTACGTGCAGGCGTTTGCGCCTGCTGCGCGTGAAGTAATGGAGGCCTACAACTTCTACAACGTGATTGAACGCCTCGACAAGGCCAATCTGCTGTATCACGTTCTCAGCGAGTTCACCTCCGCGAAGGTCAACCTCCACCCTGACGTGGTCAGTAACGACCAGATGGGTTACATCTTTGAAGAGCTCATCCGCCGATTCTCTGAACTGTCAAATGAGACTGCTGGTGAACACTTCACCCCGCGTGAGGTCATTAGCCTGATGGTCAACCTCTTGTTTAACCCCGAGGAAGATATCAACCGGCTTTGTGCAGACGGTGCTATGGCGTCGCTGTATGACCCCGGGGTCGGCACCGGTGGAATGCTCTCGATCGCTGCGCAGCATGTTGAGGATCTGAATGACACTGCCCGCCTCGAGGTTTACGGGCAAGAGCTCAATCCGCAGACGTATGCGGTGGCGAAGTCGGACATCATGATCAAGGGCGAACGCCAAGAACGCATCTACTTAGGTAACTCGCTGACGAACGACAAGACGGCAGGGATGCGGTTTGACTACATGCTGTGCAACCCACCCTTCGGCGTGAACTGGAAAAAGTACGCCGACCCGATTCTTGACGAGGCTGAACGCAAGGGCCACCAGGGGCGCTTCGGAGCGGGAACGCCGCGTGTGTCGGATGGATCGTTCCTCTTCTTGCAACACATGATCTCGAAGATGAAGCCCTACAATCCCAAGGATCTCGTTAATGCCCCTGGCACGCGAATCGGGATCGTGTTCAACGGCTCACCCCTCTTCACAGGTGGAGCCGGCCAGGGTGAATCAGAGATCCGCCGTTGGATTCTTGAAAATGACTGGCTAGAAGCGATCATCGCCCTACCGGATCAGATGTTTTACAACACCGGCATTCTCACCTACATCTGGGTGCTGTCGAACAAGAAAGAGCACCGCCGTAAAAACAAAGTGCAACTGATCGACGCCACCGCGTATTTCCAGCGAATGCGTAAACCCTTGGGTGAAAAGCGCAAAGAACTTACCGAAGACAACATTGCTGGCATCACCCGCATCTACGGAGCGTTCCAGGAAACCGAAGAGTCGAAGATCTTCGACACCGAGGACTTTGCTTACCACGAAGTGGTCGTTGAGCGCCCGCTACGGTTGAGCTTCCAAGCCACCTCAGACGCGATCGAAGCTCTCCGCCAGTCCAAGCCATTCGCGGGTCTTGCCACGTCGAGGAAGCGAACCGAACCTGCACGTAGCGAAGAAGTTGAGGCGGGTAAGCGGGTGCAGGACGCGGTCATCGCCACCCTCGAGGCGTTCGACGCCGAGCACGTGTACCTCAACCGAGACGAGTTCACCGACCTCCTCCGAGAAGGTATCAAGGACCGTGACGAGAAGATCGGCATCGCAGCACTACGCAAGATCGTCGCCGAACTTGGCTCGGGGAATCCTGACGCGGACATCTGTGTGGATGCGAAAGGTAACCCCGAACCAGACACAGACCTACGCGATACTGAGCAGATCCCGTTCCGAGAGGATATCGAGGCCTACTTCCAGCGCGAAGTGATTCCCTATGCTCCCGACGCATGGATAGACCACGACAAAACCAAGATCGGTTACGAAATCCCCTTTACCCGTTACTTCTACAAGTACGAAGAGCTCGGAGACCCCGTCGAAACCCTCGCCGAGATCCAAGCCCTCTCCGCCAGCATCCAAGCGGACATCGCAAAACTGTTCAGCGAGCAGGTGAAGTGATGCAAGGCCAACTCGACGAATGGATCGGCGATCTGCCCGCAGAATGGGATGCGGTCAAAACCAAACAATTGTTCAGGATTTTGAAACGACAGGTTCCCCATAAAGGGCAGACTATTCTATCCATCACTCAGCAGGGAATCCGACCGAAGAATATATGTGTAAACGAAGGCCAGATGGCCGGGACCTATGACGGCTACCAAGAGGTATTCGTTGGCGACTTTGCCATGAACTCAATGGACCTTCTGACTGGTTGGGTAGATCAATCACAATACGACGGGCTTACCAGCCCTGATTATCGTGTCTTTGCCCCAATTGAACCTAGTTGCGTTCACAGTCCGTTCTATTCGTATGTATTCCAGAGCCTTTACACACGTCGCGTGTATTACAAGTATGGCCAGGGTGTCTCCAACATGGGACGTTGGAGGCTTCCTGCGCAAACGTTTCTGAACTTTCCGTTGCCGCACCCGGCAATTGAAGAACAGCGCATCATAGCCAAATTCATAGAATCGAAGACCTCTGAGATTGACGCTCTCATCGAGAAGTTATCGCGTGAGGTTGAACTCTTGGAGCGGTACCGCCGTGAGCTGATCGCTCGCACCGTGACTCGCGGCCTAGATCCGGATGCACCAATCAAGGACAGCGGAATTGAGTGGATTGGTGAGGTTCCCGAGCATTGGGCAGTAGAGCGGCTTCAATGGCACATGGAACAGGTAGACATGAGTAACACCCCAATTATTTCTACGCAAGTTCTTTCTCTGGTGAAAGACAGAGGGGTGGTGCCCTATGAGGAGCGTGGCGCAGCGGGAAATAAGGCAAAGGCAGAGCTTGAGTCATATAAAGTGGCGCCTCCAGGCACAATCGTAATGAACAGCATGAATGTCATCATTGGTTCTGTCGGGATTTCTAGGTATTTTGGCCTCGTCAGTCCTGTCTACTATGTTTTCAGGAACAAAGTGGGAACTTCCCTTGAATTTTTGAACTATGTATTTCAGACTCGGCGCTTTCAGAAGGAGCTTCGCAAGTATGCAAACGGAATTCTTGAAATTCGTCTCCGTGTTTCATCTAATGCCGTGCTTAAGCGAATGCTTGCCTTTCCACCATTTTCTGAGCAACAAGAAATTGTAGAATTTCTTCATGCAAGGACTAATGAGATTGACTCAACTATTTCGAATATAAACAGGCAGATCGAACTGCTGGGTAAGTATCGCAAGCAGGTTATTAATGATGCGGTGACGGGCAAGGCCCGTGTGGGAGGGGAAGCGTGATGGATACTTCTGAACGCAGGTTTGAAGACGAGATCGAGTACGCGCTGACTCATGTTGGCTCCTCGGAGCTTGACTTGTACGAGTCGCGAAGCCCTGACGGCTATGACCGGGTCTTGGGTTTATATCCGCAGGATTTGCTCGACTTCGTGCGGGACACGCAGCCGCAACAGTGGGAACGTTTAGAGAGCATCCACGGGGCAAAAGCTGGTGAGAAGTTCTGTAAGCGGGTGGCCCGTGAACTTGACCGGCGCGGAGTTGTCGAGGTTCTGCGTCGCGGTGTCGAGGATCTGGGAGCACGCTTCAAGGTGGTGTTCTTCGCTCCGGGCTCGGACTTGAACGAGCTGTTGGCGGAGAAGTATTGGGCGAACCGTATGACGATAATGCGCCAGCTGCACTACTCGACAAAAAACAACAACTCTGTCGACACCGTGTTGTTTGTGAACGGTATCCCGGTGGTGACCCTAGAGTTGAAAAACCAACTCACCGGACAGACCTACCGTGACGCGGTTGATCAGTACAAACGGTCCCGCCCGGCCAGTGAGGTGCTGTTTGGGTTGAACCGCCGTGCAGTGGTGCACTTTGCGGTCGATACTGACGAGGCCTGGATGACGACCAAGCTCGCAGGTATGGACACGGTGTTTCTTCCGTTTAACCGTGGCTTCGGTAATGGTGCTGGTAACCCGCCCGTGTCAGGTAAGTACAAGACGTCCTATCTGTGGGAAGAGGTGCTGGCGAAGGATTCACTGCTCGATATTCTGCATCGTTTCGTTCAGTTCATCCCACACGAGAACGACCGACGCAAAGACAAATTGATCTTCCCGCGCTACCACCAGCTTGACGCCGTGCGTGCACTCATCGCCGACGCGAAGAATCATGGTGCGGGGAAAAACTATTTGGTGCAGCACTCTGCTGGCTCAGGTAAGTCGAACACGATCGCCTGGCTGGCCCACCATCTGTCAAACCTGCATGATGATCAGCAGCGTGCAGTGTTTGATTCGATCATCGTGATCACCGATCGGCGCGTGCTGGACAAGCAGCTGCAGGACACGATTTACGCGATGGACCACACAGCCGGCGTGGTGGTGAGGGTCGATAAGAACGCCCACCAACTGACAGAGGCGCTGGCCGATGGTGCGAAGATCATCATTTCCACGTTGCAGAAGTTCCCGTTTGTTGACGTGAGCAATGTGGCGACGACTGGTAAGCGCTTCGCGGTCATCGTTGATGAGGCACACTCGTCACAGACAGGCGAGGCGTCGGAGAAGCTCAAGCAAGTGCTCGCAGACACCGCCACTGCTGGCAAGGAGTCTGAGGACGGCCTGCTTGAACGCTACGCGGCTGCCGAAGCCCTGGTCGAAGCGGAACAGCTAGAGATTGATGAGCAGATCGCCGAGGAGCTGCGCACGCAGGGGCGTCAGCAGAACCTTTCGTTCTTCGCGTTCACTGCGACGCCGAAACAGAAGACGCTAGAGATCTTCGGTACCCCGGTACCGGATGCCACCCCAGTTCCGTTCCACGTGTATTCAATGCGTCAGGCGATCGAAGAGGGCTTCATCCTTGACGTGCTTAAGAACTACACCACGTACCAGACCTACTATCAGGTCGGGAAAACTACGGCGGACGATCCTGAGTACTCCACCAAGCAAGCCAATAAGGCGCTCGGCAAATACCTGAGTCTGCATCCATACAATCTGCGGCAGAAGGCCGAGATCATCATTGAACACTTCCGCGCCAACGTCGCTCACAAGATTGGCGGCGACGCCAAAGCCATGTTGGTGACCGGTTCACGCCTGCATGCCGTGCGCTACTACTTCGCCTTCCGTGACTACATCGCACAGAAGGGTTATGCAGACCTTGGCGTGCTCGTGGCATTCTCAGGAGCGGTCGAAGACCAGGGCGCGGAATACACCGAGGAACAGCTCAACCAGATCCCCGAAGCGGAGTTGCCGGAGAAGTTCGCCACTGGCGAATACCAGCTGCTGCTCGTGGCCGAGAAGTACCAGACGGGCTTCGACCAGCCGCTACTGCACACCATGTATGTGGACAAGAAGCTCCACGGGGTCAAAGCGGTGCAAACCTTGTCGCGGATCAATCGAATGCATCCGGGCAAGACCGACACATTCGTGCTCGACTTCGTCAATACCGCTGAGGAGATCCAGAAGTCGTTCCAGGACTACTACATTTCCACCGGCATCACCGAGGAAACCGACCCGAACATCGTTTACGACCTCTACCACTCCCTCGCCTCATATCATTTGTGGACGGACCAGGAGATCGAGGGCTTTGCCAAGGTATTCTTCACCGAATCGAAGAAGCAAACGAACCTCGACTTCAGCCGACTCAACGCGTACCTCGACCCTGCCGCCGCACGGTTTGATGAACTCAAGGACGAGGACAAGCTTGAAGTGCGGGCCAAGATGAACAAGTTCAACCGCAACTACGACTTCCTGACGCACATCATCCGCTTCGACGACGAATCACTCCACCGCTTCGCCGCATACGCTAAGTTGCTGGTGCGCAAGCTCTATATTGAGGGCGACCCCGCCCCACATCTGGAAGACGAGGTCGCTCTACAGTACTACCGGCTCCAGCAAGTCTACGAAGGCTCAATAGACCTGTCCGATGAGCAAGGCCAGCTGTCGAACAACCCCGACATCGGCGGCGCGAGCGTGGACGAAAAGGACAGTCTGTCCAACATCATCTCCAAGCTCAACGACCGTTGGGGCACCGAGTTCACCCATGTGGATAAAGTCATCGAGCAGCTCACCGAAGACATGGTCGAAGATGCCGAAGTCAGGTCACGTGCCCACAACTCGCTCGACATGTTCTCCATCGTCTACGCCGAACGCATCCAAGACATCGTGCTCGACCGGATGAACCAAAACCAAGAATTCGCTATCAAGTACCTATCGGATCCACAGTTCAAGGCCGATGTCGATCGCGTGCTCTTGCCCCTGATCTATGAACGTCTCAAGCGCAAGGACTGATCGTCCGGCTCACCTGCAGGGGTGTTTGACGTGTTCCCGAGTCTGCTTTTGCAGATAGTGGAATTAGCGTGTTTAGTAAACATGCCGCACCTCCGATGGGGAAACACGTGGCGAGGTCAAGGTCCGCGTCCTGAAGAAAATCATCGACCTCGTAGAACGATACGGAACTATCGGCTGACAATTAACCCCCACGCAAAGCCGCACACACCCCCATACCGCACCTCCACCTCGTCATCCCACAGTTTGGACGCAGGGGGCATTCAGAATCAGCCCAGATTCCGGTAGTACGTTCTTCCAGGATCTTTTCGGTAGCGCACCACAACCCGCGCGTGGGTGCTGCCGCTGTCACCGTGGAAGGGAAGTTTTGACGTTCGTAGGCAGAGCCTGGCGCTACTGTGTTCGCAAGCCAGTAAAAACACTCATCATCTTTGCTGTTCTGGCCATCATGGCCACCGTGGTCATGGCCGCCAGTGCCGTCAGCCGCTCAGCTGACCACGTGTCAGGCGAAATCGAAGCAAAGACTGGCCGCGGGTTCGTCCTGGAGAACAACCCCCAGCACAACCTCGGAACACCACGAGGTGCCGGCACCGTCAAACCCGCTGACATCGACAAACTCGCGGGGCTGGAGGGTGTCGAATCGCACGTGGCCCGCCAGAACGTCACCGCTGACCTCGTGGGTGCGAAAGTGCAGAAACTCGACCACGACGACTACGACAAACAACGTGAAGAACAGTTCGGCAACGCCGTCAACGTGTGGGGTGTCAACAACAGCGAAATCGACAACAACTTCCGCAGCGGCACACTGAAACTCACCGAAGGCCGCCACCTGAAGTCCGATGACAAGAACAAAGCCGTCATCCACGAAGACCTCGCAAAAGCCAACAACCTCACCGTGGGCAGCAAACTCACGCTGAAGGGCAACAAGTACGACGTCGACAACGAACGCCAGTCCACAGAAGAGGTCACAACCGAAATCGTGGGCCTCGTATCCGGCGACAACCCCCGCCCGGCAGCCACGCGCAATGAGCTTTTCGCCAACACCGTGTTCACTGACCTAGAGACCACACGCGCGCTGTACAAGTTCACGCCAGATAACGAGATCTACCAGGACGCGAACTTCTTCATCAGCAAAGATGCCGACCTCGACCAGGTGACAGAAGCCGCGAAAGGCCAGGGCATCGACTGGCAGAATTACCAGATCTCGCCATCCGCCCAGTACCTTTCGGGCATCACCGGCGCTGTTGAGGGCATCAAGAGCATCATGCGCAACACCACCGTTGCCGCCACCATTTTCGCCGCCGCGGTCGTCGCCCTGGTCCTGTTCCTGTGGTTGCGCGAACGCAACAGAGAAACCGGCACGCTGCTGTCCATCGGTACCACCAAAACCAGCATCGCAGCCCAGTACTTCACCGAGATGATCCTGATCGCGGTACCGGCATTCGTCGCCGCCTACTTCGCCGCCGGCCGATTCGCCCAGTGGATGGGTGAGACCACCCTGGCCAGCGTCAACAAATCCGCCGCACAGGACATGGCCCAAGCTGGCCAGTTCGGTGCCGACATGGAATCTTCCGCATCCGCCCAAACACTGGACAACCTGACAGTGGGCCTGACGTCAGGCTCGGTCATTCAGGCTGCGATTATCTGTGTTGCCGTCATCGCCATTGTCGTTGCCATCACCACGGTGCCGATGATGCGCAAGAGCCCCCGCGCAATCCTGGTGGACGCCACATGACCAGCCCCTGGTCACGCGCAATCCGCTGCGTCACCCGCAAACCCGGCCGCACCCTGCTCATGACCCTCATCATGACCGTGGTCTTCACAGCACTCGTCGCCCAATCCGGTGTGCGCTCCACCATGGCTGAGGTCAAAAACGCCATCAACACCAACGTCGGTGCCGGATTCACGGCGAGTGGGTCGGCAGGTGAGACCGCTGACGAGGTGGAGTCCGGTTCGGCAGGTGACCCGGCACCTCGGGAGGGTGGTCAGGTGGCACCCGGTTCAGGTGAGACACCTGGGGCGGGCGGGAGCCCGGCTGTCCAGCCGGGCGGCACCTCGGGGGATTCCGTTGGAATCGATCGGCAGGTGGCTGAGCGTTTGGCAGGCCTGCCCCAGGTGGCGCGGCACAGTCTTGAAGCGGCCGTCTTGGCCCGGCCCGAAGGAGCGCAGCCGGTGTTGGGCGCCAGTGGAGTTCAGCTGGACCCGCAGTTCGCAGGCGATGTCAGTGTCACCGGCACCAGTGATTCCTCGCTCAACCCGGCATTCCAGGGCAAGCTGTACCGGCTTGTCGAAGGGGAGCACGTGGGTGCGGATGGTGGCGCGGACAGTGGTTCGCAGGCTGGCACTGATGGTGGCTCGCGGGTTGGCGCTGGGAAGGCCGGCGCGGGGAAGGCGATCATTCACCGCGAGTTCGCCGATCACAACAAGCTTGGGGTGGGTGACAAGCTCGCGCTTACTCGCGATGGTGAGAAGATCACGGTCACGATTGCCGGCATTCTCGACGGCAAAACCGACAACCCCACGGGACTGCCGTCCGGGGCATCTGAGAACCACGTTTTTGTGGATCTAGCATCCGCGCAGAGGCTCGGCGCGCCCCTGACCACGGGCCGCTATTTCACGCAGAACGCGCAGCAGCTGCCGGAAGCGCTCGAAGCTGCCAAAGGCATCGCACCGGAGCTGACACTGGAGGACAACTCGGCACAGTTCGCCCCTGTTCTCCAGGCGATTTCCGGGGTGGACCGACTGCTGGGAATCCTGCTGCTGGGCCTGTGTGTGGCCGGCGCGTGCGTGCTCACACTGGTGAGCACATTTTGGGCGCGCGGACGGATTCACGAAATTGGCATCCTTTTGTCCCTGGGCAAAAGCAAAGGCAATGTGCTGTCGCAGTTCGCGATTGAAGCGGGCATTTTCGCCGGTGTCGCGGCGGTGATTGCTGCGGTAGTCGGAACGGTTCTTTCCTCCCGGTTGGGACAGGCGGTCTTCGCCCAGGTGGGTGGGGAGGCGCTGTCGTCGCTTCAGCCGAGCACGGGTGCCGGTGATGTTGTCCTGGCGTTGGTGCTGGGAGCCGTCATTGTGCTCATCGGGGTGTCCGTGGGAGTTCTGCCGCTTGTTATGCAGCGCCCCAAACGAATTCTTGCAAAACTCAGTTAGGAAACATCATGGCCATCATGCAGCTTGATCACGTCAACTTCAGCTATCCCAACTCTGCCAAGCGGGTGCTCAGCAACGTCACCTATGACTTCGAAAAGGGCACGTTCTACGCGATCGTCGGTTCGTCGGGTGCGGGCAAGACCACCATGTTGAACCTGCTGGCTGGACTCGATGCACCCAGTCAGGGCACCGTCCGGTTTGGCGGCGATGACATTGCCGAAACCGGGTACACCCGTCACCGCAAAGACCAGATTGCGCTGGTGTTCCAGAACTACAACCTCATCGACTACCTGACGCCTCTGGAGAACCTGCGCCTGGTCAACCCCAAGGCCAGCGTTGACGACCTCACCCGGCTGGGCATTGATGCTGCTGCTGCGAAGCGGAACGTGCTTGCCCTGTCTGGTGGTCAGCAGCAGAGGGTGGCCATTGGCCGAGCCCTGGTTTCCTCTGCACCGGTCGTCTTGGCTGATGAGCCCACCGGCAACCTCGATGAGGAAACCGCCGAAGGGGTTATCGAAATTCTGCGGGATGCAGCCCATGAGCAGGGCAAATGCGTCATCGTCGTCACCCACTCGAAGCAGCTTGCACGATCCGCCGACGTCACGCTGCGCCTAGAACAGCGCAAAGTGATCGAACGCAAAAAGGCCTAGACGGAGGAGGTGGGGTTACGGCTGCCGTTTCTTATTGCCGGGACTGCCCGGGGCTGGCCGGTTCGGTTTGCTGATGCGCGTATCGAACCGGGTGCTTGCCCATTTTCGCTGGGTTGAGTTGAGTAAATCGAAAAGGTCATTGGACACGAAACCGCGTTTGCCTTTGCCGATGTTGCGCCGGTCAAGCACGCCGGCCTCCACAAGATGCTCAAGAGCATTCTGCGCCGAAGTGGAGCTTGTCCCGGTCAGCCGAGCAGCCACATCGACAGTCAAAGCCGGAAGCTTCGGCAGGATGTCGAGGATCTTCCACACCGATGCATCGCTGCGCGGAATCCGCGTTCCGGTCCGCTCCGCATAGGTGGTGATGAGGGCGTGGCTATCGCGATCGAACTCATCAAGCTCATCTTTAAGTGCAGACGCCAGATCGACAGCCTCATCCGCCGCGGAAATGAAATGCCGAAGCCAGGCATTGATGCCGTCGCTGACGCTCAGTTCACGGACCGGTTCAGCGCTCGTGACAAATTCGGCGCCACGTGGGATGCCGCGGAAAGCCATGAGTTCCGCGACGTATTCGTCTGACCGGGTCAGCAGCACCTGACTGATGGGCAGAACCGACCCCTCCGTCAGACCACCGCGAACAAACACCGTGTGAATGAGTGCTCGCCCAATGCGCCCATTGCCATCAGCAAACGGGTGCAGCGTTTCGAACTGCGCATGCACAAGGCCCGCCTGAATCAGGCACCCTGTCGCAGCTCCGTTCATGAACTCAACAAGATCCTCAACCGCGGGAGCCAGCGCCTGTTCAGTCGGAGGAATGAACTCCGCCTGGCCGGGGTGAATCTCACTTCCTCCCACCCAGTTCTGCCTGTCACGAATGCCCGGCGCGCTCAGGCTGGGCAACAGTTCTTTCTGCAGCTGTTCGATGTCGGCCCATGTGATGCGCTCAGCCGTACCCAAACGTTCAACAGCGCTCGTCAGGGCGGCAATATTGTCGGCAACCTCAGCCGCTGTCGACGCGTGCCCGGCAGCTGCCGTGCCGTTCGCAGTGTGCTCAAGCCGTTTGAGCTCTTCGAACACAATGTTGCGCGCATTGGACCGCAACCCCTCAATATAGGAACTGGAGACTGCTTCGCTGCGAAGCAGATACCGCGAGACCGCTTCGAGCTTGCCCGCGGCCTTATGAAACTTCAGGTTGCGGATACGCCGCTCTACACGACCGGCTTCAGCTGCCACGG
This sequence comes from Brevibacterium ravenspurgense, assembly GCF_001584615.1. Lineage (GTDB taxonomy): Bacteria > Actinomycetota > Actinomycetes > Actinomycetales > Brevibacteriaceae > Brevibacterium > Brevibacterium ravenspurgense. Next base: position 33,416 of record NZ_LQQC01000005.1, on the reverse strand, counting down.
CAGGATCGATGCGCCACTCAGGTTCAGTGAGCGAAAACGGCTGATACGCCCAATAGGTTCCCTGCCAGCGTTCACGCGGACGCCGCGCACTGTCAGGAGAAGTCCACTCCCGAGCCGTCCACGACATAAGCACTAACCTTTCCTTCAGCGCTGTTTTGTCCAAGGATAATGCTTATCCTCGGGCAAATCGCTAATTTAACCAAGGATAAGCATTATCCTTGGGCGGTTTTCGTTTCTGGCTAAGGATACGGGCGAGCCTTGAGGTAAGCCCACCTCACCAGCCCACCCCAGCTCACATCCCAACCGGCCGCCCGGCGCTCACCCGGGCATCCGCCTCGGCGACCGGCAGCCCACCTCGGCAACCGGCACCTCGGCGACCTGCGCTCGCTCCAGTTTGAACAGGGAACGTCTTAGCTACGATGAGGGGCGTTGCCGTCCGGCAAGCCGTAGTCAAGGAGCACCATGATTCGTCGTAAGGCCCTGCGCGCCACCGCGGCCGTCGTCTTTGCCAGTTCACTCGTCCTCACCGGGTGTGGAGGGTCCGGCGGCTCTGGTGATTCGGCCAACCCGGACAAAAGCGAGCCTAAGCTCGAATGGGGCTCCTGGCAGAAGCTCGATGCGGCGGCAACTGTCTTCGCTTCGAGTAATAACTTCGCGGTGCTCTATGACGGTGTCGCGCAGAAAATGCGCGCCTTCGACGGTGACGGCAAAGAGCTGTGGTCCAAATCAGCGGCCATCCCACCCACCGATGCCGGAATCACCGGCCCCGAGTCCTACATCAAGGGCGACACCCTCATCTACCAAGACCCGCAAACCGGGAAAATCCACGGTCTCAACACGGCAGATGGCGAAGAACAGTGGACCTTCGACCCCGGTTCGCTGGGCAAGTGCTCTGCCAAGGCGTACTGGCTTCTTGACGACAAACCTGTCACCGATTCCGACACGATCGTCCTTGCGCTCCAAGGACTTGGCCAGGATGCACAGCAGATTGCCGCCTGCTCAGGTGAGTCACCGGCAGTCGTGGGCTTGCAGCTGCCAGATGGCACCTCGGGCGCTCAAGAGATCAAGCCCCACTGGCAGTCGCCCGCGCTGCCCAAGGGCAGCCAGGTCAGCATGCCGACCGTCGACCCCAGCGGCGAATACCTGACGCATGCGGGCTCGGCCCCTGACAAGCGGGTCCTGCAGCGGACCTCCCTGAAAGACGGCAAAGCCCAAGCAGCCGTTGTGACCAGGCTCGATGGCGGGGATATCAACCCCGATGCCATTGGCAACATCTACCAGCTGTCCGCCGTTGACGCTGATAACTACGCGCTGGAGCGGGAAACCCCCGACCTGTCGACAACATCTGACATCTACACCGTCAAGGAATGGTCGGACGTCGATGCTGCAAAGGACCCCGCCGTCACAATCAACACCGATGCCGATGGTGCCGACTGCATTGCCGGCGGCATGCACGAACTCGGCGGCAAGAAGTACTGCTACACCGCAACGGAAGAAGGTGCGGTCTTTGCAGAAGTCGGCGACAACCTCACCGGCGGCAAACTCGAAGGTGTGCAGCGCAAACCCGTGAGTGATGAGTTTTCGCAGGGTTTGGCCGGCGCCGGACTGCCATTCGACGCTCCCGCCGGCATCACCAAAGATGGGCAGCTGTACGGGCTCGTGCCCAGCCCCGACAACACACTCGATGCGGTCTCCATGACCGATGGTGAGGTCCTCTGGTCAGCCCCCGCCGAGGCGGAAGCAAGTTCCGCTGCCCGTGACGCCGGGTATGTGGCCGGTGCGGACGCCGTGGTGTTCGCCCAAGACGATTCAGCTGTAGCCGTCGATGCCAACACCGGTGAAGAACTGTGGCGCGAAGGCGTTGGCGCGGGTGAAGGTGAAGCCGGGAAGCTGCACCTGGGATGGCTGACGATGACGGATTCTGCTGTCGCTATGAAGATCGACGGTGGCGACAAGCCTAACGGCCAGACCAAGTTCCGCGTGCTGAGGTCTAAAGAAGGGTGAGCCGCTCAGCGGTTGGTCGGCTGACGCGGCCGAGGGGCCGGGGTGGTTTGGCCCCTTGGAGTCAGGCCGCTGAAGGCTAGTTCCCTGAACTGAAACGCCGGTGGGGTATGCAGAAGTGCATACCCCACCGGCGTTTTGAGGTTGTGGTGCTTGAGTGCGTTAACCGCTCAGCGGCGGTTCTGAAGTTCCGCGCGGATGTCCTTGAGGATTCGGGACCTGTGTTGCTGGCTCCGTCAACAGGCCTTGTTGTCCTGTTTACTTATCTGTCACTTTGAGTGTTTAATTTACCGAAAGCAACAAGGTCTACCCGCGTAGAATAGGAGCGCCAGATGGCCGAAAACCTCGCTGCTGATGCAGAGCTGAAGTCCAAAGAAGGGCGATCGAATTTCATAACCGCTGTCGTTTCTTCCTGGTTGGGAACGACGATGGAGTACGTTGACTTTGCGCTTTACGGCCTGGCAACTGCTTTGGTGTTCAATACCCTGTTCTTCCCCTCGGAGTCGCCGGCGGTATCCCTGCTCGCGGGCTTCTCCACCTACGCGGTTGGTTTCTTCGCGCGGCCGTTGGGGGCGATTTTCTTCGGCCGCCTGGGTGACAAGAAGGGGCGGAAAGTCGTCCTGGTCGTGACCGTTGCGCTCATGGGTGGGGCCACTACTGCTATTGGCTTGCTGCCGACGTATGAGCAGATTGGTCTTGGCGCACCGCTTCTTCTCTTGTTGATGCGCGTCCTTCAAGGCTTTGGTGCTGGCGCTGAGCTGTCGGGCGCGGCGATCGTGCTGACTGAGTATGCCCCCGCGAAGAAGCGCGGGCTTGTTGCGTCGATCGTTGCCATTGGCTCGAACAGCGGTACGCTCCTCGCTTCAGGCGCTTGGCTCCTTGTAGTCCAGATGCCAGATGAGGCGCTTTACTCCTGGGGTTGGCGAATTCCATTCCTGGCCTCGATTCTCGTTGCTCTCGGTGCACTTCTGATTCGCCGCACTATGAAAGAAACTCCGGTTTTCGCTCAGCACAAGGAAGAGCTCGAACAGCGTACGCAGAAGGTTCAGTCGGTTGCCGAGGAAGGCAGCTTTTGGCAGCGGAACCGCGCTTTCTTCGTCATGCTCGGTCTTCGCATCGGTGAAAATGGGCCGTCATACATGGCGCAGGGATTCCTTGTCGGCTATGTCGCCAACATTCTTCTGATCGACAAATCTGTTTCAACGACGGCGGTGCTCATTGCATCATTCCTCGGATTTGCTGTCATTCCACTGGCCGGCCACCTGTCCGATAAGTTCGGCCGTCGCATCGTGTACCGCTGGTTCTGCTTCGCACTCGTTTTGATGGCAGTCCCCGTCTTTTGGATCCTTGAACTTCGCGATCCCGTGGTGACCGTTATCGTCATTGTTGTTGCTATGTGCGTAGCCTCGTTGGGAATCTTTGGTGTGCAGGCTGCCTATGGCGTGGAACTGTTCGGCGCAAAGAACCGCTTTACCAAGATGGCGGTCGCGAAGGAACTGGGATCAATTCTGTCCGGTGGTACCGCCCCGGCAGTCGCCTCTGCTCTCTTGGCCATGGCTGGAGCTTGGTGGCCGCTCGCCATCTACTGGATGGTGATGGCTGGAATCGGTCTGGCTACGACTTTCGCGGCACCGGAAACGCGCGGACGCGACCTCAACGATATTCGAGACGCAATCTAAGTCCGTTAGCTATTGTTGGTGCCCATGCTGGGAAGCTGGGATTGCGAGGCCGAGTATGCATGACCGTGGGGGAAGAGTCACCCGCAAAGACGTGGCCCGTGTTGCGGGAACTTCCGTCGCTGTCGTCAGCTATGTTGTCAACAACGGCCCGCGCCCAGTTTCCAAAGCGCTGCGAGAACGCGTCATCGAAGCCATTAAGGAAACCGGCTATCGCCCCAATGGGGTGGCCAAAGCTTTGGCTTCGGGTACGACGGGCACGATCGGACTGATTGTTCCCAGCATCAAGAATCCGTACTTGTCTGAGCTGGCGCATGCGGTTGGCAACGCGGCGCGGCAGCGGGGCTTGAATATTCTGCTGGGCGATTCTGCCGATGACCGCCAGCAGGAAGTCAAGCTTTTGGAGAGCTTCGTTCTGAACCGGGTAGAGGGTCTTCTTTTCTACGGTGTCGATGGGTGCCCTCCGGAACTGGAGAAGTTAAGAGACACAACCCGTGTGTTGGTTTTCGATTCCTGGGATGCCCCATCCTTCGCACACTGCATGCGGTTGGATGAGGGTGCGGCGACTTTCAAAGCGGTTGATCACCTTGCTGAACACGGTCGGCAAAGAATAGCGATGGTCACAGGACCGCTTGATCAACGCAATTCCCGAGTTCGCATGCAGGGGTGGGCTGAAGCACTCCGGGCCCGGGGGTTCGAGGAAGACTCAGGCTTGCTGCAGAGCGCGCCTTACACCCGTTCAGGTGGATATCAGGCGGGAGAAAAGCTGATTGAGTCCGCCGTTGATTTCGACGGGCTGTTTGCAGCAAACGAATCCCAGGCTGTTGGATTCCTTGCGGCGTGCTCTGAGGCTGGCGTTTCTGTGCCGAAAGATGTAGCAGTCGCAGCCTTAAACGGAACATCGATGGGTTCGTTCACGATCCCGTCTTTAACGACATTTGAGCAGTTCGTTGCGGACAACGCGGAAAACGCGGTTGAATGTCTGCTCCAAGCGGATGAGCCGCAGCTTTTGGCAGCCCAAGGGGATCTGATTCGGCGGTCTTCTTGCGGTTGCGAGAGCAGCTATGTGTAGCGGACTTGATGGAACGGGAGAACAGTTCTTTGCGTTTGGTGATTGATACCGATCCCGGAAATGGGATTCCTGGTGCGAATACCGATGACGGAATCGCCATCGCTCTGGCTGCGTGTTCGCAGTTGGTTGATCTAGTAGGGGTTTCAGTTGTCAGCGGTAATACTGCTCGTGAAGAAGGCGCAGCGGCTGCATCGTGGTTGCTGAAAGAACTCGAGGTGGATGTTCCGGTCGTGTGCGGGGAGCCCTATGTGAACCAGCGGCGAGTGCGCGAATGGGTGGAGGAAGCGCAGCGCAAGCGGACTGGAGAGCTCGCTCAGAGACTTTGGGGGCCTGCGCCGTTCGCCGTGAGTTCGGCGGATGCTTTCAACGAAGGGGCCGTCGACTGGCTAGCGCAGGCGGTTTTGGCTGACCCCGGAGAAGTTACGATTGCAGCGATCGGGCCGCTGTCCAATATTGCTTCGATGTTGCGAAAGTATCCTGAAACAGCTGACGCTGTCCGACGGATTGTCGTAATGGGCGGGGCTTTTGACGCAGATCGGTTCCCGGTTGATACCAACTTTTTCTTGGATCCGGAAGCGGCGGGCGCCGTGATTGCCAGTGGCGCGCCGATGACGCTCGTCCCGATGGATGTTACGACGACAACCATGCTTACGCACGAAGACCTTGATGGTTTCGAGCGTTTAGACAGCTCCCTCACGCGGGCTCTAGTTCCCACACTGCGCCCGTGGGTCAGCTTCTCATCTGAAACCCGGAACATCCCGGGGATGTGGGTTCATGATGCACTGACAGTTGCAATGCTGATTGATCCGACGCTCGTCACTTCGGAGCCTGCAGAGGTCGGGATTGTCGTCAGCGACGACCAAGAAAGCGGTAGAACTGTGCGTCTTGATGGCCAAACGCCACAGCCCCTCAGGGAATACGCGAGTATTCACCAAGGGGCTGTGGAGCTCGTGACGTCAGTAGATAACAGTCGGCTTTTAGCTCTGCTGCGGGATAGTTTTCAGCGGCGGCTCTGAAGCTCCGCGCGGATGTCCTTGAGGATTCGGCACAGACGCTGCAGCAGCTGAGCCACAACGCCGAGGCCGCCGACGACGACTGCTGAGCCCCACAGGGGAGCGGCCTGCAGGGGTTCGCTGGCTTCGCTGCTGATGACAAGTGCGACGACAATCATGAGTGCCGCAAGGATGTACAGGACGAACGCGAACAGCGGCCGCCTGTTGTCGGGGTCGTAGGCGACCAGACGCGGTGCGGCGTCGATGTTGCCGTTGATGTGGGCGGCGTCAGGGGCGCCGTGCGACGAGTGCGAAGCCGATTCAGACAAAGCGGACCAATCTTTCTTTCTGCCGAGGTGGCTGCCGGGACGAAAGTCGGGGCGCCCGTCGGGGAGTGCAGTGCCCAACTTGCAGGTGAGCGCTGTGTAGTTCGAGTGGGCTCATTGTACTCGAGCCCCGTCATGCCGGGCTTCGTTGGGCCTTGGCCGCCTCCACCTCGTCCCTTCACTGCCGTGCTCTCACGCGGTAATGCAGATTTGCGGTTTAATGCGGCGCATTACCGCGTGAGTCTGCATTAAAGCGTGAGTCTGGGTGACTGTGGCTGGTTTAGCTGCTAGCCGCCCCCAGCTTTGCCCCGGCTATCCAAACCGGTCCGCCCAACCTCCGCCTCGTCCCTTCCCGTCGTGTTCTCACGCGGTGATGCAGTTTCACGCTTTAATGCAACGCATTAGCGCGTGATTCTGTATTAAAGCGTGACTGTGGCTTGGCCGGGGTGTGGTTGCGGCAGGCCCAGCCCGACCTCCGCCTCGTCCCTTCACTGCCGTGCTCTCACGCGGTAATGCAGATTTGCGGTTTAATGCAGCGCATTAGCGCGTGAGTCTGCATTAAAGCGTGACTCTGGGCTGGCCTTTGTGTCCCAACGCACGTGATGTAATGTGACTGCGGCCACTTTCACTAGGTGAAATGCTGTTTTCAGCAGAACCTCGTGCACACACAGACATACAGAGAGGCTCAACGATGAGCGACAAGCTCAGCCCCGCCGGCAGCCCAGCAGGCAACCCAGCCAATACCCCAGCAGGCACCTCGGCGGCCGACCAAACCGGCACCTCGTCAGCTGCGAAAACTCCGGAAAACCCAGCCAAAGTTGCCTTTGCCAGCTTCCTCGGCACGGCGATCGAATGGTACGACTACTTCCTCTTCGGCACCGCGGCGGTGCTGGTGCTCAACGATCAGTTCTTCCCCAGCCTCAGCCCGGTGGCCAGCCAGATGAGTGCCCTTGCGACCTTCGCGGTGGCCTTTATCGCCCGGCCCGTGGGTGGTCTGGTGTTCGGGCACTTCGGTGACAGGATCGGTCGCAAGCAGATGCTCGTGTTGTCGCTGCTCATGATGGGTGGCGCGACGGTCGCGATCGGCCTGTTGCCCGGCTACACCACGATCGGTGTTGCCGCGCCCATCCTCCTGGTGATCCTGCGTCTGATCCAGGGCTTCGGTGTTGGCGGCGAATGGGGTGGTGCTGTCCTCATGGCCGTCGAACATGCGCCCAGGCACAAGCGGGCCTTCTACGGTTCGTGGCCGCAGGCCGGTGTGCCCGCCGGTTCGCTGTTGAGCTCCGGTGCGTTCTTCCTGGTGCAGATGATGCCCGAAGAGCAGTTCCTCAGCTGGGGTTGGCGCATCCCGTTCCTCGTGTCCGCCCTGCTGGTGCTGGTCGGCTTCATTATCCGCCTGAAGCTCGAAGACTCCCCGGACATGCAGAAGATGCACGAGGACGAATCGCACGCCGTCGTCCCCGCCCTCGAAATGTTTCGCGACCACAAGCACTCGCTGCTCGTCGGCATTTTCACGCTGGTCGGTTCAAACACCCTGTTCTACCTGGTCACCGTGTACCTGCTGGCCCTGACGCCGGCTGAAACCGACATGAGTCGCGGCACCGTGCTGCTGGCCATTGCGTTCGGTTCGCTGCTCGACATCATCGCCATTCCGCTGGTCGCCATCTTCGCTGATCAGCACGGCAAGAAGAAGATGATGATCGTCGGTTCGATCGTCACCGCGGCCGTTTCGGTGCCGATCTTCGCACTCATGATGAGCGGCCAAACCTGGGCCGCCTACGCCGCGATGGTGCTGGCGTTCCCCATTGGGCACTCGTTCGTGTATGCGACATCCTCAGGCTTCATCGCCGAGCTGTTCGAACCCCGCGTCCGCTACACCGGCGCATCGATCAGCTACCAGCTGTGCGGGCTGATCTCGTCGGCCCCGGCACCGCTGATCTCAACCAGCCTGTACGCCGCCACCGGCAGTTGGATTCCCGTCGCCCTTTACATGGCCGCAGCGCAGTTGATCGCTGCTGTCTTTATTGCCACAGCCAAACCAAAAGACGAGGTGAAGGCGTAGCGGGCCTGGGCCGGGTGGCCGGCCTTCGCCTCGTCCGTTTGCTGGTCCGTTTTCACGGTTTGAAGCGAACTGTTCTCACGCGGTAATGCAGACTCACGCTTTAATGCAGCGCATTTGCGCGTGAGGTTGCATTAAAGCGTGAGTCTGGGATGGCTGGGGCTAGCCGCAGGTTGCCGCCTCGGCTGTTCGGTGGACAGTAGGCTCCACGGGCCCAGCCGACCTCCGCCTCGTCCGTTTTCTGGCGCGTTTTCACGCGGTAATGCAGATTCACGCTTTAATGCGGCGCATTTGCGCGTAAGGCTGCATTAAAGCGTGAGTCTGGGTTGGTTGGGGGCCGCCGAGGTGCCGGTTACCAAGTTCCCGACCCCTGCCCAGGTGCCGGTTGCCGAGGTGCCGGTTGCGGCACCTCGGCCCCGTTCCCCTTACAGTTTTTCGGCTGCGTCGACGAGGACGGAGCGGATGATCTGCTCCATTTCCGCGAAGTCCTCCGGCCCGCAGGTCAGCGGGGGAGCCAGCTGGATGACGGGTTCGCCGCGGTCGTCAGCTCGGCAGTAGAGACCGCGTTCGTACAGCGCCGGTGACACGAAGCCGTTGAGGACGCGCTCGCACTCTTCTTCTGTGAACGTTTCCTTGGTGGCCTTGTCCTTGACCAGTTCGATGCCGAAGAAGTAGCCCTCACCTCGGACGTCGCCGACAATCGGCAGGTCCGTGAGCTTTTCCAGCGTGTTGCGGAAAGCCAGCGAGTTCGTTGCCACGCGGTCGTTCAGGCCGTCCTTTTCCATGACGTCGAGGTTGGCCAGCGCAACGGCACAGGAAACGGGGTGACCGCCGAAGGTGTAGCCGTGGTAGAAGGTCTCCCCACCCTTGCCGAAGGGTTCGAACAGGCGGTCCGAGGCGATCATCGCACCCAGTGGGGCGTAGCCGGAGGTGATGCCCTTGGCGGTGGTGATGATGTCCGGCACGTAGTCGAAGTCGTTGCAGGCGAACATTGAGCCGATGCGGCCGAATGCACAGATCGTTTCGTCTGACACCAGCAGAACGTCGTGTTCGTCGCAGATTTCGCGCACGCGCTCGAAGTAGCCCGGTGGTGGCGGGAAGCAACCGCCGGAGTTCTGCACCGGTTCGAGGAACACCGCGGCGACGGAGTCTGCGCCTTCGAATTCGATGACCTCTTCAATGCGGTCGGCAGCCCAACGGCCGAATGCCTTTTCGTCGCCTGAGAAGCGGTCGTCCGCGCGGTAGAAGTTGGTGTTCGGCACCTTGTGCGCACCGGGCACGAGCGGTGCGAACTGGTTGCGCAGGTCCGGCAGCGAGGTGACGCTCAGGGCACCGTGCGGGGTGCCGTGGTAAGCGGTCGCACGCGAAATGATCTTGTGCTTACCCGGCTTGCCGGTCAGGCGGAAGTAGTTCTTGGCGAGCTTCAGTGCGGACTCGACAGAATCACCACCACCCGAGGTGAAGAACACCCTGTTGAGATCACCCGGTGCGTAGGCGGCCAGGCGAGTGGCCAGTTCGATAGCCGGTTCGTGCGCGTAGGACCACAGGGGGAAGAAGCCGAGTTTCTTGGTCTGGTCGTAGGCAGCCTGGGCGAGTTCTTCACGCCCATAGCCAACCTGGACGGTGAACAGGCCGGCAAGGCCGTCAATGAGCTTGTGTCCCTTGTCGTCCCACACGTGGTGGCCTTCGCCGTGGGTGATGACGGGAGTGCGGCCGCCGGTGAACAGGTGGTCGTGGCTGGCCATGTGCATCCACAGGTGATCGCGCAGGCCTGCTTGAAGATCGATGTTCGACATTGGAATCCTTGCTTTCTTGCCTCGGCTTGGCGGGTTCGCTGACGAGGTGTCTGCTTCGGGTTTTGTGGGTGTTGTTTGGGTGGGGCGAGGTGCCGTTTGGCCCCGGTCGGTTCCTGGTGTTAGCTGGTTCTAGGCGCTAGCGGGTGCCCCAGTTGTACTTCTGGTCCCAGAGTTTGAGGTACATCATCGTGTCGGTTGATTCGACGGTTTCGAATGAGCGCAGCTGTTGGAGGGTTTCCATCAGTTCGTCGTCATCGGCGCACACGACTTCGATGAGGATGTCGTAGACGCCGGCGGTGACGACGGTGTAGTTGACCTGGGGGAGTTTGCTGAGTGCTTCGGCTGTGCCGGTGATGTCGCTGTTGACTCGCACGCCGATCATGGCCTGGCGGTTGAAGCCAAGCTGCATGGGTGAGGTCACGGCGACGATTTGCATGACTCCCGCAGCGGTGAGCTTCGCTGCGCGCTGTCGTACTGCCGCTTCGGAAAGCCCAACTTCGCGGCCGATCTCGGCGTAGCTGCGTCGACCGTCCTGCTGCAAGGCCTCGATGATTGCCTTCGACTTGCTGTCGAGCTCGGCATCCGAAACTGCGTCTTCAGCAGACATAATCGCCCTTTCCGTCGTAAATCGTTGTTTCAGCATATCAGACGACGGAATTAGTTGTCTAGGTCTGTTTAGCTTCGGATTCCGTTGTGCAGTGTGCTGCTGGTGGTGGGTGAGCTTTATGCGGCCACCACGGCCTGCAGGCCCACCCGACCTCCACCTCGTCTCTTCACGGGCCCACCCAACCTCCACCTCGTCCCTTCACGGGCCGTTCTCACGCGGAAATGCAGACTCACGCTTTAATGCAGCGCATTACAGCGCAAATCTGCATTAAAGCGTGAATCTGCACTGCCCGGAGGCCGCCGAGGTGCCGGGTCGGGCCGTGTGAGCGAGCTTGATGAGGGGTGCTGGTCTGCATTAAAGCGTGAGTCTGACCTCCAGAACCCCGCTCCAGCCCCTACTGTGCCCAGCGGTAGTCGAGCCGTTGCAACGCCCACGCCCAGTTGATGCGTTCCTGTTCCAAACGCACATTGCGGCCCAGTCGATCCGACACCAAATCGTCGTACAGCGCTCGCTCCGTTGGGGTCAAATTCTCCAAATACGCATTCGTCGGCGCAGGCTCAGAACCCCACAATTTACGGTGCGCTTCCAGGGTGTCTTCATCCATCAACACTGATTCAGCTTGCGGCAGTTGTGCCCGCACCCCGTGCAGAATGCTGAACCCGTGTGTATCCACATCGCCCCAATACAACACATCCGATCCCGCAAAAAACGCGAGTGTTTGGCTGCGCTGACTCTCAAAACCCTTGCCCCACACCACGGCCCCATCGGCAGGCACAGGAACCGTTAGGAACGTAATTTCGTTCTCCACAATCAGGACGATGTCCGGTATGAAACCAAACTCCGACAACTGATCCGCCTGCAGCGTGAGCTCATCCACGCCGGGCACCGGCGAACGCGCAGGGTCCACCCGCATGCGCACATACGCAGGCTTTGTCGCCAAACCCAACGCCTGCTCGAACTTGCCCTTCGCAGCAGCCACCCCGAGCATTTCCGCCAACGGTCGCCGGTTGGACTCCACGAACTTCGTATCGACCCCGGCCGCATCCACCTGCCGCAAATAGCGGCCTGAATCCCGCGCTGCATCCAACCACTCGTAGGCCGCCAACACCTGCGGCCACTCCGCTGCCAACCGCAGCGCCTCCAGCGGTCGGCGCAAAACCCAGTGCCAGGGAGCCTCCAACTGCCGCTTTTTCGTCACCGACAACAACTCATCAAAGGCGGCAACATCCCGGCCGACCGAAAGAAGCTTCCAAGCCTGATCGAACCGACTGATTACGGCCCGGTGAGGGACCGAGTTCGCACCTACCGCACCCCGACCCCCAACAGACTTGAGTTCGAGGTCGTAGTGAGCCCCACCTCGCGAATCGTGGGAAAGGTCAGAAGACCAGGCACGCCATTCGTCCCAGCGGGAAGCGAGCTCAGCGGAAGTCGGCCCGCCCAGGGGCACCGTGATCACCGGGAATTCCTCACCCTGGGCGTAGGCGCGCAGCAGCGACCCGTCTTTCCAGCGGCGCTGCACCGCAGTGCGGATGTCTTGCGGGGATTTCCAAGCGCGGACTCGAGTCACACCGATCCTCCGGGCTTCGAACCTCCGGGTGTCGAGCCGCCGGAGTCGGCCATGTTGTAGTACTGCTCGATGGTCATGGTCAGCAGGCGAGAATTATCGCCGCCTAAGTTGTCGACGAAGCCGATGCTCTTGACGTACGGGGCGATGATGTGGACCTTCTGCAACGGCGTGACAATCAACAGCTGCAGGCCCAGTTTGCGGAACAGGTCCAAGGCGTAGCGGGTCGAGGAATCCGAACCGCGGCCAAAAGCCTCATCAATCACGGCAAAGCGGAAGTCCTTCGATTTCGCCGCACCCCACTTCAGGTCAAATTGGTAAGCAAGCGAAGCGGCGAGGATCGTGTACGCCAGCTTTTCCTTCTGCCCGCCGGACTTGCCGTCAGAATCGCGGAAGTGCTCCCACTCCTCATCAGTTTCACGATCACGCTCCGAAGCTGAGAACGTAAACCAATTGCGCACGTCGGTAACACGAGCCGTCCATGTCTTGTCGGCGTCTGTGTGCCCCTCGCGGCCCTTGAATCGCTCGATGATCGCCCGCACATCCTGGAAACGCTGCTCGGAGTACAGGGACGAATCGTCGTTGTCACTGACTTCGGCGGTAACATCACGCAGATCACTGCGGAACTTGCGCACATCCTGGTTAATGGTGGCGGACTTCTCCAGACGAATGTAGCGGCCCTCATTGAAGTCCACGGCTGACAAGGCCTCGTTGATCTTGCCGATCCGCACGTCGATTTCATCCGCCTGCCGGCGGAGCCAACTGGAAAAACCTGCAATTTCGCGAATCGCGTTGGTGTTCAGCTGCTCCTTGAACTCCGTTTTGAACCTCGGGAGGTCGTCATTTTTCACTCGCGAGTGGAATTCGCGGTAGGCATTGCGCGCGTGCACGCTGGCATCCATTTCCGTGGTTTCTGCAGGGAACTGTTCGCGCACATTGCCCATCTGCGTCAGCAGCGTTGTGGTGTGGCCGTTGATCTTCTCCTGCGCCGATTCGATCTCCTTCGCAATCGCACTGACTGTCGAGGCTTGGAGCTCGTCTGCCTGTTCAACGGACGCGATGCGCTTAGGTACGCGGGCTTGGAGGTCCTCGAAGGATTCTTGGGCTTTTTCGAAAGTGCCTGCCGCGAGGATTTCACGGTCACGTTCCAGCGCTGAACGTTCCTGTCCTAAGCGCACTTCGAGGGTCGTTGCCTTCCGGGCAACATTATCTAGCGCGTTCTCGTTTTCCTTAATCTGCTGTTCTACGGACTCAAAGCTGCGGGTGATCTCCGCCAGCTCCGAGGAACCGCTCTCCAGACGCTCAATCTCAGCTTCAGCAGATTGCAGACGAGCCCGAGCTGATTCCCAATCGACTTCATCCCATGAGTCAAAGTCCAGAACCGCACGCAGGGCTTCGGACTGGGCCTGGACTTCTGCCTGTCTGGCCACAAGCTGTTCCCGCTTCTCATTCAGCTTCGACTGACGCTGGTACTGTTCTTGGATTTCACGAATCAGAGCTTCTTGTTTGCGCTCACTGATCCGGCCCAAGACCCAACCGCGTGGATCGTCCACACGACGCCGGTCGTCTTTTTCGTGGCGGTCACGCGAACGCACTTGGCCCTCACGCGTGACCGCGCGCTGCGCACCGCGAAATTCCTCAACGGTGTCCGCACACAGGTGGTCAGCGCGGGACTCTACCTCGCTCTTCAAGTAGGCGCGGAAGGGTGAATCCTCGATCTCGATCGTGTCCGCAAGTCGCAGCCCAGCCGAAGGTTTGCGCTGCAGCGGCACATGCCGATCCGGTACACGTTCATACACCAAACGCACACCCGTGGTGCGGCCACCGTGACCCGTGGTCTGCAGCCGGGTTCTGTTCACCCATTCGGCAACCGCGGCGTAGTGTGCCTGCGGAACCAACATCGACAAGGCGAAGTTTCTAAGCACACGTTCAGCGGCGCCTCGCCATTCTTCGAACTCTTCGGCAACATCCAGAAGCTCACCCGCGAAGGGGAGCTCGTCTTCAGCAATTCCAGTGGCGGCACTGAGCTGTTCACGGATATCCAGCAGGTTGCTGGGCAGGTTGTTCCGGCGGGCGGCCAGACTTTTCAGTTCGCGGTTGTTTTCGCGTTCCTGCTCGGTGAGCAGCAGCTTTTCGGCTTCGATGGCCGAACGATTCTTATCAAGTTCGGTGGCCTCTGGCTCCAGCACCGCCAGTTGATCTTGAGCCTTGCCGGGAATCTGGTTGAAATCAGCCCGCGTTTTAACCTCAGCCAAGCCTGCATCATGCAGTTTCACCTGCAGGCGCTGGTTGCGAGCTTCGCGCTGCTCTTGCTGTTCACGCGCAGACGCAGCCTTGTGCCTCAGGGTCTCCAGGCGCTCGCCGCCGGCCGAGGCACGCGCCGCGATGAGATCGTCACGTTCCGCAGACAGCTTGTCACGGGTTTCCCGCTTCGCCACCAACTGCTGGTTGACGGTAGTGAGATCAGTTTCCAGCTGCTCGATACTGGCAGTTCGCAGCGTCGCGCGTATGTCGGAAAAGAACATAGCCACAGCATCACGCTGCTTGGCCAGATTGTCCTTCTTGGCAATCACGGCATCGTACTTATCCGCGTTTTCTACCAGAGGGGTCAGCAGCTCCAACTGTTCCTGTGCTCGCTGCACGGCCTGGTAGGCATTTTCAAGATCATCGAAGTGGTCGATGATCTGCCTGATCCGACCACCAGCATCGGTGGGTTCGAGCATGTGAGTGCGCACAAACTCGTTGAGATCCCCCACGGCCTTCATTGACACCGTCTGCTGGAACAAGTCCATGGCCTGTTCTGACCGGATGCCCAGAAGCCTGCGCATGCGGCGGGCGTAGTTCGGGAAGGTGTCGTCAACAGCGACGTCCTTCTTCCGCAGCTTGCGCAGCAGGTCGTTGATATCGGTGCCGAAGCCTGAAAAGTCATCCAGGATGGTCAGCCGCTTGGGTGCAGAGAAGAACCGTCGCCACGGCTGGCCCGTTGAATCGCGCTGCTGGAACACCTGGGCCAGGGTCACAGTTTCGCCGTATCCCTCGTTGGTGAAGGTCCCCAGAATCACCGAATAGGCATTGTGGCCGCGCAGAGCCACTGGGCGGGATGTGCCGGTTTGTTCGTCGCGCTCAGATTTGTAGTGGCCCTCAACGTAGCTGCGCAAACTACGCTCACGCCTACCGGCACCTGCGGCCTTGTTGTATTCAATCGTGTGTGAAGGCAACAGCAAGGTGCTCACAGCATCGACAATCGTCGACTTTCCACTGCCGATATCACCTGTCAGCAGCGCCGTTTCGCCATTCGGGCACAAGTAGCTGACGTGGTTGTCGAACGTACCCCAGTTGTACAGTTCAATCCGTTCAAGTCTGTAGCCCGGTTTGCCCGTCGCCTCAACTTCAACTGTGGAGAACAGACCTTCGCTCATTGCCCACCCTGGTTCAGTACGGACTTATATTCGTCCAGCTTCTGCGCAAAATCAGACAGCGTCTGCGCATCGACATAGGCTTTCAGAATTCGGCGGACTTCCCACACATCGTTTTCACCGCGCAATTTGCGCAGAAAACCAAGCTTCTCGATCCTGCCTATGCTCTGGTCGATGTTGTTGATGATCCGGGCTTCGTCAGAAGAGTCAGCTAGAAAGACCCGGAGCGAATCAACGATGTCATCCCGATCCACCGCCAGGCGGCCCTGATCGCCGTGGGATTCGAATTCCACCAAGCGTCTGCGCAGCAACACCAGCAGCAGGGAATCGTTGTAGGGAAGTTTGCGGCGTGTGATCAAACGGGGGAGTGGTTCTTCGCCCTCCCGTTCTTCCTGCATGCGCAGATAGGCGTAGCCCTCGTTTTCATCCACCACAACATCCAGGCCGATGGTGTTGAAATGATCGCGCACCGGGGCGGGGTTCTTAAGAAGGTCACGCCAGACGTCTTCTGCAGTTTCCTGGTACACCACACCGCGCATCAGGGCGATGATGCTGCGCGCCGCCGCTGTTTCCTCGGGAGTTCTCATGGCTGTAGTGTCCTCAAGATCTGGTTACCTTAATCTGAGCAAGCCGCACCTGGTACGTGAGTTCGTCATCCTGGGCTTCGATGGTCGATTCGACATCGTCGTTGATATCCACCTGAACATCCTCAGCCGGCAGGGACAGATAGCCGATGAGTTCGCTCACGCCCTGTTCTATCGGGTACATCTGCACAATGTCGTCCAGCAGCGCCGATTCGCCCTGTGGGATGATCGCGGCAAGCTGGCTCAAGAGTTTCGTCTGGTCAACAAAGACCTGTGATGTAAGCGCGGTGGTGTCGAGGTCTTCGGCCTCGCTGGGCTGCAGAAGGCTGTCGACCTCGGTGGTTGGACGCACGTCATACAGAGGGCGTTCCAACGGCAGCGCCACATCAACGCCCGGGACGTCGACTTCGATGCCGACGGGAGAGTCCTTCTTCGGCGCTTGCGCACGAACATCAATGGCATGGCGCTCGATGTCTTTTACCAGTTCCAGAACTCTGCGGTTTTCCACCCAGATTTGGTCATCCAGGAACCTGCGGAACTGTTCAGATATCTGGCGCACCGTCTGCTGAGTGCGTTCAGCGGCATCCGCCCAGTCGTGGTGGATAGTGCGTAACCGGCTGTCTGTCTGTATCTGAGCAAGTTCCGACACGCGGCCAAGCAGCTGCGACAGTTCTTCCTGTCTGGCCTCCGACAACAGGAGGTCATAAAATGCCTGGAAGCTGCGTCCCTGATCCGAACCATCGATATTGGCCCTGGTCGACACAAGTTCATCCAACAGTTCGCCGCGGCTGCCCTGCCACGTGGCGATCTTCTCTCGAGCACTCCGATCCAACGACCGGAAGTTTTCCTCCACCTGCCGAAAATCTGCCAACAGTTCCCTGGCGGTGGACGTAAACTGCTGATACCGATCCCTCAGCCTGGTGCCATCGAGCATGCCAAACTGCGGGTCCTGTTCAATCTGGCGAATCTCGCGATCAATTGAATCGCGGCGTCGCTTGAGTTCCGCAATACGTTCCTCAGGATCTTCTTCCGAACCCATCGAGATCTGCCGCAGCAGTTCTACAATCGTCTGCAGCCGCGACTCGGTGGCCACAAACGGGCGCACCTGCAGGCCGAGCACCCACGAATACGCCTTCTCCAGCGCAGGCGTGGCGTCGTAGTGAAGCTCGTCAGAATCCACCGGGTAGAACCTGCGCAGCCAACCAGAATCGTCCGCCGCCCAATCCTCTAAATAATCCGTAGGGTCCTTGGGGTACGGCGCAGGTTCGCCAAGGCTGACGGCCTGGTCATTCAGCCCGTAGAGCTCGTCATCCAGCGCACCCGCAAGTGTGCTGGCGGCCGTCGCGCCGTGGTTTTCCTCGATGAAATACCGACCCAAAAACGACAAAATCAAGGGCGCGTTCTGAGCGCGCAGCAACTTCCACGCGGGGTTCAGACGGCGCAACCGGTCGATCTGTTCGGCATCCATGATGCTCCAAGGTTAGCCGGGAAATAAGGAGGATAACAGGGATGAGGTGGCGGCTACTTTTGGGGCGTCACCGGTCCGTTCTCACGCGGCCCGCCTCGGTCTCCTGCCTTCACGGGCCCGTTCTCACGCGGAAATGCAGACTCACGCTTTAATGCAGCGCATTAGCGCGCAAATCTGCATTAAAGCGTGAGGTTTGGGTTGGTCGGCGACCGCCGAGGTGCCGGGTCGGGCCTTGTGAGCGTGCGGCTGGCGGAGGGGTGCTGGTCTGCATTCGGGGCTGAGCGCCATCCGTTCTCACGCGGAAATGCAGATTCACGCTTTAAAGCAGCGCATTAGCGCGTGACTCTGCATTAAAGCGTGGGTCTGGCCTGCCCGGAAGCCGCCGAGGTGGGGAGAGCCGCAACGACCTCGCGCGCGACTGTGCGCGACTGCGTGTGAAAACGACTGCGCGCGAATACGACTGCGCGCGAAAACGACTGCGCGCGAAAACGATCAGCTCGTCTTCTTTGCCTCGATGACCCAGTGGGAGCCATCGAAGCCGTCAACAATCATGCGGGCAGAAATGCCTCGGCCCTGGCCGGTCACGATCCAGTTCGGCTTCAGCACACCACGCGGCTGGCTGGTTTCAACATCGAACATGGCGCCCAGCTTGTAGCGTTTGCGCAGCGCGGCTCCAGCCAAATCCCGGGCCGCCTGCTCAACTGACCCAGAAGCGGGCTCGGCAAGCGGACCTTCGGCTGGAACCTCTTCACCATCAGTGGGCACGTGCGTGATGAAGGACGAACCACCCAATGCATCAACAAACACATCAACAACACCCACCGGCCCCCGCTTGCGCTGGGCAGTAATCCGCACATGCCAAAACGGGTGATGCGTAAGCCGCGCGGAAGCCTGCCCGCCGCCCAATCTGCGGCGAACAACCTCCTCGGCCTCAGCGGCCGAAACCGACGGGATCAGCCGGACTGCACGCAGCCCAGCTGACCCCGTCATCTGGTTCGGGTCAGTCACGCGAGGTGCCTTCCACCTCGTCAGCCTCCGTCACCTGACCGCCGGCACCAGCCGAACCGGCACCGCCCGCGGCACCAGCCGAACCGGCACCCGCCGAACCAGCCTCATCCTCGACCGGAACCTGCGCGGCAAGACCGGGGTTCTGCCCCATGGCCAGGCGAGCCGGAATCGGCCCAACCTTCGCAGTTTCGTTCAGGGCGTCGACAATATGCTCAGGCACCGGGTTGGACTTCTGCGTGGCAAGTGACACCACAACAAGCGTCAGCGCAGAAACAACGACCGTTGCCATCGGGTCGATCGACGTCTTCTCCGTCAGACCGCCTAGCTGCCACACAACGGGAACCACAGCGCCGACGATCATCGACGAAATCGCTCCAGCGGTGTTCGCCTTCTTCCACCACACAGCGGCAACATACGCCGGAACAAAAGACGTGCCGAGGATCGTGGTCGCGAAGATGACCAGGTCAGCCACACCGGGCGCACCCGTCACAGCAACAACAAATCCGATCACAGCAAGCACCAGCACCGTGATGCGCGAAACCCACACCGCCTGGCGCTGCGAACCGCTGCGGCTGATGAAGCGCTCAAAGATGTCGTGCGAAGCGATCGTGCCGCTCTGCAGCAGAAGCGCATCCGCCGTCGACATAATCGCCGCCATAATCGCAGCCATCACAATGCCGACAGCGAAGTTCGGCAGCACCGCCTCGGCAATTCCGAACACCGCCAGCTCCGGATCCGACAGGTTCGGCAGCAGCACCAGCGCCATAACACCAACAAGGTACGGGGCCGGCACGAACAGCAGGTTGAAGCCCGTGGAGTACAGCGCCGCAGTGCGCGCAACCGACGGCTTCTTCATGGCCATGTGGCTGACGTTGACGTGCGGATAGCCCATGTAGCCAATCGAGAAGATCAGCAGCGCACCGATGATCACACCCCACTGGACGGACTCAAAACCATCAGGACCCCACATGGTCAGCAGGTTCGGGTTGATCTCGGCAACAGCGTTGTTGCCCGCGGTCAGACCGCCAACCGCCATGAGCGTGGCAATGAGAATCCACAGCATGCCGATCAGCATGATGATCGCCTGCGCGAAGTCCGAATACGCAACAGCCAGGTATCCGCCCAGGAACGTGTAGAGAACAATCACGCCGATCGCAATGAGCAGCGACCACTTGAAGTCAATGCCGGTGACCATTTCCAGTCCGCGCCCACCGGCAATGAACTGCGTCAGAACGTACAGGAACATGCACGCAAGCGCGATCGGTGCGGCCACCGCTCGCGTCCACGCCGACGGGTAACGGTGCTCCAAATACTCAATTGAGGTCAGCGATCCGAGGATCTGCGACAGTTTGCGCATGCGCCTGCCCAGAATCGACAGGTTGAGCACACCACCGCCGATGTCACCCATCGCGTACCACATGCCGAAGTAGCCCTGCGTGTAGCCAAGCGATCCCGCGCCGAGGAACATGTAGCCGGACATCGACGACGACTGCAGCCTCAGCGCCGTCACCGCCGGACCTAGACTGCGCCCACCCAGCAGGAAGCCCTCTTCGCCAGTTGAGCTGCGCCGCATGGTCCACACGCCGATCGCAATCATGGCGACAAAGTAGATGATGAGGAATGTCAGTTCGATGCTCACAGCGCACCTCCTTCTTCAGGAGCCGCTGCCCCTGGTGTGCGGCCTGCCTGAGCTGACGAGGTGGAGCTCACCTGCCCCGCACCGGCACCGTTGGTGCCGGCTGGGGTTTCTTCTGCATCTTCGGCACCCCAGTGTGACGACGAAAAGAAGAAGATGAGCGTATAGGCAATCCATCCCAGGGGGATGCCCACAATGATGAGCAGTGTTGCTGTGGGAAGTCCGAACATCGTGGCTCCTTACTCCGTGAACGTATCCGCGACATCGAGGGCACGGTCAATGGCATCCAGGCCCGCCGCAACGTCTTCGTCCGATGTGTTCAGCGGCGGCACCACGTGAATGCGGTTGAAGTTAGCGAACGGAAGAACACCGTACTCCTTGATCTTGGCGATCGTGGCGTTCATCGCCTCGCTCGTCGCACCGTAGGGTGCTAGGGGTTCGCGAGTTTCCTTGTTCTTGACCAGCTCAATCGCCCAGAAGCAGCCGCGGCCGCGCACATCGCCGACCGACGGGTGGTTGGCGTGCATCTTCTCGAGCGCCGGGCGGATGATTTCATCGCCCAGGCGTGCGGCGTTTTCCACCATTTCCTCGTCGCGCATGGCCTTGATCGTCGCAACTGCAGCCGCGGTCGCCAGCGGGTGGCCGGAGTAGGTGAGACCACCGGGGAAAACGCGGTCATCAAAGGTCTTCTTGATCTCATTGGACATGATGACCCCGCCGAGCGGCACATATCCGGAGTTCACACCCTTGGCGAAGGTGATGAGGTCCGGAACGACATTGAACTGCTCAAAAGCGAACCACGAACCGGAACGACCAAAGCCGGCCATCACTTCGTCAGCGATGTACATGATTCCGTACTTGCGGGTCAGTTCACGCACGCCTTCGAGGTACCCCGGCGGAGGAGCGTAGATGCCGGCGGTGCCGGGAATCGTCTCCAGAATCAGGGCAGCAATGTTTTGCGCGCCCTCAAGCACAATGACGTCTTCCAGGTGGCGCAGAGCACGTTCCGTTTCATCCTGTTCGCTGTCCGTGCCGAAGTGCGAACGGTAGGTGTGCGGCGGGAAGAAGTGAACAACGCCCTCACCCGGGATGTCATTGGGAATGCGGCGCGGGTCGCCCGTGAGGTTCACCGCCAGGCTCGTGGCACCGTGGAAGCTGCGGTAAGCCGACAGCACCTTCTGGCGTCCCGTGTGCAGACGGGCCAGACGGACAGCGTTTTCATTCGCATCCGCGCCGCCGTTGGTGAAGAACACGTAGTCCATGCCGTCTGGTGCCAGGCCGGTGATGAGCGCGGCAGCCTCAGAGCGCGGCTTGACGGCGTGGGACGGGGCGATCGTCGCAATTGAATCAGCCTGGTCCTTAATGGCCTGAATGACTGTGGGGTGCTGGTGTCCGATGTTCGTGTTGACCAGCTGCGATGAAAAGTCGAGGAACTTCCGCCCCTCGCCATCCCACACGTGCGAACCTTCGGCGCGCGTGATGGTCATCGGGTTGATCTGCGCCTGAGCTGACCACGAATGGAAAACGTGCGCACGGTCGAGTTCGTATGTGCGTGCAGCGTCATCGAGGTCGATGTTCATAAGAGCCCCTTTGCTCACGGTGCCCCTCGCTGCTGCGATCCGATTCAGCGATGATCCAGCGGCTTTGCTGGACGCTGTGCTGAACGTGGCGTTGAACGCAGTTCGGAAGGGCGGCGGTTCGTCCTATCCGCGTCAGTATGTCTCAGCTGACCAGCCACGCCAAGGGCCATTCTGTAAAGTCAGCCCTAAGCTTTCTTTACACAATGAAAAGGCGGAGTCTATGCAGGACATCAGTGCTGGTCAGCACACGGCCTCCGTGCCGGAAACCGACGGCCTGCGCGACCTGACCGTGAGGAACTTCCTGCAGCTGCCGCAGGTGAAACTCGGCAATCCCGTAGTTCTCGCAGGTGAAGAGCACCTCGACACCCCGGTCCGCTGGGTCCACATTGCTGAAACTGACGCAGTCACCGACCTGCTGGAAGGTGGCGAGATGCTGCTGTCGTCCTCGCCGGCCTTCCAACACTCCGTCGAGCACACCCGCGCTTTTCTCGACCAGGCGCGCAGGGCCGGGGCCGTGGGGTTCGCGGTTGAGGCAATTGACGAGGTGGGGCTCGCCAGCCCCCGCTCTCTTGAAGTGCTCACTGAGGCCGGGAAGGGAGCGGGTATGCCCGTCATAGCGCTCAGATCCCGCGTGCGGTTTGTGCGGATCACGCAGGAAGCCCACCGGGTGCTCATCGGCCAGCAGCTCAGCATTGTCGAACGCACCCGCGAACTCCACGAGGCCTTTACCGAACTGAGTCTGAGCGGTGCGGACGAAAGCGTGATCGTGCGCGAAGCCGCCAGGCGTTTGGGCACCCCGGTGGTGCTCGAAGACGCAGCCCACAGGATCCTCGCTCATGCTCCTGCCGATGCCCTTGCGGCAACAGAGAACTGGCCGCCATCGACTGCCCAGGCAGTCCCGGTGGGCGTCAAAGGCCGCAGGTGGGGTCGGGTGGTCGCCCCTTCGGCACGTGAAGACGACCCCTACGCGGCCGAGGTCCTGCAGCGGGCAAGCCAGGCCATCACGCTGGTGCGCGCACACTCACAGACCACATACGACCTGCGGATGCGCGCCAGCGACCACTTCGTGTCAGAACTTCCGCACATGAGCGAAGAACAGGCGCTCAGACGCGGCCGCGCAGCTGACCTGCACGGCCCGGGCGGGTTCATGGCAATAGCGGTCGAAATGTGCGGCGGTGGCTTTGCTGAGGACGACGGCGATGCAGCTAGCGGGAGCGTCACCAAAGACGAAGCGGCCGACTACCAGCTGCGCGAACGCGGCCTGCGTTTGGAACTCGTGGCCGCCGCCGAACGCTTGGGGCTGACTGCCGTGACATCCGCGTGGCGCACCGGAACAGTTGTCGCAATCCTGGGGCTTCCATCGAGTGTGGGTGGTTCGGCGGACGACCTCACCGCTGAACTGTGCTGCGACCTCACCGAGGCCATCCCCGAAACCATCACGGTCGGCGCAGGTCAGCTGAGCCAGACACTCGTCCCGGTTGCCGATGACATCCCCACCGCGGTCGAAGCCGCCCACGTGGCCGCGGGCATGTCCATTCGCCGCCAGCCGTTCTACAGGTTCTCCGATCTGCGGCTCAACGGGCTGATCGCCAGCCTGAGTGACGACCCGCGAATGAGCGCATTCGCCCACGCCGAACTCGGACCGCTGCTGAAACCCACCACCCCAACCGGCCCCGAACCCCGCGGAAACAAGCCGCGGGAGGCGAGCGGCGCCTCGTCAGCAGATCTTGAGTTCCTGTGGGTCTACCTGCTGTGCGGCGGGCAGAAGGCTGCCGTGGCGCGGCAGCTGGGAATCAGCAGGCCGGCGGTTTACGCAAAAGCCGGGCGCATAGCATCGACACTGGGAGTGTCACTTGATAACCCAGAATCAGCGGCAGCGCTCCTGACCGCACTGCTGTGGCAGCGAAGCCGCAACATGTGACGGCGGTAGGGGCGACTGAGTGCGCTGACGGCAGAGGGGCCGAGGACACCGGGCGGCTGGGTGCAGCCCGCAGCGAACGCAACAGCGAGCAGAAAGGACAAGCGTGGGACGGCAGCACAGAATCGACTGGGCGAAGCTTCGCAGGCGCGGCCGGCGTTACTGGGCGATTTCCACGCAGATTTCCCTGTACTTCGGGGTGCACACGCTGCTTATGACTGCCATCCCGCTGTCTATTTCCGACCCTGTCATCAGGCCTATTGCGCTCGCCCTGTACATGGGAGCGGGCATTGCCTTTGATTCCTTCGCCACTGCACTGTCCGCCAGGATCGGCAACCGGCGAGTCACCCGAATCGCCGGCGGCCTGGTCACAATTCTTGCGCTGTTCGCCGCCCTGGACGGTGTCCACGGATGGGCGTGGCTGGTATTGGCCACATTGTTCTCGGTCTGTTCGAGCCTGCTGTACATCCCCGGGATCGCCTACTTTTCGAACCTCCTGGGGCCGCGGCAGACCGACGGTCAGCGGATCAACGTCATCCTCCAACGAGGTGGAGCTCTCGGGTCGGCTCTCATCATCTCGGCGGTCTTGTCTCAGGACCTCGCGTGGATCATGTGGTGGTTCCTGGTGGGTCTGGGACTGACCTTCGGGGCACTGAGCTACCGATTCCCCCGGCCCGTGCGCACAGAAGAGGGCGCTTCTTTGAACCCGCTGGCGGCCATGGCGGCCTCAGTTTCAGCGACAGTGCATTCGCCGACGCTCATGTTGGCTCTCGTGGTCTCCTGCAGCACGCCGCTCATGTTCTTGCTTCACGGTTCTGTCCTGCCGGTGGAAAAGGCCAGTGCCGGAAGCACTGTCGGTGCGGCAATCGGTGTGGGCCTGGTTCTGCGTGAACTGCTGTCTGTTCTGTCTATCGCGTTCATTGCCCGGGGCGGCTTTGTGCGCTGTAACGTTGAATTCATCATCACGACTGTGATTGCAGGCATTGGCGGAGTTATGGCGGCCATCAGCAATCAGCCCTGGATGGTGGCGGTCGGCATTGCTCTGGGCGGGCCTGTTGTGGCCAGCACAATCGTCGTCACAGTGCTCAACGTCAACCGGTCGGCCATCGGTTCGTTCCGTCCATGGGCGCACTTCGGAGCCATGGGTATGTCCCAGCGGATCACCGGACTCGCCGTCCCCCTGGCCTTCGGGGCTGCCTCTGGGGCCGGAGGTGCCGCAGTCACAATCACAGCGGGAGCCATGTTCGCAGCGGTAGCAGGCGGCGCCTCGCTCCTTTTGGCGATTGTTGTGCGGCAGGCCGGCGGACGCGCGCAGGCGGGGTGACGGGCTTAGGTCAGAAACAAGCCCGATAATGGAAGTGAGCAGGCGCAGGCAGCAGAAGAAAGGGAAGCCCATGCAGCTCGACGGTCAGAAAATCATTGTCACAGGAGGAGCCGCAGGAATCGGCGGAGCAATCAGCAGGCTCCTTGCAGAACGCGGCGCGAAAGTCGTCGCCGTCGACATCAACGAAGACGCAGGCCAGAAACTCCAAACTGAATTTGAGGGCAGCGTGCGCTTCCTGGCTGCCGATGTCAGCCTGCCGGAAACTGCAGAAAAGGCCGTCGGGCTCGCGGTAGAAGAGTTCGGCGGCCTGACCGGCCTGGTCAACAACGCCCACGCCTCCAAACAAGCGCCCTTTGCCGACCTTGGCGAAGACGAATGGAAGCTGTCCTTTGGCACGGGTTTCGAAGCAACCCGCAACTTCATGCTCGCCGCCTACCCCCACCTCAAGGGCGGCGGTTCGATCGTCAACTTCGGTTCCGGAGCAGCGATTGTCGGCCAGCCCACCCAGGCGGCCTACGCCTCGGCAAAAGAGGCGATTCGAGGACTTACGCGCGTTGTGGCCAACGAATGGGCGGCAGACAACATCCGCGTCAACATCGTCAGCCCCATGGCGTTGACCGAAGGTGTTGCAGCGTGGGCGAAAGCGTTCCCCGAAATGTACGAAGCCAGCCTGAAAAAGGTTCCGCTGGGCCGCTTCGGCGACCCCCACGACGACGTCGCACCAATCGTTGCGTTCCTCCTGTCGGACGACTCGAAGTACATGACGGGGCAGACGCTTATGGCTGACGGTGGAGCCAACAAACTGTACTGACACGCCCCGCCGGGCGGGGTGAACTGGGCTCGTGTCTTTGGCTGGAGAAGCTTGTGGTGTGGGGCCAGCTGGTCAGCCGTGAAGGCTGAATGCGGTCGGCTGAGCATAGTGAAATCCGTGTGTGGGCTTTAAAGTAGGGCAAAGCCATTACGGCTTGCCACGCACCGACATAAGTCACCACAAAGGAGTGCTATGACTGCCGATCAGCTGCACTGGCTATCAGTTCGTGAACTCCTGAGCGGATTCCGCGCAGGTACGTTCACCCCGCTTGAGGTGCTCGACCATCTGGTTGAGCGAATTGAAACGCTCGACAAAGCCACTGGGATCAACGCGGTTGTCGACCTGCAGGTGGAATCCGCCCGCGAGCTCGCAGCGGAAGCCACACAGCGCTATCAGGACGGTGCGGGTGACTGCTGCACAACCGGTTCTTCTTACCTCGATGCTGAGCGGCCGCTTTTGGGTGTGCCGTTCCTCGTCAAAGAACAGCACGACGTGGCGGGCCTGTCAGCAACACGCGGATCCCAAGCTCTGCAGGGGAAAGTTGCCGAAAAGGACGCCGAAATCGTTGCTCGGCTCAAACAAGCCGGAGCGATTCCCTTTGGACGGACCACCACCCCGGAAATGTCGTGCGCAACGTTCACCCACACCCGCGAATGGGGAGTTACCCGCAACCCGTACAACCCGAACAAGACCCCGGGCGGCTCCTCGGGAGGTTCCGGTGCGGCAGTTGCTGCAGGTTTCACACCCTTTGCAACCGCGAGTGACATCGGCGGGTCCACCCGAATCCCCGCGGCGTTCTGCGGTCTGCCCGGGCTGAAGACCTCGTACGGGCGCACGCCCGGCGCGGTGCCCATGAACATCGACTGGTACCGCGGCGACCACATTCTGGCACGGACCGTGTCGGACACCGCGCTGGTCTTCAACCAGATCATGGGGCCGTCAAAGCTCGATATGGCGACGATTCCCGTCAGCGGATCGTTTCCCGTGGAACATCACTTCGGGCAGTACAGCTACACCTCGGGGCAGGAGGTGCCTGCGGGGGCCGAGGTGCACAACGTCGACCTGAGCGGCTGGAGGATCGGCGTCAGTGCCGACTTGGGCTGCTATGAGCTTGATGAATCCACACGCCTGGGTGTTGAGCGAGTCGCTGAGGCATTGGAGGCAGCGGGTGCGCAGGTCGTGCCCGTTGATGTCCAGCTGAAGCTTGAGGACGTCACGCGCGCCTCGATGGCTCACTACGGTGGACTTTTGGCGCCCAACGTTGAGCGGCAAGCTAGGGGAGACATCACGGTTCTTGAGCCCTACACGCAGGAGTTCGTCCGCAGGACCAAGCGTTTTGCTGAGGAAACCTCGCTGCTGGAGGCTGCTCTCATCGAATCTGACATTCAGCAGAAGCTGCTGGCTGCGCTCGACGAGGTTGACGTGCTCATCACGGCAACCTCGGCTGTTGAGGACCTCGATGCTGGGGAGGACTTCACCACCGGCATCGACCGGCCTGACGGTGAGCACAGCTTCTACTGGGAAGCGCACCAGGTGGTGCCGTTCAACATCGCCAACCGGATGCCCGCCATGTCAGTGCCAAGCGGCATCGGTTCGGCAGGAGTGCCCACTGGCGTGCAGATTGTCGGCATGCCCTACCGCGAAGCGACAGTGCTGCGAGTCGCCGCTGCTATCGAAGCGCTCATGCCGTTCCCCAGGCCCAAGATTGGGTGAGGGGTTCGGCTGGTTGGGCAGGAGGCTTCGGCTGGGTTCCTAGCTTCGTCGGCTGCTCGCCGGATCTGCTGGCGGTCAGGCCACGGTCGACCCTCGGAACACGGAATCGCGGGGTGTCCGACATATCGTTCGAAAAGCTCGGGCTTAATCCTTGAGATTCCGCGGTTCCCGGATAGTGTGGCTAGTGCATCGGAAAAAACTCCGGATGCTGCGTATCGAAGACGATGGGCAGTGTTCTGAGTCGTATCCAGTGCTTCCGGAGTACTTTCGAAGTCCCGGTGATATCTCCTTTCTGTGTGTGCTGTGGCCGGGTTCCATGTGGAACCCGGCCACTGCTTTGTCCTAAAACTTCGCACCCGCACACCCGTCAGAGGGGAACAGCCGGTTAGTTGCCTCGTCTAGCTGGTTCTGACGCACCCGCACACCGGTTAGCAACAAAAACTCCCGTTAGCAGTGGTTGCTAAAGCGGCTCTTCCGGTTCTAGAGTGCGTTGACCCGGGCTGATAGCTGCCCGGAGTGGAGAAGACAGCGCAGCACGTAGTGGCCGAAGTTCCTAAACCCCAACCCGATACCGCGCAGGTGCTCGAGGCGCCCGTTGATCGCTTCGACCGGCCCGTTCGACGCGCGACCACGATCGAAAAACGCCAGCACCTGAGCCCGTTTCCGCCACAGCGTCCGCCCCAACTGAGCAAGCTCCTCAAGCCCTTCAGGTAGGCCTCTGCGCAGACTCTCGATCACCGTCTGCATGAGCTTCTTGCCGGTCTTCCGATCGGGATGCTCGTACGCATCGATGACGTCCTGGTAGACGAGGTACGTCACTTCCAACGCGACATGGTCATCATGCTCGACCCACAACCGCTCCAGCCGGTCCCTACCCTTCTTGTTCAGCAGGGACCTCCTCGTCAACAGGGTCCGTCGCCCCTGATACAGGAGGTCTGTCTTCCGGCCCCGGTGCCCATGGATCTGCTGCTGGAGCCGTTGTCTGCACGCAGTGAGTTTCTGCCCGGCGAGCTGGACGACGTGGAACGGGTCCATCACCGGCACCGCGTCCGGCAGCGCATTCGTGGTCGCGGTGTGGTAGCCGGCGAACCCGTCCATCGTCACGACCTCGACCCTGTCACGGAACTGCGGGGAACGTTCCTGCAGCCACGAGGTCACGACCTTCGCGGAACGGCCTGCCTTCACGTCCAGTAGCCGTGCTCGACCGGTCCCGTCGATGAGCGGGGTCAAATCGACGAAGATCGTTGCGAAGGAGTCCTCTCCTTGTCCGCGCACGTGTTTCCAGCAGTGCTCATCGATACCCAGGACCCGAACCCCGGCCAGATGAGTGGGATCGGCGTAGACAAGGGACTGTGCGGCAGTGGTGGCCAGCTGGTTGACGAGGTCCCAGCCGAGTCCGAGTGCCCTGCTGATAGCAGAGATGCTCATCTGGTCCTGGATGAGCCGTTTCAGGATCCAGGTCGTAGCGCGTTTCGTGGTCTTCGCCCCGGGTTCGGCCGCTTCGAGCTGGTGCTGAAAGATCGTGCGCGGGCACTGGGCGTGGACACACTGGTAGCGGGGCAGACGTACGTGCAGGCGGGTCGGGTGGCCGGTGATCGGGACATCCGTCAGCCGGCGGATCACGTGGTCACGCAGCCGGCCTTCAGCACCGCACTCGGGGCAGTACCCAAGAGGTTCTCGTAGTGAGGCTTCGATGACAGTGATGTCATCATCGGTGATGTGAGCGCCGGTGATGTGGATGCCGAGCTCGAGAGTGCGGCAAATGACATCAGCGACGGGACACGGCGCGGCAGAAACGGTAGATTGCACGACAGGGCCTTGGGTGAGAGACGAGTTGAGGAACTTCTATCTTCACCCAAGGCCCGCCCCTCATTCATCACCAACACCCGGCAGTCAGAGACCGCGTCACGCACTCTGAAACCGGAAGAGCCGCTAAAGCGCAGATCCCGGCTAAGGGGAGTCTTTGTGCGGCTAGGGCGCAGATTTCGTTTAACGGGTGTTTCTTTCACTTGCTGGTGTGGTGTAGGTATGTGGCGGCAGCCGGTTAGTCGCCTTGTCTAGCTGGTTCTGACGCGCCGCCCACCGGTTAGCAACAAAAACTCCCGTTAGCAGTGGTTGCTAAAGCGCAGATCCCGGCTAAGGGGAGTCTTTGTGCGGCTAAGGCGCAGATTCCGTCTAACGGGTGTTTCTTTCACTTGCTGGTGTGGTGTAGGTATGTGGCGGCAGCCGGTTAGTCGGCTCGTCTAGCTGGTTCTGACGCACCCGCACACTCGTCTCGTCTAGCTGGTTCTGACGCGCCCGCACACTCGCCAGCGCCCGGACCCACACCTCGTGCTCCTACCCCAAACACAGACGAGGCGGAACTCACCACAGGTGAGTTCCGCCTCGGGAAATCAGTCAGGCAGCAAGCCTCAGGCAGCGAGCCCTTCAGCTGTGCGGCCCCTACCGGGCCACCCGCCTAACGGGCCAAACATCCCAGCCGGGCCACGCTCCCTACCTCAGAACGAAGATCAGGCCTTGTCCTGTTCTTCGTCTTCGTCGATCAGGTCGTTGACAACAGCGGCGTCGCCTTCAGCAACGTTGCGGCCGTCCTGTTCGACAATCACTTCGCCGTCTTCGTTCAGCGGCGCAGGAACGTCTTCGACAACGGTGGTGGTGCGGTGCGAACCGACCGGACGAGCATCCGCGGGACGGTTGCCCGGCAGCGGTTCCGGCCATGGGTCTTCAACCGGCTTGACCTTCGTCCAGACGTAGTAGCCGATCAGGCCAACACCGGTCAGAGCCAGCAGCCACACGATCCACATGCCGCGCTTGCCCTGAGCCTTGCGAGCTTCCTTCGCAGCCTGCTTCGAGGCCTTGCGCGAAGCCTTGGCGAGTTCGTCAGCGCGCTTAGCGGCGAGCTTCTTGAACTTCTTGACCTGGCCCTTCTTGCCCGTGACGCGTTCAATCAGTTCGTCAAGAGCCTTGGGGGTTTCAGCGTTGCGAATGGCCTTCGCTGCGTCCTTCGAACCAGCGGCAATCGTCTTTGCGTGGTCGGAAGCGCGTTCGCCGCCGCGAGCAACCAGGAGACCCTGGGCTTCGGCAGCCTTGGAGCGACCGTATTCAAGACCGTCTTCGATCTTGCCGAGGCCCTGCTCAGCCCAGTCTTCGAGCTGGGGGCGGACGTTGTCGGCGGTCTTCTGCAGGCGGTCTCCGGCTTCCTTCAGGGCGGGGCGTGCAGCCTCGGTGCCGTCCTGCAGGAGCTGACCTGCCTTTTCGGTCAGGTTGTGTACGGCGTTGTCGACGTTCTCGAGAAACGACTTCGGTGCGGACTTCTTCTTGAACATTTCACCCTCCTGGGATGTTCGACCCTGCACAGTGCAGGGCATATGTGTGCGCCATTCGTCCTCTCCATCGTACTGGTCGGCACTGACACGAGGGGACCCCAGGCGGCTGAAAAGCCAGATTTTGACGGTATTTCCACCAACAGCTGACCGCATTCCATACGTTTTCCACTGACAGCGTAAGCTCCCAGCGGAACATCAGGGGCAAATAAGGTTCATGTCAGTGGTTCATGACAGACTGAGGTCATGAGTATTGCTACACAGCAGGTCATCCTGCACACCAACAAGGGCGACATCAAACTTGACCTCTTCGGCAACCACGCTCCGAAGACGGTTGCCAACTTCGTTGAACTGGCCAAGGGCGAACGCGAATACAAGGACGACGCCGGCCGTTCCAACCCCACCCCGTACTACGACGGTCTGGGCTTCCACCGCATCATCTCGAACTTCATGATCCAGGGCGGCTGCCCGGTCGGCACCGGCACCGGCGGCCCCGGCTACATGTTCGACGATGAAATCCACCCCGAACTGCAGTTCACCAAGAAGGGCCTTCTGGCCATGGCGAACGCCGGTACCCGCGGCGGCCGCGGCACCAACGGCTCGCAGTTCTTCATCACCACCGCCGAAACTCCGTGGCTCAACGGCAAGCACACCATCTTCGGTGAAGTTGCCGATGCCGAGTCCCTCGCGGTTGTCGAAAAGATCGAAGCCTCGCCCACCGGCGCCATGGACCGTCCGATCGAGGACGTTGTCATCGAATCGGTCGAAGTTCTCTGATCTGAGCTTTTTGCAGCGCCGCAGCTTTTGCTGCGGCGCTGTTGCTTTCCCAGGGCCACACCCACGAGGCGCCGATCCAGCCCCAGCCCCGGCCACCCGGGTGCCGGTCCTGAACCAGACCGCCGAGGTGCCGTTCGGTTTCCCCAGCACCTCCCGGGTTCTGGTGTTGAGTAAGGCGGGCGGCACCTCGTCATCCCAAGCCTGATCAGGGTGGTGGAGGTGCTCGGCTATCCTCGTGTGCATGAGCGAATCAGCAGGTGCGGCCCCCTTTTCGGAAGAACCCGACCCGAACAGTGTGCCCGCTCAGCAGGCAAGCTCAAGCGGCTCGGCAATCGTGTTGACGCGGCCGTACGTGACGTGGACGATCATCGCGATCACCTTCGTGTTCTTCCTGCTGCAGTTCCTGCCGTCGCTCGAACTGCAGAGGCGTTTTGCTTTCGCTCCTGTCCTTGCGCACGAAGAGCCGTGGCGCGCACTGACTGCCGCACTCGTCCACGCGCAGCCCAACCCCAGCCATGTGCTGTTCAACATGTTGGGCCTGTTCTTCTTCGGGTCGTTTGTCGAACGTTCCGTGGGACACGTGTTCATGCTGGTCACCTACGTTGTGGGCGCATTCGGCGGGTCCGTCCTCACGCTGCTGTTGGCTGCACCCGGAACACCCGAGTTCAGCTCTGCGTACGTGGGCGCATCGGGTGCTGTGTTCGCCGTTGTGGGCACACTGCTGGCCCCCACCAGCCGGCTGGACCGGAACCTCATGGGCATCGTGCTGTTTCTGTGCCTCAACATGGCACTCGTGACGATCGACTCGAACATCGCCTGGCAGGCTCACCTGGGCGGACTCGCCGTGGGATTCGTGCTCGGGATCGCCCGCGTTATGCCGCGCGGCGCCGGCATCCTTGCCAAACGCTATGTGCGCGGCGGCATCGGCATGGAGCCCACACCCGTCGTCCCGGCAAGCAGCCCTGCCGCGCGAACCGCATTCTGGGTGGCAGCTGTTCTGACGACGATTGTCCTCGTTGCCGCCTACACGGTTGTGTGACGCGAGGATTCGTCCTAAACGCGCGCCACAATCGGTTCAGTCGTCCGCTGCAGCGCGGAGATTCTGCTGGCTAGATGTGATGTCCGGGGAGGTTGTGCCGCCACTCCCGGTCAGTACACCTAGCTACATCCAATTGCGCAGAGAACCTCAGAACCTAGACGATGAGTGCACTCGTCTGCGCAACTGGCAGGCGGCGATGCTCGGGTATTTGGCTAAGCGTCGGCGACATTTATCCGATGCATGGCACTGAGGTCACTGCCGATGGGACTGCTGTCTACTCTGATGCCGAAGACGATTTCAGCGTCGCAGTCCAGCAGGTAGACACCGCTGTCAACCCTGATATTGATGCCGGTGTTCGATCGGTCATCACGATCGAGTCAGAACAAGCCCCGACAGAGTACCGCTTCCCGTGGCACTTCCCGAAGGAGCCAGCGTTGACCTGGACGCGGCAACCGGCGCTGTAGCGGTAACCGACAGTGAAGGCGGTGTGATAGGCGCGTTTGGCTCACCCTGGGCGGCCGACCACTGCGAGCACTGCGTGTGGTGAAGATGATCCTCCATCAAACGCAACGCCAGCTGCTTGAACTCCTGGGTATAGAGGCTCTTCCGGTTCTAGAGTGCGTTGACCCGGGCTGATAGCTGCCCGGAGTGGAGAAGACAGCGCAGCACGTAGTGGCCGAAGTTCCTAAACCCCAACCCGATACCGCGCAGGTGCTCGAGGCGCCC
>NZ_LQQC01000004.1 GCF_001584615.1 Brevibacterium ravenspurgense | reverse complement strand
GAGTGGACCATCAAGAAGACCTCTTGTGTCGAGTGAGCGGATTAGAGCACCTTCATTCCACACCAGAGGTCTTCCCTATGCCACCGCAACACACAAACTCAACCAACGTCCCCGGTTAGTACAGCTAGGCGAGCAAAAGGAGGCGGACTGTGACTGCTGTGACACATCTGCGCTCTGCTCGCCGGTCAGCGCGCTTGAGCACTGTGGTCCGATTGACAGTTCTTACAGCAGTGGTCCTCGTCCTGTGGTTCTGCAGCCTCATGATCGGCGACGTGTTCTACTCCCCGAGCGAAGTCTGGGCCGTTCTCACCGGCCACACCGTCCCAGGCGCCTCTTTTGCCGTTGGCGACCTCCGGCTTCCGCGCGCAACGGTCGGTGCGGCCGTCGGGGCGGCGTTCGGGGTTTCTGGGGCACTGTTCCAGACCCTGCTGCGCAATCAGCTGGCCTCGCCGGACATCATCGGAATCTCCAGCGCGGCCTCGGCTGCCGGCGCAACGGCAATCGTGTTCTTCCACTGGGGCACCGCGGCGGTGTCAGCTGCTTCGCTGATCTTTTCGCTTGTCGTTGCCGCAGCGGTCTTCGTTCTGGTGCCCCGGCCACGTTCGGGACCGAAGCTCATCCTCATCGGCATCGGCGTTGGCGCCGTGATGCAGTCGTGGACGTCCTATGTGCTGTCGAGAGCTGCCGCATGGGATGCCCCGACAGCAGTTCGATGGCTGACCGGGTCTCTCAACAGCGTGAGCTTTGAACAGGGCTGGCCCGCCCTCATCGCAGCGACGGCAGCTCTGAGTGTGGGAGTTCTCGGTTCGAATCGCCTCGCACTGCTGCGCTTCGGCGATGACACTGTCGAAGCTTTGGGCGTGAGGTCGCGGATGCTCCGTCCAGCTCTGCTGATGGCCGCAGTTCTGTTCCTTGCGGCCGCCGCATCCGTTGCGGGCCCCATCGCGTTCGCAGCTTTCATGGCCTGTCCGATTGCGTCCCGACTCTTCCCTGCCGGGGCGTCCCTCATCCTTCCCTCCGGTTTAGTGGGCGCGGCACTCATCCTCACAGCCGACGCGATCGGTCAATTCGCATTCGGGACGCGCTATCCCGTCGGCGTCGTCACCGGCGCGCTCGGCGCTCCGCTCCTCATTGCCCTGCTCATCCGCACTCGAAAATGACATTCCGAAACAGAAAGGCCCGATCGACGATGTCTGCACTCTCCTCACCCACGTCGCCCGCAGATTATTGGAGCCTGGCGGCTGAGAACCTCAGCTCGGGCTACGGCGATCGCCGCATCGTCGACTCGGTGCACCATGAATTCGCCGCTGGGCGGATCACATCGATCATCGGCTCCAACGGGTGCGGCAAATCGACTCTCCTGCGAACCCTTGCCCGGCTCATCAAGCCCAGCGGCGGCGCTGTGAAACTGGCCGGACGGCCGCTGTCCGACTTCGGATCGAAGGAACTGGCACGCAGGGTTGCGATGCTGCCGCAGACGCCGACCGCACCTGAGGGCATATCGGTGTTCGACCTCGTTGGGCGCGGACGAACACCTCACCAGGGTCTCTTCGGCCGCTGGAGTTCCGAGGATTTTGAGGCGACAGCGCGCGCACTCGAGGACACGAAGATCGCAGATCTCGCAGACCACCCTGTCGACGAGCTGTCCGGTGGCCAGCGCCAGCGCGTATGGATTGCCATGGCACTTGCCCAGCAGACAGATGTGCTTCTGCTCGATGAGCCGACGACATATCTGGATCTGAAACACCAGCTTGAGGTTCTCGACCTGCTGACGGATCTCAATCGACAGCGCGGCACAACGATCATCATGGTTCTCCACGACCTCAACCTCGCGGCCCGGTATTCGGATGAGCTTGTCGCAATGCGCAGCGGAACGGTCAAGCGCGCCGGAAGCTCTCACGACGTCATCACCGATACAACACTGCGAGATGTCTTTGACCTTGAAGCGTCAATCGTCGCAGATCCTGTGTCGGGATTGCCGTCGATCATGCCCATTGGCCGCCACCACGCTGACGGCTTCATCCGCCAAGCACACATCAACGCACCCCACTGATAGAAGGAGCCCCCCATGTATATGCCGTTTCGCGTCAGCGTTCTGCGCAGCGAGCGCATCACCCCTAACTTTCAGCGAGTGACGTTCACAGGTGTTGACCAGATGGGACCGGCGCGGGTGACCCGCGACCTGCGCATCAAGATCATCATCCCGGGGCTCAAAGGTCTTCCGGATCTGCCTGCGGGTCCAGAAGGGATCCAGGTGAGAAGAGCTCTGCCGGAAGACGAGCGCGGAATCATGCGAACATACAGTGTTCGCGACTTCCGCCGCCCCGAAGACCCTAACCAGGCATCGCAGAACCGAGCAGAGCTCGACATCGACTTCGTTCTCCACACCGACGAGCACGGCCAGTCCGGCCCTGCGTCCCGTTGGGCGGAAGAAGCCAAACCGGGCGATGAACTGCTCGTCATTGCTCCGAGCATCGACGATGACTCCGGCGCCGGCATTGAGTTTTCCCCCGGAGATTGCAAGACCGTGCAGCTGTACGGTGATGAAACCGCGTTGCCGGCCATTGCCAAGACGCTCTCTGAATGGCCGGAGGGCACCACAGGTGAAGCCTTCATCGAGGTGCCGACCGAGGCCGACAAGCAGAGCGTCGATGCGCCTGATGGCGTCAGGATCCACTGGCTCGTCCGCGAAAGCGAGAATGCCGACCACGGCGACCTCCTGATCAGTGCACTCGAAGCAGCTGCATCGGCCGCGCAGTCTGGCAGCGAACCTGGTGACCAGCCGCAACTCGATGCGTCTTCTGACGACGCGAGCGCAATGGTGTGGGAAACACCGCAGTTCTCGCGAAACGGAGAAGATCTCGCTCCAGTAGAGGACGCAGAAGCCGACGATGTCTACTACTGGATTGCCGGAGAATCCGGGGCGGTCACTGCCATGCGGCGCCTGCTCGTTCAGGGGCGTGGAGTCCCTCGCCAGTGCGTGTCGTTCATGGGCTATTGGAAGAAGGGCGTTGCCCATAAGAGCTGAGGCAGACGCTCACAGTTTGAAAAAGCACAGCGGCCGAGCTCTCGATTTCCAGAACCCGGCCGCTGGCTTATTCACGCTGCAGGCAACGCTCACTGGATCACTTGAGCAGTGACTTCGGCAGGCGGTGGACAGTGACTGCGCCGATTGCTGTGAACGGGTGCAGCGGGTCGGGATCTTCCGAACCGGTGGGCCCGCCCAGCTCTGAATGTGCAAGAGCGCTCATAACGACGTAGGCGTCTTCACGCGAATAGCCGTTGTCTTCAACGAGGAAGTCGAAGACGTCTTCGTACCCTCGCTGGATGGATTCCTGTACGGGATTGCCCAGGCCGATGAAGATCCATTCGTCCTCTGTTTCAATTCGCGGAGCGCGGTGCTTCACACCCTTGATGAGGTCGACGGACACGATGGCCGTGCCCTGCGCTTCGATTGCGACGAAGCTGGATTCACCGCGGGACATGATGGCGTGGATGTCGCCGATTGACAGCAGCGCACCGGGCACGTCTACAGGCAGGTAGACGGTCGAACCGGGTTTAGCATCCGTGAGGTCCATGTTGCCGCCACCGGCAAAGCTGGGCATAACAACTGAGCCTTCGCCTTCTGCAGGGGCGGTGCCGATGCAGCCAATCATCGGCAGGGCATCGACCTCCACACCGTTGAGCAGCGTGACCTTGCCGTCCTTTACGGGGATGCGGCGGGCCATCTGGTCCTGGCCCATGCGCTCTGCCAAGGCTCCAGCACCGGGCAGATACACCGAGTAGCCGAACTCGGTCAGCTCGATGTCGTGGATGTGGACGGCCAGGGTGTCGCCGGGTTCTGCGCCTTCGACGTAAACCGGGCCGGTGACGGGGTTGATCTGTGCTGTGATCTGGTCGAGGGTTTTGCCTTCGTACAGCTGGTCGTAGACCTCGTCGTCAGTTTCAAAGCCGATGGTTTCGCCGGTGCCGGGCTTGATCCTGAGGACGGGTTCGATGTCGGCGCTGAAGGAGCCTTTGCCGTTGTCGTTGGAAAGGAAGTGGTCAATCGCTGTCATGACCCAATCATCTCCGATTTCACGGCAGTGCGGCCTGTGGACTCGCCATACGGACCGTCAATGCCCATAGGGCACGATCAGAGCGCACAGCCCTTCCAGGCGCGAGCGCACCTCTTCAAGATCAGCCTCCCCGGCTGCCAGCTGCAACATGAAGCCGTCACAGGCAGCCGAGAGGATCGAAGCCGCTTGGACAACCTCGCCTTCGTCCACGTGCCCTTCTGAGGCAAGGACGCCCAGCCAGGCCTCAAAACGACCGATGCCCAGCCGATACAGCCGCTCCAAAAGGCGCCTCGAAGTCTCGTCTGCACTGAGCCCGAATCCCGCGCCGATCTGCTCCGCCCAGACGCTGACCAGATACGGAGCCTCGTCAGCACTCGGCCGCAGAAACTGCATCGCGCACTCCACGAGTCGCTGCCGCGGGGGCAATGTCGAATCTTCGATGTTGAGGTCGGGAACCGTGCGCAGCATCATTCGCTCCGATACGGCAAACGCAAGATCGCTCTGCGCTGGAAAGTAGTAGCGAAGAGTACTTGCCCCGATCCCCGCGCGCTCGGCTACCGCACGCACGCTGAGCGCCCCAGGCCCGCTCTCGTTCGCCAACTGCAGTGCCGCTTCAAGAATCTGCTCACGCCGATCGCTCATTCCAACTCCCATCCCTTGCCTGAAGCATTGCACCATTCAGCTGTTGACAGTCTAGTACATCGTGCTAGTACACTGAACTAGCACACCGTACCAAGCCGGGAGGAATCATGATCGAGGCACTTCAGAACTTCACGCAGTCACTGCCCGAATGGGCGCGGTGGGCCGGCGTTATCCTCATTGCCGCACTGCCGTTCGTCGAGTCCTACTTCGGGTCGACAATTGGGATCATCGCCGGCGTCCACCCGGTTGTCGCGGTCACCGCCGCAGTCATCGGCAACACAGCATCGATGCTTCTGCTGGTCTTCGGTGCACACAAACTGCGCAGCCGCTTCGCCAAGCGTGAGCCCAAACGCAGCACGCAGCGCCTGAGAAAAATGTTCGACCGCTGGGGCGTACCCGGCGTCAGCCTCCTGGGACAGACGGTCCTGCCCAGCCAGATCACATCGATGGCAATGGTGTCCTTTGGCGCCTCCCGCAATGCTGTTGCCGGATGGCAGATTGTCTCCATCGTCATATGGGGCGCACTGTTTGGAGTTCTGACAGTCGCAGGCTTCAACCTTCTGGGCT
Organism: Brevibacterium ravenspurgense; assembly: GCF_001584615.1. Taxonomy (GTDB): domain Bacteria; phylum Actinomycetota; class Actinomycetes; order Actinomycetales; family Brevibacteriaceae; genus Brevibacterium; species Brevibacterium ravenspurgense. Next base: position 153,738 of record NZ_LQQC01000004.1, on the reverse strand, counting down.
GAATTTCTACCCAAGAAGCCCTACAACCGAGACCAGGCCCGAGGTGAACGTGCGGTATTGTCCGCGCGTTCACCTCGGGCTTGCCGCCGGTCCAACCACCGGCCAACATCCCGCCACTCTTAAGGCATGCAATAGCTGCGGCGCTTCGCGCCGCCTCTCCCTTCGCATACGGAATCCTGAGGAGTGCTGCATGAGCTTTGCGAACACCGCCCGCCAGATCACTGTCGGCACGGCTGTTTTTGCCGCCCTGACCATCACCGGTTTTGCCGCACCCGCAGCAGCGGCACCGGACCAGACGGAGCAGATCACGGCAAGCGGCACCTCGGCAGCGGAGGCCGAGGCGAGCGTTACCAAGCTCTACGGAAACGCGCCCGATGTCGAAAGCGTTCGCGCTGTCTACGACCGCAGTGGGAGCTCGCTGCCGCAGACGACAACCGAACTCGCAGTTGCGGCCGCCGTCGCCGGCGGCCTGCTGACGACAGCGGCCGCGGCGGTGGTTGCGGGCAGGCGCGAACACGAAGCGGTTGAAGCCTGAACAGCACACCAAAGCGCTCTTCCAGCGAATCCCTGTCAGCGATGGACTCGTTGACCCGAAGTTAACTTTGCGCTCGCTTCGCACATAACCCGAGGTCAGAGGCCTGCAACTCGCGTTCGATGTGGTTGTTGAGTCACACAACAACCACGTCGAAGGAACGCAATGAGCTTCGCATCAACCGCTCGCAGAGCACTGGGCGGCGCAGTCGCCGCCGCTGCGGTCGGCTCCATGGGCTTCGCAGCGCCCGGCATGGCCGAACCGCAGACCGAACCGCGCAACGTGATCATCATGATCGGCGACGGCATGGGCTTCAACCACGTTGACGTATCCAGCCTCTACAACAACGGCAAGACCAACTGGCAGATTGAAGGCAAGCCCGGCGCTGGCGACAAGATCACGAAGCAGGACGGCTACGGGGAAACGCCGTCACAGGTCTATGAGAACTTCGACGTGCAGCTTTCCATGAAGCACCCCTCACTCGACTCCCCCGAGTACAAGAGCGAAGACGCCTGGGGTGACTTCGACTGGGCTAATAACAAGCCCACCGACTCGGCGGCATCAGGCACCGCACTGGCCACCGGGAAGAAGACCCACAACGGCTACCTGGGCGTTGACGGGGACAAGAACCCCATCAAGAACGCCGCTGAACACGCCCACGAAACCGGACGCGCAACCGGTGTCGTGTCCTCTGTGCCCTTCGGCCACGCAACCCCCGCCGCATGGGGCGCTCACGTTGAAAGCCGCAAGGAAAACCACAAGATCGCCCAGCAGATGATCGACGGTTCGCTTGACGTCATTATGGGTGCCGGCCACCCGAAGTTTGACGATGACGCCCAACCGCGCGAGGCGGAATGGGCCTGGCTGACGGAAGAGCAGTACGCAGGTCTCCAGAAGGACGGTTCGGGACGAACCTTCGTTGAAGACACCAAGGGCATTGAAGCCATTGCTCGCGGTGAAAACGTACCCGAACGACTCTTCGGACTTGCTCCGGTTGCCGAAACCCTGCAGTTCAACCGGTCAAGCCTCGAAGAAGCTGAGCCGCGCAACAAGGGCAAGGGCCGCACCGACGGCCAGCCGATCAAGGGCGAAGCTCCTCTGCCAGGCGAAGCAAAGAAGAACGACGTCGTGTCGCTCGAGGACATGACCAAGGCGGCCCTGAATGTCCTGTCACAGGACGAAGACGGCTTCTTCACCATGATCGAAGGCGGCGCAATCGACTGGGCCGGCCACGCCAACGCCACCGTCGGCAACATTGAAGAGATGGACGACTTCAACAAGTCGGTCGAAGCTGTCACCGAATGGGTCGAAAAGAACTCCAGCTGGGAAGAAACCCTTGTGATCGTCACCGCTGACCACGAAACCGGCTACCTCAACGGTGCAGTGAACGGCGGAGCTGATGACGGCGCAACTGACGGTGCGACTGATGGCGCTGCCGACGATGGCGCAGCTGGTGAAGGTAATGCCGCTCCCGCAGCTGCCGCTCCCGCGCCGGCTGAAGAGGGCGCCGCTTCCACTGAGCAGTGGGCTCCGATGACCGGTACGAAGGGCACGCTCCCCATTGACAGCTGGAACTCGCCCCAGCACACCAACCACCTGGTTCCGTTCTTCGCCAAGGGAGCAGGGGCTGACACCATCAACGGCCACGTCAAGGGCACTGACCCCGTTCGCGGTGACTACATCGACAACACCGACGTCGCGAAGCTTTCCTTCGACCTTATGAAGGAAGCAAGCGACGACCCGTCCGACAAGCCCGGCGAAAAGCCTGAAGACGGCGCTTCCGACAAGCCCGCGGAAGAACCGGGCAAGGAAGAACAGCAGGGCGACGACGAACAGGGCCGCGAGCAGACCGAAAACGACAACGCATCGGCTGACACGGACGACGACCCTTCAGAGGCACCTGCCGCTGCGGGCAGCAGCTCGAACACTGGCGGTTCACTCCCCCGCACGGGTACTGAAATCGGCACGGCTGCCGCAATTGCGGCAGGCCTGCTGGCAGCCGGTACCGCCGCTGTCGTCGCAGGTCGACGCAAGCGCGAAACGACGGATGCCTGAAACCAGGTTGATCTGACAGCATACTGACAGACAGTCACACGGTGGGCCCCGGAAACATTCCGGGGCCCACGTGCTTGCGCTCCACCTCGTCAGTCAATCCAACAGGAGCCGAACCTGCGCGTTACTGCGCAGCGATGCCGCGGTACTTCCGACCCACGCGAGCAGCTCGCACACCGTTGAGAATGACGATGATCTCAACGAGTTCGTGAACCAGCACCACCCCGGCGAGGTTGAGCACACCGAAGACAGCGATCGGGAACAGCGCAAGGACAGTCGCCAGCGACAGGGCGATGTTGACAGTCATAATCTTCCGGCCGCGGCGGGCATGTGCGAGGGCTGCCGGAATCAGCCGAAGGTCGCGCCCCGTCAGTGCGATGTCAGCTGACTCCACCGCTGCAGCCGAACCGGTGGCGCCCATCGCGATGCCGACCGTTGCGGTGGCCAGCGCAGGAGCATCGTTGATGCCATCGCCGACCATCGCGGTTGGCCGCCCTTCATTCAGCCCGGCAATAGCTGCCGCCTTATCGGCCGGAAGCTGTTCAGCACGCACTTCGTCAATGCCTGCGGCCGCAGCAATCGCCTGGGCGGTGCGACGGTTATCGCCGGTGAGCATGATTGTATTGACGCCCTCTTCGGCAAGCATCGCGATTGTCTCTTTCGCTTCCGACCGCAGCTCATCACGGGCACCGATAAGTCCGGCAACCTCACCGTCAGCTTCAACAACCACAACCGTCATACCGGCTTCGGCGAGCTCTTCAGCATCAGCGCTGAGGCCGCCCGGGTTGATCCAGCGCGGGCTGCCCACACGAACAGCTGTGCCCTGGACGGTCCCGCGAATGCCATGGCCTGCTTCTTCAATGATGTCAGCGGCCGCAGGAGCAGCGGGCGCCGCCGCAGCGATTGCCTCGGCCAGCGGATGTGTGCTTGTCGCCTCGACCGCGGCAGCCCACGCCACAACCTGAGCCTCGGTTATTTCCCCGGCCGTGCGCACCTCCGCAACCTCCGGGTGTCCGTTGGTCAGGGTGCCGGTCTTGTCGAAGGCCACCTGTTCCACAGCGCCGAAGCGTTCAAAGGCCGCACCGGATTTGATGACGATGCCGAATTTTGATGCCGAGCCGATGGCGCTGATGACGGTCACCGGCACCGCAATGGCGAGCGCACACGGCGAGGCAGCGACAAGCACAATGAGTGCGCGCTCAACCCATGTCCACGGATCTCCGATGATGAAGCCGAACACTGCAACGAAGGCCGCGGCAATGAGTGAAATCATCACAAGCGGACGGGCGATTCGGTCTGCCAGCCGGGCTCGTGAGCCCTTGCGGGCATGCGCCTGCTCAACAAGAGCAACGATCTGCGTAAGCGAGTTGTCCCGACCATCCGCAGTTGCCCTGACCACGAGCGAACCCGAGCCGTTGACGGTTCCTGCCGCCACCTCGTCGCCTGCTGCCGCCGCCACCGGGATTGACTCACCGGTAACGGCCGAGGTGTCAATGTGCGACTGGCCTTCAACGATCACGCCGTCGGTTGCGATCCGATCACCAGCACCGATGATCAGGCGGTCGTTTTCACGAAGGTTCGCCACGGGAACCGTGTGGACTTCTTCGCCGTGCATCACCCGGGCGGTCTGCGGAACCAGGGAAAGCAGTTCCCGCAGTCCCGCTTTGGCGCGGTCCATCGCGCGGTCTTCCAGCGCCTCGGCAAGGGAGAAGAGGAACGCCAGCGCAGCCGCCTCGGCAACATGACCAAGTGCAACGGCACCGACCGCTGCGATCGTCATGAGCAGGCTGACGCCGATCTTGCCGCGCGCCACTCCCCTCAGGGCTCCCGGCACGAAAGTCCACGCGCCAGCCAGCAGAGCAATGGATTCGAGGATGGTCGCGATCAGCGCCTGGCCCGCAAACCCGAAGGCAAAGCCGCCGAGGAGGAACGCACCCGAGATTACCGACGGCAGCAAAGCCGGGTCACGCCACCACGCGGGGGCCGTCTCAATTTCTTCACCGGGAACGATGGGGCGGGTGGGGGCTTCTGCTGCACAGCACGCGGCGGTCATCAGGCACTCCTTAAAAAGGTGGACATATAAGCGTTTGCTTATATGTCCACCTTACAACATATAAGCATTGGCTAATATGTTGGGGTATTGAGGTGACGTCAGAGGATCTTGTGCTTCTTCGACGAGAACTGGAAACCGTGGGAGCCCTGCACGCAGATCACACCGGAATCGACGTTCGTGGTGCACTTAAAACCGTAGGCCTCGAGGACCTGACCGTACTGAAGGACAACCGTCGAGCTGCTGTAGTTGTTGATATACGCAGTGTCGGTGAGCCCCTGAAACGCAGGCCTACTCCCCTGTTCCATGACGATGCCGTTCGGCTTGCCGTGCTCGCCGTCCGCATACTGAACCGAAGGAGCATTCGCCGGCGGGTTGCTCGACTGACAGCCGACATAGTCCTTCGAAATCATGCAGAAGTGCACTTTGGAAGGCGCCTGGAAGTAGTACGCGTCACCGATATATCCGGTTGCCTCACGGAATGGCTCAGTGCCGACTTTTTTACCGCCCTTGAAGTAGCTGTTGAGCGAATTGCCGCCACTGCTGGAGCCGCCACTGCCGGAGCTCTTCGATTTCTTTGGAGCCTGTTTCTGGTCCTGCTGCTTAGGCGCGGGAGCACCACCGGTTGGGCGAATCGGCTCGTTGGGATCAGATTGCTCCTGACCGGAGTCTGATTCTTGACCGCTTTCAGTCTGGCTCGTCTCGGCTTGCTCTGGCTGGGCAATTTCAACTGACGGCCGGCTCGAACCGCAGCCAGCAAGGGCAAACACGGCAAGAACAGCACCCGCGGTGCGCAGAATCTTCATGGTGCAATTCTATCCGTTCACAATTCGCAATTCTTTGTCCTCACACGCTATGAAACCGCACGCACCCCCTGCCGAAATCAGCGAAGCGTGTACTTCTGCGAAGACACCTGCAACCCGTGTTCGCCCTGAATGCAGATGACGCCGAGTTCCATGTCCGTAGTGCACTTGAAGCCTTTGACATCAAGCACTTCGCCGTAGCCCAAAACCTTTGCCTGGCCGTCCTGCTTCAGGAAGGTCGTATCGCTCATTCCGAACATTTCAGCCTTTTTGCCGGCGTACATACGGGAAGCATTAGCAGGCCCATAACCGCCATCCGCCTGCTGGACTTCAGGAGCATTGGGCGGCGCAGCCATGTGCACACAGCCAACGAATTCAGCAGTGATCACACACTGGTGCTTACCCGACTGAGTCTGGAAGTAGTACCCGCCGTCAGCAAACACTGCTGTGGATTTGAATCCCTCGGGGTCGACTTTCTTGCCATCGAAGGATGCGCCCATCGCGCTTTCACCCGCGGGCTTCTCTTCTTCCTTCGGCTTTTGCGGCTCGTCAGAGTCCTGTGCTGGAGCGCCCTCCGTGGCCGCTTCACTCGGCGCTTCTTGCGCTGGGGTGTTGTCGCCAGTTGATACCGACGGCCCATCTGAGCCGCAGCCGGCAAGGGTCAGTGCAGCGGCAACAGCAATGGCAATGCGAACAGTCTTCATGCATTCATCCCTTATGAACTTTCCACGACTTTCGTACAGAATACGCACCCGCGGTCACTTCTGGTAGACCAGCCAACAACGCCCAGCGACAGTTTCATATAATGAGATGGCGGCGGTGCAAACCAGGGCTTGAGGCTCTTTCGAAGCCGCCCCTGCTGACATAGAGAGGATCGCAATGACGCAGACCCCGAACACACCCAAGAGAAACCAGAAGCTGCTCAAGAGCAAAGGCGACTTCAGCCGTGAGGAACTGGCCGCCTTCTTTGAAAGCCTTGCTGAGCGTGTCCGCGCCGGCGATATGACACTAGGCACCGGCGATAGCGCTCTCGCCATGGATCTTCCCGGCACGTTCCGCACGACGATGGAAGTCACCGACTCCCGTAAGCGCCGCGGAATTGAGCGTGAACTCGAAATCGAGATCGACTGGTACGTCGACGAAAACGGAAAGCCGATCACGGAAGACGGCCCCGCCTCGGGCTTCGCCATCTCCTAAGCACCCGAACACAAATGAGCCCCCTCAATACATGTACCGAGGGTGCTCACTTTCTGTCCCCTTCGAAGAGGCACAGTCATTCCGGCCGCGCGGTTGAGCCGACCAGGTGGGTGTTGACGATGCCAACGGCCTCCATGAGCGCAAACATGGTCGTGGGTCCAACGAACACAAACCCTTTCCCTCGCAGTGCTGCAGCGAGAGCTTTCGATTCTGGCGAGGTGGTGGGCACCTCGCCTGCGGTTCTCGGGGTGGGGTGCACCTCAGGCTGGTAGGACCAGATGAGGTCAGCCAGTCCCCCATCGGCACGCAGTGTCAGTGTTGCCTGCGCGTTGGTGATCGTCGCGTCGATTTTGCGCCGATTGCGCACAATCCCGGCGTCCGCCATCAGGCGCCCCCGGTCTGCGTCTGTGTAGGCGGCAACGAGTTCGGGATCGAAACCGTCGAAAGCGTCGCGGAAATTCTCGCGTTTGCGCAGAATCGTCAGCCATGAAAGACCCGACTGAAACGCCTCTAAACTGAGCCGCTCAAACAGGCCCCGTTCATCGCAGACCGGCCGGCCCCATTCGGTGTCGTAGTACTCACGTAGCAAAGGGTCCGAAGCTGCCCACACCGGCCGGATGATCCCATCATCACCTGTGACGAGCGAATCATTCATGCGCCCACCCCTCCTCAAGGACGCGAACCGAACTGCGTTTCAGAAGTGCTCTACCGCAACTAGTCGAAAACCAGGGATCGCTCTTCGGACACAACCAGCACCTCGGCGCCCTTGAGAGCTTCACCGAGGACGTCATTGACCGCCCACTCGAGCGAGTCAAGGGCGTCTTCTCCCCCGCTGATGGCATCGACCTCGTGATCGTTCACTCGGATGAGCGCAGCCCCGCCGATGGGCACGACACCATCGTCGTCAGAGCCGTGCTCTTCAACGACGCGGGCCCACGCCGAGTCGAGCGCACCCGGCGTAACTGCACGCACCCGGACGCGGTAAGCAAGGTCTTGAGTTGTGTGCCGATCAAACCAGTCATCGGACACCTTCCAGATTGTCATGACTCAAGTATCAAACTGAGCAGCTGACGCCGCAATGAGAGTTATAACACGCTGCGCCGACACAGCGAGCGCAATCATCGTCGAGCAATCTCACTCGAACCTATCGTCAGGCAACGTTGATGGCTTGAATCTGCTCAAGTTCGCAGAAGACCTTATCTTCTGCCACATCGAGGTCGTACTGAGTCTGCAACCCAAGCCAGAACTGAGGGCTCATACCAAAGAACTTCGCCAGTCGAAGGGCAGTGTCAGCAGTGATCGCACGCTTACCGTGAACGATCTCGTTGATTCGCCGAGGCGGGACTCCGATTGAGACCGCGAGCTTGTGCTGTGTAATGCCCAGGTCTTTAAGAAAGTCCTCCATAAGGACTTCTCCCGGGTGAACCGGAGGGAGTTTGTCAGTGGTAGTCAACGATCTCAACCTCCTCTGGGCCAGCAGCTGTCCACTGAAAGCAGATACGCCACTGGTCGTTGATACGGATACTGTGCTGACCCACGCGATCGCCCTTAAGTGCTTCGAGACGGTTACCCGGCGGAATCCGCAATTCTTCGAGGCTCTGCGCGTAACCGAGCTGACGCAGTTTTCTCAACGCCACTGAGTGAATTCGGGAATCGATTGAACGCACCCGCTCTCGATTCCAAAGTCGTTCAGTGTCCTTGTCGGCGAATGACTGGATCACAGCTTAACCATACCCAGGCATAACGCTCTGCGTCAATAACGCTATACGTTACGCCAGCGTTCAACGACATCCGACCCCTACATCTGAGGCGTCGAGGTCGGCCCGATCAGCGCTCCGGGGCAGTCGTCCCAGAGATGCTAGGGACCACGGCGGGCTATCGACCCATCTGGCGATCATGGGTCGATAGCATCAGCTCTGCAACATGCGTGGCTTCACGGATGACGAACTGAGCAGCTTGGTGTGTGACGCCCGTTGGCAGAGTACGCCCGTGCCCAGTGCCCTGTAGATTGCGCAGTTCGTTCACCGCAAACGCGATTTGCTTAGCTGACTGATAGATCGCTCGAATTTGCTTACCACCAGGAATGGAATCATCTACAACAGCAGGTTGGAGCCCGAGCATTTCAAATGCCATCGAGACAAGTGCCGAGAAGCCAGCGTTTCTTTGAGGGAGCCGTCCACCTTCTTCAAGGACAAACTTGGCGACGGCTTCCAGAAGCTCCTTAGCGCCACCGAGTAAAGCCGCAGGATCGTCGATGTTGCGCCGCAATCGTTTGAGCTGTTCGTCGAGCGCTTCTCGGCCACCCGTGTTCAAGTCAATATCACCGACGCGGCTCAATCGCCCTTCTGCAGTAAGTTCCCACCCCAGGTGTGAAAATGCCGAACGGAGATGCCTCACGTTATCTTGCTCAGTTTCATCACTAAATGAGCCGTGAAGCCTGAGCGCGTCTAACAACCCGCTGACAAGCTCACGTGCACCCTCAGCTCGATTTTGAGCCGCATGGCACACGGCGAGAACCCGTTGTTGCTTATTGGGAGTCTGCGTATCTGCGTCGTATGGATCGCTTGCGGCGAACCCCGCTGATATGAATGTCCGCGTCAGCACCGAATGGGACGGCCCGGCACCCTTAAAAAAGAACTGAGCGAGCGCTGCCGCGGCCTCGTTGTTTAGAGGTGACTTCACTTCTTCCCTCCTGCGTCAGGCTGCCAATTACATGCAGCCATTGTCTGCGACACGAACGTCAGTAATCATTGGCCAGTTCCGATTCGTACAGCGACCTTGCACTCTTGGCACTTCGGATCGCCACCCGAACTCGAGGCTTGGTGATGTCCAGGGCCCGTAGCACGCCACTCGTCTCAGCCACCGATTCGACACGGCGGAAGTCATCTGCGAAGCACTCGGCGAAGTCGGCGAGGCCTCGCAGCTTCGGCAATGCATCGGAGAGGTGGTGACCGTGTGGGTCTACGAGGTCCACAGCGACGCTCCCGTCATGGTTGGTGCCGAAGAACAGGAAGTCCGGGCGCAGCGCCTTCCAATCCTCCATCTCGTCTTTGTAGGCCACCGCGAGGGATTCCTTCGTGGCGCGGTCGGGATTGCGGTACCAACCTTGAAAACCCGGCTGAGCGGCCTCGGAATCGAGGACTTTAAGCTCCCACTCGTTCAACCTGATCGGGACCGTGCCGTCGTCCGCAGCGAGCAGGTGCATCCCGCGGGTGGGCAGGTCCTCCTCGGTGCCGTCGGGATGGCGCAGCTTGGTGTCGGCTTGGCCGTTCTTCGGAGTAGTAAGGCTGATTGGCTCTGGGGTGGTGGACATCGACTCCAGGCCGTCGTACTCGGCCTGGCGCTCGTCGCTTAGCCCCTTCCGAGCGACACGGGTCTGCGTGAGCCAGTCACGGGCCAGCCCATCTGCCTCGGCCTCGACCGCCTGCGCGATCTCGGGGATTCGCCCGAGCGAGGCGAGGGTGATGTGGGCTTCGAGGAGTTCATCCTCGTCGCCGTCTGGCCCGACCAGGTGATCGACGTAGGAAGCGCACAATGCCGGGCTCAGCACGCGGGTGGACGCGCGGTAGTAGTCCTCGATGGCGCGCGGGTCAGCACTGACAGAGAACGCTCGGTAAGAGAACCCGCCGCCGACTCGGCCTCGGACCTCCTCGCCTTCCATCGTGAGCACGTCCTCGCGGGCCTTCGCGATCTTGTCCTTGTACTGCACCGCGCGCCCGTCAAGGACGGCGTGGAGGTGCTTGTGCGCTTTTTCCACGGCCTCATCTATGAGGTGGTCCTTCGACAACGCCGTAGCCAGTGCGGTGAGCCTGCGAATGGGCTTGACGTTCTTCTTCGGGATCGTCACCGAGGGGATGGCTGCGAACCGCTCCCACACCGCCTGAGCGATGGCAGGGTTCGGACACAACGGTATCGGGTCGAACAGCACCCGGCGGCCCAGACCGCCGCCACCGTCCTCTCCATCGTCGGCGTCCTTGCTTGTCGCGCCCTTCATCAGCAGTTTCGCGACCCCGGTCGCGGTCTTCCGGTCGAACAACGGCAACAGGCAGTCCACCGAGTTCAGCAGTTCGTTGCCGGGGATGCGCCGAGCCAGCGGTGTGCGCATCATCCGCCCGAGCAACTGTGTGATGTGCGTGCGGTCCTTGGCAGGGCGGAACGAGACGAGCACCTCGGCTCGCGGGCAGTCCCAGCCGGTGGAGATCGCACTCTTGGCCAACAGAACCCGCACATGCGTCGCGTCCTGCACCCGCTGCGGCTCGATGTAGGGCACGATCTGCCGCCCGATGGTTAGGTCGGTGTGCTCACCAAAGACGTTCGCCACGGCGTCGTAAGGCAAGTCCGACCATGCCTCGTAGATCGTGTCCAGTGTCCGCGTGAGCGTATCCTGCGAGGGCTTGTCCCCAACCTGAACCACCAGAAGCGGACGAACGGCTTCAGCCTCGCCCTGCTCGCGCGCATAGTCCTGCCACGCACTCTCGGAGGCCCTGATCTTCTCAACGGCCTTGGTCAGGAGCACTGTCTCGAACGCGCCATCCTCGGCAGGGATCGACAGGGCGATGTCGTCTTTCAAGAGTCCTGAGGCCTGGACCAGCGCGGAGTCCACCTGCACCGACGGGAGGGCGTCACGACCCTTGGCTTCCTTCATCGCAGTCTCGAAGCGCTCAACCGTGGCCGAGATGCCGAAGACGACCGGCATCGCAGGTACGCTGCCCTGGCCGTTGATGAGTCGCTGCACGATGGTGGACCGTTCGCGTACGCGCGTCCCCATGCCGCGATGCGCCTCGTCGAGCACGAGGTAGAGCGTCAGGTCCTCATTGGCGATGGTGTTCGTGATCGTGTCGTAGATGGAGGACTGAACCTCGTCAGGGCGAGGCTCGAGACCTGGCAGTGTGTCATCGCTTCTGGCTTCCGGAGCACCCTTGACCAGGCGAGAGTTCTTGCTCAGCTTCTGCGTGTTGAGGAAGTACACGTTTCCGGGCCGGAAGGTCGGCTCGGAGAATGTCGTCGGCACTACACGGAGTCGGTGGTCGAGTTCGCTGGCCGCCGCTTGGATTCGAGCACGCGACTGTTCGTTCAGCGCCGGGTCGTCCGAGAACCACAGTACGACGGCGCCCGGGTCACCGGCTACGTCGAACTCATCGTTGCCGAAGAAGAGCGATTCGAACACGGCAGCGGCCATGACGGTCTTCCCAGCACCGGTCGTGGCGCTCAGTGAGAACTGAGAGAGCGCGCCGTAGCGACGGTAGGAGTCGCGAGCACGGTCCAGGTTCCGCAGCACGTCACGGACGGCCTCGGCCTGGTAGTCCTTCAGCGTGTAACGCATTTACAGGCTCCGTCCCGTGTTGATCTCGAAGTTCTGGAGATACGACTCGTACAAGCGCACCGGTACTACTTCGTTCGGCAGCTCTCGGCACACCATCTGGAAGGCGCTGTCGTCATCCGTGACGACGAACACGATGTCGATGCCCTCACGAGCACTCACCGCCGTGACGAACTCGTCCGCCTGGTCTAGGTTCTCCAGCACGCCGTACGACTCGGCCACGTCCCAACCGTCCTCGCCGAGGTCGTAAATGACGCGACCGCGGGAGCCGGCGCGCAGCCACAGCATCGGTGCGACGCGCTCGAAGGCACGGTTGTGACGAACCGACAATGGCGCCTCGTAGGTGAGGGTGAAGAACGCGGCGTTCTCCTCGAAGCCCTCCGACATCGGGAACTTATCGGTGAACTTGTAGTCGCCCTTGATCGACTCGCCCTCGGGGGTCTGGCCGGTGATCGCGGCGGTAAGGCGCGGCTTGGTGATGTAGTCACAGATGCCGAGGGCTTCCCACTCCGGGTCACCTGGGCGGAGCCCGTTCTTCCGGAGGCCAGCCTGCTCGTTTGCGCTGACTTCGTTGTTAGTGACGCAGATCGACCTACGCCGACCGCCATCCCGGTTCAGGCGCATGACTGCGTGTGCTGTCGTGCCGCTCCCGGAGAAGAAGTCGATGATCGTCGCGTCGGGCTTGTCGGCGACGAAGAAGCGGAGCGCATCCTCGACGGCGTACAGGCTCTTCGGGAACGGGAACGACCTGCCTGGCAGGAACTGACGCAGGAGGTTTGACCCGTGCCGAGATGCGTCGTGGCTCGGGAGGGTCCAGATGGTCTTGGGCGTCGCGGTCTTGGTGTTGTCCGCGTACTCGACCGTCACTGCGCCCTTGACGTCCTTGCCCGTCACGACGATCTCTCCTGTGCCGATCTTGCGGATCGCCCCGTCTTGGAGGTAGGCGAAGGAGTGACGGTCGCTGCGCTTGTTGTACGGACCGACCCGTAGGTAGCCGTTGTCGTTCAAGTCGCGGCAGGACTCGGCCGTCACGCGCCACCGACCGTCGCCACCATCGGGTCGGTTCGGTGGCCATACAGCACGGGTCCCTTCCGGCACCGGAACATCGTCGCGCTGTTGATCCTCGTCCAGAGCGTCTCCGATGCTGTGAATCGCTTCGTCGCTGATGTTTACGAAGATCGGAAAGAACGCACCTGGACTGTGCTGGCGGCTTGCCTTCGCTCCGTACCTCGCGAAGTCAGCCCAGCGAACTGAACGGTCGTCCGAAACGTCGCTGGCCTCCTTGTCGTTGTCGACCATCGAGCGGGACCACTGCGTGAGTGCGGCGTCGCCGATGTACACAAACAGGACGTACTCATGGACGCGGCTGAACTCTCCGGCACCGGAGGAGATGCCTTGGGGGTTGATGATTGAGCAGATAGTCTGAATCTTGGCCTCGGGGAATGTCTGCTCCAGCAGAAGCGAGAGGCGGTTGATCTCCTTGTCGTCGATCGTGACGATGAGCACCGAGTCGTCGGGGTTGAGCAACTCGCGAGCGATCTTCAGGCGCCGCTCCATGAAGGCAAGCCACTTCGAGTGCCGGTAGTCGTCGTCTGACTCCACGTAGTCGTTGTTGTACTTCCAATCTTTCGCACCGCTGTTGTACGGCGGGTCGATGTAGATGGCGTCGATGGAGTGCCGATGGGTGTACGTCAGCATCTCCAGCGCGTGGTAGTTCTCCGCGTTGATGACCGAGTGGAACGGCTTGTCTCCACCCCGCTCGACGCGACCTGTCTCCACGAGGCCGGGGTAGATGCGGTCCCGGAACTCCGCGACGACCACCATGTCGTCGGCAGGCATGATCTGAGTCTCAGGCTTCTCGGCGTCCAGCTCCGCGAGATGGGCCAGACGCTGCCCGTCGAGTCGCTCGACCCGAGTCACCCGCCACAGTCGCTGGTCGCCTGCCTTCGTCTCCCCACGGGACGGAAGCACGCGCACCTTGTCGCCTCGTCGCACCGGCCTGCCGGGCAACTCAACGGCCTCGGGCTGATGCTGTTCGAAGACGAGACCGAAGGTGCGACGCTTGGTGAGTGCGGCGATCTCTGCTTCCAGATCAGCACCGAGTTGCGGATCAGCCTTGCGGGCCTGCCGCAGCAACTCCGTCAGTCTCGACAATGGTGTGCTCTCCTTGTCCGCAACAACCCGAACTAATGCCTACTTATGTTTTCCAGCACTACACGTTAAATCTGAACTCCACGACGTCACCGTCAGCCATAACGTAGTCCTTGCCTTCCATGCGGACCTTGCCGGCTGCCTTCGCCTCGTTCATCGAGCCGAGTTCATCGAGGTCTTCAAAAGACACGATCTCAGCCTTGATGAAGCCCTTCTGGAAGTCGGTGTGGATGACCCCTGCCGCCTCGGGAGCTGTCCAGCCCTTGCGGATGGTCCACGCACGAGCCTCCTTCGGCCCGGCAGTCAGGTACGTCTGCAGACCAAGAGTGTCAAAGCCGACTCGTGCCAGCTTGTCCAGACCGGGCTCGTCCTGACCGGTGGATTCAAGCATTTCGGCGGCTTCTTCAGGATCAAGCTCAATGAGTTCAGCTTCGAACTTCGCATCGAGGAAAATCGCCTCGGCCGGAGCCACGAGTTCGCGCAGCTGCTTCTGCATGTCCTCATCAGCCAGGCCCTCCTCATCAGTGTTGAACACGTAGATGAAGGGCTTTGCCGTCATGAGCTGCAGTTCGCTCAGCAGCGAAACATCAATCCCGGCCTTCTCTGCTCCCTGGAACAGGGTGGTGCCGTCTTCAAGAAGAGCCGCGGCTTTGTCCATCGCTTCAAGCACCGCACCGTCAATGAGCTTGCGCTTGACGTCCTTTTCAATGCGCGGACGAGCGTTCTCCAGCGTCTGCAGGTCAGCCAGAATCAGCTCGGTCGAAATCGTGTCGAGGTCACCCGCCGGGGTCTCTGAACCTTCAACCCGGGTGACATCCGGGTCCGAGAAAGCGCGGGTCACCTGGCAGATGGCATCGGCCTCGCGAATATTGGCCAGGAACTTGTTCCCCAGACCCTCGCCTTCCGAGGCGCCCTTGACGATGCCTGCAATGTCCACGAAGCTCACGGTCGCCGGCAGGATCTTCTCAGAGCCGAAGATCTCAGACAGCCGGTCCAGCCGCGGGTCAGGCAGCGGCACTACGCCCACGTTCGGGTCGATCGTTGCGAACGGGTAGTTCGCCGCGAGAACTTCAGCACGGGTCAAAGCGTTAAACAGGGTCGACTTGCCCACATTGGGCAGTCCCACAATTCCAATTGTCAAAGCCACGCGGACATTTTAGCCCGCGCCCGGCTGACGGTCGCCTCCGGGCGTGCCTCGTCAGGAGGCCTGGCCCTCCCACCACCGTCCGCCCGCGCTTTCAGCTTTCTGTGCGGACTTGTTCAGCCGATGTCCTTCTGCACGCCGCTTTGAATCCATAAGCTGAGCAGATCAGCTCGCTGTGACGAGCTGCGATCAGAACCGCCGACACCGCACGGAAGGAACCCCGTGGCACCTGCCGAGCACACCGACCCCACTGATCCTCAGCAGCCGAACCGCAAGCCCACCCCCGAAGAATGGGCTCAGGCTTTCCGCACCTCCCAGGGCCGGCCGCCGACGGTCGAGGAGTACCGCGCGGCTCTTGACCGCGGCGAGATCCACAACGATCAGCACCAGTCCTTCGAGCAGTTCGGCGAGCAGCTCAGCTCCGGCTTCCGCAACTTCAGCGCCAGCGCGAAAGACGCCTACACCACCCACGTCGCACCAACGGTTGAACGCTCCAGCGCAGAAGCACAGGACTTCCTCAACAAGCACGGCACCCAGGGCAGCGGCAAGATCGGCACCTTTGCACGCTGGGCATCCTTTGGTCTGCCAGCCGCAGCGCTCCTGGCAATCATCAGCCTTTTTCTGCCGTTCGCCATGGTCGACATACTGGGCGACCACGGCACCCTGAACTTCTTTTCGTTCTCGGTCATGGTGAGCGGTCGAGCCTTCGCCGGCATCCTCGTCATGCTGCTGTGCCTGGGCGCAATCGGCACTGCAATCGCTGCGATCATCACGAAGAAGCCCATCCTCAAACTGATTGCCGGCGGTGCGGGTGCGCTGGCGGGCCTGCTGGGCATCTTCACTGTCCTGGCCCGCTTGCCCTATGTCTTCTCCGGGATGTTCCCGCACGTGGGTCTTGGCCTCTTGGTCCTGATGTCCTTGGTCTTGATCGCCGGAGGCGGTCTGCTTGCGGTTGAGTTCTTCACCCAGCGAGGCACCAAGCCGCCTGCTGCTGGGCAGCGGCCTTCGGGCCCCGCTGACGAGGTGCCGCCACAGTCACCCCACTCCCCCGCCTGAGCGCGGTCTCCCTTGGCCCGACGGGCTTGCCCAGATCAGCTGCCGGGATAACCCTCCGTAGGGCCCTGCCAAGCTGGCTGCCAGCCGAGTTCAGGCGCAACGTGTGTGGCGAAAGCTTCCAAAATGTGTAGGTTGTAATCAACACCGAGCTGGCTGGGAATGGTGAGCATGACGCTGTCAGCGTCCATGAGCGCGGTGTCCTGCTTGAGCTGTTCGACCAGCTGGTCTGGCTCCGCCGCGTAGGTCTTGCCGAACGTAGAGCGGAAACCGTCAATGACGCCGATCTGGTCGTTCGCACCCTGGCCGCGAGCACCGAAATACATGGCATCGAGTTCGTTGACGATCGGGAAAATGCTGCGTGAAACGGACACGCGCGGCGTCCAATCATGGCCGGCCTCTTTCCATGCATCGCGAAACAGTGCGATCTGCTCCGACTGCAGCTGTGCGAAAGAATCACCCGTGGCCTCGGTCAGGAGGGTCGAGGACATGAGGTTGACGCCCTGCTGCGCGGCCCACACTGCTGTTTCGCGGCTGCCGGCACCCCACCAGATGCGGCGGTCAAGCCCTGGTGAGTGCGGTTCAATGCGCAGACGCCCGTGTTCATCAGCCGGTGAGGGCGGGAAGCCGGATTGCTGCCTGGCAGGTTCGACCATGCCTTCACCGCGGATCGCCGCCATGAAATGTGGGAACTTTTCGCGCGCGATATCGGCTCCGCGCGGGTCGGTGGAGCCCGTGTAGCCAAAGGCCTCCCAGCCGCGCTCAGCCGGTTCTGGTGAGCCGCGCGAGATTCCCAGTGCCACCCGCCCATCGGACAAGAGGTCGAGCGCGGCGGCTTCCTCCGCCAGGTACAGCGGGTTTTCGTAGCGCATATCGGGGTTGTAGCGTTGGAGTCATTGGCTACCGTCGTCTACAAGTACCTACACACTTGATCGGTGCTGCACGTTTCAGGGTCCGGGTGCGCGGCGTCCTGTCTGAGGTCCGCGATAGTGTCGCGCAGCACGGAGAGCTGCGCGATCTGCTGCTCGATCTCAGCGAGGCGCGCGTCGAGGAGGTCGCGCACGTGCTCGCAGGGCGCATGGCCGCCGTCGCGGATGTCGAGGATCTGGCGGATCTGGGCGAGGGTGAGGCCCGCGGCCTGGCCGCGGTGGACGAAGTCGATCCGGGCGACCGTCTCGGGTGCGTAGTCGCGATAGCCGGACTGCGTGCGCTCGGCCGGCGGAAGCAGCCCCTGCCCCTCGTAGAAGCGGAGCGTCTTCGCCGTGGTGCCCGCGCGTTCGGCGAGTTCTCCGATGCGCATCGCGGCCTCCGATCGTTCGGCAGGAGCAGGCTTGACCTTCCCCTGCACTGGAAGGTCCAGTATGGCTGAGACAGAGCAGAAAGCCAAGGACTGACAGGAGCAGCGATGCCTACCAAGTACGACCTCGCCATCATCGGATCCGGAGGCGGAGCATTCGCCGCCGCCATCCGTGCGACCACGCTCGGCAAGTCGGTGGTGATGATCGAGCGCGGGACGCTCGGCGGCACCTGCGTGAACACCGGCTGCGTGCCGTCGAAGGCCCTCATCGCCGCTGCCGACACCCGTCACGTCGCCGCCGACGCTTCAGGCCGGTTCCCGGGGATCGCGGCGACGGCTGAGACAGTGGACATGCCTGCGCTGATCGCCGGGAAGCAGGCGCTGGTCGAGTCGCTGCGCGGCGAGAAGTACGCCGACGTCGCCGACTCCTACGGCTGGCAGGTCCGCCGCGGCGATGCATCGTTCGCCGGCGGCCCAGACGCCCCGGTACTGGAGATCATCGCCGGCGACGGGACGGTCGAGACCATCGAGGCCGACCACTTCCTGGTCGCGACTGGTTCTCGCCCGTGGGCTCCGCCGATCGACGGCCTGGAGGAGACCGGGTACCTGACCTCGACCACGGCAATGGAACTCGCTGAGGTTCCTGAGTCGTTGCTGGTGCTCGGCGGCGGCTACGTCGCCCTGGAGCAGGCGCAGCTGTTCGCTCGCCTCGGCTCGCAGGTCACGCTGCTGGTGCGGTCCCGGCTCGCCTCGAAGGAGGAGCCGGAGGTGTCCAAGGCGCTTCAGGAGGCGTTCGCCGACGAAGGCATCCGCGTCGTCCGCCGCGTGGTGCCCACCCGGGTCTCCCGCGGCACGGGAGGCGAGGCCGTCGTGACCGCCGACGTGTCCGGCGACTCGCAGGAGTTCCGCGCCGAGCAGGTGCTCGTCGCCCTCGGACGCCGTCCCGTCACCGATGGCCTGAACCTCGATGCGGTCGGGGTGAAGACCGGGGACTCCGGCGAGGTGGTCGTCTCCGACCGGCTGCGGTCCTCGAACCCGCGGATCTGGGCCGCAGGCGACGTGACCGGGCACCCCCAGTTCGTCTACGTCGCCGCCCACCACGGCACCCTCGTCGCCGAGAACGCGTTCGCCGACGCCGATCGTGCCGTCGACTATTCCCGCCTGCCGCGGGTGACGTTCACCGGGCCCGCGATCGGAGCGGTCGGGATGACCGAGAAGGAAGTGCTTGCTGCGGGGATCCGCTGCGATTGCCGCGTCTTGCCGCTGCACCACGTGCCCCGCGCGCTGGTCAACCGCGACACCCGCGGGTTCATCAAGATCGTCGTGAACGCCGACACGAACGAGATCCTCGGCCTGACCGCCGTCGCCAAGGACGCCGGAGAGCTCGCCGCCGCCGGTGTCCACGTGCTCGGCAAGACCGTCGCCGAGATCGCCGACGCCTGGGCTCCCTACCTGACCATGGCCGAGGGCATCCGGATCGCCGCGAAGGCCTTCACCACCGACCCGTCGCTGCTGTCGTGCTGCGCATGACCGGCAGCGCAGGCAATCGGGGAGATCTCATCCTGAAGAGGTGCAGACGACGAGCGCCGATCAGGACCGCGACGAACGGCGCGCCGGTCCCGTCGTCGCTGCAGGGACCGGACTGCTCTTGCTGGCATGCTGCGCGCTTCCGTTGCTGCTCTGTTGCGGCCTGCCGCTCATCGCGGCGGGCGGAGCACTCGCGGGCGTCGGTGGGCTCCTCGGTAACCCCTGGATCATCGGTGCCGGGATCGCCGTCGTGATGGCCGTCACGGCGGGGATGCTCGTCAGGTTAGGGCGGCGGCACCGAGGCCGCAGGACCGGCTGCTGCGAAAATCCTTCGACCGCTGATCGGAACCGGTAGCTCGAGCGGATCCAGCCATCATCGCCACCTCGGCCACTTCGGCACCCCGCGACCCTTCCACGTCTCCGCGAGGCCGGCGGCCGAGCGGACGGACGCGAAGAGCCCGTAGCCGGCCCCGGCGAGACCCACGGAGACCACGAGCCAGCGCCCGATGCCGAGCCAGATGCGCCCGTCCACGGCGAGCGCCCACTGAGCGCCCGTGATGAGACCGGCGATGCCCATCCAGAGCCCGGCGACGACCACGACCACCGGCAGCAGGGCGAGGCACATCGCAGCGGCGGCCGACCAGAGCTGACGCGCTTCGAGCTTCGCCGTCGCCGCCATCATCCGCTCGGCGCGCTCGTTCGAGGCGTCGAGGTTCGCGGTCATCGTGGCCGAGGCCTCCCCGGCGACCTGCTCGACGGCCTTCTCGACCCGCTCCTCAGTACGCTTCTCGATCCGCTGCACCGCGCCGCCGACCTGGCTCACAAGCTTCTGGTTCGTTGTGGCCTGCACCTTCAGACCCTCAATCGCCGAGGCCGTAGCCGCGCGATTCTTCTGCGCCTCCGCGACCAAGGTTCGCGACGCGGCAGAGAAGGCGTTCTTCGATCTCGCTGAGTACCTGCCGCATGAGTCGCGGGGGAAGAACGCCATCCCGGGCATCCACCAGTCGGATCGGCATTACCTCGTGGACAAGACGCAGGAGGGCATGCCTGGCAAATATCAGTACGGCCGTGGGCGGATCGTCGCGAACTTCGATTTCGGGCGGGAACTGGACGCGCACATGGCGATGCGCCGCAACGCCGCGGAGGGTGGCGGGGGTGCGAAGCTCAGCAAGCTCTTCCAGGCCGTGGGCAAGGGCTCGCTGACGTTGAAGCAGGTTCGCGATCAGGAGCCCGCGATCTACTTCGCGAAGGGAAACCTGGCGCATTTCCAGAAGTTGCGGGGCGACTTCCTCGCGTATCAGGACGCGCCTGAGTCGGTCATGAACTTCTACGTGTTCGGCGAAGGCGGCACGGGCAAGGATCTGCTTGCGAAGGCGCTCGCTCGCGCTCTGGCCCCGGACGCGGATAAGCCGTACTTCAAGGTGGGCGGCGAGAACGTCTCTTGGGAGGGGTACGACGGCGAGCCGGTCGTGATCTGGGAGGACATGCGGGTTGGCGACATGATCCGCACGGCAAAGAGCCGCGGAATGCTCTTCCGCATCCTCGGCCCGTGGCGTGAGCCGGACGAGAAGCCGATCGTGAACATCAAGGGGTCGAAGACCCAGCTGCTCAACCGGGTGAACATCGTGACGGGGTCCGGAGGGCTACGAGGAGTTCCTCCGGGGCCTGGCTGGCGAGTACGAGTCGATGCAGGGAGGCGTGCGGGTCAAGCACCAGGCGGAGAACCTCGGGCAGGGGTTCCGTCGCTTCCCGGTGATCATTCCGGTCGCCGAGCGGGAGTTCTCGATCTTTGTGAATTCCGGCGTGCTCAACGGCACCCGCGAGTACCGGAGCTACGAACGGTACGAGCACATGCGCCAGGACCTCGAACTGCTGGCGCGCAGGTGCAAGGCGATCAGGGACACCGCGGAGCGGGAGCGCGTGCGCTGTGAGATCGAGGCGCGCACGGTCGCGCCGATCGTCAAGCAGCACGATCGGATCGCCCGCCCCGAGCTGGACGCGATCGACGGGCACGATCTGTTCGCGGAGTTCGCCGGGGTCGGCCAGCCGATCCAGCCGAGCGCTGAGGAAATCGCCGTGGCGGAGGAGGCGGCGAAGCGTGACCGCGAGATCGTCGAGGAACAGCAGCGCAAGCGTCTCGCCGAGCTGGAGGAGCACAACCGTGAGTTGAAGCTGTGCACCTGTTCGACGCCGCAGTCGGGCACCTATGCGCGTCATGGCGACGACTGTCCCGCGCTCTCCGAGGAGGAGCGCAAGCGTCGTGCCGACGCCAAGCGGAAGGCCCTCGAAGCGAAGGTCGAGCGCCTCCGCGCGAACGGTGGGCTGCTGGTCGCGGGAGGTGTGCGATGAGCACCAAACGCGATGCGCTCTTCCAGGGGGTCGAGGGGGCCGGAGGCCCCTCGCAAGCAGCCGGGGAGGACATGAGCGTCAGCGAAATGTCCGACGCGGCTACTGCTTGCCACTCTGGCGTACAGGTGGAGCAGCAGGCCGACTCCCAGGTGAACATCGGTCGGTTTGCTGTGGAAGCTGTGCGGCAGAGTCACGGTGGCGCGAAGCGTCGTCGTGGGGCCGCGCGAAGCTCGATACCGACTTCGGCGAGGAGACGCTCGCGGCGTTGCGCACTCGTGCGAAGCGGCTCGGGCTGGCTCCGAGCGCGTGGGTGCGGGCCGTGGTGCGCGACGCGCTCCACGCCTCTCGGAGCGAGGAGCTGGACGCTGCCGTGGCCGCGCACCTGCTCTGGGGCGAGGCGCGCGTGCAGGCGTCGGCGGACGCTCGCGAGCTTGCCGCGCAGGTGCGCCCGCTGGCGATCAACGTGAACGATCTGGACCGCCGCGCGCGGGCCGGTGAGTCGGTGGCGCTGTCGGCGGAGGTGCCCGAGCTGATCGAGCTGCTGCGCGAGGTTCGCGCCCTGCTCGGGGATCGGACGGCCTCATGAGCACGACGCACTACAGCCCGAGCGCCAGTGCCGCCGACACGGAGCGCTATATCCGTGGCAAGGAGGACGCGCGGGGCGTAGCGATCACGTGCGATGTGCCGGGAGGCCTCGGCGCGTTCTCGGCGCGCGCTCGGGCGCTGACGCAGAACACGACGCGCGAGGTCGAGGCGCTGCATTACCGCCAGTCGTTCAGCGACGAAGAGTTCGATCCGAAGAATCCGGAGGACGTGCAGAGGGTGAACGATCTGGGCTACCAGCTCGCGAAGAAGATGCACCCGGATTCGGACTGCCTCGTCGTCAGTCATGTGGATGGGCGGGGAAAGAAGCCGCACAACCATATTTTGGTTCTCAATCACAACAACCGCACGGGAAAGGCGCTCTCGGACTATCGCACGTTCCACGACCGCAAGGCCGGGAACCAGAAGGGCGTGCAGTCGGCAAACGACGAGCTGATGCGCGATCACGGGCTCTCGGTCGTGAAGCGGCTGGAGCACGCGCCGAAGGACTGGGAGCTGCGCCGAGAGGACTTCGCCGAGGGATCGCTCGACCGCGAGATGGGTGACCGGATGAGCGCGGCGCTGGCCGACCCCCGCGCGGTGGACAAGGCCGGTCTCGAAGCGGTGATCGAGGAGCAGAACCAGCAGCTCGGCGATGACGGGGAGCGGGTGCCGCGGATGCGGCTGCACAGCCCCGTCAGCAAGAAGGGCAGGCGCGCCGGGCAGGAGACCTGGACGCTCTACATCGAGGACCGCCGCGGCGAGTCCGGGCGCGCCGAGCGCCGCAAGCGCGCGAGTGCACTCTCGGCGGACTTCACCCCGGAGGGCGCGCAGGCGTTCTTCGACTACCACCAGCAGCAGAAGGAGCAGGACTATGAGCGCAGCACTCGACAGGCTGAAGCAGCAGAACGGGCCCGTACAGTCGCAGCAGCAGCTCGGCAGTCCGGAGATGATGGAGTTGTTGACCTCGATCCTCGCCGCCGTCGAGGCGCAGAATGCGAGGATCGCCACGCTGACCGAGCAGCAGAAGAAGCTCGCGGGGTTCGTGAAGGTCATGGACGAGGAGACGACGAGGCGGCTGGAGCGGATCACGGCCCCGGCGTCGACCTCCTCGCCCTCCAGCGACGTGTCCGCGAGGATCGCGAGCATCGAGAGCAGGCAGAACGAGATCGCGAGCACGCTCGGCGAGTTCGCGCAGAGTCTCAACGGCGAGAGCTTGAACGCCGCGTCGCGGAGCTTGGTCGCGGAGGCGCAGAAGAATCGCGCGGCTACGGCCTCGGCGATTGAGGGGCTGAAGACGCAGGCCGCAGCGAACCATAAGCTCGTGAGCCAGGTCGGCGGCGCGGTCCAGCGGATCGAGAAGCGGACCGAGGAGCGGGTCGAGAAGGCCGTCGAGCAGGTCGCCGGGGAGGCCTCCGCCACGATGACCGCGAACCTCGACGCGTCGAACGAGCGTGCCGAGCGGATCCTGGCGGCGACGGCGAAGCTAGAGGCTCGTCAGCTCTGGTCGGCTGCCGCCGCGATGTGCCTCGCTTTCCTGCCAGTGGTCGTGGTCGTCGCTGGGCTCTGGATGGCGATCGCCGGGCTCATCACAGGCGCTCAGTGGGCGCTCGACGTGGACGGGAGCCTGTGGCTCGGCATCGGGCGCTGGCTCGTGGTCACCGTGGGCTTCGCCGGGGCCGGCTACGGGCTCTTCGCATCCGTCCGCTGGGTTGCCGGCCTGGAAGGGCCGCGGGTTGCCGAAGTGGCCTCGCTGGCACAGATAGCGCATCGTGTGTCTGTTTCGACTCAGTCCGAGGAGTGCGCGGCGAGCAGGCCGATGAACTCGTCAGCGGCGTCAAGCTGCTTGGCAAGCTTCGCGCGGCGTTCATCCGCGTCGGTGCGGAAATCGTTCAGCGCCCGCCGGGCGCTCTCGGCGGCAGCACCGACGCCATCCGCGCCGTCGAGCGCCCGGAGCAGGTCGCCCATCTGATCGAGCGAGTATCCCAGTGGCTTCATGCGCCGGATCAGCAGGAGTCTGCCGAGATCGCCCTCAGTGTAGAGCCGGAACCCGCCCTCGGAGCGTCCGGAGGGCGTCAAGAGTCCGATCTCGTCGTAGTGGCGGATCGTGCGCTGCGACAGAGCTGTCCGCTCAGCCAGCTCTCCGATGTGCATCATTCCCGCTTCGGGCACGGAGGCCTCCTCATCTCATCGTCTCAGTTCGACACAACTCTCACGTTACGTTAGTGTTGACTCTCGTGTCCACATGAGCTGGACATGCCTCCGCCGTGGCGATCTATCACCAGGCGAAGCCGCGCGTTGTCGCGCACCACCAGACATTCTCCGCTCTCGGCCTGAGAGCGCCGCCCTGAACAGATGGAGGTACCGCATGGCCGTGCCCACTGCGACCAAAGAAGACAAGGGTCGGTACCGGCCCGAACCGTCGGTGCTCACCGCACTGAAGACCCCGCGCATCCTCACCCGCGAAGTTCTCGCAGGCCTGGTCGTGGCGCTGGCGCTCATTCCTGAGGCGATCTCGTTCTCGATCATCGCGGGCGTCGATCCACGTGTGGGCTTGTTCTCCTCATTCGTGATGGCAGTGTCCATCGCGTTCCTCGGTGGCAGACCCGCCATGATCACCGCGGCGACGGGCGCTATCGCTCTCGTTATCGCCCCCGTCGCCCGCGACTACGGCTTGGACTACTTCATCGCGACGGTGCTTCTGGCTGGGGTCTTCCAGATCCTCCTCGCCGTCTTCGGAGTCGCCAGGCTCATGCGATTCATCCCGCGCAGCGTCATGGTCGGCTTTGTCAACGCGCTGGCGATCCTCATCTTCATGGCACAGGTGCCCGAACTCATCGGCGTGCCCTGGATGGTCTACCCCCTCGTCGCGGTCGGGCTGCTGATCATGGTCTTCATGCCGAAGATCACCAAGGTCATACCGGCCCCACTGGTCTCGATCGCTCTGGTGACCGCCGCCGTGGTCGTCTTCGCGATCAACGTACCCGCAGTCGGCGACAAGGGTGAGCTGCCGCGCAGCCTTCCCGAGCTGTTCATACCGAATGTGCCGCTGACATGGGAGACTTTCACGATCATCGCGCCGTTTGCCCTCGCGATGGCGCTGGTAGGCCTGATGGAATCGATCATGACGGCGAAGCTCGTGGACGATGTGACCGACACCCACTCAAACAAGACCCGGGAGAGCTGGGGGCAGGGCGTCGCGAACCTGCTCTCCGGCCTGTTCGGCGGCATGGGCGGCTGCGCGATGATCGGGCAGACCATGATCAACGTGAAGGTGTCCGGGGCCCGCACCCGCATCTCGACGTTCCTCGCAGGTGTGTTCCTCTTGGTCCTCATCGTCGTCCTCGGCGACATCGTTGCGATCATCCCCATGGCGGCGCTGGTCGCGGTGATGATCATGGTCTCCGTAGGTACCTTCGACTGGCACTCCATCAAGCCCTCCACCCTGCGCCGGATGCCTAAGAGCGAGACGACCGTCATGGTCATCACCGTCGCCGTCGTCGTCGCCACCCACAACCTCGCCGTCGGTGTCGTCGTCGGCGTGTTCGTCGCCTCTGTGATGTTCGTGCGCCGCGTCGCCCACCTCATCGACGTAAAGCGTGAGATCACTGAACATGATGGCGCTCGGATCGCGCATTACACAGTCGAGGGTCAGCTCCTGTTCGCCTCCAGCAACGACCTCACCACCATGTTCGAGTACGCCGACGACCCTGACCGAGTCATCATCGACCTCACGAGATCCCACATCTGGGATGCCTCCACCGTCGCGGCGCTCGACGCAATCGAGACCAAATACGAACAGCACGGCAAGGCGGTCGAGTTCGTCGGGATGAACGAGTTCACGACTGCGTTCCACGCCCGACTCACGGGAGGACTCGGCAACGGTCACTGACAGGGGCTCGGGTGGGCCAGTCGGTCACGT
This sequence comes from Brevibacterium ravenspurgense, assembly GCF_001584615.1. Classification (GTDB taxonomy): domain Bacteria; phylum Actinomycetota; class Actinomycetes; order Actinomycetales; family Brevibacteriaceae; genus Brevibacterium; species Brevibacterium ravenspurgense. The sequence continues at coordinate 127,759 of NZ_LQQC01000004.1, read as the reverse complement.
TGGGGGCAACCGCGGCGCAGCCGCGGGCGGCAGCCGCTATCCAACGTCACAACCATGAGATGCGCTAACGCAGGTCGATGACACCGGTGCCGACTTCGATGTTGCGCGTCTTGGCCGCAATCGTCGCCAGCAGCGGCATGGGCGAACCCGACTGCGGCGCAAAGTGGTGAACACGGAAATAGGCGCCGTTGACACCAAGTTCGTCGGCACCCTGCGCGATATCAACCGCGTCAGTGAGCATCTGTTTGGCATCAAGGTCACTGCCCGGCACGTAATGCCCGAAGCTGAGGAATCCAAAAGACTTCATGCCAGCCAAACAAAGTTGAACCTTTGACTATTCCCCTTGGATTGAATCTGATCCGAAAACAGCTGCCCCTGGTTATGTCAGTGCCTCGGTGCACACTGGGGGCATGACTACAGCAGCCCTCGTCACCGCCGCCGTTGCAGCGATCGTCTTCCTCGCGCTCGGTGCTGTTATCGGCTTCCTGTTCGGTTCAGCGCGCACCCGCTCGGAAATGTCCACCAGGCTTGCTCAAGCGGAAACAGCCCAGCAGCTTCTGACTGACCGTTCCGAAGCACTGGAGGCTGATGCGCGCCTAGCCGGCGAACTCACCGGCGCTGTCGGCCCTCTTGCAGCCGGAGTGCGCCGGCTGCAGGAAGACCTCACCGAAACAGAGCGCCAGCGCATTGAGCAGATGACCAGGCTGAGCGAACAGCTCACTCACTTAAGCCAGCAGAACCGGGACCTTCGCGAATCGACCGGACGGCTTGGACAGGCGCTCAACGCGACCTCGTCCCGCGGTGCGTGGGGTGAGGTTCAACTGCGCAGGATCGTCGAATACGCGGGAATGCTTCCACACGTCGACTTCGACACTCAGGTCCGCGTGACCACAGCACACTCCGCCCTCCGCCCCGACATGGTCATCAACCTGCCCCACGGCGGAACCATCGTCGTCGATGCAAAAGCACCGCTGTCAGCACGCCTGCGGGCAGAAGAGAACGGCAAGCCCGCCGCGGACGAACACGCGCGTGCCTTCCTGCGGCACGTCGACTCGCTGGCATCAAAGGAGTACTGGAAGCAGTTCGCCGCTTCCCCTGACTTCGTCGTCTGCTTTGTGCCCAGCGATTCTCTCCTGTCAGAGGCCGCGGCTGCTTACCCACAGCTCATCGAACAGGCGATGTCGCGCAATGTCGTCATTGCCTCCCCTTCGACCCTCCTCGTGCTGCTGAAGACCGCAGCCATGGGCTGGCGGCACGAAGCCATCAGCAGCTCCGCAGAAGAAGTCCTGCAGTTGGGCCGGGAACTCTACGACCGCGTGGGAACGCTTGCCGGTCACGCAGCCCGAGTCGGTACGGCACTGCAGCGAGCGGTCGGCGACTACAACACGTTCATTGGGTCCTTTGAAAGCAGGTTCCTGGTAACTGCACGGAAGTTCACCCACACAGGCCTGAGCACCGAACAGATCGATGCCCTGCCCGGTCTCGACGCCGCTGTGCGCAAACCCAGCGCAGACGAACTCAGCCGGCCAGATCACTGATCTGGCCGGCTGAGCGGCAGGCTGTGTGACGTTTAAGAAACGTCAGCGCAGGTCGTGTTCGCGGTCCGCGCCATCCTTCTTGTTTGACGTCTTGTGTCCGGCAGCCTTGAGGTCCTTGCGCAGTTCGCGCGGCAGCGAAAACATCAGGTCCTCGGTAGCGGTCTGCACTTCTTCGACATCCGTGTAGCCGTACTCGGCCAGAAGCTTCAGCACTCCCTGCACCAGAACCTCGGGAACAGAAGCACCGCTGGTCACACCGACGGTGGCAACATCGTGGAACCACTCTTCGTCGACTTCGCGCGCAAAGTCCACCCGGTGCGCGGCCTTCGCTCCGGCTTCCAGAGCAACTTCGACAAGACGCACCGAGTTCGACGAATTCGCCGAGCCCACAACGATCACCAAATCTGCCTGCGGTGCGATCTTCTTCACCGCAACCTGACGGTTCTGGGTGGCGTAGCAGATGTCATCGCTCGGCGGATCCTGCAGCTGCGGGTAGCGCTCCCGCAGAATATTGACCGTTTCCATGGTTTCGTCCACCGACAGGGTGGTCTGCGAAATCCAAATGAGCTTTTCGGGATCACCCAGATCGACCGTGCGAGCCTCATCCGGGTTCTGCACCAGCACAATGTGGTCAGGGGCTTCGCCCATCGTGCCCTCGACTTCTTCGTGACCATCGTGGCCCACAAGGACGATCAGGTAGCCCTCTTTGGCAAAGCGGATTGCCTCACGGTGTACTTTCGTCACCAGCGGGCAGGTGGCGTCAATCGTCTCGAGATTGCGCGCAGCGGCCTTGGCGTGCACCTCCGGAGACACACCGTGGGCAGAGAACACCACGCGTTCGCCTTCGGGAACATCATTGGCGGAATCGACGAAGATCGCGCCGCGCTCGGTGAGCGTCTCAACAACATGGCGGTTGTGGACGATCTCCTTCCGAACATAAACGGGCTCACCATAGTGCTCAAGGGCACGTTCAACGGCGATGACAGCACGATCAACGCCCGCACAGTAACCGCGGGGAGCCGCCAGCAGAACCTGCTTAGCGCTCTCGGGCTGTCGGATTTCACTCGGCTCTTTGCGCACACGAGGCATGGCCGGCATGGGAACGCTCACAGTACTCACGCCACCATTGTAGGAAGCGCCTATGAGAATTCTGTGTCAGCACCTGGCGTTAGACTTCCCGACAACCCCAAGCGACGGCAGCAGAAGCGGAGGAAGCGTGGCACAGCGGATCAGCGGAACCCCGGGAACACTGGGCGCGCACACCCCACGCCCCCTGCCCGCACTGGCCGGCGACACCACTGCGGACAACCCGTGGCCCCTGGCTCTTCTGTCGCGCAAGATGAAAGAGTACATCGACCGCATGTCGGTCGTGTGGGTCGAAGGCCAGGTCATCCAGTTCAACCGGCGCGGCCGGGTCAGCTACTTCACGCTGCGGGACCTCAACGAAGAAATGTCGCTGCCCGTGCAGGTGTTCAACGACGTCCTCGAAAGGCTCGAATCCCCCATCGAAGAAGGCTCGCACATCGTCGTGCAGCTCAAAGCAGACTTCTGGGGCAAAGCCGGACGCCTGTCCATGCGCGCTCGCGACATCCGCCCGGTCGGTCTTGGCGAACTCCTCGCCCGGTTGGAACGCCTGCGCCGTCAACTGGCAGCGGAAGGCCTTTTCGACCCTGCGGCCAAAAAGCCGCTGCCGTTCCTGCCCGGCAGAATCGGGCTCATCACCGGACGGAACTCCGATGCCGAAAAGGACGTCCTGCGCAACGCCACCCTGCGCTGGCCGGCCGTGCAGTTCGAAGTGCGCAACACAGCGGTGCAGGGAACAACCGCGGTCGGCCAGATCATCAGCGCACTGCGCGAACTCGACAGCGACCCCACTATCGACGTCATCGTCATCGCCCGCGGCGGCGGAAGCATGGAAGACCTCCTGCCGTTTTCCAACGAAACGCTCATCCGCGCGGTCTCTGATGCCACCACCCCCGTGGTGTCAGCCATCGGGCACGAAGCCGACAACCCCATCCTCGATGAAGTTGCGGACCTGCGCGCATCCACGCCGACCGACGCTGCCAAGAGAATCGTGCCGGACGTCCACGAAGAAAACATGAAGATCCTCCAGGCGCGCGCCCAGCTGGACGGAGCCCTGGAGAGGTTTATCTCACGCGAACTCACAGCACTGGAATCCGTGCGCTCAAGGCCCGTGCTCGCTGAACCGCAGCAGATGATCACCTCACGCCAACAGGATGTCGAAAACTGGCGCGAACGCGCCTGGCAGCTGGGCAATGCAGCAGTGCAGTCCGGCTTGGCGGAAGTCCAGCATTTGCGCACCCAGGTTCGCTCGCTGTCGCCGCTGAACACTCTGGCTCGCGGCTACGCCGTGGTGCAGAGCGCTGACGGAACCGCCGTGCGCTCTGCGGAAACACTTCTACCCGGCGATCACCTGACCATCACAGTCGAGCGCGGTGTCTTCACCGCCGACGTCACTGAAATCACCAACACCGACGGCCCCGGACGCCCCACGGAAGGAACAGATTCACATGACTGAGAACACCATGCCCGAAAGCACCGCTGCACCGTCGGATGCGCAGAACATGAGCTACGAACAGGCGCGCGACGAACTCGTCACTGTCGTGCGCACACTCGAAGGCGGCAACCTGCCGCTGGAAGAATCACTGCGCCTGTGGCAGCGCGGAGAAGAACTCGCCGACCGGTGCCAAGCATGGCTCGACGGTGCCCGCGAAACCCTCAACGAGGCTCAGGCCAAGCGCGAAAACACCACGGAGTCCGCTGAATAAGGGCTGCAGCTTCAGCGGCGGTTTCCGACCGCTCAGCGGCGTTCAGCAGCCGCGCTGGAGCAGAGCCAGTGAAAGAAGCACTCAGCCGTTCAGCTGTTCGACGGCCTGCTTCGCGTATTCGTGGTAGCTCTCCCACCGGGCTGAGCCCTTGAACACGACCGTTGTTCCGGCAATCTTGCCCACCAGCGCCTGCTGGGTGAGGTCCTTCGATTCGTATTCGGTGAACGTCACCCCATCGATGTCCGACTTTCCGCGTTCGACAGCGCCGTCAACAACGGAGGCGAGCCAATCATCGTCGCCCTCAGACTGGCGAACAGAAACCCACTGGTCCTGGGGGCCGACCATCGACACGTACCACGTATCTGCCTCAGGGTGGCCCATCTTGGTGAAGTGGGCGTCATTGGCGTTCCAGTCCTCGAGAAGCTTCGGTGTGTAGAGATCGAAGCCGGCGTGATCCTCGGCAGCCTGGCCGATCGAGGCAACATCAACGCTGCGCGTAGGATCGCCCTTCGGCTGCGGAACGAGCATAAAAACAACGAACACCACGCCGAAGCAGATGAGCAGGGCGATGATCATATTGACCCAGTTCGACGTCAGGCGGATCTGGCGCATTTCTTCCCGCGAACCGGGAACGGGCTTCTTCTCAGACACGCCCCCTATTGTCTCTGAGCGCGAACGCAAACGCACACCCACCCACCCCTTGGCCCATCTGAGTTCGCTGTGTCACAGCCGGGTGGCACAATAAGGACTATGAGCACCAGCGAAACACCGGCAGAAAACCCGACTGTCAAAGGCCACCACAACGGCGGACGGGCTTCTGCCCCGCCTCAGGCCGTCACCGATGAATGGACGCAGCGTCTGCGCACGCAGGCCGGCGAACCCGACCGCAACCTCGCACTCGAACTCGTCCGCGTCACAGAAGCCGCCGCAATCGCGGCAGCCCCGTGGGTGGGCCGTGGCGACAAACTGGCCGCCGACGGCGCCGCAGTTGCCGCCATGCGCAATGTCATTTCAACCGTCACCATGAACGGCACCGTCGTAATCGGCGAAGGCGAAAAAGACGAAGCCCCCATGCTGTACAACGGCGAAGCAGTTGGAAACGGCGACGGCGCTCTGTGCGATGTCGCAGTCGACCCCATCGACGGCACCACGCTGACCGCCAAGGGCATGCCCAACGCGATTTCCGTCATGGCGGTCTCTGAAGACGGCTCCATGTACGACCCTTCGGCTGTCTTCTACATGGAAAAGCTCGTCGTCGGCCCCGACGCCGCAGACTACGTTGACCTTCGCCTGCCGGTGGACGAAAACATCCGCCGCGTTGCAAAGGCCAAGGGCAACCCCGGCAACCCTTCCTCGGTCACCGTCGTCATCCTCGACCGCCCCCGCCACAAAGACCTCATCCAGCAGGTCCGCGACGCCGGCGCACGCGTCAAGCTCATCTCCGACGGCGACGTCGCGGGCTCCATCGCAGCCTGCCGCCCCGGCACCGGAATCGACATGCTCATGGGCATCGGCGGAACCCCCGAAGGGATCATCTCGGCCTGCGCAATCAAGGCCCTCGGCGGCGTCATCCAGGGTCGCCTGTGGCCACAGGACGACGCTGAACGCCAGGGTGCAGTCGACGCGGGTCTCGACGTCGACGCGGTGCTCAGCACTGACGACCTCGTGACCGGCAACAACACGTACTTCGTCGCCACGGGCATCACCGGCGGCGACCTCCTGGGCGGTCTGCGCTACGAAGGCAAGCGCGTCGTCACAGAATCGCTCGTCATGCGCTCGAAGTCCGGCACGGTCCGCACCGTCATGGCCGAGCACCTTCTTGAGAAGACCCACTCCTACGAAGAAGCAGCAAAGGAAGCCGCTGCGCGAGGTCTGGTCTGATGCCGGCACGCAATCTGACCCCGCAGCAGGCGCTTGAGCACCTGATGGAAGGCAACAAGCGCTTTGTTGCCGACACCCCGTCGCACCCCAACCAGAACTCCAAGCACCGCAGCACGCTGACCGACCACCAGCACCCGTATGCAACGCTGTTCGGCTGCGCTGATTCGCGCGTTGCCGCGGAAATGATCTTCGACGTCGGTCTTGGCGAAATGTTCGTCGTCCGCACGGCCGGCCAGGTCACGGACGCCGTCACCATCGGCAGCCTCGAATACGGGGCATCCAACCTCGGCACACCGCTGCTGATCGTGCTGGGCCACGACAGCTGCGGGGCTGTAACCGCCGCAGTGGAATCCCTTGAAACCGGCGAAACGCCCAACGGATTCGTCTACGACGTCGTCTCACGACTCCTGCCGACCGTCATCCACGCTCGTCGCGACGGCTTCAATGACATCGGCGGCGCTGTACACCAGAACACCGTCGACACGGTGCACCTGCTGTACGAACGCTCACAGATCCTCAAAGAGCTGGTCGACTCCGGCCAGCTCATGATCGTCGGCATGACCTACAAGCTCAAAGACGGCCGCGCCAAGATCGTCGCCCAGATCGGCGGCGAAGCGGCCACGGAAAACGAACTCACGGAGGCAGCACAGTGACAGAATTCCGCATCGAACACGACACCATGGGCGAAGTCAAAGTCCCCAAGGACGCCCTCTACGCCGCGCAGACCCAGCGCGCCGTCGAGAACTTCCCCATTTCGGGCAAGACCCTCGAAAACGCTCACATCGCGGCTCTCGGCCAGGTGAAGAAGGCCGCAGCGCGCGCCAATCAGGAACTCGGCGTTCTCGACGCCGACCGCGCCGAAGCCATCGCCCAGGCAGCTGACGAAGTCATCGCCGGCAAGCACAACGGCGAATACCCCATCGACGTGTTCCAGACCGGTTCCGGCACCTCGTCGAACATGAACACGAACGAAGTCCTGGCCAACCTCGCCACCCAGATCCTCAAGGACAAGGGCATCGAGGTTCACCCCAACGACCACGTGAATGCTTCCCAGTCCTCCAACGACGTGTTCCCCACCTCGGTGCACGTCGCCGTCACAGGCGCACTGGTCAACGACCTCATTCCGGCTATGCGCACTCTCGCTGAATCGCTGGAGAAAAAGGCCGAAGCCTGGAAGGACGTCGTCAAGGCCGGCCGTACCCACCTGATGGACGCAACCCCGGTGACGCTGGGCCAGGAATTCTCCGGCTACGCCGCACAGGTGCGCATCGGCATCGAGCGCATCGAAGCTTCGCTCCCCCGCGTGGCTGAAGTCCCGCAGGGCGGCACTGCCACCGGCACCGGCATCAACACGCCCGACGGCTTCTCCAAGCGCGTCATCGAACTGCTGGCCGAACAGACCGGCCTGCCCATCACGGAAGCGCGCAACCACTTCGAAGCACAGGCCAACCGCGACGGCCTCGTGGAAGTCTCCGGTCAGCTGCGCACCATCGCCTACAGCTACATGAAGATCAACAACGACCTGCGCTGGATGGGTTCGGGCCCCAACACGGGTCTGGGCGAAATCCACATTCCTGACCTCCAGCCCGGTTCGTCGATCATGCCCGGCAAGGTCAACCCGGTCATCTGCGAAGCCGCGATCATGGTTTCGGCTCAGGTCATCGGCAACGACACCACCATTTCGCTGTCCTCGACCAACGGCGCTTTCGAACTCAATGTGGGCATCCCCGTCATGGCTGCGAACCTGCTGGAATCCATCCGCCTGATGGCCAACACCTCGGTCGTCATGGCTGAAAAGATGATCGACGGCCTCACAGTCAACGAAGAGCGCGCTCGCTTCCTCGCCGAAGCATCGCCGTCGATCGTGACTCCGCTGAACAAGGTCATCGGCTACGAAGCAGCTGCAGCCATCGCCAAGCACGCTGTTGCAGAGAAGATGACGGTCAAGGAAGCCACCATCGACCTGGGCTACGTCGAAAACGGAACCATCACGGAAGAAGAGCTCGACAAGGCTCTTGACGTGATGACCATGGTCGGCAACTACAACCGCTGACCCAGCGCTGGGCAAACCAGTCTCGGCAAGCCCCTGACAGCAGAACGGGCGCCCGCCGGCTCCACACGGAGTCGGCGGGCGCCCGTCTTTTAGCTGCCTTATAGCTTCAGGCGCCACGCCCCGGTGGCGCCACGCCCGGTGCGCATTCGGCCCGTCAGCGGCCGAAGCGGCGTGAACGGTTCGAGAAGTCGCGCACCGCGCGCAGAAAGTCTGTTTTGCGGAAAGCCGGCCAGTAGGCCTCGCAGAAGTAGAACTCCGAATAGGCGCTCTGCCACATAAGAAAGCCTGACAGCCGCTGTTCGCCCGACGACCGGATGATCAGATCGGGGTCCGGCTGTCCCTTCGTGTACAGGTGCTCTGAGAGCTTCTCTTCGGAAACATCGTCGATTGTACAGCTGAGGTCGCGTCCGGCTTCGAGTTCTGCCTTCAGGTAGGACCGAACCGCGTCGATGATTTCAGCCCGCCCTCCGTAGCCGACGGCAATGTTGACCGCAACGCGCGAAGCTGTTTCAGACGCCCCGGCAGACCGTTCCTGTGCCGCCTGCAGTCGGCTGCGCAGACCACCGGGAAGAAGTTCAAGATTGCCCACAAGGTTGACGGAGTACCACTCAGTGTCGGCGATTTCGTCAACAAGGTCGCCGATGATTTCGGTCAGCGCCGCAACTTCTTCTTCGGCACGGGCCAGGTTTTCCTTCGACAAGACGTAGAGGGTGACCATTTCGACGCCGATTTCATCGCACCAGCCCAAGAACTCGATGATCTTCTGAGCTCCGGCCCTGTGGCCCTGTTCGGTGGTTGCGCCGAATTCGCGCGCCCAGCGACGATTGCCGTCGGTGATGACTCCGATGTGACGGGGAATCGCGGTGTCCGGCTGCAGGGATTTGACCATGCGCAGGTTGTACAGCCAGTGCAGCAGGCCCGTGGATGAACCAGCACGCGGTATTCTCGGTGCTTTCATCTTTCGGCCTTCCTCCCGTGCGGACAGTTGACTCATGTGAGCCTTCAGCCCATCGACTTCCGCATCCACCGTGTGCTTGTGGGTGCATTCCTAATCTAATAGATAGCAGGGGCCGCCCTGTGGAATGCCCACGCTTCTATCAGTCCCAAAACATACACTTCACATATGGAGCACCAAACCGCCGCCTCGGCCCTTGTTCCGGACGATCGGCCACGTGAAGAAACCACTGCCCCCGGCCGCAGGGTCTCTGTGTCGCGCAGCCGCATGTCACGCCGCAGGCGAGCCTTTCTTCGCACTGAGCTGGGCCGTATGGTCGGGCAGAAGAAAACATCGTGGCGCGGGTGGATTCACGTCGGCGCATTCCCTTTGGCCGTCATCGGCGGACTCGCTGCCGTCATCCTCGGTCCGACCATCCCGGTGCGCCTGGGTGCTGCTGTTTTCGCCCTGACCGGCATGCTGCTGTTCGGCACTTCGGCTGTATATCACCGTGGACCGTGGCGCATGCGCATTCGCCTGCTGCTGCGCAGGTTCGATCACGCCAACATCTTCCTCATCATCGCCGGCACCTACACTCCCCTGGCACTGCTCCTGCTGCCGTCTGACGAGGCGCTCATCCTCCTGACCGTCATGTGGGTTGGGGCGGCTGCCGGTGTTGCCTTCCGGCTCATCTGGACGTCAGCCCCGCGTGCGCTTTTCGTCCCGGTCTACATCGGCATCGGTGTGGCCGGGGTCGGATATGTGCCGCACATGTGGGTGGCGAACCTTGCCGCGGGAATCCTCGTGGTGATCGGCGGGGCTTTCTACATTGCCGGTGCTGTCATCTACGGGCTCAAGCGCCCCAATCCGGTGCCGGGAGCCTTCGGCTTCCACGAGATCTTCCACGCCTGCACCGTGGTGGGCTACGGCTGTCATCTGGCGGCTATGCTCACCGCCTCCGCTATGGCCATATAAAAGCGGGGCGACTGCCCTGTCAGGCAGTCACCCCGATCTTTTGGCATTCCTCTTAAAGGCGCCGATCAGCTTTCAGCTGTCTGTGCGGGTGTCTTCGGGTCCGGTTTGTCCGCTGTCGCCGTCCTGCCTCTCTTCCGGTCCCTGCCAGTCGGGGCGGGCTGACTGCTGTCCTTCGAGGTCGCCGTCTTTGCGCAGCGGAATGGTGTATTCGACCCGTGCGCCGTCGCGTGCGCGAATGCGGCGAATGCGGCGTACGGCGTCGCGGATGAGGAAGATCGTTGCAACCACAACAAGCGCTGTGGCGACGAACCCGATTGTGCCGGGGGTGACCAGCACGGGGTCCGGCATTTTCGGCGGCTGTTGCTGTGCCACGGCGAAGACGATGGTGTCGAGCATCATTCTCCTTGGAGTTTCTGGGCGGGTTCGACGATCTCAATTCCGGCTGTGCGCATGGCGGCTTTCAGGTCTCCCGGCGCTACGACGGTGCCGTCTTCGAGTGTGATTCCCTCAAACAGGTCATGTTCGGAGAACTCGCCGAAATCGCCGTCCCTGCCGGTGTTGTCGACGGCGAGTTCGAACTCTTCTGTGGGCCAGTACTGTTCAGCCATCATCTGCACTTCCGAGAAAAACCCGCTGCTTGGGTCGATCTGGGTTGCGTGAGCGCGCAGCGCTTCTGCCGCGGTCTCCAAGAAGGCCCCCGCGGGGATTGATGCGGTCAGCTTGTAGTCGCGTTTGTTCGCCGAGCTGCGGATGCGCTCCTGGCGTTCAGCACTCAGGGGCGATTCAGCGCCCAGTTTCGCCATGATGCCGTGAATGTGCATCCACTTAGCCGGGGTGAGGTCCATGTTGTAGTAGACCTTCGGCACCTGCCAGGCCTCGCCCAGTTCGGGATTGCAGTCAGCATCAGCTGCCATCTGGACTGCGAGCATCGTGGCTTCGTGAGCGCGGATGTGGTCCGGGTGGGGGTACCCGCCGAGTTCGTCATAGGTCGTCACCACGTGCGGGCGCAGTTGGCGGATGAGGTGGACCAGGGGCCGTGCCGCGACTTCTGTCGGAGCGGTCCAGAACGTTCCGTGATCAATATCGTCGAAGCCGCCTTCGGGCAGGCCCGAATCAACGAAGCCGATCCACTTGTGCTGGGCACCAAGACGCTGTGCGGCACGCGCCATTTCGTCCCGGCGCAGACCCGCGATGTCGCGAATGGCCGCGGGGCTTCCCTCGAGAGCAGGGTTGAGAATCGAACCCGCTTCCCCACCGGTCATCGTGGCGATCGTGACCTGCGCTCCGAGTGTCGTGTAGAGCGCCGTCGTCGCACCTCCCTTAGACGATTCGTCGTCAGGGTGAGCATGCACTGCAAGCATGCGCAGCTGCGAATACGGCGCGGTTGGCTTCACGTGGACCTCCATGAGGGCGCGGGGTCGCTCCGGGCGGAAATGACTACTCTAGACTAGTACGTCGAAGGTAGACGCTTGACAGAAAGGTCGGCTGTGAGCGAAAGATACGGGGGTCGTGCACCGGGCTATCAGGGCACGAAGCTGAATAAGCGCCCTCTGCTCATCGTCGCCGGCGTCGTCACCGTACTCATTGCAATCGGGGCTGCTTTCTTCGCGTTCCGCCCGGCCGGCGCACCGACCACAGCGTCCAATGTTTCGTTTGAGGCCCTCGACTCCAACCGCGCGGTCGTGACATTCAACATCCGTCCGGATCGCGAACGGGACTCCGTGTGCTCAGTTGTTGCCAAGAACGATTTCGAAGCCGTGGTGGGCTACCGCGAAGTGACGATCCCAGCGTCACCCGACACCGCCTCGTCAGATCTGTTCCATCAGGAAGTCGAGGTCAACACGACCCAGCGGGCCGTACAGGGACACTTAGAATCCTGCTGGTTCGTCAGCTAAGATAGCCGAATCACCATCCCGGGTCCCTGCGGACCCGGGATTTCACGTAGACAAGCGCTGCACGGTGCAGCGCCTGAGGAGGAAACAGCATGGCTGAGGAAAACGTCGGCGACAAGACGTGGCTGACCAAAGAGGCCCACGAGCGCCTGACGAAGGAACTCGAGCACCTCCAGGGCCCGGGCCGCGCAGAAATCGCCGAGCGCATTGACGCGGCACGCGAAGAGGGCGACCTCAAAGAAAACGGCGGCTACCACGCTGCCCGCGACGAACAGGGCCAAATGGAAGCTCGTATCCGCCAGCTCGAAGAGCTGCTGCGCAACGCAGAAGTCGGCGAAGCCGATGCGGACGACAAAATCGCAGGCCCCGGCAAGCTCATCGTGGTCGAAATGAACGGCCGCAAGATGGAGTTCCTGCTGGGTTCGCGCGAAATCATCTCTGAAGAGGACAAGGTTGAGGTCTTCTCCGAACAGTCGCCGCTTGGCAAAGCGGTCAACGGTGCGAAAGTCGGCGACGACGTCGAATACGAAGCACCCAACGGTCGGAAGATCACCGTCACCGTGAAGTCTGCCAAAGCTTACTGATCACCTGAAACAGCGGGAAGCAGACTTCCCAAAACACTGACGGCGGGAACAGACACACTGTCTGTTCCCGCCGTCTTTGTGTTCAGGCTGAACCCAGTCAGAACCTCACAGACTCAGTCAGAATCAGCGGGCTCAGTCAGCAGGTTTGCCCTCTTTGAAGTCAGAGATGATGACGGTGCGCCGACGATCTTGAGACGACCCCACCTGGGTCGATGAGTCATCATCCGGCAACTCGGGGCCCTCCCCGGGGGCGATCACGCCTTCACGCCGAGCGTCAGCGAGCATCTGCTGGGAGGACAGTTCGGCAAGATAGCCGATGGCGGCGGATACAGAAGCGACTACCGGCACGGCGAACAGGGCGCCGACAATGCCGAACTGGTAGGAGCCGACGGCCACTGCGAGAACAACGGCCAGCGGGTGAACAGAAACCGCCTTGCCCATGAGGAACGGCTGGAGCACGTTGCTTTCGACCTGCTGTACAAAAAGGACGATGGCAAGCATGACGATCGCATGGACAAATCCCTTGGCCACCAGTGCCAGCAGAACCGCGATGATGCCCGTTGCAACCGCACCGACAATCGGGATGAAGGATGCCAGGAAGATCAGCACCGTCAGCGGAATGACGAGCGGCACACCCAGAATGAGCGCGCCGATGCCGATGCCCAGAGCATCCACCGCTGCGACGATCACCTGGATGCGGGCGTACTGGCCCAGTGCCACCCACCCGCGAGTGGCAGCTCCGAGCGCAGGTTCGCGCGCCGGCACCGGCAGCAGACGGGTGATCCAGCGGGCGATGGTGGATCCTTCGAGAAGGAAGAAGAAGGTGGCGAACAGCGAAATCAGCATGCCTGCGAAGAAGCTGCCGACACTCGTCGCAGCACCCACAACACCCGTTGCGATTTTGCCCTTCTGCTCGCTGAGGAAGGTGTTGACCTGCTGTGTTCCGTCAGCAACAGCCTGTGCGATCACGCTTGAATCCAGGCCCAGCGGGTTTGACTGAAGCCACGTGGCAATGGCGTCAACACCCTTCATGGTGGTTGACGTCAGATCGATGATGCCGGTGACAAGCTGCTGGCCGACGAGCGCAAGCAGGCCAACCACCACAAGGATGAAGCTCAGCAGCACCATCGCGGCAGCAGCTGCACGCGGCCACTTGTGACGCACCAAGAAATTCACCAGCGGAGTCAGCAGCGCCGAAATGAGCAGGGCGACAAGCAGCGGAATGAGAACGTATGTGACCTTCCCCAGGAGCCACAGAAGAACCGCAACCGCTGCCAAAACAACAAGCGAGCGCCAGCTCCACGCTGCGGCCAAGCGCAGTCCGCGCGACACAAAGGGCACGTAGCTTCGCGACTGCAAGCGGTACGCGTCAGCCATAGCGGGGTCGGTCAGCGGCTTGACCGCTGTTCCCGGCTGTTCTTTGGAGCTCTTCTTCGTCATGAGACCAGGCTATATCCTGCACGCCGTTTCAGCGCTCCCGGCTTGCCGAACGCGAGGTGTGTCCTGTGCGTAGGCCGCCGTGGGCGGGACGGTTAGAGTGGAATTGTGAAGAACAGCTGGAAAGCGATACTCGCAGTCGGAACGACAGCCGGTGCTGCAGTGGGAGCCGGATCGGGAATTCTGCGCGCACAGTCGAAGCGTGTTCGCCGCGCGTTCCGCGCCGATGCACAGCGGCGAAAATATCCCCATGCCGCCGTCGTGAGCGAAGACGGCTCGCGCGGCCCGCTGAGCGCTGAGGACAGCGGCCTGCCCGCCGTTGCCGTCATCGGGGATTCGTGGCTGTCCGGCGTCGGTCTGGAAACAGCTGCCGACCACCCGGCTGTGCGCATTGCCCGGGGCTTTGCCGCTCTGGCACAGTCACCCGTGCGCCTGCGCAGCCTTGCTGTTCCCGCCGTCGGAGCTTCCGCTGTTGCCTCCCAGGTTTCGGAGCTGCTGGCCGATGCGACCATGGAGCGCACACCCGGCGGATCGCAGCTTCGCCTGGCCGTTATCTCAATGGGCACAGCCGATGTGGTCCATCCGGTCAAAGGCACAATCGGCCTGCCGATCCTCACCAACGCCATCAACCGACTGCAGGTTGAAGGCCACTACAGGGTCCTTGTTCTCACCACTCCGAACCTCGGCGGGCTGCCGGGTCTGCGCAATCCCGTGCGCACAGTCCTGCGCCGCTCATCGCGTGTTCTTGCCGGATCGCAGACTGTCGCCGCCCTGTCGACCAATGCGGTCCCCATCAGCCTCACCAACCTGCTTTCCGGCACCTCGCGAGTGAGCCTGCTGGCACCCGAAGGCCGCTACCCATCCCGCTTCGGAAGCGCTCAGATCGCCTCGGGTGTCATCACAACAGCCGCCCGCGTCATGGAGTTCCCCACCGCGATCGCCCATCCTTCCCAGCCCTCGTCAACTCCCCCTGCACCCACACAGGCCTTGGAAAGGCAGGCCGCCCGGGCACCTCGGAACCGTGCGGCAGAAGAAGCCGCGGGGGAAGAACAGGAGAGCACAGTATGACCGCAGTGATCCTCGCATCCGGGTCTCCCTCCCGCCTGTCGATCCTGCGGGCAGCCGGCGTCGAACCGACCGTCATCGTGTCCGGCGTTGACGAAGACGCGGCCCTTGCCCGGGCAGAACAGGAGCGCGGCCGCGAACTCACCACCGCTGAGCAGACCGCCGTCCTGGCCACCGCTAAGGGCCGTGCGGTCATCAGCGAACTGACCGCTGACAGTCTGCCGGGCCGCACCGGTGAACCGGTTGTGCTCATTGCATCGGATTCCATGCTGGAACTTGACGGGCGGGCCGTCGGCAAACCGCACACACCGGAAAGGGCGCGCGCACTGTGGCGGGACATGGGCGGACGCACCGCTCATCTGCACAGCGGCATCTTCATGGCGCGCTTGAGCCGCGCGAGCGACGGCGGTGCACCTTCTGTTGAGGACTCCGCGGAGGCCGTGGGCTCCACGCTGATCACCACCGCTGAACTCACAGATGCTGAGATCGATGCCTATGTGGGAACCGAGGAGCCTCTCGAGGTGGCAGGAGGGCTCACGATCGACGGCTACGGGGCCGCTTTTGTCACCAGGATCGAGGGTGATCACACCAACGTCCTGGGCATGTCGGTTCCACTGCTGCGCGATATGTGCCGACAGCTGAGCATCGAATGGCACTCCCTTTGGAACAGGGCGTCCGGTGCCAGCGTGTGAGCGCTGACGCTGTCGGTGCCGTGTGAGCGGTCACGTAGATGGCCCCCAGCACGCACCGGGCTGACAGGTAGGCCAACCCACAGAAGACACGCGTGCACAATGCTTGCGCCAAAAGCTTTTCCCCTGCTTTTGTCTTCAACACACAAACTATTAGTGCCTATCACTAGATTTGCTGTGTCTATCCCCGATCCCCACAGGAGAGCGAATGTCGTCGACCTTTTCCGCAACGGTGAACACAAAGCCGTTCACGCGGGTGCTCATCGCCAATCGCGGTGAAATCGCCCTCCGGGTTGTCCGGGCATGCCACGATCTCGGCCTGACCGCGATCGCCGCATACACGACACCCGACTCCGACGCCGACTTCGTCCGCTACGCCGACGACGCCTGGCTCATGCCCGGCAACGGCGCAGCTGAAACCTACCTCGACATCGACTCCATCCTCACAATCGCGGAACGCTCCGGCGCCGAAGCCGTTCACCCCGGCTACGGGTACCTGGCAGAAAGCCCCGAATTCGCGCAGGCGGTCATCGATGCGGGGCTCGTGTGGGTCGGACCTCCCCCGGCGGCCATCGCCGGTCTTGCAGACAAAGCCAACGCCCGCGCTGTGGCCCGCGAAGTCGGCGCGCCCACCACGCGCGGCTCCAACGGCCCTGTCGAGAACGTCGGCGACGCTCTGGCCGTGGCCGATGAAATCGGCTACCCCGTCGTCATCAAAGCAGTCCACGGCGGCGGCGGACGCGGCTTCCGCACGGCAGCAAGCCGCGCCGAACTGCCGCATGCCTACGAATCCGCCGGCCGCGAAGCCAAAGCCGCTTTCGGCCGCGACGACGTGCTGGTTGAACAGCAGATCCTCCGCCCCCGCCACATCGAGGTTCAGGCAATTGCCGATGCCGCCGGACGGATCCTCATCGGCTCGACCCGTGACTGCACACTGCAGCGCCGCAACCAGAAGATCATCGAAGAGGCGCCGGCACCGTTCCTCAGCGACGAACAGGTTGCCACGCTGACAGAGGCGACTGAAAACATTCTGCACGCCGTCGGCTACGTGGGTGCGGCCACGTGTGAGTTCCTCATGGGCGACAACGGCACGCTGTCGTTCATGGAAACCAATGCCCGCATCCAGGTGGAGCACACCATCACGGAAGAAGTTGCCGGCATCGACCTGGTCGCATGGCAGCTGAAGATCGCCCAGGGTGAATCGCTGCCCGAATCCTTCCCCGCTCCCCGCGGTCACGCCATCCAGTTCCGCATCAACGCCGAAGACCCCGCCCAGAACTTCTTCCCGGCAACCGGCAAGATCACGGCTCTGCGCGAACCCGCAGGCCCGGGTGTGCGCATGGACTCCGGTGTGGAGGTCGGTCGTTTCGTCACCTCTGACTTCGACCCCATGCTCGCCAAGCTCATCGTGACCGGCGAAGACCGCCAGCAGGCTCTCGCGCGTGCACGCCGTGCCCTGGACGAATACGTCCTGGAAGGCGTGGCCACACTTCTGCCGCTGCACCGCGCACTCGTGAACGAACCGGCTTTTGCCGACGACTTCTCGGTGTCAACCGAATGGCTGCAGACGGAATACGTCCCGAACTTCGACATTCCCGCCTCAACACCGGGTGAGACCGGTCCCGAAACCAGTTCGGTCGATGTTGTCGTCGAGGTTGACGGACACCGCCTGACGGTCAAGGTTCCCAAGGAGCTTGCTGCTGCCGGCAACGGCAGCGCGGTCCCCGCTGAGCGTCCCGCCCGTCGTCTGCGCCGCAAGGGATCGCGCCGTTCGAACAAATCGGCTGAACTGGCAGCTCCCATGCAGGGCACCATCGTGTCCGTCGAGGTGGCAGCCGGCGATTCGGTATCTGAAGGTCAGACGCTGGCCGTCATTGAGGCCATGAAGATGGAACAGCCGCTCAAGGCCACCCGCGAGGGTGTCGTGAGCGACGTGTTGGTTGAGGCAGGCGCCTCCGTAAAATCAGGAACGACGCTCATCACCTTCGCCTCCTAAGGCCTGCCTGCCGAGCGTACGGGCCAGCTTTCGGCACACCCGTTAGACGGAATCTGCGCCTTAGCCGCACAAAAACACCCAATAGCCGGGATGTGCGCCTTAGCAACCACTGCTAAAGCGTGGATCCGTTGCTAAAGCGTGGGCGGGTGCTGAAGGCCGAGGCGCCGGGTGAGTGCTGAATGCCGAGGCGCCGGGTGAGTGCTGAAGGCCGAGGTGCCGGGTGAGTGCTGAAGGCCGAGGTGCCGGGCGGGTGCTGAAGACGAGGAGCCGGGGCCGCACGACCAACAGACAGCAGAAGAGCCGCACTGCTCAGTGCGGCTCCTTTGCTGTGCGGCTCTTCTGCTGTCTGCGGCTAGGTCTTCCGCGGTTCAGAAGTCCAGACCTGCCGACTGGTGCAGACGGCGGGCGGCCTCAGTAATAGAACCAGACAGCGACGGGTAAACGGCAAAGGATGCTGAGAGCTGATCGACGGTCAGGCGGTTTTCGACTGCAACCGTGATCGGCATGATGAGCTCAGATGCTTTCGGACCGACGACAACACCGCCGAGCACGGAACCTGATCCGCGGCGAGCGTAGATCTTGACGAAGCCGTCCTTGATGCCCTGCATTTTTGCGCGCGCGTTGGTGGGCAGCGGCTGCAGCAGCTCTTCGACGTCATGACCGGCTTCAGCCATGTCCGCCTGCGAAAAGCCTACGGTTGCGATTTCCGGTGCCGTGAAGACGTTGGATGCGACATTGCGCAGCTTCAACGGCATAACCGCGTCGCCGAAGGCGTGCCACATGGCGATGCGGCCCTGCATGGCGGCAACTGAAGCCAGCGGCAGCACGGGTGTGCAGTCACCGGCGGCGTAGATGCCGGGAACGGTGGTGCGCGAAACACGGTCGACGCCAATGTGGCCGGATTCTTCCACTGCGATTCCGACGTCCTCCAGACCGAGGTCGTCGGTGTTCGGGATCGAGCCGACCGCCATGAGGCAGTGGGAGCATTTGACCTTGCGGCCGTCAGCCAGTTCGACAGTCACGCTGTCGCCGTCGCGGGTGACAGAGGCTGCGCGCGAACGGCTGAGAACGTTCATGCCGCGACCGCGCAGAGCATTCTCAAGCACTTCGGCGGCGTCTTCGTCCTTGCCGGGCAGCACCTGGTCTCGCGACGACACCAGGGTCACTTCGCAGCCGAGTGCCTGGTAGGCCGAGGCGAACTCGGCACCCGTCACACCCGAACCGACAACCACGAGGTGTTCGGGCAGTTCGTCAAGGTCGTACAGCTGCTTCCATGTGAGGATCCGCTCGCCGTCCGGCTTGGCGGTATCGAGTTCGCGCGGATGCGCACCGACGGCGACGAGAATGGTGTCGGCCTTGAGCTGGTACTCCGTGCCGTCAGGCTCGGTGACATCGACAAGATCCGGGCCGGCCAGACGGCCGCGGCCCTTGATGACTTTGACACCCGCTTCGTGCAAACCCTGCTTGATGTCGGACGCCTGGGCATCAGCAAGCCGCTTGATGCGCGCGTTGATCTGAGCCAGATCAGCGTCGAGGCCGTAGTCGTCGGAATCGCCGGAGGTGACGAGCCCCAGGTGGGAGGCCGATTCCATTTCGACCATGAGTTCGGCCGTTGCGATCAGGGACTTCGAAGGCACAACGTCGGTCAACACTGCCGAACCGCCGGTGCGATTGGCTTCGACGAGCATGACTTCACCGCCCATCTGAGCGGCGACGAGAGCGGCTTCGTATCCGCCGGGACCACCGCCGATGATGACTACACGGTTCTGCGAGGGATCAAGCACATTCTTCACACGGGCATTATCGCAAACTCCCGCGGCGACCGAACTGGCCGGTCCGGGTGCGCCCATCCAACAGCACCGGCCATCACCCTGCGGTCAACCAGAGTTGTCATGGAGTTCACACAAGAAACCCCTTGTGTACGCGTGCCCGGTGTGTGACCCTTAATACAGGCTGTAAACACAGGCCATTCGAAGCATCGCCGCTCCCTCCATCCACACCCCTGGATCAGGCATGCTTTGGTGCCCTCACCAGCCGCCTGCCTAACGGCAACCGTACGAAAGGACATCATGGACTGGCGCCACCGCGCAGCGTGCCTCAATGAGGACCCCGAGCTCTTCTTCCCCATCGGAAACACCGGGCCGGCCCTGCTTCAAATCGAAGAGGCCAAAAGTGTCTGCCGTCGTTGCGAGGTTGCTGAAACCTGCCTGCAGTGGGCTCTTGACTCCGGTCAGGACGCCGGTGTGTGGGGCGGTATGAGCGAAGACGAACGCCGCGCCCTCAAACGTCGGGCTGCACGCGCACGCCGAGCACGCTGACATCAAGCAAAGCGCAAGCGGGGACTGAGTGACTCAGTCCCCGCTTCTGCGTGTGTACGGGAATTCCCCGGCTGCCCCGGGCTTCAGCTATTCGCCTTCGCGCAGCGGAACATCAATAACAGCTTCCGTGCCGCCACCGGGGCGCGGCCGCCATTCGATGTTGCCTTCGAGGTTGGTGGTGATGAGCGTGCGCACAATCTGGGTGCCCAGGCCGGAACTCGGACCGCGCTCCCCGGAAATGCCCACCCCGGTGTCTGCGACGACCACTTCGAGGCGATCGTCATAGCGGCGAGGGGTCACGGTCACCGACCCCTCAACTTCTTCGTCTTCGTCGAAGCCTCCGAAGCCGTGTTCCACAGCGTTGGTGACCAGTTCCGTCAGCGCAAGAGCCAGAGCGGTCGAATCAGCCGAGTTGATCGGCCCGAAGCTGCCGCGCCTGCTCACCTCCACCCGAATGTTCGGTGAAGCCAGCTCCGGTGTCAGGCGCAGGCCCTTGTCGACGATCTCATCGAAGTTGACTTCCGTTTCGATGCCCTGCGACAGCACCTCGTGGACAATCGAGATCATCTCGACCCGGCGCATCGCCTCCGAAAGCGACTCCTTGGCGTGCGGTGATTCCGTTCGCCTCTGCTGCAGGCGCAGAAGCGCCGACACCGTCTGCAGGTTGTTCTTCACCCGGTGATGCACTTCGCGGATCATGGCGTCACGGCTGAGGAGATCGCGCTCACGCCGGCGGATTTCCGAAACGTCGCGCAGCAGAACAAGCGCACCCGTGCGCACACCACCGCGCGACAGCGGTACCGAGCGCAGCGAAACGGCAACTCGGCCCGCCTCGACCTCGGTGCGCCATGCGGCCCGCCCCGTGAGCACCAGCGGCAGAGCTTCATCGACCGGCCGCTGCTGTTTGATCAGGCCGGACACGATCTCAGCCAGGTAGAGGCCCTCAATGTCGCCTTCGTGCCCCAGCCTGTGCAGAACCGAAATCCCGTTCGGCGACACGTACCGCACCCGGCCCTCGCGAGCCAGCACAACCAAGCCGTCCCCCACCCGTGGTTCACCTCGGCGGGCAGCAGACGGCGCCTCGGTGCCGGGGAAAGACCCTTCGGCGATCATCGCCAGAAGAGTCGATCCGCACAGCCGGTAGTTCCGCTCCAGCCTGCTGACACCGCCGCGGCGGACACCCTGCGTGTGGCGGGTCAGCAGCGCAATCGTGCGACCATCGCGCTTAACCGGCACCGCTTCGACCTCGGCCAGGTCACATTCGTCCTCGTGAGTGGCGACAATCCGCCCCTCCGCGTAGGCGCGCGCCAGAAGATCGTGCACCAAGGGCTCAGCACGCTCCCCCACCTGGTCGCGGTGGAACACCGTCGCCCCCGTGGTGGGCCGGCAGTGGGCGATGATGCGGAAGCTCTCCTCACCATCGACTTCCTCTGGAACCCACAGCACGAGGTCGGCAAAGGACAGGTCGGCAATGAGCTGCCAGTCCCCCACCAGCAGGTGTATCCACTCGGCGTCTTCTTCCCCGCGGATCGACGGCGCCGACTGCAGCTGGTCCGTGAACGTCATCGAACCTCAGACTGGAACTCGGTGGAGCGGACAACCGAACGCAGCATGCGCAGCAGAACCGAAATCGGGGCCTGACCGGGGTCATCGATCCGGCTGATCTCGTCAATGAGCTCCACCACCTGCTCCATGGTCGTGCGGTTGGTGTACTCCCACTGCTCCATGCGCTCAGCCGCACGGTCTTCCAACGTCGGCGCTGTTGTGTGCGAAACATCGAAAACAGACACGACGATTCCGTGCATGGCCTGGTAGAACTCGTCGCGCGTTGCCGCACGCGCCAGAGCCTTCCAGCGGCTGCTGCGGTCGAGCCTGCCGATCATCTTCAGCAGCGACGCCGCCTGGAAGCGAGCCGACATTCCGTAGTAGACGGCGGCCACGTCGAGTGCCGGACGGTCCACGCGGCTGGCGATCTGCACAATGTCCAGCAGCGAGAACTCATCGAGCAGCCCGGCTGCGCGAGCGGCGACGTCTTCCGGGACGCCCTCGTCAATGTACGCCTGCTTGTTCGCTTCGTAGTCCGACAGGTCCTTGCCCTGCAGAACTGAGGGCATGAGATCGCGCAGCTGAGCGACAGTGGCCTGGTAGTACTCGAGTGCGCTGAGCACGTCGAATTCACCCGGCGCCTGCTGGATGAGCCAGCGCGATGCACGGTCAAGCAGACGTACTGCGTTGTACTGCAGGCGCTTCTGCACATCGACTGACACCCGGTTGTCGAGCGTGCGGATGTCATCCAGGTGCGCCTCAAGGCTGAACAGCTCGTTCACGACCGTGTAGACCCGGGCAGCGTGGGCGACACTCGTGCCGGTCTCTTCCAGCAGACGGTAGAGATAGCTGATGCCGCCGAAGTCCACAATCCGGTTGACGAGGTTCGAAACCGCGATTTCGCGTGCCAGCGGGTGGGAGGCCAGGACCTCGGAGAACTGCTCGGCAAGTGATGCCGGGAAGTAGCTCTCGAGGTACCGGCGCATAAACGCTTCATCCGGCACCGCCGAGTTGTAGATCTGGCTGCCGGCGTCCATCTTGACGTAGGCCAGGAGCACCGCGGTTTCCGGCGTTGTGATGCCGCCGCCGGCTTCGTGGCGCTCTGTCAGCTCTGCGTCGGTGGGCAGCGCTTCGACTTCGCGGTCGAGCCCCGCGTGCTCTTCGAGGTATCCCATGAGGCGCACGTGCGTCTGCGTCATAGCGCGGGCATTCCACGCGGCGTCGCCCAGGGCTGCATTCTGCGCGTAGTTGTGCTCAAGCACCGACTGTGCGACGTCATCCTGCAGTGAGCGCAGCAGGCCGCTGCGGTCTTCGCGGGCCAGGGCGCCTGCGGCGATGGCCTGTTCGAGCAGCAGTTTGATGTTGACTTCGTGGTCAGATGCGTCAACGCCGCCGGAATTGTCGATTGCGTCGGTGTTGATGCGCACCCCGCTGCGGGCGGCTTCCACGCGTCCGCGCTGGGTGCAGGCGAGGTTGCCGCCCTCCACTACGACGCGGGCGCGCACGTCTTCGCCGTTGATGCGGATGGCGTCGTTGGCCTTGTCGCCGACGTCGAGGTCAGATTCTTCCGTGGCCTTGAGGTAGGTGCCGATCCCGCCGAAGTACAGAAGGTCGACGGGGGCGCGCAGGACTGCGCGGATCAGGTCATCGGGCGAGGTGGAGCCCGGTTCGATTCCGAGGGCCTCGGCTGCCTCTTCACTCACCGTGATGGCTTTGGCGCTGCGGGAGAACACGCCGCCGCCTGCGGAGATGAGCTCCTTCGAGTAGTCCTGCCAGGACGAGCCGGGAAGGTCGTACAGGCGCTTGCGCTCCTGGAACGATGCGGCCGCATCCGGGTTGGGGTCGATGAAGATGTCGCGGTGGTCAAACGCTGCGACCAGGCGGGTGTGGGGTGTGCGCAGCATGCCGTTGCCGAACACATCTCCGCTCATGTCGCCCACGCCGACGACGGTGAAGTTGTCTTCGTCCGTGTTGACCCCAAGCTCACGGAAGTGGCGCTCCGTGGACTTCCAGGCACCTCGGGAGGTGATGCCCATTTCCTTGTGGTCGTAGCCGTTCGACCCACCGGAGGCGAAGGCGTCACCCAGCCAGAAGCCGCGGGCGGTCGAGATTGCGTTGGCCACGTCGGAGAAGCGCGCCGTGCCCTTGTCTGCGGCGACCACGAGGTAGGCGTCTTCGCTGTCGTATATGACGGTGCGCTCAGGGCTGACGGCCGTGCCGTCGGCATCGAGGTTGTCGGTGATGTCCAGCAGCGCGCCGATGAACTCTTCATAGGCTGCCTGGCCCAACTGGGCGCGAGTTTCGGGGTCGCCGACCGGCAGGCCCTTCGGGTAGAAGCCGCCCTTCGCGCCCGCCGGCACGATGAGGGCGTTCTTGACCATCTGGGTCTTCGCCAAGCCGAGGGCTTCCGTGCGGAAGTCATCGCGGCGATCCGACCAGCGCAGGCCGCCGCGGGCGACCGCACCGAAGCGCAGGTGCACGCCCTCAACGCGCGGGGAATAGACCCAGGTTTCGATCTGCGGGCGCGGCAGCGGCAGGAAGCTCAGCTCGTCCGGCAGCAGTTTGAACGCGAGCGCCGTCGGCAGGGTGCCGTCGGTCGGGTGGTAGAAGTTGGTGCGCACAACAGCCTTGATGAAGGCCAGCATGGAGCGCACGATGCGGTCCTCATCGAGGGTTGACAGGCCGCGCAGGCCTTCTTCGACACGCTCTTCGAGTTCACTGACCGCGGCTTCGCGGTCACCGGCGAAGTCCGGGTCGAACTTAGCGGCGAACAGGTCGACCAGGCCGCGGGCAAGGTCTGTGTTGGCCGCGAGCACACGCGCGATGTAGCTGTCGGAGTAGGCCACCGAGGCCTGGCGCAGGTAGCGGACGATTGCG
Organism: Brevibacterium ravenspurgense; assembly: GCF_001584615.1. Lineage (GTDB taxonomy): Bacteria > Actinomycetota > Actinomycetes > Actinomycetales > Brevibacteriaceae > Brevibacterium > Brevibacterium ravenspurgense. Next base: position 103,186 of record NZ_LQQC01000004.1, on the reverse strand, counting down.
CGCAGAATCTCGACTTCGCGCCAGTTCAGGCCCGCCAGCAGCAGGCGGTCGAGGTTGCCGTACTCGCGTTCTTCCATCCACCCGGCCAGGTAGGCGCCTTCCAAACGGCCGAAATCAGCCTGCGTGATGGGTGTGGGGAACTCGATGCCGAAGTCGTACAGGTAGCGCTGTGTGCCATCGCCGAGCGACAGGCGGAACGGGCGTTCGTCGATGATGTCGCCGCCCATGGACGACAGCAGCGGCAGCATGGTCGACAGCGACGCGGGCTTGCGCTTGTAGAACAGCATGCGCACGCGGGTGAGTTCTGCGTCGTCCGGCAGCGTGTCAGGATCGATGCCTGCCTCGCGCAGATATTCGGAGTCCGGTTCAAAGCGCATGAGTGCGCTGCCCAGACGTTCGCATTCTTCAAAGCGCGCAATATCGGTCAGTGCCTCGTGCGGCGTGTAGGACTCTTCGTAGGCGCCGGGGAAGGCGTTGCCCCACTGGGCCACGCGGGCCTGATCGCTGTGGGATACACGAGTGCCCGAAGGTGCGAGGAATTCCTGCACGTCTTCGCTCCAGGACCGCACGGCGGCCCGAATCCTGTCGGCCACTTCTGCGGAGTCGACCGCGGGAAGCGGTTCGTTGCGGGCCACCCGGGCGGTGAAGTGCAGGCGGGCGAGTGCGGACGAGCTCAGCTGGACGTCGAAGTCCACGCTTTCAGCCCGGTAGCGCTGACGCAGGACGCGCTCAACGCGCTTGCGCGAAGCTGTGTCGTAGAGGTCGCGGGGCACGTACACGAGCACGGACACGAAGCGTTCGTATTCGTCACGGCGGATGAAGACGCTGGCTTCGCGCTTCTCCTGCAGGTTGACCACCGGCAGGACGACCTTTTCGATGTCTTCGATGGTCGACTGGAGGATTTCGTCGCGCGGGTAGCTTTCGAGCACCGACAGGAGTTCGTCACCGGAGTGCGATTCCCGGGACATGCCGGAGCGTTCGATGATCGCGCGGACCTTGCCGCGGATGACCGGGATGTCGAGGACTGACGAGGTGTACATGGACGTTGTGTACAGCCCGACGAAGCGCTTCTCACCGACGATCTGCCCGTTTTCGTCAAAGGTTTTGACACCCAGGTAGTCCATGTAGTCAGGACGGATGATGTGGGAGCGCGAATTGGCCTTCGTCAGGACCAGCACGTGGCGGTCCAAGGCATGCGCGGCAACGGCTTCTGACAGCGGTGAGGTGGTGGCGCTGCGCATAGCGGAAATGCCCAGCGCGGTGGCCTCAATCGGTTCGAGGACAGACTGGCCGTCGACTTCTTTCAGCCGGTATTCGCGGTACCCCATGAAGGCGAAGCGCCCATCGAGCCATTCGAGCAGCGCGGCGGCTTCGCTGGCTTCGTCTGCGAGGTCTTCCGCCGGCGGGTTTGCGCGCAGGCCTTCCGCGATTTCCCGGGCGCGGTCGCGCATGGCCGGGTAGTCGCGGGTGGCCGCACCGAGCATGCTGACAACGCTTGCGAGGGTTTCCTGCAGTTGGCCGAACTCTTCTTCCGGGATCCGGTCGATTTCGATGTGGATCCATGATTCGGGGTTCGACTGTCCGCCTTCGCTGAGCTCAGCCGAGATGATCGGCAGGGCCGAGGTGTCGGTCGTGGTCTGTCGCAGCTGTGCGGGGTCGATCACTTCGAGGGTGCCGCCGGTGCGCACGGTGCGCAGGATGGGGTGGTGCACGGCCCGGATGGCGTAGCCGAGGCTGGAGATCTTGTTGACGATCGAGGACAGGAGGAACCGCTTGTCACCGACGACGATGTCGATGATGGTGCGGTTGCCGGTGTAGTCCGGGGCCTCTGCGTCGGGGTTGTGAATGTCAATCTGCGGCGCTTCGCCGTCGAAGCGCTGGGCAACACCGAAGTGGTAGTCGAGGGTGGCCGCGAGCACTTCTGGGCCGTACACCTCGAAATCGCTTTCGGTGACATTCGGGTAATACGCGCTGACAAGGGCGGCTGATCCGGGGTTGCCTGACAGCTGCTGCCAACGCTGTGCGATTTCGGCTGTGTGCGCCTGCGTCACGCTCATCACCTCATGAATGGTCTAAAGCTTTCGGTACCACTCTAGGACGTGAATGGCGATCGGTATATTTGCCGAATGAAGAAAATTCGCGTGAGTGAACGACTGAGGGTGGAAACCGACTCGATCCGCTCGATTCTGGCCTCCCCGGACAGCTGGCAGACGGCTGAAGGGTCCACTGCGACAGTCGAAGCGACTGGCTCCGGAACCGTCGTACACGCCCGGGCCTCGCTGGCCTCTTTTGACATTCCCGATGCCGCTGCCGCGTTCGTGAGCAAAGCGGCGCACCTCGAGCAGACGATCACGGTGCCGAACGCATTCCCGGATCAACCGGCCGCCTACAGCGCAGAGATTCCGGGCGTGCCGCTTGGCATCACCGCCGACATCACCGCTGAGGGGCTGGGTGACGGTCATTCGCTCATCACGGTCGACGCCGAGGCGGAATCCTCCATCCCGCTGCTGGGCGGCATGATCGAAGAAGCCGCGGCAGCCGCGGTCGAACGTGTCTTCCGCGACCGGTTGGCCACCATCGCCGGCTCTGAGTGAGGCGGAGCTGAGCGAGGGTCGCGCGGCTCTGAGTGAACCTTGCGCGGCTCAGCCGCGGAAGTCCCCCAGCAGGTGATCAATTTCAGAAGGCGCGTACCACAGAAGGTCCTGCTGGATGAGATCGTCTTCCGTGCTTTCGTGCCGCAGATGCTCATCCACGTGGAAGCTCACAACCGACGCCGCGGGAACGCTCGCCGAACCCACCGCTATCTGGTCATCCACGTTCGAGGTACTACTCACCTCAACATCGGCAGCCGCCACGATCCTGGCAGTTCCGCTGGAAGCCGCAGAAGCGGCTGCCGCTGTCGCCGCGGCCGTCATCGCACGCCACTCGGCATAATCAAGGTCGTCCCCGCGCAGGGCTGCCGCTGAATCTGTCAGGAAGAACACCGTCCGCTCCCCCAGGTTCGGCCAGGCGGCTGCGAATTCTTCCAAATCACAAGCTGTGTAGACGCGCTTCTTCATACGCCTATTGTCCAATGCCTGCGCGCCCGCCGGTGCGAGCCCCGCTGTCGCGCGGTGAATTCTTCAGCAGCTTCGCAATACCGCGCCTGCGAGGCCTCCCCGCTCTCCTGCGCCCGGCCGGGGCGAGCCCGAGTTGCCTTGCGAAATCCCACAGGGCAATGCTCAGGGGATTCTTCGGAGCGGACTCAATGATCGTGGTGCCGGCAAGAACTGCCCTGTCGAGAGCATCGCGCGCATCCGGCAGCAGAACCGGTGATTCGCATGCGACAAAGCGCTGAAGTGTCTGCTGGATGCGCTGCTCGGGATCGGCTCCCACAGCGCCTTCGCGCACCCGGTTGACGACGACGTGTGTCTTCTCCGCATGCCGAAAACGCTCGCTGCTGAGGACATTCATAAGCCTCACGAGCGCCGGCGGTTCCGCCGCGCCGACCACGATGACCTCATCAGCGGCATCCAGAGCCGCCCTGGTTGCCGCATGCCGGTCATAGAAGGGATCTGCAAGCGGGTCATCGGGGTCAACGCGGGCGGAAACATCGATGATGACAACCGGATAGCGCTTGGCCAGTTCCTCAAGAACGGCGGTCAGTGCGCCGGCTCGCACCTCCGGCCACCGATCCGCGCGGCTGAGCCCAGTCACCACATCCAAGCCATCGCGGATGCGGGCAATACAGCGAGAAATCACAGTGTCGTCAAGAGATTCTGCGCTGCGACACAAAGCGGCGATCTTCGATGCGTCGTCCAACAGGCCCAACATGACAGCCTGCCCGGCGTGGACCGTGTCAGCATCGACGAGAACCGTGCGCTCAGCCCGCGAGCTGATGTCGGCAAGCGTTGCCGCAATCGTTGAGCGGCCGGGAGCACCGTCAGCGCCCCACACGGCGACAATCCGCCCCGGGCTTCCAGCTTCGACCGGTGCGGCTGCGGGCGCTTCAGAAACCTCCGCTGGTTCAGCCTGAGCACAGGCGCGCACAGCCTCACACAGGGCTTCCGCCGAACAGCCGGCCTCCACCTCGACAGCCACACCCCAGTCCGCCACAAGCCCCGCGCCATAGCCCAGAATGCGCACACCCAGCCGGCGCGCGCGATCCCGAAACTCAGCATCGACTCCGGGGAAATAGCGGCTCAGCACATAGACTTCTGCGGCACCGGCCGACATCGCGGCAGCAAGTTCAACCCCATCGGCGGGCCGGGAGCGAACCGCTATATCGCCGGCAGCCGAAAGTGCGGCTGCGGCGGAGCTTTCGAACTCAACATCGACCGCGAGCACAACCGAAATCATGGACGGTCCTTCGGAATCGACACGACCGACAGATGGTCTTCAGCCGCAACGGCCTGTAGAACCTTCTGCAGACTGTCATTGGGCACGAACACCTCAACGCTCACACCCGAACTGACAGTGAATCCCCCACCGTCGCGATTCACGGCAAGAACCGCAGCATTGCGCAGAACAGGCTGCGGTTCTCCCCTGTCCTCGCGCATGTCAACCGCCCACACATCGACCCGGGAACCGGCCTTGACATCTGCCGGCAGAGACCGCTGCAGCGGAAGCGAAACTCGTCGACCGCCCAAGCTGTCACCCGAACCGACCTGCGATGCCGGTACAAGGTCGCCGGCCGCAATGGGGCTGAGGACTGTCTGGCCGATGAGGTCGTCATCGGACGCCCGCTTGTATCCGCCGCTGTCCTCCGGCAGTCGCACTTCGACCGGCCGGACGTTCTCGCGCGTAATGACAGTGCCCGGTGCCAAAGGCTCCGCTGCTGCCCACACCGTCGTCGTCTTCGCAACGCTCGTGACCACCAGCCACGTGGCGACAACGGAGGCGACAAGTAAGAGAACAGCTATGAGAACGCGCGGATCACGCAGCTTGGGAGTGCGGAAACGGGGTGCAGTGTGCATCAGATCTCCATTGATCGATTTATCTGCCGTTAGGTGTACTTTGCTATCATTTGATGCAGTTTACGGAATATTCTTCTTTGAATATACACGGATACGCCACCCTCGCCCACCCCTTTGCGGTTGGCCACCAGACCAAGGAGCTCGCAATGGTCGTCGAAACACGCTTCCTCCCCCTGACCGATGTCGCCGAAATGCTCAGCATCTCGACCGCAGGAGCTCGCGCACTCGTCCGCTCCGGCGAACTGCGGGCCATCAAAGTCGGCGGCCGCGGGCAGTGGCGCGTCGAAAAAGCTGAAATCGAAAACTACATTCAGCGCATGTACGCCCAAACCCAGCAGGAAATCGAAGCCGGCACTGACGTGTGAGCACATCCGTACAGCGGTGCTATTGCAACACCCGGACCACAGAAATCCTGCGCAAAGGCACCAGCTCAAAGGCGCCTCGTCTGCGAAGCTGCAGATAGTCACGCGCAACAGCGTGCAGCGTCCCCTCCAGTGTTGTTCCTGCAGTTTCAACCCGTACCTGCTTACGCTCAGCACACCACTGCCCCAGAATTGAACGCGCAGACCTCCAGCGCTCCTGCACCGCGTGCTCTCGAGGCTTCAGTGCCACGCCTTCGACAGCTGCGAGCATCACAAGAACTCCGCCGTCAATACAGCAGCACCCTTCACCCACCGAGGTCAGCACGCCGGAAACAGCTCCAGACACAGTGCGCAGATCGACGCGCTCACCGACTGCGCCGGCCAAGCGCTCCACAAAGGTGACCTCATAGAAGCTCTCGGCAACAAGGTCACCGAACTCGCCCTCGCGTTCGCGCGCTCTCTCGGCCGCAGCCTGGCCCTCTAAATCAGCAAAAAGCTCATCAAAACGATCCATACCCACATTGTGCCTGCAGTCACACGGCCAAACCATGGCTTGAAGATTTTATTCGCACTTATTCGAACATTCTTGTGTTTTGCGTTTAATCATGTACTTTGGTTGCAGATGATCACAAAGGAGTGAACATGAAGCCAACAGAAATCCATGTGGGAGCATCCGCTCTGCACCTGCTGATATGCGCCGCGCTGCTCACAGCGGGTCCCTCTTTCGCAGACCGAGCGCTCAACGCAGACATCGGTGCCGCGGTAGTCGTAACAGCACTCTGCGCGGCAGCCCTCGCCGGTCTTCGCCTGCAGCTGTCGCTCGTACTCATCGCGGCGGCTCGCGTCTTTGACCTCATCGGCGTGCCGGGCGCAGTCGCACTTGCCACGTGGGCGCGCAGGATCGCCCCCGCCGCACTGAAAGCATCAGCCGCATCCATGACAGCGGTCGTTCTCGCCGCCGGAACAGCCCACGCGGCACCGGCGCAGAATTCGCCCTCACAAGCAGAGGCCGCACACGGTGAGTCGACAGCACCCCAGACCGAGGGCACGCAAACACCTCCGCCGCACTGGCCGACGTCCCCGCCGGGCGACACCCCCTACCCCGAACCGAGCACGGCCCCACCGGCTGACCCCAGCTGGCCAACACAGAAGCCCGAACCGAAACCGCCTCGGACGCAGACCAAGGAACCGAAGGAACAAGAACCTCAACCCGAGCAGCGCAAACAGGACGCGCACGGCAAAGAAGCCGAACACACAGCACCGAAACCCGAATCGCCTCAGCGCGTAACAGTCAAAAAGGGCGACAGCATCTGGAAGATCGCCATCGCCCACCCGAAACCCGGCCAGACAACAGCTGAACGCGTAAGCGCCATCAGCAAAGCCAATGCCGACACCCTGGGCGGCAACCCCGACCTCATCTACCCCGACACCGAACTGGAGCTGCCATGACCGCCGAACCACTTACCCTGACCCGACCCGCGACACCTCGTACCCGCATGTTCAACAAGCGCCCGCCGACTTCCGAAGAGCAGACAGCTGCCAAAAAACAGCGCGAAGCAGCAGCCGCAGCCGCCTTTGTGCGCTCAATCGTCACCGCTTTGACCGAAGTCGAATACGGTGTGCGGACCCTGCAGTCCATTGAACGCTGGCTCGACCCGGAAGTCCGCAGCTCCGTGGTCTCCGCACTGCGGATGCGCCGCACACTGCGATCCGAACAGCAGGTTGACTACATCCGCGGCATCGGCCGGCCGCGCTTGAGCTCACCTGCGCCGAACGTCATAGAAGCCGCTGTGTCGATCGCTCTGCGGCCCCGCACAAAAGCCTGCGCGCTGCGTTTGGAGAAGAATCGCGACCGGTGGATCGTCCGCGAATATCTGACTGCCTGAACCGACAGCAGGCACCCCTGCGGAACGAACACGGCAACAAACAGCGAGCCCCCGCACTGCGATTCGCAGCACGGGGGCTCGTCAGTGCTCAGACCGGGGCCTCAGCGACGCTTCTTCTTGCGGCGTTCAGCGCGGTTGCCCGAACCGCCGTCGTCGTCCGCCGCAGTGTCCGTGCGCGCTTCACTTTCCCCAGATTCGCTGGGGCCGGCCAGCGTCAGCTTGGGCAGCTTGGTGCGGAAGACATCGGACTCAACTTCGACCTCGTCGCTCTTGACGGTCTTGACCTGCACCTGCAGCTTGTTGACAAGGCGCGTGGCGTCTTCCTTGATGCCGTCCTGCATTCGGGTGAACATCTCAAAGCCCTCGCGCTGATACTCCACGAGCGGATCGCGCTGCGCCATAGCGCGCAGGCCGATGCCGTTCTTCAAGTAGTCCATTTCGTACAGGTGCTCACGCCAGCGCTTGTCGATACTGGTCAGCAGAACGCGGCGCTCAAGCTGGCGCAGCGCTTCTGAACCGAGTTCTTCTTCGCGCTTTTCGTAGGCGAGGTCGGCATCCGCCTGGACTTCTTCGAGGATCTTTTCGCGGTTGAGGCTGTTCTTGCCTCCCGCGTCCTCGTAGAGGTCTTCCGGCGTAATCGAGGTGGCATAGAGGTCCTGCAGCGCAACGAACAGCTTGTCCATTTCCCAGTCTTCGGGATCGCCGACCGTCGCGCCTTCGACGTAGGCGCGCAGGACATCGTCGCGGAAGTCGTGAATCTGGTCTTCGAAGTCGTCGCCTTCGAGAACGCGCTGGCGTTCGTCGTAGATGACGGTGCGCTGGCGGTTGAGAACATCGTCGTACTTCAGGACGTTCTTGCGCTGTTCCGCGTTGCGCTGCTCGATCTGGTTCTGTGCCGACAGGATTGCGCGGCTGACCATCTTCGATTCAAGCGGTTCATCTTCCGGGGTGTTCGCAAGAGCGAGTGCGCGTTCAGCGGCACCGGCGCCGAACAGGCGCATGAGGTTGTCGCGCATCGACAGGTAGAAGCGCGATTCACCGGGGTCACCCTGACGGCCGGAGCGTCCGCGCAGCTGGTTGTCAATACGACGGGATTCGTGGCGCTCTGTGCCCAGAACGTAGAGGCCGCCGAGTTCGCGGATTTCCTCCGCGGCTTCCTCGACCTGCTTTTCAGCCGCTTCGAGAACGGCTGGCCACTGGGCTTCGTATTCTTCGGAGTCATCGGCCGGGTCCAGGCCGCGCTTCTCCATTTCTGCCACCGCAATGTGCTCAGCATTGCCGCCGAGCATGATGTCGGTACCGCGGCCGGCCATGTTGGTGGCGACCGTAACCGCGCCCTTGACGCCGGCCATTGCGACGATTGCGGCTTCGCGCGCGTGGTTCTTGGCGTTGAGGACCTCGTGGCGGATGCCCCGCTTGGCCAGGAGACCCGACAGGTATTCGGACTTTTCCACGCTGGTGGTGCCCACAAGAACCGGCTGGCCCTCTTCGTGGCGCTCGGCGATGTCTTCGACAACCGCGTCGAACTTCACCTTTTCATTGCGGTAGACGAGGTCGGGCTTGTCTTCGCGCAGCAGCGGCTTGTTCGTGGGAATCGGCACGACGCCGAGCTTGTAGGTCGAGTTGAACTCGGCAGCTTCGGTTTCGGCGGTACCGGTCATGCCCGACAGTTTGTCGTACAGGCGGAAGTAGTTCTGCAGTGTGATCGTGGCGTGAGTCTGGTTCTCGGCCTGAACTTCGACGTTCTCCTTGGCTTCCAGCGCCTGGTGCAGACCCTCCGAGTAGCGACGGCCGGGCAGTATACGTCCGGTGTGTTCGTCGACGATCATGACTTCGCCGTCGAGGACGACGTAGTCCTTGTCGCGTTTGAACAGCTCTTTGGCCTTGATCGAGTTGTTGAGGAAGCTGATGAGCGACGTGTGGTCTTCGTCGTAGAGGTTGCCGATGCCGAGGTAGTTCTCAACCCGCTCAATACCGGGCTCGAGAATGCCGACGGTGCGGTTCTTTTCGTCGACTTCGTAGTCGCGGTCCAGTTTGAGGCGCTTGACGATCGTGGCGAATTCGCCGAACCAGCGGTTGGCGTCGCCTTCAGCAGCACCCGAAATGATGAGCGGGGTGCGCGCTTCATCAATGAGGATCGAGTCGACTTCGTCGACGATTGCGAAGTTGTGGCCGCGCTGGACCATGTCGGCTACTTCCAGCGCCATGTTGTCGCGCAGGTAGTCAAAGCCGAATTCGTTGTTGGTGCCGTAGGTGATGTCAGCGGCGTACTGCTTGCGACGCTGGGAGGGCGCCATGTTCGACATAATGCAGCCGGTTTCCATTCCGAGGAACCGGAACACACGCCCCATGAGTTCTGACTGGTAGCTGGCCAGGTAGTCGTTGACCGTCACGACGTGCACGCCCTTGCCGGTCAGTGCGTTGAGGTACGACGGCGCTGTGGCGACCAGCGTCTTGCCTTCACCGGTCTTCATTTCGGCAATATTGCCCATGTGCAGTGCGGCGCCGCCCATGAGCTGCACGTCGAAGTGGCGCAGTCCGACCGTGCGCGTGGAGGCTTCGCGGACAGCTGCGAAAGCTTCCGGAAGAAGCTTGTCAAGGCTTTCGCCGTCGGCAACACGGGCCTTGTAGCGGTCGGTTTCTTCACGCAGCTGCGCGTCAGTCATGTCGCTGTATTCGTCGGACAGGTTGTTGATCGCCGTGGCGTAGTTCCGGAGCCTCTTCAGGGTGCGTCCTTCGCCGAACCGAAGCAGCTTCTCAAGGATGTTGGCCACGTTTCTCCTCTGTCCGTCTCAGCGCAGCGAATCTCGACATGCGCCCGACAAGTCTAACGCGCAGTTGCGCGCATGTCGCGCGGACAGCCTGCGGGCCGAACGAGCCAGCAGGCGACATCGCCCATCGGATTGTCAGTGCTGCCCCACTCCGACTCCAGAAAACAGAACGCGGCGGATGCCGTGAAGCATCCGCCGCGCTGTTTCAGCAGGGCTGACAGGTCAGCTGTTCTTGGAGTCGTCCAGTGCGATCACACCGTAGCTCCAGCCGCGCCTGCGGTAGACGACCGACGGCTGCGAGGTTTCTTCGTCAATGAAGAGGTAGAAGTCGTGGCCGACCATCTCCATGCGGTTGAGAGCTTCTTCGATGCCGATCGGCTCGGCCGGGAAGGTCTTTTCGCGCAGCAGAACCGGAGAATCGCCTTCAGCCTGAATGCGGCCGTTGGTGGGGTCTGCTTCCTCGGCGTCGCCGTCTTCTTCGACTGCCGGTTCGCCGTCTTCGGCGGCTGCGGGGGCTGCCGGGGCGTCGACAACGGGCATTTCGGCGAATGCTTCACCGGTCGACTGGCGACGGTGGCCGCCCTTGCGGGAGATCTTGCGGCGATCACGTGCCCGGCGCAGACGCTCAAGGAGCTTCGCCCAAGCGAGGTCAAGTGCCGCGTACTTGTCTGAAGCGTGCGCTTCGGCGCGCAGAACCGCTCCCTTGCTGAACACGGTGATTTCCACGCGGAAGGCCTCGTCTGGACGACGCACGCTGTCTTCGTGGGTGATGTTGACTTCAACGGCCTGGGCATCAGGGCTGAGCTTTTCGGCCTTGGAGATCTTGTCCTCAATGTGGGTGCGGAAGCTGTCCGAGATGGCGAGGCCGCGTCCCTTGACGACGATGTCCATTGTGCTCTCCTTTGACGTCGGGAAACCATCAACAACGATGGTCACCTTCATTAAACCGCATCGAGCTCAGGCTGACGAGAACTCCCCCGCGCGATTCCGATAACCGCCAGTCCATCCGGTGTGCACCTGGCATTCATGAGGGCGCGCGTCGATTCCGCACCCGTTGCCCCCGTGGTGGAAATGTCGTCGACGACGACGACCTTCGCCCGCCTATCCCACTGTCGTACCAGGTGAGTGTGTTCGCGGGCGATGGCGTGTGTACCTTCGACATTTGCCTTCCGGGCCGCACTGCCGAAGCCTACCTGGTCGCGGTGGCGGCTGACGGTGAGAACATCGGCGCACCCAGCCCGCAGCCCGTCAGAGCGCAGCATCTGGGCTGCTGACTCAGCGAATGCGGCAACGTGGTTGCCTCCTCGCCTGCGCACAGCGGACGATGACGAGGGCACCGGAACGAGGATCACCGGCTTGCCGTCAACCTGGCTGTTCTGAAGGGAATCGACGACGGCACGGGCCAGGAGAAGACCCAAAACGGCCACGATGTCACGTCTGCCGTTTTCCTTATAGGCCACGAGCACATTCCTCAGCACACCGTCGTACACGCCCGCCCCGCTGACCGGCAGGTGGCCGAAGCGCGGTTGGCTGCGCACAACGGGTCCATCGAGAGCTTCGATGCAGTCGCCGCACAGCGACACGGTTTCGATTCCGCACCCTGCACACACGCGCGGCAGGAGCAGGTCGGCGATGTCGGACAGCAGCTTCACGGTCAGCCCGGGTACGTGGGGTTCCAGGCCTTTGCGCCGACGATTCGCTGCCACGTCCCGGACGTGTAGGTGTAGACATCACCGCTCTCAGCCCCAACCCGCATGCTGCCGAGGTCGCCGGCAGCCGAGATCGTCTGGCCGCCGGAAATTGACCCCAGTCCCACGGACGGTCCGCCGACCCACACGCGGTAAGCACCAGCCGAAGCATCATCCGCGGACAGCACGGCCAGGTAAGATCCGCCGGCCCAGCTGAAGTCCGCAACCTGATCGAATTTCTGGCCGACCGACAGCGGCGCCCCCGCGGTCAGATGGTTGGGCTTTCCGCCTCGGGAGCGGACGATTCCCACCACGTCGATGCGGGTGCCGTCCGCAGCGGAAGTCAGGACGGCCAGCCGGCTGCCTTCGCGGGAGACCGCGATTCGCTTGATGGTGCGGTCTTTGGCGAACGGCACCGCCATCTTCACGAGTTCGCCGTTTTTGCCCACGGCGCGGATCTCCGCCGACTTGGCTTCGGCCGTGTACACCCATTCGAAACGGTCAGCGCTCACGCCCACAAAGTCTTTTCCGGTGATGAGGGTTTCGACGTCTTTTTCTGCGCTGAAGCGCTCGACCTGCTTGCGGTTCTCATTCGTGTAGTAGTAGGTGTTCCCGTCATAGGACTGGGCCGGAAGGACCTTGTCCGACACTTTCGGCGAATTGGGAACCGGTTCGAAGGAGTTGCCTCGAACTTCCGCGATCTTCCCTTCCGAAACCACAACGGCGGGCGCATCGACCGGCAGGTCAGCTGACACGTCGGAGCCCGAGGTGATGTTCGACTGGGGTGTCTGCACGCGCACATCAGAGATCGAGGTGTTGGCCCGCAGGGTTTGGGATATCTGGGAGTACAGGCGCTTGCTTGTCCCTTTGTCCAGGTCACCGGCTTCCTGGGACAGGCCCACGTCGACTGTGCCGCCTTCGACTGTGACGACGGACGGTTCGAGCGTCGTACCTTCCGGAACGGCCGAGATGACAGCTCCGCGCAGATTGTCCGCGGGTCCCCGAAGCAGCTGGCGGGCCACTTCCGTCAGCGTGCTGTTGCTGCGGACAAACCACCGCACGTCGGGAACAAGATATGAATAGTCCTGCGTGAAGAAGTACAGCGGATATGCCTGGAAGAGCCGATTGAAGTTCGCTTCTGACAGCACGATGCCGTCGGGAGCATCCGAGATCCGCCATTCGCCGTTGACCTGGCGAAGGCTGAACTTCAGCTTCGTCTCTGTACCCGAGGGGCTGTCGCGGTAGACGTGTGCGGAATCGAGGGATGCCTGCACGGGAACCGTAAACGACACACTGCGCGAATCGGTTGTCACAGAAGCTGTGAGGCTCTCCAGCGACAGACCCGATTCGACGATCGAGACGCTTTTGAGCGGGCTCCATTCGCCGGCGAAATCGTCAGTCAAGAAAGAGCGGGCCACTGCAAAGCTGCTGGCAGGGCTCGAACCGGCTGCCAGGAAGCCGCGCACGATCGAGGCGGGGCTGGCACCGGGTGCCGGGCCGTCCGGGTCGGTGCGGGACTGGACGTCGTTGTCGGAGTCCTCCACGGCGACCGTTCCGATCTGCCCGCTGTGGGGAATCGTGGCGCAGCCGGCCGCACTGAACGTCAGAAGGCAGGCCGTCACAGCCGCCGCGAGTTTCCGGAGCCTGCTGGTCATGGCTGTCCTCCGTCCTCGTCCGCCGCATCAGACGGTGATGCGGTTTCAACGACAATCGGTATCGAGCCGGTCTGCACGCGCACCGCGCCGTCCGAGGTGCCTTTGCCGACGGGAGCTTCAGGTCCGCTGCTCGGGGCGTCTGCCGGCGGCAGCGGCAGCGGTGAGGATGTCAGCTCGGTGTGGGTAGAGTAGTAGTGAATGAAGGGCGCGCTGCCCGAGCCTGCCGGCCTGCCCCACGCCTGCAGCCACCCGCCGTGCAGGTGGGCGTCTTCCAGTGCGATCGCCAGGCCCAGGCCGGTGCCGCCGAGCGTACGACGCCGCGATGGATCACCGCGCCAGAATCGGTCGAACACGTGCTCGACCTGATCTGCGGTCAACCCGACACCGTGATCGCGGATGCTGACCGCACACGACTCTGCGGTCGCCGCAACATACACGTCGATGTTCTTCTTGTCGCCGTGTTCGATCGCGTTGACGATGAGGTTGCGCAGGATCCTGCCGATGCGGATCTGCTCGACTTCCGCGGTTACGGGGGTAGACGGGGTGTGCATGACGATCTGACTGCCGGACTGCTCAGCCACGAAGGTCAGCCCGTCGACCACATTGGACACGATTTCTGTGATGTCCTGTTCAGTAGTTTCCAGCTTGACGAAACCAGCGTCATGCCGCGAAACCTCAAGCAGGTCCGACAGGAGCAGCTCAAAGCGCTCCACTTGGGACTTCAGCAGCTCTAGGGAGCGCTGCCCGGTTTCGTCGAGCTCGTCCTTTTCGGCATACAGCATTTCGGTGGCCGCACCGATCGTGGCCAGCGGTGTGCGCAGTTCGTGAGAAACATCCGACACGAACTGGCGCTGCTGCACGGTGAGCTCTTTCATCCGCACAATCTGGTCCTGCAGAGTGTCCGCCATGTCGTTGAAGCTGCGGCCCAATGCGCCGAGTTCGTCGTGGCTGGTGACGGTGACGCGTTCATCGAGGTCACCGTCGGCCAAGCGAAGCGCAGCCCGCGCCGTTGAGCGGATGGGTGACACCACAAGCCCTGTCACAAGCCAGGCCACAGCCACGACGAGGACGACCATGACAATGCCGGCAACTGTGAGCGCACGCTGGATGAAGCTCAGCGTGTTCTGCTCTTCCTGCAGGTCGGCAACAACGTACAGGTCGAATTTGCCGCTGCCGGGCAGCGAGACTGTCTGTGCGACCACGATTCCGGGAGAGTGCTGCGCGCCCGGCAGGGTGATCGACTGGTACGTCTGGGTGCCCGCCGGGGCTTCCTGTGCCCGGCTGAGAAATTCCTCGTCGAGCTCTGAGGGCCGAACCGGCTCCTGGCCGTACGGCAGGGCGATGATCGGGGCGACCGAGCGTCCGCGATCCCGCGGTTCCAGGGCGATGCTGCGCAGCGGGGTCGACGACCGGGCCATCATGCCGCGCAGCTGTGTGTTCACGGTTTCGCTCAGCTGTGCGATGCCCTCCGACGTTGCGGTGGATTCGAGCTCTGATGCGTAGCCGGCAGTCTGCGAGGTGATCGACTGCAGTTTGGCCTCATACAGGCCGCGGGCGATTTCCCGCGATACGTATGAACCGACCAGAAGGACCGCCGCCATCGACAGAATGAGCGTCAGCGCAACGACGCGCACCTGCAGCGAACGGCGGAACAGCCGAACCGTGAACAGGTACGCCCGCAACGCCAGCCGACGGACGGTCTTCCAGAGTCTCACGCAGCGTGACCGGCCCGATAGCCCACGCCGCGGACGGTGACGACGATTTCAGGATTCTCAGGGTCGCGCTCGATCTTCGAGCGCAGACGCTGCACGTGCACATTGACCAGGCGCGTATCAGCCGAGTGCTGGTAGCCCCACACTTCTTCCAGCAGCTGTTCGCGCGAAAACACCTGCCACGGCTTGCGGGCCAGTGCGGTCAGCAGGTCGAATTCCAGGGGCGTAAGCGAAATCGGCTCTCCGCCGCGGGTCACGTTGTGACCGGACACGTCAATGGTGACGTCCCCGACGGTCAGGTGCTCCGGCGCTGTGGGTTCGGTGATGCGCAGTCGGGCGCGCACCCGGGCGACGAGCTCCTTGGGCTTGAACGGCTTGGGGACATAGTCATCGGCCCCGGCTTCGAGACCGGCGACAACGTCGACCGTGTCGGATTTGGCCGTGAGCATGATGATCGGGACATCGGATTCCCGGCGGATTTCGCGGCAGACTTCCATGCCGTCTTTGCCGGGAAGCATGAGGTCAAGAAGCACGAGGTCGGGCTTGGATTCGCGGAATGCTCCGAGGGCGCCATCGCCGGTGGCGCAGAAATCGGGGTCAAATCCTTCTGACTTCAGCACAATGCCGATCATTTCGGCCAGCGCCGTGTCGTCGTCTACCACAAGAATCCGTGCGTTCATAGTTTTTATTGTTCCCTACCCACCAAAGGTTTTCACTTCGGCCCGCCGATTTTCGCGCAGCCTGATCACGGGAACCTGTGGAATGATGGGCTGGTCAAATACTCATCTCGCAGGAGTGAAGTGTTCACACAGAACAGCCCTGATTGGGGTCTGACCGTCGACTGGTCGACGGGCCAGCGGGTTCCCGCCAAGGCTCGCCGCCGGCCCCAATGGTCTCCCCCGCCTGTCCCGGGGATTCTGCCCAAGCGCCCCTTGGGCTTCTTCGAGGTGCTCGACGGCGGCTTCCGCCTGATGCGCCGCTTCCCCGGCTTGACCTACGGCAGCGCAGGACTCGGTGCAGGGCTGACCGCCGGCCTCTTTGCTCTTGCGGGAGCCATCACGTGGTACTTCGGGCACAGCTTCTTGACCAAGCTCCTCAATTCATCCGAAGAAGCTCTGAGCGGTCTGAGCTTTGTGGTGCAGATCGGCGCGGGAATCGTCGAATACCTCACCCTAGCCATCCTCATCGTGTTCAGCGGAATGACGAGCGTCGGCGCCCGCGAAGCGTTCTTCGGCCGCCCAATGACGCTGCGCCAGGGCTGGCAGAGCCTCCGGGGATGCCGCCGAAAGCTGTTCAGTGCGGCACTGCTTATGGGCACGGCCCACCTTGTTGTCCTCGCAGTGTTCCTTGCCGCAGCGATTCTCGCCGGCGCCGTCGGCGGGACTGTCATCGGCCTGACTCTCGGCACAGCGCTCGTCCTCGTCTGGTGGGCGCTGACGGTGTTCTTCGGCATTCGCCTGAGTCTAACGGGATGCATCATCGCCCAGGAGCGAGTGGGGATCTTCTCCGCCATCGCCCGGTCCTGGAAGATGACCGGCCGCGGCTTCCTGCAGGTGGCAGGGCAGACCGTGTTCGGGTTCTGGCTGGCCAATCAGGTCATCGGCATCATCGCCACACCCGCTTTCATCTACTTGGGAGGCGTCATCGGCGTGCTCTCGATTCTGATGCTCGGCGGCGGCGAGCTCGAGGGGCCTGCTGTCGCCGCTGTTCTCGGCACCATCTTCACTGGGCTTTTTTTGGCCATCGGCGTTCTCCTCTACGCCTACCGGGCGGCCCTTCTGGCAACTGTCTACTTCAACCTGCGCATGCGCTCAGAAGGCTATGACCTCGTCCTCCTAGCAGAAGCGGAGGAAGTATGAGCGGACTGCAGCAGCCCACCCCAGAACAGGGCCGTGAATGGGCCGAACGCGAACTGTCTGATCCTCGCTACAGCGAAGTCGACATTTCGTTCTTCGGCAAGATCAAGCGCATGCTCGACCTGTTCTTCCAGAAGCTCGCGGAAGGGGTCGACAACGCCCAGTCCCCGTGGTTCATCATCGGCGTCATCCTGTTCACAGCCGCCGTTGTGGGCTTTGTGATCTGGCGGGTTCGCCGCGGCACCGACGACGACTTCTCGAAGCAGCTGTTCGAAATGGACTCCGAGTTCACCGGTGTCGAACCCCGCGTGTTCCGCAAGCTCGCACACGAAGCGGCTGAGAACGGCAATTGGGCAGATGCCACTGCCAACCAGATTCGCGCAGTCTTCGCAGAGCTGAACAAGAAGCGGATCATCGATGTCGAGGCCGCCTCGACTGCAGCGGAGCTTGCAGCCGCGGCTTCCGCGGCACTGCCGGCTATGAGCGACAAGCTGAATAAGGCCGCCTCTCTGTTCGACCGGATCGTCTTCGGCAGCCATCCAGCCGACGAAGCCGACTACCGATTTGCCGAACAGCTCGACTCCGCAACTCAAGCGCTGCGCGCGCCCGGTCAGGAAACAGCTGACTCGGCTGAGGCTGCAAACTCCCGCGGTTCTGAGCAGGTGAGGGCATGAGCGCCGCACTCGACGTCGCGGTCCGCGGCACACGCTCAGCGGGTGCCGGACGCAGCCTGAAGTCCCTTGGTCGATCAGCCGGTCTGTGGCTCGTTTTGGTGGCTGTTCTCCTCATGGCCAGTGCGGCGATCACGCTGACCTCCGCGGAACGCGACGAAACACGCTCCGGGCACTACGACAGCTTCGCCGCAGACGGAACTCACGCCTACGCCAAACTTCTTGAAGACCACGGCGCCAAGCTTAAGAAGACCGACAACTTCGACACAGCCGTGAAAGCCGCTGCCAAACCTGGCACAACGGTCGTTGTCATCAACCCGGACGACATATCCGTCGACAGCAGGCAGAAGATCACCGCCGCAGCTCAAAAAGGCGGCCACGTGATCCTTTCAGCCCCGTACGACATGGGCGGCTGGGGAAACACAATCCACCCCACAGAGGAATTCGCCGGCCCCGACGATTTTGAAGAATCCCGCGAACCTGCCTGTGACTACCCCGCGGCCAAGAAGGCAGGCCCGGTCAGCGCGCCCTTCATTCACTACTACTCGACCCACAAAGACTCGGTGAAGTGCTATTACCGTCCCGACATGGGCAAGCAGGCCTCCGGCCTCGTCCAAGCTCCGGTCGGCAAGGGCACTATGACGGTGATGGGCAACAGCAGTTGGATCGGCAACGACGAGATCGCCCTGCACGGCAATGCCTCACTGGCTATGGGTCTCGTCGCGGACGCAGATTCCGTCGTCCTGTTCTGGCCGAATCCCGATGACTTCATCGACTCCGATATCCAGGAGACCCAGGATTTCGTTCCCCAGTGGGTGTACTTCGCAGTCCTGTGGATCGGCGTGCTCACTCTGGTGGCTCTGCTGTGGCGCGGACGCCGCTTCGGCCCACTGGCTGCCGAGCACCTGCCGGTGACTGTTCCGGCAAAGGAAACCGTGACCGGACACGCGGGTCTTCTGCAGCGAGCCGGGGCCCGACCAGAAACCCTGCGACCCATTCAGCAGGCCGCGATCATCTCGCTGGCCCGCAAGCTCAGCGTGCCCACGTCAGCTCCGGCAGAAGACGTCTGCCGCGCGGTCGCGGCCAAACTGGGCGAGAGTCCACAGCGCATCGAGCACCTTCTGCTGCACGCAGAACCGACATCAGACGCAGAACTTGTCAGCCTGGCTCAGGCCATCAGCGAACTCGAAAGGCGACTATGACAAACCAGCACGACCCCAGCGCTCCCATCCCAGACATGCCGGAGAACGAGCCCGGCGCGCACCAGCCCGGCGCACAGCCGTCCGGTTCGGTGCCCGCCCCCGCCGACTCCGCCTCGGCAGCGGCTCCCGCCCAGCCGAACCCCCAGGCGAGCGCTCAGCAGCCCGGCGCACAGCCCGCATCGTCGCTTGTTGACCGCCTGGCCCAGGATCACCAGCTGACGGACGTCGACCACGAACTGCGGGCACGCTTCGGCGCTGTCAGCAGCGCCACTGCTAACGCGGTCGTCGGTCAGGGCCACGCCACGCACGCTCTGCTCATTGCGCTTCTCACGGGTGGCCACGTGCTGCTGGAAGGTGTTCCCGGTGTCGCCAAAACGCTGCTGGTGCGTGCGCTGTCGCACGCTGTTGAGCTCGATCACGCGCGCATCCAGTTCACCCCGGACCTCATGCCCAGCGATGTGACCGGTTCGACCATCTACGACGCCAAGACCGGCGACTTCGAGTTCCGTCCCGGCCCGGTGTTCACCAACATCCTCATCGCCGACGAAATCAACCGCACCCCGCCGAAAACCCAGTCGGCCCTACTCGAGGCGATGGAAGAGAAGCAGGTGTCGGTCGACGGCAACACGTACTCCCTGCCCCAGCCGTTCCTCGTTGCCGCCACCCAGAACCCCATCGAGTACGACGGCACCTACCCGCTGCCAGAAGCCCAGCTGGACCGCTTCCTGTTCAAGGTCCAGATGAACCTGCCGCAGCGCGATGCTGAGCTTGACATTCTGCAGCGTCACGCAGGCGGCTTCGCAGCCGACAAATTGGCCGATGCCGGGGTGACCCCGCAGATCGACGCCGAGGGGATCCTCGCTGCCCGCGAGCGCGTGGCAGATGTCTACTGCGCCCCGGAAGTGCTCGGCTACATCGTCGACCTCGTGCAGGCCACACGCCAGGCCCCGTCACTGGAACTGGGTGTGTCTCCCCGAGGCGCCACTCGCCTTCTGTCTGCCGCGCGGGCTCACGCGTGGCTGTACGGGCGGGCGTTCATCACCCCGGATGACATCAAGTTCCTCGTGCCGATTTCCTTCCGCCACCGTGTGCGCCTCAACCCTGAAGCGCACATGGACGGTCTCGACGTCGACGATGTTCTCGAATCGATCGTGTCGACGGTTGCGGTTCCGCGCTGATGGTTCTCACGTGGCGCACCATGGTCTTCGCCGGGATCATCGGCGTAGGCGTTGTTGCCCTGCAGACGACCGCGGCCGCGCTCATCGGGATCACGGTGCTGCTGGTCGGCATTGTCGTCGACCTGCTCATCACGCCGTCCCCGCGCAGGATTGAGGCGGCGCGCACTGCCGGCGGCAAGGTTCGTCTGGGCCAGGAAACGTGGGCCGACCTCACCCTGCACAATCCCACCAAGCGCACGTACAGGCTGCACCTGCGTGATGCGTGGTCGCCCAGTGCCGGTGCTGAGAACAACCGGGACCGCTGTCGTCTTGCCGCGGGCGAATCGCACGTGCGCCGACAGACGCTCACTCCCACGCGCCGCGGCTGGCTGTCAGCGGACAAGGTCACGCTGCGCAGCTTTTCGGTCTTGGGGATTGCCGGCCGTCAGGTGTCATTTGATGTTCCGGCCCAGGTTGCGATCACTCCCCCGTTCCTGTCGAGGCGCCACCTGCCTTCGCGTCTGCACCGCCTGCGGGAACTGGAGGGCCGCACGGCACTCATGGTGCGCGGCATGGGAACCGAGTTCGATTCGCTGCGCGAATACGTGCCGGGTGATGATGTGCGCTCAATTGACTGGCGCGCCACGGCGCGTGCCCAGGAGGTCATGGTCAAGACGTGGCGGCCCGAACGTGACCGTCGCGTGGTGATCGTCATCGACTCAGGCCGGCTGGCGGCGAAGCGCTCGGCTGAGGGCACGCAGTTCGACACGTTCGTCGAAGCGGCGATGCTGCTGACGGCTTTGGCCGGTTCGGCTGGCGACCGCGTGGATGTGATCGTGGCCGATGCCAGGATCCGCACCGCGTTCGGCCCCCTGGCCCGGGAAAAGGCGATCCCCCGCTTTGATGAGGAGATCGCGGACATCTTCCCCAGCCTGTACGAATCCGACTGGCAGGTCATGGCCTCTGAGGTTCTCAAGCGCTGCTCGACACAGGCGCTCGTCGTGTTCCTCACTCCCCTGGATGCCATCACCATCCAGGAGGACGTTCTGCCGTCGCTGCCGCTGCTCAAGCGCGGCCACCAGATCGCGTTCGCCTCGGTTTCCGATCCGCAGCTGCAGGACATGGCCGACGAGGTCTATTCGCCCGCTCAGGTGTACCGGGCCGGTGCGGCACAGCGGGAAATGCTCAATCAGCGTGCGCTGAGCCGCGCAATGTCGGCAAGCGGCGTCTATTCACTCACCGAACCCGAAGAGAAGCTCCCGCCGGCGCTTGCGGACCTCTACATCCGGCTTAAGGCGCAGGGGAAGCTCTGACGAGCGGCACCTCGTGAATTGACGTACGAGGTGCCTGCCCCGTGGTCTGCTGACCACGGCTTTCTCTGTGGTCGGGCTTACTGGACGGTGACGGTGCGGTAGCCGGCGCGCTCCTCGTCGAGGTCCCCGTCGAGACCCGCAAGGTAGGCGGGACGACCCAGCGCAATCGTGTAGGCGACGATGCCGATGGTGAGTGCAGCACCGAAGATCATCTTGATTCCGAAAGGCATGTAGGACGGCGTGATGAAGCCTTCGATGAGCCCGGACAGGAACAGGAAGATCACGAGTCCCATGGCAACCGTGATGAGCGAACGGCCCTCTTTGGCCACAGCCTGACGTCGCGTCATATTGCGCGGAATGATCCAAGACGTGAAGATCTTCAGACCCGCGGCAGCGGCAATGAGGATGCACGTGATCTCCGGGACACCGTGGGGCAGGATGAACTTCCAGAAGTCCTCCGCGTAGCCGGCCTCATACATAACAGCGGCCATGATCCCCGTGTTCGCCGCGTTCATGATGATGCCGTTGATTACGTAGATCCCGGTGATGCCGAGCACCACCCACTGCACGGCAATCCAAGCGTTGTTGACCCACACGCCCAGGGCGAAGACCGAACTGGGGTTTTCGCGGTAGTAGGCGACAAAGCCGCGTTCGGCGATCTCGCGCTGTGCTTCCGGCGGCAGCATGTAGTCAAGCAGACCCGGCGTGGTTGCCGCCCAGATGTGGGTGCCCACGGCAACACCCGTGAACAGCACAAAAACGCCGACAAAATACCAGCGCAGCGAATACAGTGCCGCCGGCAGCGACTGCCCGAAGAAGCGCGTGGCCGTCGACTTCGCAGAACCGGGAACAGAGCCGAAGTGGACCCTCGCCTGCAGAACTACCCTGCTTAAGTAGACCGCGGCGTCTGATTCCGGGGCGACCGTCTGCAGATGCGACAGGTCTTTGTTCGCCCTGCGGTACAGGCGGTTGAACTCTGCCACCTCGGGGCCGGACAGGCGCGACTTCTTCGAAAGGCGCTGCAGCTCTTTCCAGTCCGGCGAATTCAAAGCGGCCAGCAGAATGGGATCCATAAAGACCAGATTAAGGCATCTTGACCCGGCGGCGAATATGCGAGGATGTACGGGTGAGCAAACTCGTCACCGGTGAGGCCATCAGCCTCAGCATCCGCCCCGCATCCCTCATGGCGCGGGCGGCATCGTGCGCTATTGACTTCGCGATCTACACGGTCGTCTACATCGCCTACTTCATCGGGCTGGCATACCTTCTGAGCAATGTCGACACCTACAGCGGCGAATTGCTTGCCATCACGATCGTCACGCTCGCGTCGATCTTCATTCTTGTGGGCGTGCCCTGCATCGTCGAATTTCTGACGCGCGGCCGTTCTGTCGGCAAGCTCATTGTGGGACTGCGGATCGTCCGCGACGACGGGGGCGCCCTGGCTTTTCGCCACAGCCTCATCCGCGCCCTCCTGTGGCCTTTTGAGATTCTGGGCTCCGGAGGCGGTGTCGCGGCTCTCGTGGGTTTGTTCTCCGCTGACACGAAGCGGCTGGGCGATCACCTGGCGGGCACCATCGCCATCAGCGAACGGGCAAAGCTGCCGGCGACGCGCACCAATCCCGTCAAGCCCGAATTGGCGGCCTGGGCGCGCAGCGCTGACATTTCCCCGATCCCCGCACCCCTGCAACACCGCGCGGCACAGTTCCTCGCAACGGCTCACATGCACACGAAGGAATCCCGGTGGGCGCGAGCGGTGGAAATCGCCGATGAGCTCAACAACTACGCTGCCCCGGCTCCCCCAATGGGCACACTGCCCGAAGAGTTCATTGCCACGATCGTGGAGTTCCAGCGCTGGGACGGCTACCGGCGAGCGCAGAACGCGCAGAAGGCAAAAGACGTCTTCGCCAGCCGCATGGACAGGCTGCCTCACGGTATGCGCCTGCAGTGAGCCATGCGCCTGCAGTAAGCGCGGCAGGCGTCCTTCTGCGCAGGCTGAGTGGGCTTACCGAGCGGGCCTATGCGCGGATGATGGCCAGTGCCGCTTCGACGAGTTCGTCAACCCGCTCCTGGCTGCCGGCTTCTACGTTGAGCCGTACGAGCGGTTCCGTATTGGATGTGCGCACATTGATCCAGAAGCCATCACCGTCGAGCGTGATTCCGTCCAGGCGATCAATTGTCACGGGGCCGAAGTCACCGCGCTGGCCGGCCTCAGCCACGGCCTCCAGCACCGTCTGCTGATCTTCGACGCGTGAATTGATTTCGCCGCTCATGGGCCCGGGCGCGTAGTCAGCTGCCAGTTCGCTCAGCTGTTTGCCCGAAGCGTGCACGGCGGCGAGCACGTGCCCTGCTGCGAGCAGACCGGAGTCTGCCCCGAAGAAATCGCGGAAGTAGTAGTGAGCTGAGTGCTCGAACGCAAAGACAGCGTTGTTGGTGCGCATGGCCTGTTTGATGCCGGAATGCCCCACCGCAGTGCGCACGGGCGTTCCGCCGGCCTTTTCCACCCACTGCACTGAAGAACGCGATGTGAGCAGGTTGTGCAGCACAACGGGCTGTTCTTCCGCGCGGACGCGGCGGATTTCGTTGACGGCGGTCATCGCACCGATCGCGGATGCTGACACGGTGTCGCCGTTTTCATCCACAAAGAAGCAGCGGTCGGCATCGCCGTCGAAGGCCAGGCCGATGACAGGTTCGGCTGTTTCGGCACGCGCTGCGATGACAGCTTTCTGCAGGTCGACGAGGTTGGCGGGATCCAGCGGGTTGGCCGGGTGGTACGGGAAAGTGCCGTCGGGCTCCATGTACATGCCGCGCACCGTGATGTTCAGCGCCTCCAGCTCCGCCGCACTTCCGAACACCTGCGGAACCGTCAACCCGGCCATGCCGCTTCCGGCGTCGACGACAATCGTCAGCCCCTGGACCCGGTTTAAGCCGGTGAGGCTGCGGATGCGCTCGGCGAAGCCGCGGGCCGTGCGCTGCGCCAGCGCTTCATCGACGCCAAGCTGCGTATCAGCGGCTGCCGCAGAGTCAGCGGAGCCGGGGCCGTAGGAACATTCGGGGGCGGAGTCCAGCAGTTCGAGTGCTGTGCCCAGAAGGTCTTTCCGGGACACACCGGATGCTCCGGGTCCGCACACTTTGATTCCGTTGTATTCGGGCGGGTTGTGGCTGGCGGTCACCATGAAACCGGGCAGACCGTATTCGCCGGAAGCGAAGTACAGCTGATCGGTCGAGGCCATGCCGATGTTCTTCGGCTGCAGTCCCGCCTGCCGGCTGCCGGCCGCCAGCAGGCGCGAAAAACGCGGCGAGGTTTCCCGCATGTCGTGGGCGATGAGGATCTCCTCGCTGCCCCATTCGGCCTGTGCGGCGCGGGCAACAGCCCAGCCGAAGGCGAAGATGAAGTCGTCGGTGAGCTCTTCGCCGACGAGCCCGCGTACGTCATAGGCGCCGACGGTTCGGCGTTCACGCGCATAGCGAGTCATGTGTCCTCGATGATGGTCAGGTGTCCGTGTTTGCGGCCTTCGGGCGCTTCGGGTTCGGCTTCGCGGACGGCATCTGCAATCGCCAGCAGATCATCGCGGGTTCGCTCGATGGGCGGGCCGTCGGTTTCCAAGCGGATGATCTGCCATTCCTGTGGCGGGGTGATCCGATCGGAGTGAGTTTCGCACAGGTCGTGTGCTCCCGGTTCGGGCTGTTGGGAAAGAGGGCCGATGACAATGCACGCTTCGGAATGCACATAGGTGAGCGTGCGATTGGCCGGTTCAGAGCAGCCGATTTTGGAACAGGTGCGAAACACACAGGCAGTGTAGTACAGGCCGCTGCGCGTTTGAGCGGATACGCTGGCCCGGAAGGGAGGCCCCGTGTCCAGGCATCGTGATTTTCGCGGTTCGGCTCTGCCGCCGCACGCTCCGGCATCACTGACCCGCCGGGACCAGCTGGACAGGGCCGGGTCGGAGCTGCTGGCTGAGCTGCTCACTGCCCGAGGTGCCAATCCAGAAGACTACGAACTGCGGCTGTGCTGGGTGCCGCCGGCTGGCCAGCAGGGGCTGACCACGTCGATGGGCCTTGCGGCTCTCGCCTATGAGCGCACGGATACAAGCCCCGGCATCATCGAGGTCAACTACCTACCGCTGCGCGCTTTGGCGCGCACTGCCCAGGAGAGGGGCCAGATTCTCGATGCGGAGCTGACGGAGCTGCTGGACCTCATGTTCGGCTGATGCCCACCCGAGGCAGCGGCCCGGGAACGGAAAAGGGGCGACGGCTGGCGCCTCGCCCCTTTTTCAGTCCGTGGAGTTCACACGACCTGCTTCTTCACACGACGTCGTTCGCGTTCTGACAGTCCACCCCAAATTCCGAAACGCTCGTCGTTGGACAGCGCGTATTCGAGACATTCGGCGCGAACCTCGCAGGAAGCACACACCCTCTTAGCTTCGCGGGTGGAGCCGCCCTTTTCGGGGAAGAAAGCCTCGGGGTCCGTCTGGGCGCACAGCGCCTGGTCCTGCCAATCGAGACCGCCGTCGCCTTCTCCCAGGAGGAGAGCCAGCGGATTGATGCTGGAAATGCCGGCATCGGGTCCGCCGGAAATCGGCTTGAGCTCGGTAGGATCGACAGAGAGCGGATCCGGGACGAAAGACGGGGAGGAGTGCGCAGGGTCGACGAACCAGTCCTGAGCTGCACGCTCGGTGACACTGGGTGCCGGACGCTGCGGAGAACTCTTGTATTTGCGCGCTTCTGACACGTGCTTCCCCTTTCTACGACAGTCCTTGCGGGACGCGTCGTAGTTAAATTACACGTGTGTCATTCCCCTTTAGTCAAGTGGGGCCATGCTATTCAACCCTCCCAGAACCCGACAATAGAACACGCGTTCCCACCCCACTGGCCACATGAACACAACATGTGGCCACCGACTAACCCGCACACCACAACCTGTGGGAATCGGGCCGATTTCTCATGATTTTTCCCATCCACTGCACCCTTTCCCCTCCCGCCGGACAGCACTCCCACCAGACACCCGGAGCACCGCAGCGCGGCAGAAAGAACACTGTGCACCGATTCGGCGCACACGAACATCGGATGACATGATGAGCCCATGAAGATCACCGTTCTGCCCGTCACCGACGGACTCACCCACGTGCTCGCCGACGTCCGCCAGGCGGGGCTGCAGCATGCCGATACGGACTTGACGGTGATTGCCTCCACGCTCACCGACGTCACCGTCCACGGGCTGCGCTTCTGCCCCGACATCGATGCCTGCCTCATCCCGCCGGCATCGCCGGTTCCCGGTGGCGCAGCAGCCGAACTGGCCGCTTTTCGGGTAGACGCCGAGTGGTTCCGCATGAACGACCTCCAGCTGGCCGCGGCGGTCCTGCGCAGCCGGCTTATGGGGCTGGGCTACGGGCTGGCCGCGGTCACACAGGCCATGAGCAAGCGCTACGCACCGGATTTCACTCTGCTGCCGCTGACCGACACCGCTGTCGAAACGATGGTGGTCGTCCCGGGAGCTCAGTCTGAGGAAGCGTGGCCGGCACGTCGCTACACCGCAGAGGGCCGCACGGACGCCACGCGCATTGCCCGGCCTGTATTCGACAGTGCCAAAGCCGCGCCTGGCGTACTCAAAGCAATCCGCGAAGCCGACGTTGTCATCTTCGCCGTCGACGAACGCCCCGAGTTCACGGCCGAACCAACGCTCCGCCTGCCGGGCATGATGGATGCTCTCACCGGCACCCGCGCCCAAGTTCTTACGGTCGGCGCCGACCGACTGGATGCGGAAACCCGCACCGGGCTCGGCGGCGAAAAAGCCGATGAGCGGCTTGCTGAACTCCTCGCAGAGGCCGCCTCGGCACGCCCGGACGACGGGCCGACCACGGTGTGGGGATGATGGCGCGAACATCGCTGGCCACGGCGTTTGGAATCGCCGCGGGCTTCCCGCAGAACCCCCTCGACACTGACCGCACGGCAGCTCTGATCGCCGCCGACATCGACAGGGCCCGAGTGGAAATCCGGGACGACGACATCATCGCCGTGCGCGCAGACTTCGTGTCAGCCTGCCAGGGACGCCTGCTGCCGGCCGATAGCCCTGACGTCGAAACAAGCGTTGCCGAAGCCACCCGCGCACTCATAGCCTCGCGGACGTTCAACGGCACCCCCGTGCGCCTGACCTTCACCTCCAACGGCACCGTCGAATTCAACGGCGGCCACCGCGCAAAAGGGCAAACCGTCATCGCCCCGGTGCACCACCCGCACCGGTGGGCAGCTGGGGCCGGCGCGTGGCTGCGCTCCTATTTCTCGGCCGATATCGGAGTCGTCATCTTCCAGGACCTCCCCCACCCCTTCCGGCGGGGACAGCGGGCGGGAAGCCTCGCCTCGTACGGGGTTGTCGACCAGAAAACAGCCGACCACGCAGCCGCGACTGCGGCGCTCACTGCAGAAGACTCGACGCTTGCGATCATCCGCGCCCACAGCAGCAGCCCTGTCGTACCGGACGCGCCAACCGAGCATCCCGCGGAAACCTTTGACGAAACAGGCGGGCTGGCCCCGTGGTTCCGCCTGGGCTGGGCCGAAGCGTGCCAGAGTGCGCTCGGTGCCCACCCGGAGGGCCTCCGGCCGATCTCCGGCACCCGCCACGACGACATCCTTGCCCACGTCAGCCGCGCAATAGCGACAGTGCGCTCAGGTCCCGCCCGCGTACCCGGCGAAGACGGCTGGCGCTTTGTGCCCATGGGCTCCGGCGCTCGTGTGCTCATCGAACCGGCAACGCAGACCACAGTGGAAGACCCTCGCGCGGCCATCGGCTTGGGTGCTCTTGTCGAACGCTTCAGTTCGGCGCTGTGGATTGAGGGCCTGCGCGCCGACGCTCACGTGCGCACCGACGGCAGCGGCGCCGACGTGCGGATCATCGTGCCCTGACCCGCCTTCCAAACCAACCGAGGAGAACCGTGTTCGCATCGTTCATCGCCCAGCTTGCCGCCCGTTCCGAACCGGCCGTGCGCTGGTCCGGGCCTTCCGGAGACCTTGAGCTCACAGGCGCTGTGTTCGCCAACTGGATCTATAAGTCCACCGCTCTGTGGGAGGACTACGGGGCCTCGGGACTAGCCGTCATCACCGACGGCCACCTGCACTGGCGGGCAGCCGCCGGCATGGTCGCCGCGGCGGGCCTCGGTCTGCCGGTTTCGGTCCTCGAGGCCGATTCGCCAGCCCCCGATGGCGCTCACATGGCTCTTGTTCCCGCCGGCATGGAGCAGGCGAGCGCGGCTTTCGATGCCGATGAGGTCTTCGTCTACGCGACCGAACCGCTGGCACTGACCACCGACGTCCCTGAGGACTTCCTCGACTTCATCACCGAGGTCCGCTCCCTGCCGGACGTGCTTCCTCTCGCCTACACGCAGCAGCTGCGGCTGGACGTGAAGGGCAGGACGCTGAGTGTCCCGATTCCCGAAGAGCCGGGACCGGACGCTGTTCTGCCTGCCTTCCCCACTGACGAGGCGGAGCTCACCAACGCCCTGCGGGCTCTTCTGGGCGGGATTCTCACCTTGGGCTGAAAGCCCTGCAAAGCCAATGGGGCCGCGTGATAGGTTCGCACCATGGACAAAGAAGTTTCATCACCCGCTGAAGCGGTTGCAGACATTTTTGACGGCGCCCGCATTGCCGTAGGCGGCTTTGGAGTCGTCGGAGTTCCCGAATACCTCATCCGCGCTCTGCGTGATCAGGGTGCAAAGAATCTCACCTGCGTTTCCAACAACGCGGGAACTGATGGCCGAGGCCTTGGCCTTCTGCTCGAAAGCAAGCAGATCAGCCGCATGATCGCCTCGTACGTCGGCGAAAACAAAGAGTTCGCCCGCCAGTACCTGTCCGGAGAGCTCACCGTGGAACTGACCCCGCAGGGCACTCTGGCAGAAAAGCTGCGCGCTGCCGGTGCTGGGATTCCGGCGTTCTACACCATTACGGGTGCCGGCACCCAGGTGGCCGAAGGCGGCATGCCGTGGCGCTATGACGCCGATGGCAACGTGGTCGAGTCCTCCCCCGCCAAGGAAGAACGCCAGTTCGACACCTTCGGCGAAGAGCAGACCTATGTTCTTGAAGAGTCTCTGCCGTGCGACTTCGCGCTCGTCCGTGCGGCCAAGGGCGACCGCCACGGCAACCTCGTGTTCAACAAGTCAGCACAGAACTTCAACCCGCCGGCTGCGCAGGCCGGACGCATCACGATCGCAGAAGTCGAAGAGCTCGTCGAACCGGGCGAAATCGACCCGGCGGATGTTCACGTGCCCGGTGTGTACGTGCACCGGGTTGTGAAGCTCAGCCCAGAAGAAGCTGCTGACAAGCCCATCGAAAAGCTCACGGTGCAGGAGGACTGACATGGCACTTTCACGCAACCAGATGGCTGCCCGCGCCGCGCAGGAACTCGAAGACGGCAGCTACGTCAACCTCGGCATCGGCATGCCCACCCTCGTCCCGAACTATGTTTCCGACGACGTCCAGCTGGTGCTCCAGTCCGAAAACGGCCTCCTGGGCGTGGGCCCCTACCCTACCCGCGAAACGGTCGATCCGGACCTCATCAACGCCGGCAAGGAAACCGTCACCATGCGCCCGGGTGCAGCGTATTTCGACTCTGCGCAGAGCTTCGGCATGATTCGCGGCGGCAAGATCGATGCGGCCATTCTCGGTGCTATGCAGGTCGATGAGAAGGGCGACATCGCCAACTGGATGATCCCCGGAAAAATGGTCAAGGGCATGGGCGGAGCCATGGACTTGGTACACGGCGCGAAATCCGTTTTCGTCATCATGGACCACGTGGCTCGCGACGGTTCGCCCAAGCTTCTTGAGAAGTGCGAACTTCCGCTGACCGGCAAGGGCGTTGTGCAGCGCATCATCACCGACCTCGCCGTCATCGACGTCACCCCGGAGGGCTTCACGCTCGTTGAACGCGCCCCCGGTGTCACTGTCGAGGAAATCGTCGACAAGACGCAGGCGAAGCTGATCGTAGACGGAGATGTTCCCGAAATGCAGGTTGCCGACGTCTGATCCTGCCGGGATACCCATCAACCACAGAAACACCCGTCAGCCTTGCTGCTGACGGGTGTTTTGTTGCTTGTGGGTGTATGCAGGACAAGTGAGAGGGACGGTCATCTGACCGTCCCTCTCAGTGTCTGCGCCTGCTGGCTGAAGCAGCCAGCCGGTGTGTCAGCGTCCCAGGCCGCCGACGAACAGGGCTCCCTGGCCGTTGAACGTGGGAGGGGCTTCGTCAGCGCCGATGAAGTAGGCGTCACCCGGGTTCAGCTGCTGGGTGCCGTGGTCGGTGCTCACCTGGAACTCACCCGAGGTGCACAGGGCGATCGTGGGAGCGTCCTCGCCGAGCTGGAGGTTGTCAGCACAGCTGATGACCTGCATTCCGAAGTCGCGGCATCCGGTGTCGAGCAGACCGCTGTCATCAGGGTGCTGGATGTGGGGCTTCTGCACTTCGAAGCGCACCAGGCGCTGCAGTTCGGGAATATCGATGTGCTTGCTGGTCAGGCCACCGCGAACGACGTTGTCAGACGAGGCCATGATTTCAACGCCCAGACCGCGCAGGTAGGCGTGCGGAATGCCGGCCTTCATGGCAAGAGCCTGGCCCGGGAGCATGCGGACCATGTTGAGCATGAGCGCAACGAGAGCGCCCGCGTCGTTCGGGAAATCACCGTTGGTCATCCGCAGGATGTGGATCGGATCGATATCGCATCCGATGCGCGAATCGCAGTCTGGTGCAGCCTCAGGGATATCGGCGGCGGCCAGACGGTCGGCAACCGCACCGAAGTTGGGAGTATCCAGCAGGAGGTTCATGGAGTCCTGCAGCGGGTTGTCCCCCGCCAGGACCTCACGCCACGTGAGCAGTGCCGCGTGGGTGCCCGGCACCTCGGCAGCCAGCAGACGGTCAACGGTGGCCGCAATCGCGTGAGGCTCGCGGAAACCCGTGAGTGCATCAAACGGCGACAGGGCGTAGATGAGTTCGGGCTTGTGCCACGCGTCGCGGTAGTTGCGGTGCGGTGCATCGATGGGAATGCCGGCGGCGTTTTCGCGGGCAAAGCCTTCACGGGCCTGTTCGAGGTCCGGGTGCACCTGAATCGACAGCGCCTTGTCCGCTGCGAGAAGTTTCACGAGGAAGGGCAGACGCGGGCCGAAGGTTTCAACCGTTTCTTCGCCAAGAACAGCGGCGGGGCTTTCGGCAACAACGTCAGACAGGGTGCGCGGAAGAACTGCAATTCCGTAGGCCTGTTCCGATGCGGGGGCGGACCAGACGACCTTTGAGGGCCTGGCTTCGTGCGCTCCGAACCACATTTCGGCAATGGGTTCGCCAGTGGGAGCCTGTTCGAGAAGGGCGGGAATGGCGGTGGTCGAACCCCAGGCGTAGTTAGCCGGCGAGCCTTGTAGCTTCAACATCGTCTCCTTGCAACCTTAGCGTCCGGCTACCGTAGGAGTCCACTGTGAACGCTATGGCCGCAGAAGGCGACATCAAGGTGAAGAGGAGGTTACATTCACCGAAATCACTTGGGAACCGAGCAGATGGAGCTGGCCTTGGGCTTCTTTTCAGCCGCGTGCGCCGGTGCGGGCGCGAACAGCCCCGCTGATGCCTGCTTGTCCTCTTGCTTGGACTTCTCGATTCC
This sequence comes from Brevibacterium ravenspurgense, assembly GCF_001584615.1. GTDB lineage: Bacteria > Actinomycetota > Actinomycetes > Actinomycetales > Brevibacteriaceae > Brevibacterium > Brevibacterium ravenspurgense. Next base: position 71,333 of record NZ_LQQC01000004.1, on the reverse strand, counting down.
CTCTTGGACCAGCTTCTTGGTCACTGTGAAGTCCGGATGGGAAGGTGTGACCTGCGGCGGGGTGAGCTCAACCGAGAGCATCTTCTGCGATTTCGCCTTCATGCCCAGGTTGATGAAGTCGTCGGCCTGCCGCTGCGGAACGTCGGTTGAAATGACATCCGGTGCGGCCGCGGCGAGTTTCGTAAAGCGCGTCATAAGGGTCGCCGGATCCATCTGCCGCAGCATGGCTTCCTGCACGCAGCGCTGGCGGACCATGCGCTCGTAGTCAGAGGAGAATTCGCGGGAACGGCCGTACCACAGGGCTGTGCGACCATCCATTTTGATGTTCTGCCCCGGTTCAATCCATTCCTTCGGCGGATAGTGCTTGCCGGTGGCCGGGTTGATGGGCCTCGAGATGGGCACGCGCACTTCCGAATTCAGCCGAATGCCGCCCATGGCGTCAATGAGCTGTTCGAAGCCCTTGAGGTCGATCATCGCGTAGAACTGGATGTCGAGGCCAGTCACGCCTTCGAGGGCTTCAACCGTGCCCTGCACTCCAGCGGGAACATCGCCCTCGTATTCGTCGGCGTGTTTTTCCGCTTCCTGATAGACGGCGTTGATGAGGCAGTCATTGCCGCAGTTGTAGCCCTGCGGGAAGTGCTTGTGCATGGGCGAAGACTTGGGGAACGGCACGTTCTGGGTGTTGCGGGGAATGCCGATGACAACCGATTTTCCGGTTTTGGCGTCCATCGACACAACCGTGAGGCTGTCGGGGCGGATGCCCTCGCGGCCCTTGCCCGCGTCAGAGCCGAGCAGAGCCACGTTGTACCGGCCCTCGACCGGCTTCTTGAGCTTGCCGGAAGCGAACAGCTGAGACATGAGCGAACGCTGCGCGTTGACCGTCACGCCGCCCCACGCGGTGCCCAGGCCCACGATGAGGGCGGCAGCCAGACCTACAGCCAAGAACTTCGGCCGGGTCTTCTTGCTGAGGCTGACGACCTTCACGCGCCGCATGGTGTCCAGCAGACACACAACCCAGTTGATGCCGGCGGCAAGCACCACGAGCAGAACGACGATCAACAGAAAGGGATCGGTGCCGACGGTCAACAGGAAGCTGCGTTTGATAAGCGCAATGATGACGGCCGCCAGCACCAGCACCCAGGTGCCGAGTGTGATGCCCAGCGCCGTCCGGGTGAACTTCCGCGGGGCGCCGAGCACACTCTGCACGGAACCCGGCACGAGCGCAGAGCACAGCAGCAGCCACCACCCGCGGCGATCCCGGACATACTGTGGGCTTCGCTTGGGGTTGCGGATGGGGTCTGCGTACTGCAGCTGCCTGCGCTGGCTCATGCGGGTGTCGTCTTTCAGCCCAGCAGCTTGCGTCCCATGACCAGACGCTGGATCTGGTTGGTGCCTTCGTAGATCTGGGTGATCTTCGCATCGCGCATCATGCGCTCAACCGGGTGGTCGACAACGTAGCCGGCACCGCCGAGCAGCTGCACCGCATCGGTGGTGATCTCCATGGCGACATCGGAAGCGAAGGCCTTGGCGGCTGCGCCGAAGAAGCCGAGGTCGTCGTCATCGCGCTCCGACTTCGCGGCTGCCGCGTAGGTCAGCTGGCGGGCGGCTTCAAGCTTCATACCCATGTCCGCGACCATGAACTGCACAGCCTGGAAGTCGGACACGGACTTGCCGAACTGCTTGCGGTCCTTGACGTAGTCGATCGCGTAGTCGAGCGCACCCTGGGCAACACCGACGGCCTGCGCGGCAATCGTCACACGGGTGTGGTCGAGGGTGCGCAGGGCGATCTTGAGGCCTTCGCCTTCATTGCCGATGATGCGGTCGCCGGGGATGCGGCAGTCTTCGAAGAACAGTTCGCGGGTGGGGCTGCCCTTGATGCCGAGCTTGCGCTCCTTTTCGCCGAAGGTGAAGCCCTCGTCGTCTTTTTCCACCACGAATGCGGTGATGTTGCGGCCGCGGGGGCCTTCGGGGTCGGTGACGGCCATAACGGTGTAGAAGTCAGAAACACCTGCATTCGTGATCCAGGTCTTGACGCCGTTGAGCACCCAGTCGTCGCCGTCGCGCTTAGCGCGGGTCTTCATGCTGGCGGTATCGGAGCCTGCTTCGCGTTCGGACAGGCCGTAGGAGAATCCGCGGCCCTGTGCCAGCTGCGACAGGTACTTCTGCTTGATCTCTTCGCCGCCGCCGAGGATCACCGGCATGGAGCCGAGCTTGTTGACGGCGGGGATGAGGGACGACGACATGCAGCCGCGGGCCACCTCTTCGATCACGATGCAGGTTGCCAGGGCGTCTGCACCCACACCGCCGTATTCTTCGGCCACGTGCGGGGCGAAGAAGTCGGTGGCCACGAGAGCATCGTGTGCTTCCTGCGGGTAGCGCGCCTCAGCGTCGACTTCGGCTGCGGCGGGGACGATTTTGTCTTCGACGATCGAGCGCACCGCAGCGCGGATCTCTTCGTGCTCTTCGGTCAGCTTGTAGACATCGAACATTGGTTTCCCTTTCAGCTGTGCTCTTCGAGCCGGCGCTTGAGCGCTCGGCCCTTCTCTTCAGCGGCACGCCCCAGTTCGAGGCGGTAGTCGTCAAGGCGACCGCGCAGAGCCGCCGACTCGTCATCCCGTCCGGCGCCGATGATTCTGGCGGCCAGCAGGCCCGCGTTCTTCGCTCCGCCGATCGACACGGTCGCCACCGGCACACCGGCGGGCATCTGGACGATCGACAGGAGTGAGTCCATGCCATCGAGGTGCTTCAGCGGCACCGGAACGCCGATCACCGGCAGGGACGTGACCGAGGCGATCATCCCGGGAAGGTGGGCGGCACCTCCGGCACCGGCGATGATGACGGAATACCCCGCCTCGTCAGCACGGGCACCCCATTCGATCATGTCGTGGGGCATGCGGTGGGCGGAAACGACTTCCGCCGTAAACTCGATGCCCAGTTCTTCCAGGACGTCCGCGGCGGCGCTCATGGTGGGCCAGTCCGAGTCGGACCCCATGACGATGCCGACTTTCGGCTTGGTGCTCATGTCTGCGTCCTCCCTCAGGGCAGGTCAGGGTGCGGGTTGGTGTCAGTTCCGGCAATGAAGTGCGCCGCGTGGCGGGCGCGTGCCAGAACCGATTCGACGTTGTCACCGCTGATGTTGACGTGTCCGAGCTTACGACCGGGACGCACTCCCTTGCCGTACATGTGGACCTTGACCTGCGGGTCGTGAGCCAAAACGTGCAGATAGGCCCGGTAGAGGTCTTCGCGGTCGGCACCGAGGACATTCGCCATGACCGTCACGGGTGCTTTCGGGGCCGGGTCACCCAGCGGGAGATCGAGGATGGCCCGCAGGTGCTGTTCGAACTGGGTCGTGATTGAGCCGTCCTGTGTCCAATGGCCCGTATTGTGCGGCCGCATGGCCAGTTCGTTGACCATGTAGCCGTCAGCGGTTTCGAACATCTCCATCGCCATCACACCGGTCACGCCGAGCGATTCGGCGACCGTGAGCACATCAGCGGTGATTGCCTGGGCCTTCGCGGGATCGAGGTCGGGAGCGGGTGCGACGGCCTCAGTGCAGATGCCGCCTTCCTGCAGGGTTGCCACAACCGGCCACACGGCGGTCTGGCCCATGGGCGAACGGCCGACCATGACGGACAGTTCGCGGGTGAAGTCAACGGCCTCTTCGGCCAGCAGCGGGCCCTTGCCGAACCAGTCGGCGGCTTCGTCGGCGCTGTTGATGAGCTTGACCCCGTGGCCGTCATAGCCGCCGCGGGGCGTTTTCACGATGATCGGCCAGCCGATCTCATCGCCGAAGGCCTGCAGGGAATCAGTGTCTGTTACTTCGCGCCACGTGGGGTTGGGCAGGCCGAGTTCGTCCATTTTGGCGCGCATCTTGAGCTTGTCCTGCGCGTAGACGAGCGCGTGAGGGCCGGGGTGGACGCTGTGACCGGCTGCCACAAGGGCTTCGAGGTGCTCAGTCGGCACGTGCTCGTGGTCGAAGGTGATGACGTCGACCGTTTCAGCAAACGCGCGCAGCGTGTCGAAGTCCTTGTAGTCCCCGACGGTCACCTGAGAGGAAACCTGCGCGGCAGAAGACCCTTCTGCCTCCGACAGAACATGAAAAGCAACACCGAGCGCTTCGGCAGCCGGCGCCATCATGCGCGCCAGCTGACCGCCGCCGATTACACCAATACGTGGAAAAGACACGCCCTCACTCTAGCGCCCGCCACCCGACCAAGCCCTGAGTGACTCGCACCCAGTGTCGACCAACCCGCAGTGGGTGCAGCCTGCCTATAGTGGGCGCGTGGGCAAGAAGAGACGCGAACTCGTCAAAATCGGCCGCTTCACGGTGGTCGGGACTGTCGCATTCTTCGTCGACGTCAGCGTTTTCAACCTGCTCATGCTGACTGTCCTGCAGGGCCACCCCGTGTGGTCGAAGACCGTGGCGGTTCTGTGTGCAACAGCTGTTTCATGGATCGGGTCGCGGCGCTGGACCTTTGCCGACCAGGAGTCGCGCTACCGGCCCGCTTTTGAGGGCATCCTGTTCTTCGCCGTCAATGCCGCGGGGATGGGCATCGCGCTTCTCACCCTCTGGGTCTCCCACGATGTTCTGGGCTTCACATCGCTGCTGGCCGACAACATATCCGGCAATGTCATCGGACTGCTGCTGGGCAACATCATGCGGTACTTCGCCTACCGATCCTGGCTGTACCGCGGAAAGTCGCACAGGCGCGAGGTCCTGACAGACACCTCGTCAGATTTCGGCAACCCGGCACCTGCCCCAGAATCAGACTCAGCCCAAAAAGCAGACTCAGCCGTGCAGAACGAGCAGCGGGATGGTGAGCTCGGCTGAGCTCACTCCCCCGTGGTGGCCCAGCAGGCTCAGAGCCGAAGGCGAATCATTGCGCGAATCGACAATGGCGGTTGTTTCGTCACACACCACCACGAGGTCGCCGATGCGGGCGCGGAAGGCATCGGCGACTTGCCCGAACCAGCCTTCGCGAATGGCTTCGGTACGGGTCATGACGCGTCCCCTGCCGGCCAGCTGAGCGCGGAGGGCTTCCGCTGTGTCGTCGCGAGCGCCGTCGCGGGTGTAGAGGTGTGCCGCCCGGGGCTCTCCCCCGACGGCTGTCAATCCCGCCGCCAGCTCAGGGTGTTCGGCCAGGTCAATGCGGTTGTCGTGGGCGACATCGACCATGCCGTGATCAGCGGTGATGATCATTGTCATGTCCGGCCCGAGCGCTGCCGCGAGGCCGCTGAGCATCTGGTCGACCTGTTCGAGCTGTTCGATCCACTGGTCGGAGTTCCAGCCGGCCTGGTGTCCGGTTTTGTCGAGTTTGCCCCAGTAGAAGTAGACGAGCCGGCGGCCGGGAGCGCGCATTTCTTCGTGTGCGTGACGCACCCGCTGCTCCCAGGAGTCAGAGCCGCGGAAGCGACCCCCGCGCAGGGTTGCCGCATTGAGTCCGCCGCGGCTGAACTTCGGTTCGCCCAGCTGCACGACGTCAAGACCGGCGGCGGTCAGCCTCTCGAACAGCGTGGTGTCCGGCACCCACCGGCTGGGGTCGACTTCGCTCGAACCTGTCAGCTGATTGAACACCTCGCCGCTTTCGGGGTCGAGGAGTTTGTAGCCCATGATTCCGTGCCCACCGGGCAGCATTCCCGTACCGAGCGAGGACAGCGAGTTCGCGGTGGTCGACGGAAAGCCCGCACTGCCGGCCCTCAGGTGCTGGCCGACGGAACGCAGAAACGGCGTGTAGGCCTTCCGGGCGCGCAGCAGTTCAAGCCCCATGCCGTCGATGAGCACGACAACCACAACGCGAGCTTCGGCCGCACTGCCGCTGAGAATCCGCTCGGTGCGCAGTCGCTGATCGGCTGACAGCACACTCTGGGCATCGAGTGCGGCGGCCGCTGCCGGAACGATGTCCGACAGCAGCGGGCTGTTCGCGTAGTCCGGCGGCTGAAACTGGTGTGTCACGCTGGGCTTTCTGACGTTGCGTACGGGATTTCTCTGACGAGGCGGAGGCCCGGTTCCGCACTGCCGTGCGGCCTGGGCGGGATGTTGGGTTTATCGGCGCTGGGTGCGTGCGGCGTGGATGACCCGGCGCAGTGTGTTCGCGAAGCTGACGGTCGCATCGACGGCCTGCTGGCCTTCGGCCTGGGCGGATACGCGCAGGGCGACGTCTTCGCTGAACGTGCCGCCGCTGAAACCGTGGTCGACATCGCAGTCGGGGTTGCCGCAGTTTTCGGGGAACACCTCCAGGCGACTGCGTGCACCCCAGGACATGATGAGCTGCACTTCCACAGGGCTGTCACCGGGGCGGTAGTGGGCGGGATCAGCGTAGGTGGCGAAGATTGCCGGGGCCGCGAGCTTGCCGAGTTCCACTTCTTCTGTGCTGCACAGGGCACGCGGTTCGCTCCACCCCGGTTCGGGATGTGGTTCGTCGTCAACGCGCGCAAGCACCAGTCGGGTGGGCGTGAGCACGAAGACGCTCACCAGCCGGTGGATGGTGTCGAGGTCCATGTGCGTGTCGGTGTAGACCAGGTGGTCGAGCACGGGTTCGTCCAGCAGGGCTTCCGCTATTGCAGTCGCTGCTATCTGCGGGTAGTAGCCGGCGTCTTGGATGTCGGCGATGAGTCGCTGTGGAAGGTCCATTGCACCATTGTCTACTGCCGCCCGCGCGTAGGGCTAGGCGGGAGCCCCCGCGGGGCATAAGCTGGGTGGTATGAGCGCCTATCCACAGTCTTGGGAAGCCGACGTTGTCCTCCGCGATGGTGCGACGGCGCGTCTGCGCCCCATTCTTCAAAGTGATGCCGACGGTGTGCAGGCTATGCACTCGAAGCAGTCAGCCGAATCCATCTACATGCGGTTCTTCGCCCCGATCAAGCAGATCCCAGACAAGGACCTCGAGCGGTTCGTCAACGTCGACTACCGCGACCGCGTTGCCTTTGTCATGACGATCCGCGACGAGATCATCGGCATCGGCCGCTACGACCGGCTGGATGAGAACTCTGCCGAGGTGGCGTTCAACATTGCGGATGCGCACCAGGGCCGCGGCATCGGCTCAATTCTTCTGGAGCACCTGGCCGCTGCGGCCCGCGAAATGGGCATTGACCGTTTTGTTGCCGAGGTTCTGCCGCAGAACCGTCCCATGCTGCAGGTGTTCGCCGCCGCCGGCTACGAGGTCACCCGCGAATTCGATGACGGGGTTGTGGCTGTTGCTTTCGACATCGACCCCACGGAGAAGTCCCGGCAGGTGCTGGCATCGCGTGAGCATCGTGCTGAGGCCCTGTCGGTGCGCGGCATTCTGCACCCCGAATCGATTGTTGTATTCGGGGCTTCGCGCAGCCGTGCGTCGATCGGCAATCTGCTGCTGCGCAATCTGACTGCCGGCGGCTTCCGGGGTCGGCTCAACATCGTCCACCCGGAGGCTTCCGAGGTTGCGGGCCTGCCCACCGTGTCGAGCTTGGATCAGATTGAGGGCGACATCGATGTCGCCGTCATCGCGGTCCCTGCTGTCTCTGTCCCCCAGGTTGTCCGCGACTGCGCGGAACGAGGCGTCAAGGGCGTTGTCGTGGTCTCCTCTGGTTTTGCGGAGACTTCAGAAGAGGGTGCGCGACTGCAGGAGCAGGTGCTCACCACCGCCCGCACGTGGGGCATGCGCCTGATCGGCCCAAACTCCTTTGGTGTTCTCAACTCCGACCCCGAAGTTGACCTCAACGCTTCACTGTCGCCGTTCCTGCCCGATCCCGGCCACGTGGGCGTGTTCAGCCAGTCGGGTGCTCTGGGCACGGCAATGCTGGCGGCTGCCCGCGAGCGCGGCATCGGCATTTCGACTTTTGTGTCTGCCGGCAACCGTGCGGACTTGTCGGGCAACGACATGATGCAGTACTGGCAGGAAGATCCCGCCACGAACGTCGTGTGCCTGTACCTCGAATCGATCGGCAATCCGCGAAAGTTCTCGCGTATTGCCCGCAGGGTCACCCGCAATAAGCCCGTCATCGTCATCAAGTCCGATCTCACCGGAGGTGAGCTCCCGCCGGGTCACGCGGTGCGCGTGTCGTCCCTGTCTGCCAGCGCCATGGATCAGGTTCTTGCGCAGGCGGGTGTTATTCGCGCCCGCTCGGTCAGCCAGATGTACGACATTGCGCAGGTGTTCGACACGCAGCCGCTGCCGGACGGCAAGCGCGTGGGCATTGTGGGCAACTCCGCAGCGCTGTCAACACTTGTCGAACAGTGTGTGCGCGCAGAAGGGCTGAAGCTCGGCACCGCCCCGGTGTCCATGCACCCGGAGGCCACGGTCGATGACTTCGAAGCTCAGCTGCGGCAGGTGTACGCCAACCCGCACGTGCATTCGGTTGTCGTCATCATCACGCCTTCCCCCAGTGTTTCGTCATCCCAGATGGCGCAGGCCATTGCGGATGCAGCAGCCCAGTCGGGCAAGACCACGGTCGCGTGCTTCCTCGGGGTGTACGGCAAGGACGAAATGCTCACGTCCTACACCCGGTCTGCCGACGGCGAGCGCACCAAGCACGTCGTCCCGTCCTACGGCGGTCCCGAAGCTGCCGTGTGGGCGCTTGCCCGGGCAACCGAGTACGCGGTGTACAAGAAGTCCGATCACGGCCACTACCCGATCTTCACAGACCTGAAGGTTCGCGAAGCCCGCCGGATCATCGAAAGCAGCCTGGCGGAAGCCGATTCGCCCAGGGTGACCATGACTGATGAGGCCGCGCACGCTCTTCTGGGCGCCTACGGCATCGACGTGCTGCCCTATATATCCACCTCGACTGTCGAAGAGGCCAAGGCGGCCGCCGCGAAGATCGGCTATCCGGTAGCGCTGAAGGCTGTCCACAGGAAGCTGCGTCACCGCTTTGAGTTCGGCGGGGTGCGCCTTGCCATTCAGAACGAGGCGGAGCTCGTGGGCGACTGGAACGGCATCGCCGAGGTCATCGCGCAATCGCTCGATGACGATGACGACCGCCGCATCGACGTGCAGGCGATGGCGCCGGCGGGTGTCGGGTGCGTCATCCGCGCCGGCGAGGACCCGCTGCTGGGGCCCATGGTGTCGTTCTCCCTTGCCGGTGACTCCACCGAGCTGCTGGACGATGTTGCCCACCGGGTCGCTCCCCTGACCGACCTCGATGCCCGCAACATGGTGCGCACTCCGGGAGCCTCACCTCGTCTGTTCGGCTACAAGGGCCTGCCGGTGGCCAACGTCGAACCGGCCGAAGAGATCCTGCTGCGCCTGGCGGCGCTGGTTGACGAGTTCCCCGTCATCCGCAGCATTGAAATCCGCCCAATTATGATCACCACCGATAAGAGCTACCTCCTGTCGGCCCGCATTCAGCTGGCGGCTGATGCAGACCGCATGGACACTCTGCGCCGCAGGATGTGAACCGCCGACTGACTGACGCTTAAGCGCGCTCAGCCGACGCGGCGACCGTGAAATCAGCGGTTTCTGCCCTGCTGAGCGCTACACTGACCTCCTGATGGCACAGCCGCTGCACAAGGAGGAAGCCGCGTGACCGACGGTCAGATCGTCGATATCGATGTCACCCAGGAAATGGAGACGTCGTTCCTCGAATACGCGTACTCGGTCATCTACTCCCGCGCGCTGCCGGATGCTCGCGACGGCCTCAAACCCGTCCAGCGCCGCATTCTCTACCAAATGTCGGAAATGGGGCTGCGCCCCGACCGCCCCTACGTCAAGTCCTCGCGCATTGTCGGCGATGTCATGGGCAAGCTGCACCCGCACTCCGACACCGCCATCTACGACGCGCTGGTGCGCATGGCTCAATCCTTTGTCATGCGCGTCCCGCTTGTCGACGGCCACGGCAACTTCGGTTCGCTTGACGACGGCCCCGCGGCTCCCCGCTACACGGAGGCCAGGCTGGACCAAGCGGCCATGCATATGCTGCGCAACCTGGACGAAGACACCGTCAACACTGTGCCGAACTACGACGGTTCACTCACTCAGCCCGAAGCGCTGCCCAGCGCACTGCCGAACCTGCTGGTCAACGGGGCCTCCGGCATTGCGGTCGGCATGGCCACCAACATGGCCCCGCACAATCCCGGCGAAGTCATCGCCGCCGCCCGCCACCTGATCTTCAACCCCGACGCATCCCTGGATGAGCTCATGCGCTTCGTCCCGGGTCCGGACCTGCCGACAGGCGGCCGGATCATCGGCCTGTCGGGTGTGCGGGATGCCTACGAAACCGGCCGCGGCACCTTCCGCACTCGCGCAACCGTGAAGTTTGAGAACATCACGCCGCGTCGCCGTGGCATCACCGTGACCGAACTTCCCTACCTTGTGGGCCCCGAAAAGGTCATCGAGAAGATCAAGGACAACGTCCAGGCCAAAAAGCTGCAGGGCATCAGCTCGGTTGATGACTACTCTGACCGCAAGCACGGCCTGCGCCTGGTCATCGGCATCAAGTCCGGCTTCAACCCGGAAGCTGTTCTCGAAGAGCTGTACCGCCTGACCCCGATGGAAGACTCCTTCGGCATCAACAACGTCTGCCTGGTGGACGGCCGTCCCCGAACCCTGGGGCTGAAGGCCCTGCTCGAGGTGTTCATTGCCCACCGGATCGACGTCATCCGCCGCCGCAGTGAATTCCGCCTGCAGAAAGCACTCGACCGCCTGCACCTAGTGGAGGGTCTGCTCGTTGCGATCCTCGACATCGACGAGGTCGTCCAGCTGATCCGCTCCTCTGACGATGCCGCACAGGCGCGCACCCGGCTGATGGACGTCTTCGACCTCTCCGAAATCCAGGCGACCTACATCCTCGACCTGCAGCTGCGCCGCCTGACGAAGTTCTCCCGCATTGAACTCGAAGCTGAGCGCGACGAACTGCAGGCCACGATCGAAGACCTGCGGGAGATCCTCGGCGACGAACACCGTCTGAAGACCCTCGTGTCGGATGAGCTCGAAGAGACCGCGGAGGCTCTTGACACCGGCCGCCGCACGGTGCTCGTTGAGGGCAGCCTCAAGGAGATCAAGGCCGCCGGCCGCAAGAAGGGCAAGAACCTGCAGGTGGCCGACGAACCCTGCTGGGTGCTCATGTCCACCACCGGGAAGATCGCCCGGACGGCAACAGCCGGCGAACTGTCAGCCACCGGCCGCAGGGCTGCCAACGACGCTCTCATCGCGCAGATCCCCTCGAGCACCCGCGGATCCCTGGGTGCTCTGACGAACAAGGGGCGGGTGCACAAGATCGACATCATCAACCTGCCGTCCCTGCCGGACCAGGCCACCCGCCCCGTGCTGTCGGGCGGGGTGAAGATCACCGACTTCATCGAGCTCGAACGCGGAGAACAGGTCATCACCCTTATCGACCCCACTGCCGAGGTGGTGCTCGGCACACGCTTGGGCGTGGTCAAACGCGTTGCCGCAGGTGAGATCCCGAACAACCGCGACGTGTGGGACATCATTGCGCTCAAGGGCAAAGACACCGTCGTGGGCGCCGGCCAGCTGCCCAACCTCGATGACGGATCTGCCGTGTTCATCACCCAGGCGGGCAATCTGCTCACCTTCACCCTCGACGCCGTTCGCGCACAGGGGCCCGGTGCTGGCGGTGTCGCGGGCATTCGCCTGCCGAAGGACATCGAGGTCATCAGCTTCAGCGTTGTCGACCCAGCCGTGGAAAACCGGGTTGTGACGATTGCCAAGGGCGTGAACTTCAACGGCGAGGAAACCGAATCCGTCAAGGTCTCCCTGCTGTCGGACTTCCCTGCCAAGGGACGTGCCACCGCGGGTATGCGCAGCCACCGCTTCCTCAAGGACGAAACCGAGCTCGTAACAGCCTTTGCCGGACCCAACCCGCAGGCGGCCGCCAAGACCGGCGGTGCACGCGCACTGCCGGACGAGCTGTCTCGCCGCGACGGTTCGGGCGCTCCCGTTGAAGGCCGGATCGATGCGATCGGCACCCTGCCGCGCACCGGCATTGCCGCAGATCCAGCGGCAGCCGACGGCACCTCGGCAGAGGGAACCGCACCCGCCGGTGGTGGAGAAGCCGCGAAGAGCGGTGCCAAGAGCACAGCCAAGGGCGCTGCGGGCGCACCTGATTTCAGCGACGACGACCGCTACGCGCGGATCGGCCGGGACAAGGATGACGACAGCGGCGTCATTGTGTCCCACGACGACGAACAGCTGTTCTGACGGAGCCTGGGCTCTGACGGGGCACGCTCAGCCGACCGTCAAAGCTCGATCTCAGGGTTCGACGTCGACGACCATGCGCGGTGCCTGACCGCGGTGCATGTCGACGATCGTAATATCGCCCAGTCCCTGCAGGCTCACGGTGCGGCGATTGGAGAACTCATAGGCCTCCGTCTGCGCAATGACGGACGAGGTTTCCCAGTCGGTGGTGACCGTTCCGGGTTCGCCGATTGAAGTCAGGCGGGCTGCCAGGTTGACGGTCGAACCGAAGATGTCGCCCAGGCGGGACAGGACCTTGCCCCATGAAAAGCCCACGCGGGCTTTCGGCAGGTCAGGGTCTTCGGTGATGCGCTCCATGAGCCGCACTGAGATCTCGGCACCCGAACGCGGAGTTTCGGCGGCGAAGAACACTTCGTCGCCAACGGTTTTGATGACACGGCCGCCGCCGGCGGTCACGATGTTGTAGCACAGGGTTTGGAAGCGCTTGACCAGGCTGGCAAGCTGCCTGGGCTCCATCTGCTGCGATAGTCGGGTAAACGACACGAGGTCGACAAAGCCGATTCCGCGGGCAAGCGGCATGGCTGAATCATAGAAACCTGGCTGGCCGGCGTTCTTGCCGCCGGGACCGGCGTCGTCGCCCAGGTTCACGTTGAGCCGGCCGAAGACGTTGGCCATGTTGTGCTTCCACGCGTACAGCATGACCTTTTCCAGCGACGGCAGGATCTGCTCAAACAGGCTCAGCGCAACCGCGCGCGCCTGACGCTCATCCAGCTGGCGTGATTCAGCGAGGTATTCGACAACCGTCTCCATCTGCCACACCACCAGACGGTCGGTGGTCTGGCCGATGGCGCGAGCGAGCGCCACCGCGGTCTCTTCGTCCACCATGTTGCGCGCCACAAGATCAGCCATTTCGGCCAGTGCATTGACATCGCGAATCGTGAAGGCAGGTGTGCCCTCTTCTGCGATTGGCAGGCCGAGGGCGCGCCAGAACTTCTTGGCAGACACAGTGGAAACACCTGCCAGCTGGGCTACTTCGCGTCTGGTCAGGACCCGTTTGCCGCCCAGCAGCTGTTCTTCCAGCAGCGACGCCGCCGCGCGCAGTCGCTGTATGCGCTGCTCGATGAGCTCCGGGTTGTCCAAAAGGTCCGGTACCGCTTCTGTCGGCGGGTTGGGGTCGTCCGCCAGTCCTTGCGAAAACTCCAGGCGGTCGCGCAGTTCAGAGACGCTGGAGTCATCGGAAGACCGCGCGTTGGCGCGTGCGCGCTCTTCCTGGAAGCTCGAACTGAACTCTTCGGAGGTTTCGGCAATCCGCTGGATTTCGGTTGTTGCCGCAGCGTCGCGGTTCCATGGTGCGTCCGGCCGTGAGAAAACGGTGTGCTCGTTGATCTGCGGCAGAGCTCGAGTGCGCGGATCAGGTTCGGTCACAGCAGCCTCGCGTGTATGACATCCCCGGCGGTGACGGTCTGCAGGCCCTCAGCGGTTTCAATGACGAGTCCGCCGTGCTTGTCAAGGCCAACCGCCCGCGCGGTGAGGGGTTCCTGGCCGGGCAGTTCAACCCGAACGTCGCGGCCAATGGTGGCCATGGAGGCGGACATGTCCGCACAGAATTCTGCTGTTCCGACCGCCGGGCGGCTGAACGCCGAGTCCAGGGCCTCGCGCAGTCGGCTGACAACAGCGGCCAGGAGCGCTTCGCGGCTGAACTCGAAGCCCTCAACGAGCAGCGACGTGGCGGTCTCAACCGGAAGGTCGTCCTGTGCGAGGTGCACATTGATGCCGGTGCCGATGACGACTGTCTTTTCGCCGTCAGCTCCGATGACAATCCGAGTGAGGATGCCGACGAGCTTGCAGTCGCGGATGAGGACGTCGTTGGGCCACTTGAGTTCGGCCGGAACTCCCTCGGCGCGCAGAGCGTCAACAACAGCGCGGCCCGTGATGAGCGGAATCCAGCCGAGGTCGTCCGCGGCGACTGTCGACGGCACTGGAACGGCAATGGAAAAGGTCAGACACGTGTTCGGAGGTGTCGTCCACGTGCGCGACAGGCGGCCGCGGCCGGCCTGCTGATGATCCGTGCCGATAATGCTGAAGGGTGCCGCACTTCCGCTTTCTACGGCTGCAACGAGGTCGTCGTTGGTCGAGCCGGTTTTCTCCGACCACTCGATGTCCGGCTGAGGCAACCGGCTTTCCAGGCTCCAGGCTTCGCTGAAGCGGCTGAGGTCAAAAGGAGAAACGCAATCATGCACTACATCACTGTAGGCTGTTTTATCGGCCGGACACAACACCGGCCCACCGTGTGAGAATCACCGCTAGTCTAGTGACATGAGTCCTTCTACCGCACCGCAGACGACAGCGCAGCGGTTGGCCGCTTTCATTGAGCGCCGCCGCAACGCGCACACTCCCGATCCCCAGGCTGCTGAACGCCAGCACAACCGCGGCAAGCAGACCGCCCGCGAACGCATTGCGGAACTCCTCGACCCCGGCTCTTTCCAGGAGATCGACGAGTTCGTCCGCCACCACAGCCACCAGTTCGGCATGGAGAAGAAGCGTCCCGACGGCGACGGCGTGGTCTGCGGTCTGGGCACAATCGACGGTCGCACCGTTGCGGTCTTCGCCCACGACTTCACTGTGCTCGGCGGTTCGCTTGCCGAAGCCAACGGCCGCAAGATCGTCAAGGTGCAGAAACTCGCGCTGAAGATCGGCTGCCCCATCATCGGCATCAACGACTCCGGCGGTGCCCGCATCCAGGAGGGTGTCGGATCGATCGCCCTGTTCGCCGAAATCTTCCACTGGAACGTCAAGTCCTCCGGTGTGATCCCGCAGATCAGCCTCATCATGGGACCCTCGGCAGGCGGTGCCGTCTACTCCCCCGCTCTGACCGACTTCACGATCATGGTCGACGGCACCTCGCACATGTACATCACCGGTCCTGACGTCATCAAGACCGTCACTGGTGAAAACGTCGGCCACGAAGAACTGGGCGGCGGGTACACCCACAACACGGTCTCCGGCAACGCCCAGTACCTCGCACAGGACGAAGAAGACGCACTGAACTATGTGCGCGACCTCCTGTCGTTCCTGCCGTCGAACAATATGGATCCCGTTCCGACGGTGCCGGCCCCGGCTGACCTTGAACTGACGGAAGCCGACAACGCGCTCAACACGATCGTGCCGGACTCCGCATCGCAGCCCTACGACATCCTGGATGTCGTCACGACGGTCCTCGACGACGGCGAGTTCCTCGAAACCAGCGAACTCTTCGCCCCGAACGTCGTCACCGGTTTCGGCCGCGTGGAAGGCGAAACGGTCGGCATCATTGCCAACCAGCCCATGCAGATGGCCGGCACGCTCGACATTGACGCATCAGAAAAGGCAGCCCGCTTTGTGCGCTTCCTCGACGCGTTCAACATTCCGATTCTGACCTTCGTCGACGTTCCAGGCTTCCTGCCCGGCACCGACCAGGAGTACAACGGCATCATCCGCCGCGGCGCAAAGCTCATCTACGCCTACGGTGAAGCGACCGTGCCGTGCCTGACGCTCATCACCCGCAAGGCCTACGGCGGCGCGTACTGCGTTATGGGCTCTAAGCAGCTCGGCGCTGACCTCAATCTGGCCTGGCCGTCGGCACAGATTGCCGTCATGGGCGCGCAGGGTGCTGCGAACATCGTCTACCGCCGCACACTGAAGGAAGCCGAAGCCGCGGGCGAAGACGTCGAAGCCAAACGAGCCGAACTCGTCCAGGAATACGAAGACGCTCTGCTCAACCCCTACTTGGCTGCGGAAGAGGGCTACATCGACGCGGTCATCGCACCGTCTGAAACCCGCGAACGGATTGTCCGAGGCCTGCGCGCTCTGCGCAACAAGCACGTGCAGGCACCCGCCCGCAAACACGGAAACATCCCGCTGTGAGAGAAAAGCCGAAGACCGGAACCCCGAAGGAGCAGCGCCTGGCGCGCTCGGCGGCATTCGCCGCCGTCATGGCGCTGCGCCACTCCTCCGGTGGAAACGAAAACACCAGCCAGCCGGGCACCGGCTACAGCAGCCCGGTTCGCCGCATGCGCGAACCGGGTGCTGGCACCTGGGCTCGGCGTCAGCGTCCCTGAGCGACTGAGCGCCGGCCAGCCCAGTAGACAAGCAGTCCGAACAACACGACAAACGTCGAAACGCCGAACATGCCCCGCTGACCCACCACGGGTTCCAGCGCACCCAAAACGACGGAGCCGATTGCCGTTCCCAAATCGAGCATGATGAAGAACGTCGACACGACAACCCCGTAGCGGGCCGGCAGCGCATCGGCGACACACACGGCCTGCACTGCAGGAAGCAGGGTTCCAAAGCCTGCTCCCACGAGCGCACCCGCAACGACGATGGCGAACTCACCGTGAGCAAAGGTAAGCACCGTAAGTGATGCAGCGTAGATGAGGATGGCTGGGTAGATCACCCAGCCGTCCCCGTACTTGTCCTGCAGGCGGCCCACAAAGGAACGGCAGATGAGCATAGCGGCAGCGAGCGCAACAAAGAACCAGCCTGCCGCCTCGGACGCCCCTATAGCCTCCGCATAGGAGCCCAAAAAGGCCATGACGACCGAGTACACGAGACCTGCAAAGAACATCACAGAAGAGGTCTTCAGCGTGTCCTTCTCAAGGAACGAACTCGGGGTCAGCCGCCATTTATCAGCTCGCTGTTCAGCACTGGGCGGGTTCTCCGGAAGAGTCAGCAGAAGCGACAGCAGCGAGGCGACGACGGCAATTGTCGCGCAGATGTAGAACAGCGGCTGGTAGCCGTGTGACGCGGACACCGTCACCGCGAGGAACGGGCCGCTGGCCATTGCCAAAGAGGTTGCCATGCCGAAATATCCCGTTCCCTCGGCCCTGCGGTGCGGCGGGATGACGGTCTGCACAGCGGCCGACGTTGCCGTGTGGTTGAACCCGAACGCAAAGCCCTGCAGGAAGCGCACCGCAATGAACAGGTCGAGCGTGCCGGTCGGAATGTAGGCCAGAGACAGCAGAATCTGGATGATCGAAGACAGCAGGATGACCCGCTTGCGACCGATGAAGTCGAGGTACTTGCCCGCGGGGACGCGGGACACCACAGCACCCAGAACGAAGGAGCTCGAGGCGAAGCCGGCCGCCGCCTGCCCCGCACCGAACGAAATCACCGCGTATGCCGCCATGGAC
The DNA here is from genome assembly GCF_001584615.1 of Brevibacterium ravenspurgense. GTDB lineage: Bacteria > Actinomycetota > Actinomycetes > Actinomycetales > Brevibacteriaceae > Brevibacterium > Brevibacterium ravenspurgense. The sequence goes on along the minus strand of NZ_LQQC01000004.1, from coordinate 54,031 downwards.
GTCAGCAGCATGTAGAACACCAGTGAGCCCATGAGGCTGATGCTGAAAGACAGGATGAAGTTCTTGTTCCACAGTCTGCTCGGGGTCACCGCGGCATGCGCCTCCTATAAAGCCATTGAGAAAGTCGGCGCACAAACGCTGTTCGCCGACTGAGCAATGGTAGATCATGCCTTTTCCGCCGTTTACAGTGGGACCATGACTGAATTATCGCGAATCCCTTCGGCAGTCGATGAAGTCGCCGAAGACTACGCCCGCTCCCTTGTTGACCTGTTCCCCACCCTGTCTGTCACCGCTGGTCTTGACGGAGACCGCACGCGCCTGGATTCCCAGAGCCGCGAAGCCGCAGACCAGCTCGATGAGCTCAACGCCCGCACGCTGCGCGAACTCGACAAAGCAGAACGGGAAGCGCAGAACCTCGACGAGGTCGATGCCGTCACGCTCGATGCCATGCGGGAGCGCCTGGGCTGTGAGCGCGAACTGCACGCCGCCGGTCTGACGTCCGGTGAACTCAACGTCATTGCATCGGCTCCGCAGGATGTGCAGATGCTCTTCGACCTCGTGCCCACTGACACGGAAGACGACTGGAAGGACAACGCCGTCCGCCTATCGCAGGTGCCCAGGGCACTCACCGAGTACCGACACGCACTGAGCCAGGCCGCTCACGACGGCCGGCCGCCTGCGCTGCGGCAGGTCAAGCGCGTCATCGAACAGTGCCGCGACCATGCGAAAGCCGACGGCAGCTTTGACCGCTTCGCCCAGCAGGCAGCCGACACCGCCTCGGAAGCCCTGTCAGCAGAGGTCCGCACAGCCGCTGACGGTGCGCGGGAAGCCTATGATTCGCTCGCTGACTTCCTCGGCGACATCATCGCTCCCCTGGCTACCGAAACCGACGCCTGCGGTCGCGATGACTACGCCCTGTTCTCTCGCCAGTTCCTGGGAGCCGAGGTCGATCTCGACGAGACCTACGCCTGGGGCCTCGAACAGCTGGCCGCGATCGACGCCGAACAGCGCCGCGTGGCAAACGAGCTCTACCCCGGTTCCACCGTCTCCGAGTGCTTCGACAAGCTCAATGCCGATCCGCAGCGCCAGGTTCACGGTCTGGATGCTCTGCGCGCCTGGATGCAGGACAAGGCCGACCGGGCCATTGAGGAACTTGCGGGCGTGCACTTCGACATTCCCGAACCGGTCAAGAAGATCGAATGCATGGTCCTGCCCGACGGCACGGGCGGCATCTACTACACCGGCCCAACTGATGACTTTTCACGCCCGGGCCGCATGTGGTGGTCGGTTCCGGCCGGGGTTGAAACATTCAACACGTGGCAGGAGCTTACGACCGTCTACCACGAGGGCGTTCCCGGACATCACCTGCAGGTGGGCGGGGCGACCCACATGGCTGACAGCCTCAACACGTGGCGTCGTCACCTGTGCTGGGTGTCCGGTCACGGCGAAGGATGGGCCCTGTACTCCGAGGCGCTCATGGCCGAACTCGGCTTCCTGGACGATCTGGGCGACTACATGGGCATGCTCGACTCCCAGCGGCTGAGGGCAGCCCGGGTGTGCCTCGACATCGGCGTGCACCTGGGTCTGCCGGCTCCCGAATCAATCGGGGGCGGCACGTGGGATGCGGACAAGGCCTGGACGTTCCTGACCGACAACGCGGCCATGGAGCGCAGCTTCCTCGCGTTCGAACTCGACCGCTACCTGGGCTGGCCGGGCCAGGCGCCGTCCTACAAGATCGGCCAGCGCCTGTGGGAGCAGACCCGCAACGCGGCGAAAGCCAGCGACCCAAACTTCACACTCAAAGACTTCCACACCAAGGCCCTGGCAATCGGCTCGGTCGGTCTCGACACGCTCAAGCGCGCGCTTACCTGATGTGCACGGGTCCTGGAGCCGTACGGCTCCAGTGCCGCACAGAAACGGACGAGGTGCCGCAGCAGCTCCTCACAGACTGCGCCTGAGGTTTTCGGCAAGGGCAAGTGCTTCTGCCGTGTGCTCCTCGCCGGCTCCCCTGCGCGGCTGTGCCGCTTCCAACAGAGCGAACAAGCGGAACGGAAGCTGCGCCTCGTCAGCCTTCCAGATTTCGGGTGCGCCCTCCGGTGGGCCTGTCAGATCACACAGCTGACGAACAGCGGCAGCCACCAGCTGCCGACGGTTCAGCGGCTGTCCATCGGGAACCTGAGACCAGGCGTCGACCGTGAGCGAAACCAGCCGGACACGAAGACGGCGGACCTCAGTTTCGAGGTCCGCCGCTTTCTGTCGGTGCTGTTCGCCCACCGGTCCGGCAGCGAACACGTCACTCATATCAGTCCTGTCGGAAGTAGGACAGCAGGCGCAGGATTTCGACGTACAGCCAGATGAGCGACACCATGAGCGAGAACGCCATGGTCCAGGAGTAGCGCTCCGGGATCTTGTTGTCGACGCCGGCTTCGATTGCCTGGAAGTCAGTGATCAGGGTCAGCGATGCCAGCACCACGGCGACAACTCCGATGATGACGCCCAGCGGGAAGGTCATGCCGAACAGTTCAATCTGCACGTTGCGCGCACCGCCGTTGCCGGTGAACAGAACGTAGAAGAAGTTGATGAGCGAGAACACCGCGTAGCCGCCGACGGCCAGCATGAGGAACTTCATGCCCTTGGCGCCGAAGCGGATGACCTTGAACTTGAACAGCGCGAACATCACGGCAAAGACGCTGAGCGTTGCCAGCACCGCCTGCATGACAATGCCGTCGTATGAGGTTTCGAAGATCTTCGAAATGCCGCCGAGGAAAACACCCTCAACAGCGGCGTAGGCCAGGATGAGGAACGGGACGGGTTCGCGCTTGAACGAGTTGATCAGACCCAGAACCAGGCCGATGAGCACGGCTGGCAGCGCCAGAGCAGGCATCACCCAGCCGACGATTGCGCCAACGAGAAGAACACCGAAGCAGGCCAGCGACTTCATGAAGACGTCGTTGTACTGCATGGGGCGCTCTGCGGCTGGAGCCTGCGGCTGGACTGGCTGGCCGGGGCCGGCGTTGCGGTTCTCTGCCGACGGGGCCATGTACATGGAGTTGAGGTGATCGGCCGAAGGGGTCTGGCGGTCTTTCACGCCTTCGTTCAGGGCCCTGTTCATCAGCGGGTTTGCCATGAGACTCTTTCTGATCGCTTCCGTTGCACGGGAGTTTACTGTCTTTGCTGTTTCAACAGCAAAGTGCCGCCGCAGAATTCCCCTGCGGGAGGATTCTGCGGCGGCACTCAGGAAAGCATCACTTGAGGGTGCGCTTGACGATCTGTGCGATCTGCTCACCGGCACGCGGCCCGTGGGCGATACCCCACATGCCGTGACCTGCAGCGACGAAGCTGCGCGGCGAGAGGGCTTCGATCTTCGGCGGACCGGTGGGGCTGACCGGGCGAGGACCAACCCAGTGGTCGGTGGTGTTCTCGAGGTCGATGCCCTTCATGTACTTGCTGGCCACGCGCTTCATAGATTCGATGCGCTCGGGACGCAGCGGAGCATCCGGGTCGAGGAACTCCATGGTTCCGCCCACACGCACGCCACCGCGGTACGGAGTGAACACAACGCGCGTGGTGGGCAGGTACACGGGGGTGGTCGGCAGGTACTCGGGGTCGACCTGAGCGGTGAACGAGTATCCGCGGCCGGCGGCCATGCCGATGGTGGCGGACTTGCCGTGCAGCTTGCGCAGCAGTTCGTCCGACCAAGCGCCCGCGGCGATGACAACACCATCGAAGCTGTAGCTGCGTCCCTGGGCGTCAACGAGGCCGACGGCGTCAGCACCGACGTGGCCGGTGACGATCTCGGCGTCGGTCACGATCTTCACGCCCAGCTTCTGGGCGGCATCTGCGATCGACTGGACGAATGCCGGCGGGTCGATGTAGGCCTGGTCCTTCACGATTGCACCGTGGGTGACGAGGTCCGTGAAGTACGGCTTTTCGCGGGGGTCGAAGGTTTCGACAACAGAGGGCACACCGGCGTCGCGGTTGATGCCGGTCTCTTCGATGAAGTGGTGGAGTTCGGCTTCCGAACCCAGGCCGACGGTGAAGTCGGAGTGGTTGAACTTGCCTTCGACGCCGAAGTCCTTGAGACGTTCGAACGATGCGATGGAGTCCTTGAGGTCCGGTGCGAGTTCGTCAACTGCGCGCTTGAACTTCTTTTCGGTCATCTGCAGCGTGAAGGTCGTGAGGAACTTCCACAGCTTCGGGTTGAACGGCTGCGGCAGGGCCAGCGGGGCATCCCTGTTGGTGACGGCGTCAAAGCCGTTCTTCCATTCGCCCGGTGCCGACAGTGGGAAGGTCATCGACGGGCAGATGAAGCCGGCGTTGCCCCAGCTTGCGCCGGCGGCAACACCCTTGCGGTCGAGTACGGTGACGTCGTATCCGGCGTCAGCCAGGTTGAGTGCACTTGCCAGGCCGACCATTCCGGCCCCGACTACTGCAATGTGCGTCATAGTCTCCTCCTTGACTATAGGAACGCGAGGGGACGCTCTCCCCTGTGAATTCTAGTGCGTCAGCGACCCAGTCGCTCTGTGACGAGCTTCGCAATGATTTCGCCGGCCCGCGGGCCGAGCGTGACGCCCCACATGCCGTGGCCAGAAGCGACGAAGGTGCGCTGAGATACAGCTTCGACGCGCTCGCTGCCGTCGGGGCTGACCGGACGGGGACCCATCCAGTGATCCGTGGTGTTCTCCAGGTCGATGCCGCGAACCAGCGGGCGCAGGGCTTTCTTGATCGAGTCGATGCGCGCTGGGTTCATGGGGGCATCTGCCGGCAGGAACTCCATGGTTCCGCCCACGCGGACTTTGCCGCGGTAGGGCGTGACAACAACGCTGACCGAGGGGAAGCGCACCGGTTCGGTCGGCAGGAACTCGGGGTCAACCGAGGCCGTGAACGAGTAGCCGCGGCCCGCTGCCATGCCGATGCGGGCCTTCTTGCCGTGGAGGGTTTCCAGCAGGTCGTCCGACCACACGCCGGCAGCGACGACAACCGCGTCACCACCATAGGAGCGCCCCTTGCGATCAACGAGCCCGACACCGGAGTCGCCCTCATAGCCGGACACGACGTCGGCGTCTTCGATGATGTTCACGCCGGCCGTACGGCAGGCCTCAGCGAGAGCCTCCATGTAGGCCGGCGGGTCGATGTAGGCCTGGTCGCGCACCTGAGCGGCGTGCGTGATCTTGTCTGAGAAGAACGGCAGAACCTCCGGCGATACAACGTCGACGTTGCCTTCCAGGCCCACCGAGTTGCTTTCGGCCATGCCGGTTTTCAGACCCTCGAGACCGTCTGCGGATTCAAAGCCCATCGTGAAGGTGGCCCGTGTCAGCGATGCCTTGACGCCGAGCTCTTCCATCCGGCCGAAAGCCGCGAAAGCATCTTTGAGAGCAGGTGCTTCGGCGCGCACGGAAGCGGCGTAGCGCTTCTTCGTCATCTGGGATGCGAACTTCGCCAGGAACAGCGCCAGGCGCGGTGAGAACGGCTGCGGCATGGACAGCGGAGCGTCCTTGTTGAGCATCATGTCGAAGCCGTTGACCCACGCGCCGGGAGCGGCGAGAGGCTTCGTCATCGGGGGAACAACGAATCCTGCGTTGCCCCAGCTTGATCCGGCGGCAACACCGGTGCGCTCCAGGACGGTCACCTCGTGGCCGTCTGCGGCCAGGTGGAGTGCGCTGGAGAGCCCGACGAATCCGGCTCCGACTACGATGACGTGCATTGACGATCTCTCCTCAGAGTGTTCTGTGTGTTGTGGCAGGTCAGCTGTCGGCTTCGCCGGCAATGAAAGCTTCTACGGCCGCGTGTGCGGCTTCGTCGTTCTGCTGGAGTGGCGGGGACTTCATGAAGTACGACGATGCTGAAATGAGTGCACCGCCGATGCCGCGGTCCAGGCCGATCTTGGCTGCGCGCACAGCGTCGATGATGACGCCGGCGGAGTTCGGAGAGTCCCACACTTCGAGCTTGTACTCAAGGGAGACGGGCGCGTCGCCGAAGTTACGGCCCTCCAAGCGGACGAATGCCCACTTGCGGTCGTCCAGCCAGCCCACGTAGTCGGAGGGGCCGATGTGGACGTCGCGTTCGGCGAGTTCTGCCGAGGTGTTCGAGGTGACCGCCTGGGTCTTCGAGATCTTCTTGGACTCGAGACGCTCGCGTTCGAGCATGTTCTTGAAGTCCATGTTGCCGCCGACGTTGAGCTGGTAGGTGCGGTCGAGGATCACGCCGCGCTCTTCGAACAGGCGGGCCATGACGCGGTGGGTGATCGTCGCACCGATCTGGCTCTTGATGTCGTCGCCGACGATCGGCACGCCGGCTTCCTTGAACTTGTCGTCCCATTCCTTAGTGCCTGCGATGAACACCGGCAGGGCGTTGACGAATGCGACCTTCGCATCGATTGCGGCCTGCGCGTAGTATTCGACGGCCTTCTGCGAGCCAACCGGCAGGTAGCACACCAGAACGTCGACCTTCGCGTCGCGCAGAGCCTGCGCAACGTCAACCGGTTCGACGTCGGATTCGGTGATGGTTTCGCGATAGTACTTGCCGAGGCCGTCAAGCGTTGGGCCGCGCTGCACTTCCACCCCGGTGTGCGGGATGTCAGTGATTTTGATGGTGTGGTTCTCGCTGGAGTAGGCGGCTTCGGAAATGTCCTTGCCGACCTTGTCAGCGTCGACGTCGAACGCTGCGACGAATTCGATGTCGCTGATGTGGTAGTCGCCGAACTGCACGTGCATGAGTCCCGGAACCTTCGATTCGGGATCTGCGTCCTTGTAGTATTCAACGCCTTCGATGAGTGACGTTGCGCAGTTTCCCAGGCCCGCGATGGCGACGCGGATCGACGTGTTTCCCACTTGTCCTAGCTCCTTATTGCAGACATGACTGCGGGCAGGGTCCTGAGCAGCGACGCAGTCAGGACCAGAGTCTGCCCGACGATCTATTCTAAACCCCCGCCGCGAGGTGCTCGCAGTCGGTCAGGTGACCACCAGCGGCTCAAGTGTGATGCCGGGGTTTTCCCGCTCCACACCGCCCAGGCGCCACCGGTCTGAGAACAGTGCCAGCAGCGTTCCGTCGGAGCGTTCGAGCACTTCGACGCTGCGCTCTTTCGCCAGTTTGGGGATGTCGTCCTTCACTGTGCGGCGGGCCAGCGTGTAGGGCAGGGACTCCAGGCGGCACGGTGAGTTGAATTCGTTGACCATGCGGTCTTCGACCACTTCGAACTGAATCGGGCCGACGGCTCCGAGCACGGGGGCCTGATCGCCGCGCAGGTCGGAGCGCAGCACCTGGATGACGCCTTCGTGGTCCAGCTGGTCGATGCCGCGGCGGAACTGCTTGTACTTCGACGGGTCTTTCGCGCGGATGACCATGAAGTGTTCGGGGCTGAACGACGGAATCGGTGGGAACTGCACGGGCTCGTCGACGTAGAGGCTGTCGCCGACGCGCAGGGCTGAGGCGTTGACCAAGCCGACGACGTCTCCGGGGTAGGCGGTCTCAACGGAGTCGCGGTCACGGCCGAAGACGTGCTGAGCGTGTTTGGTGGCAAACGGCTTTTTCGTTTCGGCGTGGGTGACGACCATGCCGCGTTCGAAAACTCCGGAGCACACGCGGATGTAGGCCAAAAGGTCGCGGTGGTTGCGGTCCATTCCGGCCTGCACTTTGAACACGAAGCCGGAGAAAGGCGCATCGACGGGTCGAGGTTCGCCGTCGCGGTCCAGGCGAGGTTCTGCCGCCGGGGCACGGTCGATGAGCGTGTCGAGGATCTTGGCCACACCGAAGTTGAGGACGGCTGAGGCGAACATCACCGGGGTGTGCTTGCCTGCCCGGAATTCGTCGTAGTCGAAGTTCTGCTCTTCCAGTTCCAGAAGCTCGGATTCTTCGACGGCGGTGGTCCACACGTCGCCTTCGACTTCTTCGGCCCGTGCGGGGTCCATGGTTTCAGCGCCGGCGATGGTGGCGCCGCCGTCGGTGCGGGTGAACTTGGTGTACTCCCCCGTTTCACGGTCAAGCACGCCGCGGAAGTCACCGGAGTCACCCACGGGCCACGTCAGCGGTGTGGGCAGCATGCCGGTCTTCTGCTGGATTTCGTCCATGAGCTCCAGCGATTCCAGACCGGGGCGGTCCCACTTGTTGATGACCGTCATGATCGGGATGTTGCGGTGGGAGCAGACTTCGAACAGCTTCATGGTCTGCTCTTCCATGCCCTTGGCCGCGTCGACGAGCATGATGGCGCAGTCGACGGACGACAGCACGCGGTAGGTGTCTTCTGAGAAGTCGGCGTGACCGGGGGTGTCGATGAGGTTGACCACGCAGTCGCGGTATTCGAACTGCAGAGCGGCTGAGGAAATCGAAATGCCGCGGTCCTGCTCCATCTGCATCCAGTCGGACACGGTGGCGCGACGGCCGGCCTTGCCGTGGGTTGCGCCGGCCTGGCCGATGGCGCGCGCGTGCAGGGCGAGCGCTTCGGTCAGGGTTGATTTACCGGCGTCGGGGTGGGCGATGACGGCGAATGTGCGCCGTCTGGCGGCTTCGTCACGAATGGTCTGCGGGGTGGGAGTCACCCGGCCAGTCTAGGACAGCCTGCTGAGCTCTCAGGCGGAAGGTGGGCGGCACCTCGTGCTTGGTTCCGTAGGATGGTTCCGTGGCCAAGAGGAACAGAACCAGCAGACAGCGCACCGAGGGCGCCGAATATTCGGTTGCTGCCCGCCCGGTCAGGAGCGACAGGCGGGTGCTGTGGGTGTTCATTGCCTCGGCCATTGTGTCTTTGGCGCTGTGCTTACTGGGCATCGCGATGTCGCTCATGGCCGCGCACTTCATGCAGCCCATGCAGCAGTTGGGTGTGCCGAACAGCCAGCTGTTGGGCATGTGGTTTTTGGCTTCCGCCGGCTGGCTGATGACGGCGGCCACGATCATCGTCTACTGGGTCGCACTGACCCGCAAGACCGCCAAGAAGCGCATCCGCTGGGCGCTTGCGGCGGTCTGCACCGCAGCTCTCTTCCCGGCGTCCTGGATCTTGTTCTACATCTGATTCACGAGGCGCCGCCGGCCTCCCGCTGCCCCTTACGGGGCCGCTGTTCTCGCCTGAGAGGCCCTACAGTTTTGCGAGCGCTTTGGTGATGCGCTGTTCGGACACGGTGTGTGCCGTGCCGACGTGGGGTGCCCACAGTGATACGCGCAGCTCTTCGACGTCCCAGAGGACTTTTTGCCATTCGGCGGGCAGAACGGCGCTGTAGCGCTCAGCGTCGTCCCGGGCCGCACTGCCAAGCACCCGGCCGAGCTTGTCGTCGATCTGGGTGCGCACCTGCTGGATGCGGTCCATGAACTGGCGGTCACGGCTGGCCTGTGTGCCGAGTTTGTCCAGACGGTTCTGAGCGGCTTCGAGGTAGGCCGGCATGCGCAGCACGTAGTCGGGTGCGACTGTTGTCAGGAAGCCCGGCTGCAGGAGGGCCGCCAGGTGGGCCTGTTCGTCGGTTATCGAGGCGAGCACTGTCAGTGAGCGGGTGTTCTTGATGGTCCGTTCGACATCCGCCGCGAGCGTGTATGTGCGGGTCAGCGCCTGGTAGACCCTGTCGAGTTCACCGGTGATGCGGCTGGCCACTTCGCGCTGAAGCGCTTTGTATTCCTCTTCTGTCCGCGGGTGGTCGCCGCCGCCGGGCAGTCCGTGGTCGTCAGTGCGGTTCAGGCACTGCGCGGTGCGCACGATCCTGCCGACCGCGGTGAAGACGGCGTCTTCCAGCGGGTCGGAGTCCTTTGTGCGGCGGGCCCCGAGCACGAGCTTTGCCGTGTTGTTCAGCGCGTCTTGGCAGTAGCGGGCGGCTTCTTTCTGTCCGAAGCTCAGCAGCCGTGTGACTCCCAGGATTGTTGCCTGGTGCGCCCAGGTTTCATCTGCTGAGTAGCGCAGGGTCACGGAGGTTCCCTCGTCGACGAGTGCTGGGAAGAATCGGCGGCCGTCCGCCTCGATTGGCTGCGGGAAGGCGCCGAAGTCCCATCCCCGGATCCCCTGACGAGGTGCCGGCACCGCGGTCTGCGTCTTCACCTTGGTCGTGCGGGCAGGGGCGGCGGGTGCGGGTGCGGGCTGTCTGTCAGCTGCCGCGTCAAGGTTTTTGGCGCGCTGCTGAAGTTCTGCGAGGTTCTCTCCGCTGGCGAGTGTTTTTCTGCCGCGCCGGATGACGAAGCTCATCCGCAGATGGCTTGGCAGCCGCACAAGCTCGAAGTCGTCGGGTGTTACGGTGATGGGCACGCGGTCCATGAGTCCGCCTCCGCCGGCGCGGGCCGTGAGTTCTGCTGCCAGCACTTCGAGGGCGTGGCCGGCAGGCCGGTTCAGCAGTCGGCTGTCGTCTTCCGGCCCCGTCACGCCTACAAGGATTTCAGCTGCGACGTCGGGAGCCGGGACGAAGTAGGTTCTTTTCGCCTTCGGCAGGGAGCGGATGAGTGCGGTGATGTATTCCAGGCGCAGTCCCGGCACTTGCCACGAAAAGTCGTCGGCGTCGACGCTTCGCAGCTGTTCGGGGCTGAGGAAAACGGTCACGCCGTCGCGGCGGGATCCGGGTTCATAGGCGTAGCTGAGGCGCACGCTGCTGCCGTCGGCCAGCTGCACCTGCAGCGGGTAGTCGTCCGCGGCGCTTTCGAGGTCGGTTCCGTCAGCGGCCAGCAGGCTGTTGGGGTCGACGTTGAGGAAGTCGGGTTCTTCCGCCCGCTTGCGTTTCCACCAGCCGTTGAAGTGTCCGGCGGACACGATGTTCTCCGGCAGGCGTTCGTCGTAGAACTCGAACAGCACATCGTCTTCGGCCAGCAGTCGGCGGTCGCGCAGGCGGCTGGCGAGCGCCTCGGCTTTTTCCAAAGCCTGGGCGTTGTGGGTGGCGAAGGCGTGTTTTTCGTTCCAGTCGCCGTCGATGAGTGCGTGGCGGATGAAGAGGTCACGCGCGGCTTCCCGGTCGATCTTGCCGTAGTTGATGCGCGCGTCTGAGATCAGCGGGACCCCGTTGAGGCTCATCCTGTCGTATGCGAGGGCGGCTGCTGAACGGGATGACCAGTGGGGTTCTGAATAGCTGTGGGTGATGAGCTCACCGGCGGCCCGCACTACCCACTCGGGTTCGATTGCTGCGACCGTGCGCGCCCACAGGCGGGAGGTTTCAACGAGTTCAGCGGCCATGACGAAGTCGGGGTTGGCACCGAAGACGCCTGATCCGGGGAAGATCCTGAACTTGGTGCCGCGGGCGCCGATGTAGTCCTTGCCTTCGACGGTGCGCGCACCGATTGTGTCGAGCATGCCGGTGAGCAGGCTTGAGTGCACGGCCTGTTCGGTTGCCGTGTAGGGTCCGCGCTTGTTCGTGCGGCGTCCCTTTCGCCTGCTACGGGCCTCATCTGCCTGTGCCGCCTCAGACGGTCGGGTGCCGAGTTCGCTTCCGGGCCGATCGATGTGTTTGCCGATGTTGCCGAGCATCTGACGGATCTGCTGGACGAGGTCCTGCCATTCGCGCACCCGCACAAAGTGGATGAACTCGGACTTGCACAGCTTTTTGAACTTCGAGGTTGAGAGCTCATCCGATCTGCGCTGCACGTAGTTCCACAGGCGCAGCACGGACAGGAAGTCAGACGACGGATGGTGGAAGCGCTTGTGCTTTTCGTCGGCTTCCTGCCGCTGTTCCGTGGGGCGTTCACGCGGGTCCTGACCGGACAGGAAGGCGACGATGACGGCGGTTTCCAGGCCGACCCCCGCCTCGATCCCGGCCAGCACCATGCGCGCCAGCCTGGGGTCCAGCGGCAGTGTCGCCAGTGTCCGGCCCAGTTTTGTCAGCGTGAGGGTGCCGCCCGATTCGCGCAGCGCACCGAGTTCGACGAGTGCGTTCTTGCCGTTCTTGACCGCCCGGGGTTCCGGTGGGGTGAGGAACGGGAAGTCGAGGATGTCCTTTTCTGTGCGCACAAAGCCCAGCTGCGCCATCATGAGCAGCACGCTGGCGAGGTTTGTGCGCAGGATCTCTGGGTCGGTGTATTCGGGCCGGGCGTCGAATTCGCCTTCCGAGTACAGCCGGATGGCGATGCCGTTGCTGGTGCGGCCAGACCGGCCGGAGCGCTGCCGGGCAGACGCCTGAGAGATCGGCTCGATCGGCAGGCGCTGCACTTTTGTGCGCGTGGAGTAGCGCGAGATGCGCGCCGTGCCGCCGTCGATGACGTATTTGATGCCCGGAACGGTCAGTGAGGTTTCGGCGACATTGGTCGCCAGAACAATCCGCGGGGTGGAGTGGGGTGCGAAGACGCGCTGCTGCTCCCCTGCTGACAGTCGACCGTAGAGGGGGACGATTTCCCAGTTGCGCCGCTTGGTGCGCATGTGGCCTTCGAGCTCTGCCTGCGCGTCGCGGATTTCAGCCTCACCGGATAGGAACACGAGGATGTCGCCGGGGGCTTCGCGGTCGAGTTCGTCAACGGCTCGCAGCAGGCCGGACATGAGCCCATCGGCATCCGGGACGTGCGGGACCGCCGCGCGCGGCTCGGGCTGCTCTTCTTCGAGGAGTCCGTCGGGGTCTTCTGCGAAGTCTTCGTCAACTGGCCGATACCGGATCTCCACCGGGTAGGTGCGCCCGGATACCGACACGATCGGCGCGTCTCCGAAATGCTCGGCAAAGGACTCCGGGTCGATGGTCGCCGAGGTGATGATCACCTTGAGGTCGGGCCGTTTCGGCAAGAGCCGGGCCAGATAGCCCAGCAGGAAGTCAATGTTGAGGCTGCGTTCGTGGGCTTCGTCGATGATGATCGCGTCATAGGCCTCCAGCCGCTTGTCGTGCTGCAGTTCGGCCAGGAGGATGCCGTCGGTCATGACCTTCACGCGGGTCGCATCAACGACGTCCGAGGTGAAGCGCACCTGATAGCCGACTCCCTCACCGAGTTCCGTGAGGGTCTCTTCTGCCAGACGGGCCGCCACCGAACGGGCGGCAATGCGCCGCGGCTGGGTGTGCCCGATCAGCCCGTTGATGCCGTAGCCCAGTTCCAGCAGGATCTTCGGCAGCTGCGTTGTTTTTCCCGAACCGGTTTCGCCGGCCACAACGACAACCTGGTTGTCTTCTATGGCCTGGGCGATGTCATCGCGGCGGCTGCTGACGGGAAGTTCATCGGGATATTCGATGTGGAGGTCGGTCCGCAGGCGCGCTTGGCGCAGACGCTGCAGGCGTTCGGCCTGTTGGGGAGAACTGCCGCGGGGACGGCGACGCTTCCCGCGGCGGCGCGAAGACCGGCGGGATGAGGGCTGTGAAGACGAAGCGTCAGACATATCCCCACAACAGTAGCCGGATCCCACCGCAAGATGAGACCGCGGGCGCGTCAGCGCTCCCCCGACTTCCAAGAGCAGCCCTCCCGGCACCTCGTCAGTCAGTCCGGCACCTCGCCCACCCGTCCGTGTTTCGGGACGTCTGCGCGCACAAGATGAGACAGGCGTAGAGTGACGACTGATCGAAGAAAGGACATTCTGTGCTCGGCGCTCTCGAAGGCTTTGCCGTCATCGGCTTCATCATCTTCGTGGGCTTCCTCTTAGGGCGCAGCGGAGTTCTCGGCGCACAGAGCCAGAGGGTTCTGGCGTCCACCGTCTTCTACGTGTCGACCCCGGCGCTGCTGTACGACCTCATTGCAGAAGCCCCGCTCGAGCGGATCTTCTCCCCCGCCATCTTCGCCACGGCAGGTTCGGCATCACTCGTGGGCATCGCGTTGTTCACGTTCTCGTATTTCAAACACCGGTCCTTGGGCAGGGCGGTGATGAGCGGCTGGGCGGTGTCCTACGTCAACATCGGCAACTTGGGCATTCCGATCGCGATCTACGTCCTGAAGTCCAGTTCGTACGTACCGCCGATCATGCTGTTCCAACTGGTGATCCTCGCGCCCCTGGGCATGGTGATTCTCGACATTCACCAGGCCAAGCGCGCCGGTACTCTCGCCCACTGGTGGACCCCGCTGCTGCAGGTGATCCGCAACCCGATCCTCATCGGTGCTGCCGTTGGACTGTTCTTCGCCATCACCGGTCTGCGTCTTCCCCAGATCATCCACGATCCCGTCTCAATGATCGGTGCGACCTCCGTGCCGCTCACCCTGCTGGCGTTCGGCATATCCCTCAAGGACGGCTGGGCGGTGCCGGCCCGCGGAACACGCACGGATCTGACCCTCATCACGGCGGTCAAACTCGCGGTCCAGCCGCTCATTGCGTGGGTGATCGGCGGTCCGCTGCTCGGATTCACCGGCATTGACCTCATGGCGATCGTCGTCACCTCGGCCCTGCCGACAGCGCAGAATGTCTACGTGTACTCCATGCGCTACCGCATGGCAGAAACGCTGGTGCGCGATGCCGTTTTCGTCACAACGATCCTCTCCTTCCCCACGATTGTGCTGCTTTCAGCCCTTCTGTCCTGAGGTCGCCGGTCCGCAGTCGGCGCTGATTGCGCGTGTCATCCGAGCGCTTGCCGCCCACAATTGGCACCATGGTTCTGTGGCTGAAAAATCGAACACTCCAGAAACCTCCGACGACCTCGTGGCCAAGCGGATGAAAACCGCTGAGCACGCGCAGGACGACGCTGCCGCACGCAGCGCCGGTGAGCGCGGTGCCGGTGAGCGCGGCGCCAAGGCGGCCGGTCGATCCTCCGAACTCGACGACACCGCACAGTTTGAGGCGTACCCGTCGGTGCGCCGGCAGGAGTCGCGTGTGCGCAGGCCCGCCGCGCTGTCGGAAGAAGAGTGGCGCTACCTGGGCGACCGGGGTGCCGGTCGTGCAGCTCAGACCGAACAGCCGCCGGTCGAACTGCTCAGCCAGACGCGCCTGTACCGCAGGTTCACGTTCCTCGATGTTCTGGCAACCGCGTGGGTCATCCTCGCTGTTCCGTTCATCACGCTCGCAGTCGCTGTCCGCACGGTAGCCTCCGGACTGTTCCTGAAGTTCGAGTACTTCCACCGTCCCGGCTTCCCCGTCGACGAATTCGGCTTCAACGCCTCTGACCGTCTGCACTTTGCGTCCTACACCGTCGACTACCTGTACAACGCCGATTCCAAGCGGTATCTGGCCGATGTTGTCGCCGGCAACGGCGTTGCCGTGTTCAACGACGCCGAAATCGCCCACATGGCCGACGTCAAGGGCCTCGTTCAGATCCTCATGCTGGTGGCGATCATCGGACTCATCGGCGCAGTGCTCGCCGGCCTCTACCTCAGCCGCGCACACGGTCCGGGCCTGCGCATCGGCATCCGCTTCGGTGCGATCCTCACACTCGTGTCGATCCTCGTTCTGGGTGTCCTCGCTCTGGTCAGCTGGGACACGTTCTTCCGCGGTTTCCACAGCCTGTTCTTCACTGCTGGAACATGGGAGTTCTACCTCGATGATTCACTCATCCGCCTGTTCCCGCAGACCTTCTGGATGGATGCGGGAATCACCGCGGGCCTCGTCATCCTGCTGGGTTCCGGCCTGCTTATCGGCCTGTCATTCATCGGCCACGGCCGCCGCAAGAAGGCCCGCGCTGCCGTGAAGGCACTGCGCGAACGCCAGGACGACTACAACCGTCAGAGCGAAGCTCAGCACAAGGCGCACACTGCGGCAAAGACCGGAGCCAAGGCTGACAGCAGGGCACACGCTCAGACCACCGCGCAGGCTGAAGAGCAGACGCGGGCCGCCGCACCGGTTTCGGCAGCTTCAGCCAGCGCACGCGGTGCCGAAGCGCGCAGTGCGGAAACACGCGGTGCCGAAACGCCGATTGAAGACCAGCCGACCGAAGCCTACTCCCCCGACGACATCGCCTCGGCCGGCAAAGACGCACACACCGCACGGAAGAAGGGCAGCCTTCGCAAGAAGGACGCCGACTACTCCCTGGGCCGCAAGCGTGTCGGAAAGGATGACGATCAGCCGAAGCACTGATCCTCAGGCGACCACATAACGAGGCGGGGCTGGAGATTTCTCCAGCCCCGCCTCGTGTGTTCTGCGGTCAGGCGTCAGTCGCCGACGGCTTCGATGCCGCGCATCACGATGTTGGCATCCGGTTCGTAGACGACGCTGGTGTCCTTGTCGTCGTATTCGACCGTGTTGAGGAAGTAGCGCATGGCGTTGAGCCGGGCCCGCTTCTTGTCGTTGGACTTCACCGAGATCCACGGGGCGTGATCGGTGTCGGTGCGCAGGAACGTCTGTTCTTTCGCTTCCGTGTAGTCATCCCAGCGGCCCAGCGATTCGAGGTCCATGGGTGACAGTTTCCACTGGCGCACGGGGTCGATCTGGCGGATGGCAAAGCGGGTGCGCTGTTCGGCTTCCGTCACGGAGAACCAGAACTTCGTCAGGTGGATGCCAGCCTCAACGAGCATGCGTTCGAACTCCGGGGCCTGGCGCATGAAGACCTCGTACTGGTCGTCAGTGCAGAAGCCCATGACGCGCTCAACATTGGCGCGGTTGTACCAGGAGCGGTCGAACATGACGATCTCACCGCGCGTGGGCAGGTGCTGCACGTAGCGCTGGAAGTACCACTGGCCGGATTCTTCTTCTGTCGGCTTAGCCAGCGCCACGATGCGAGCTGAACGCGGGTTGAGGTGCTCCGTGAAGCGCTTAATGGTTCCGCCCTTGCCGGCAGCGTCACGGCCCTCGAACACAATGACGTTGCGCAGGCCGTTGTCTTCGGCGAAGTACTGGTACTTCAGAAGTTCGATCTGCAGCTTGTACTTCTCGATTTCGTAGGCTTCCCGGTCCATGAGGGTGTCGTACGGGTAGCCTTCGCGCCAGGTTTCAACGGCTTTGCCGTCAGGGCTGATGAGGTGCGGGTCAGGAGTGTGCCCGTCTACAACCGTGTAGCCCTCCGTGCGGAGTTTGTCGATGTATTCGCGCAGGTTTTCTTTTGGGTGGGGGTGCATACAGGCTCCTTAACTTGCTTCTCTTTCCACTTTACGCACCGAGATTGACACGAGATGAACTGGCGCACAGATTGCTGCTGTTGAAGGTTCGGCGGATGGGCGCGGATGGGCGGTAGGGGTCAGGGAGCTGCAGATTCTTGCTCTGGGCACCCGGCACTGATTCCGCCTTCCGCGGCGCAGTCCTGCTAAGCTCGAGGGGCTGTTCGAGCACGTTTTCGGCCAGCATCTGCACCACTCCCCCTATAGCCCAATCGGCAGAGGCAGTCGACTTAAAATCGATTCAGTGTGGGTTCGAGTCCCACTGGGGGGACTTTTTCTGCCCACACAGCGCGTACGCACCCACCCCGTAGCCGGATTCTGCGCCTTAGGAACAACTTCTACGGCGACATTTTCCGGCTATCGGGAGTCTTTTTGCGGCTAACGGGTGGATTCCGGCTAACGGGTGTTTTTGCCGCCAACCGGAGCCCCACCGCCAAGCCACCACCCCACACCCCTTAGCCGGATTCTGCGCCTTAGGAACAACATAAGGCGGGGCCACCGGAAATCGGCGGCCCCGCCTCGTGAGTGATCAGGCAGGCTGGCTGTCAGCCCTTCAGATCAGCGCGTCACTTCTTCGGTGCAGGCTTTGAGTTGGCTGCTTCGACGAAGTTCTTGCGCGGCACGTCGAGGTCCTTGACCGGGGTGAGGTCGCGGCCGAGAACCAGGTTGAGGCCCCAGTTGACGAACACGCGGACCTTGCGGTCGACGGTCGGGATGGCGTAGCCGTGGTAGGCACGGTGCATAGCCCAGGCAATGGGTCCGCGCAGTTCGGTCTTGCCCATCTGCGAAACACCCTTCCACAGGCCCATGCCGGCAACAACGCCGAGCGACTTGTGGTAGTACTGCTTGAATTCGGTTTCGCCGCGCAGCGAAGCCAGCAGGTTTGCGGCCAGAACCGGAGCCTGGCGGACGGCGTGCTGAGCGTTCGGCACGCAGAAGCCGCCGGGGCCGTCACCGGTGAGGTCCGGAACAGCGGCGTTGTCACCGGCAGCCCATGCGCCTTCGACAACACCGTTTTCATCTTCGACGCGCAGGTCGGCGCGAACCGTCACGCGGCCGCGGTCGTCCAGCGGAAGGTCGGAGTCGACGAGGACCGGGTTGGCCTTGACACCGGCGTTCCACACGATGGTGTCAGCGGTGAACTGTTCGCCGTTGGAGAGCTTGCAGACCTTGTCGGTGCAGTCTTCCAGGAAGGTTTCGAGGTAGACGTCGATGCCGCGGCTGCGCAGGTGGTCGACAACCCAGCGGGCCTGAGCTTCGCCGACTTCCGGCATGACGCGCGGCATGGCTTCAACAAGCACGAAGCGCACGTCGGCGTCGGTGAGGGTTTCGCGTTCGCGAACACCCGCACGGACCATGTCTTCGAGTTCTGCGAGGGCTTCGATGCCTGCGAAGCCACCGCCGACGAACACGAAGGTCAGAGCCTTGCGGCGCTCTTCGTCGTCTTCCATGAGAGCAGCTTCGTCAAGGCGGTTGAGCACGTGGTCGCGCAGTGCGACTGCTTCTTCGATCCGCTTGAGTCCGATGGCTTCGTCAGCCAGACCCGGAATCGGCAGGGCGCGAGCGACGGCACCTGCGGCCAGCACGATGTAGTCGTAGTCGAGTTCGAACGCTTCGTCACCTTCGGGTTCGATGGTGACGAACTTTTCAGCGTGGTTGATGTTGCGAACCGAGCCGATGACGACCTCTGCGCCCTTGAGGTTGCGGCGCAGCGGAACAATGGCGTGGCGCGCTTCAATCGAACCGCCGGCAACTTCCGGCAGGAACGGCGCGTACGTCATGTACGGGTTCGGGTCGACGACGGTGACGGTTGCTTCTCCGCGACCGAGGTTCTTCAGGAGGTTCTGGGCTGTGACGAGACCCAGGTAGCCACCGCCGACGATGAGGATACGAGGACGTAGTTTGCTGTTGCGAATCAAAGCCATACCCCCAGTCTAGACCCAAACGTCTTAGTGATTGCGACCACGGTTGCGCAACCGCCTGCCCACGCCGATTCCGGCGGTCACAGCGGCGCCGGCAAGCAGGATGGTGAAAACCGCGGGACCGCTGCGAGCACCTCGGGCTTCAGCTTCTGTCAGGGTGCCGGCGGCATGGGTTTCCGGGCCCGAGGTGGAGCCCGCCTCTTCCTGCTGCTCAGGTTTGGTTTCGGCCCGCCTGTGCATGTGAATCCAGTCGGTGAGCGCTTTTTCTGCTGACGGGGCCTTGTCGATGTTGGCTTTGAGCGCTTCGACGGGGCGGATGCGGCCGTAGCCGACGGTCGTGTCGAAGTCATCGCCGTTTGTCACACCGTCGTGGTCTTTTACGGCCGTGGCGGTCGAACGCAGTGCTTCGGCGGTCTGGTCGGCCGTGTAGTCGGGGTGCGCTGAGCGAATGAGTGCTGCGGTTCCGGCGACGATCGGTGCGGCGAAAGAGCACCCTTCGGCGGTTCCGTAGCTGCCGCCGGTCAGTGGGACGGGAATGCCCTGAGAGGGTGCCATGAGGTCAACGTCAACACCGGGTGCTGAGGACTGTTCGTCGACTTTTCCATCGCGGCCGACACCGCCGACTCCGATGACACCGGGTACCGTGGCCGGTGACCACACGCGTTCAGCACCCTGCGAGGCGTTGCCAACGCACGCAATGACGAGCACGTCCTTTTTGTAGGCGTGCATAAACGCTTTGTCCCATGATTCGGGCCAGGCGGGATCAGCCCAGCCCAGGGACATGTTGATGACCTTCGCGCCGTTGTCAGCAGCCCAGATGACCGCGTCGGCGGCCTGGTCGCGGCTGTCGGATTCGTCAGGGGTGTCGGAGCCCAACCAGATGGACGCCGACATAATGCGCGAATCCGGCGCGATACCCACCGGTCCGACGCCCTTTCCGGTGCCGGCGATGACACCGGCGACCGCGGTTCCGTGGTGGATGGTCTCCTGCGGCCCGACGGGTGTCGTGCCGTCCTTCTTCGCCCCGGAAAAGTCTTTTGCATCGACCACGCGGCCCTTGAGGTTTTCGTGGCTGTCGTCAGTTCCGGAGTCGATGACGGCGACTTTGACGCCCTTGCCGGTCGAGGTTTTCCACGCCTCTTCCAAGCCGAGGTCGTCAGCGAACCACTGGCCGGGTCCGGGTTCGATGGCAGCGGCCGGCTGCGCTGTTCCGGCACTGAGCACCACGGCGGCAACAGCAGCCGTGGCCGCAGCGCGCTTCATACGCGACAGGGCCCGCATTCTCAGGCCGTTCGCTGTGCCAAGTCGATGGCGATGCCGTCGAGGATGTCTGCTTCCGAGGTGATCAGCGGAATGCTGTGGCCGACCGCCTGTTCGATCCGGTGGACCAGACGGCGATAGACAATCGCGCCGCCGACGATCACGTCGACGCGTCCCGGGTGCATGTAGGGCAGCTGTGCACGGGCGGCCGAGGTGGCAGAAAGCAGGTCCTGTACCGCCCGGTCTGCTTGTTCGCGACTGAGCTGAGCCCCGTGGATGACGTCCGGCTGGTATGCCTCGAGGCCGAGTGCGGCCGCAGTGATCGTGGTGATGGTGCCTGCAACTCCCACGAGGGCGCGCGCGGATGCAATGTCAACGTGCTTGGCGGCCTCGTCGAAAGCGGCGTCGACGTCGGCTTCGATCGCAGCGATGTTCTCGGCACTCACGGGGTCCGAGGTGATGTGGCGCTCGGTCATGCGGACACAGCCGATGTTCATGGAGTACCCGCCGTCAACGGTGTCCGAGCCCACAACGAGTTCAGTGGAGCCTCCCCCGAGGTCCATGACGAGCACCGGCTGGGGCAGTCCCCCGTCGATGCGCGAAGCAACACCGGCGGTCGCCCCGAGGAAGCTCAGCGCCGCCTCGTCGTTTCCGCTGATGACTTCCGGTGTGATGCCCAGACGCTGCTGTACCCCGGCAAAGAATTCATCGCGGTTGCCTACGTCACGGCTGGCAGATGTCGCGGCAAAGCGGACGGGCATGGGCCCGTGTTCGCGGATGAGTTCAGAGAATTCATCGCACGCGGTGAAAACCCGTTCGAGTGCTTCGTCAGCGAACCGTCCGGTGGCGTCAACACCCTGGCCCAAGCGCACAATCCGCATGCACCGCACAACGTCGACAACATTGTTGCCCTCGACATCGGCGATGAGCAGGCGAATGGAGTTAGTGCCGCAGTCAACGGCTGCCGCGCGGGTCATCGAGCGACCTCGGGAACGTTTTCCATGAGCGACAGAGCGCGGTCGCCGATCGGGTTGATGCCCGGACCGGCTGCAAGCGAGTGGGCTACGAGCGCGTGCAGGCACTTGATGCGGGTGGGCATGCCGCCGGCGGAGAAGTCCTTGATCTCCTCAACCTCGGGGATGCCTGCGTCCAGGCCGATCTGCCTACGGTCTTCCAGGTAGAAGCGGTGTGCCAGACGGTAAGCGTCAGCCAGTTCGGGAAGTTCAGACAGCTGCGCGGTCCATTCGGTCATGATGCCGCTGGATTCCAGGCGGGAGCATTCGCGCACGTAGTCGGGGTGGGTCAGGTAGTACACCGTGGGGAACGGCGTTCCGTCTTCCAGTCTGGGCGCGGTTGCCACGACGAGGGGTTCGCCGGTGACCGAGCGGGCTGCAACACCCAGCATGCCGCGGGGAAAGCGGCCGAGCTGCTCTTCGACGATCGCGCGGTCCTGCTCCGAGCTTGAAAACTTCACTGATCCTCCGATGCCATTCCCACTGTCGACATGTAATCGGCCAGTTCCTGATACCAGGGCCTGTCGACCTGCCCCTTGTTTGCCTGACCTGCCGCAGTGTCTTCGCGGTCTTCATCGACAACGATATACAGCGTTTCGCCGTCTTCTGCGTACAGGTGCTTTTCCCGGGCGAGCTTCTTGACGTACTCGGGGTCATCGAAGTCTTTGCGGCGCTTTTCCAGCTGGTCGATTTCCTCTTGCGTCTGGCTGTTCTGCTTTTCCAGCGCCCGAATCTGCTGGGCCTGGCGAACACCCGCGCTGACCGACGGCAGGAAGCCGACGGCCAGAAGCACGAGGATGATCGAGAAGACGGCAATACGAGCCGCAGACCAACGGGAACCGCGGTTTGTGCGACGTTTGTCTGCGCTGCTCATATGCACCTCATTCGTGCGTAGGGGAAGGGAAGAAGCACGAACACAGTCAAGTGTGCCGTGTCAGTGCCGGATGTTATGGGAAGCAGTCGGGGTGTGTCGCAATCATTCGCCCACACCCGCAAGCACCCGCAGCCGCAGCGGCGGCACGCAAAAAGCGAGCGGGGTGTGTTTCCACACCCCGCTCGCACCCCGGCCGGTTCAGCGGCACTGGCTGGGCAGAACCAGCTCAGCAGACCCGACCGGCAGAAGTCCGGTCAGCCCTGGAAGCGCGGGAAGGCACCTCGTCCGGCGTAGCGGGCGGCATCGCCCAGGATCTCCTCGATGACCAGCAGGCGGTTGTACTTGGCCACGCGCTCAGAGCGTGCCGGGGCACCCGTCTTGATCTGTCCGGCGTTGACGGCAACCGCGAGGTCCGCGATCGTCGTGTCTTCGGTTTCGCCGGAGCGGTGCGAAATCATCGTGGTGTAGTTGTTCGACTGCGCCATGTTGACTGCGTCGAGCGTTTCGGTGAGCGTGCCGATCTGGTTGACCTTCACGAGCAGCGAATTGCCGGCACCTTCGTCGATGCCGCGGGCCAGGCGTTCGGGGTTGGTGACGAAAAGGTCGTCGCCGACCAGCTGCACGCGATTGCCCAGCTTTTCGGTGATGGCAATCCAGCCGTCCCAGTCGTTTTCGTCCAGCGGGTCTTCAATCGACACCAGCGGGTACTTGTCGACGAGTTCGGCGTAGTAGTCGGCCATCTGCTCGGCGCTGCGCTTTTCGCCTTCGAAGCTGTACACACCGTCCGAGAAGAACTCGGAGGAAGCCACGTCGAGGGCGAGCGCAACGTCCGAACCGGGCTGGTAGCCGGCGTTCTTGATGGCTTCGAGGATGAGGTCGAGCGCTTCTGCGTTGGAACCGAGGTTCGGGGCGAAGCCGCCTTCGTCACCCAGGCCGGTGGACAGGCCGCGTTCTTTGAGAACGCTCTTGAGCGAGTGGTAGACCTCGGTGCCCCAGCGGAGTGCTTCGCGGAAGCTTGCCGCGCCGATGGGGGCGATCATGAATTCCTGGATGTCGACGTTGGAGTCCGCGTGGGATCCGCCGTTGAGGATGTTCATCATGGGCACCGGCATGAGGTGCGCGTTCGGTCCGCCCAGGTAGCGGAACAGCGGCAGGTCCGAGGAATCTGCCTGCGCGCGGGCTACGGCGAGCGAGGTGCCGAGCATGGCGTTTGCGCCCAGGCGGGACTTGTTGTCGGTGCCGTCAAGGTCGATGAGGATCTGGTCAACGATCCGCTGGTCGTCGGCTTCTTCGCCTTCGATGGCGTCGTTGATTTCACCCAGCACTGCTTCAACAGCTGCCAGCACGCCTTTGCCGTCGTAGCGTTCGGGGTCGCCGTCGCGCAGTTCGACAGCTTCGAACTCGCCTGTCGATGCTCCCGACGGAACACCTGCGGTGCCGACGGAGTCGTCTTCCAGCAGAATCTCAACTTCGATCGTCGGGTTGCCGCGCGAGTCGAGGATCTCGCGTGCGTTCGCGGCATCAATCCTTGCCATCTGGGGTACTCCTTGTTGTTGTCGTCCCGGGCCACCCCGAGGGGTGCGGGTTTAAGTCTATCCACGCTTATGAGCGTTGTGGCTCAGTGTGGCGTCTTCGGCGGCTTCCGTTGCCAGCCGCAGGGCTTTTTCGGGGTCCACTCCCCTGCTTCTGGCTTGTGTCACCAGGTCGAGCAGTTCCCTCCCGATCCGCTCTTCTTCTGCCGAGGTGCCGGCTGGATTGTCTGCCGAGGTGCCGGCTGGGTTCTGCAGTTGCCACCCCATCCGCTGGGCTCGGTCGACGACGGCTGCAGCGTGGGCCAGTGCTGGCATGGTTCGCGGAAGCGAATCGAAGGAGCTTTTTGCCGCCTGTGTTCCTTCGGCCTGCCGTTCGCGGGCTTTTGTCTTTTCATACATGTCTTCGACTTCTTCGAGCGTCCACGGTGCTGTGGATTCGAAGACGTGCGGGTGGCGGCGGACGATCTTGTCTTTCAGCAGCTGTTCAACCTCGGCAAAGGCCACCGGCTGTACTGCCTGTCCCGTCGGCTGGCTGTGCGGTTGAGGTGCGTCGAGTACAGCGGCGTGGAACAGAACCTGGTAGAGAACGTCGCCGAGTTCTTTTTTCAGCTCTGCAAGACTGTGCGCGTTCCGGGCCTCGCTGTGCTGCTCGATTGCCTCGAGCAGTTCGTAGGTTTCCTCCAGCAGGAACGGCGCAAGGCTTTCGTGCGTGTGCTCAGCCGCCCACGGGCAGCGCGCCCGCAGCAGGCTGAGCACTTCGGCCAAGGTGAGCCCAGCGGGATCCACGGGATCCCAGGAAACCGGTTCCGGCGCCTCGTGAGTCATGCGGCCTCATCCAGCGGGAAGACCTGATCGAGCAGCGTGCGGCACCATTCCAGCAGTTCCGAACCGGTGAGTTCGCGCTTGTCGAAGCCCTTGCCGGGGCTGACCGGCTTGGGCACGAGGATTGAGCGCAGCGCCGGTTTGATGAGCGCTTTCGGGTACAGGCGCTTGAGCCTGACCACCTGCCATTCGGCCAGTTCCGCCGGGCCGAAGCGGATGAAGTTGCCCTGCGTGACGATGTCGCTGATGCCGGACTGGCGAGCGCGAATGCGCAGGCGCGCCACGTCCGCAAGCACTGCAACTTCGTCCGGATAGGGGCCGTAGCGGTCGGTGAGCTCTTCGAGGACTTCCCGCAGCGCCTCTTCTGTTTCGGCGGAGGCGAGTTTGCGGTAGGCCTCCAGGCGCAGGCGTTCGTGCTCGACGTAGTCGGTCGGCAGGTGCGCGTCAATCGGCAGTTCGACCTTCATGGGCGGCAGCTCTTCTTCGCCGTCGCCCTTGAAGTCGGCAACCGCCTCGCCGACCATCCGGATGTACAGGTCAAAGCCGACACCCTCAATGTGGCCGGACTGCTGACCGCCCAGCAGGTTGCCGGCACCGCGGATTTCGAGGTCCTTCATGGCCACCTGCATACCGGCGCCCAGTTCCGTGTGCGCGGCAACCGTCTGCAGACGATCGTGCGCGGTTTCGGTCAGCGTGATGTCGCTGGGATACAGGAAATAGGCGTAGGCGCGCTCCCGGCCGCGTCCCACCCGGCCGCGTAGCTGGTGCAGCTGAGACAGGCCCATGCGCTCGGCGCGGTCGACGATCAGCGTGTTCGCATTCGAAATGTCGATGCCGGTCTCCACAATCGTGGTGCACACAAGAACGTCGTAGCGCTTCTCCCAGAAGTCGACGATCACCTGTTCCAGCTGGCTTTCGTTCATCTTTCCGTGCGCGACTGCAATCCGGGCCTCCGGTACGAGCTCCGCCAGGTGGCCTGCGACCTTCTCGATGTCCTGGACGCGGTTGTGGATGTAGAAGACCTGGCCTTCGCGCAGCAGCTCACGGCGAATCGCAGCGGCAACCTGCCGGTCTTCGTACTTGCCGACGTATGTCAGAACGGGGTGGCGCTCCTCCGGAGGAGTTGCCAGTGTCGACATTTCGCGGATTCCCGTGACCGCCATTTCCAGGGTGCGCGGGATCGGGGTTGCGGACATGGCCAGCACGTCGACGTTGGTGCGCAGCGCCTTGAGGGTTTCCTTGTGTTCAACGCCGAAGCGCTGCTCTTCGTCGATGATGACCAGGCCCAGGTCCTTGAAGCGCACTTCGCCGGACAGCAGCCGGTGGGTGCCGATGACCAGGTCGAGTTTGCCCTCTTTGAGGTCATCCTTGGTCTTCTGAACTTCCGCCGGGGTTTGGAAGCGCGACATCGCAGCGACTGTGACCGGGAAGCCGGAGTAGCGTTCGGAGAACGTGTCGTAATGCTGCTGAACGAGCAGGGTTGTCGGCACGAGCACCGCGACCTGTTTGCCCTCCTGGATTGCCTTGAAGGCCGCGCGCACAGCGACTTCCGTTTTGCCGTATCCCACGTCACCGCAGATCAGCCGGTCCATGGGAATCTGCTTCTCCATGTCCTCTTTGACTTCGTCGATCGTGGTCAGCTGATCGGGTGTTTCGTCATACGGGAAGGCGTCTTCCAGTTCCCGCTGCCACGGGGTGTCCGGGCCGAAAGCGTGGCCGACGGTCGCCCGCCTGGCCGCGTAGAGGCGGATGAGCTCACCGGCGATCTCCTTGACCGCCTTACGCGCCTTCTTCTTGGTGTTCGACCAGTCCGAACCGCCCATCTTGTTGACCTTGGGGTCTTCCCCGCCGACATAGCGAGTCACCTGGTCAAGAGCATCCGAGGGAACGAACAGGCGGTCACCGGGCTGGCCGCGCTTTGAGGGCGCGTACTCGATGACGAGGTATTCGCGAGTGTGCTGGTCCTTGCCGCGACCCGTGGTGCGCTGCATGAGCTCAACGAAGCGGCCCACACCGTGCTGGTCGTGGACGACGTAGTCACCCGGTTTGAGGTCGAGCGGGTCGACCTGGTTGCGGCGCCTGCGGCTGGGCAGCCGGCGCATATCCCTGGTCGAGGTGGCAGCGGCACGACCGAGCACCTCGGCTTCCGTCAGCACGGCGATGTGGTGCTGGTCGAAGACGAAGCCGGCGTAGGCGGCCGCTGTTGTCACGAGGATTGTGCCTTCGGCCTTGTCTGCCAGGTCAGGTTCGAAGCGCGCCGGGAGGTCGGCTTCGCTGAAGACCTCCACCAGGCGCTCACCCGGCCCCTTGCCCTCTGTGAGGACGTAGACCTGCCAGCCGTCCTTGATGTGCTGACCGACATCTGCGAGCACCGCCTGAACATCACCGGAATAACCACGAGGTTCACGTGCCCCAATGGTTAGGACAAGGCGGTCGGATTCGAGTTCGTCGTCGATGGCGAAACCGCCCAGGTCCCACCATGAAAAGCCACGGTCCTGCGCGGCCTGCTGCACCTCGGCGTAGCTTGCGAAGCTGGCGGCCGACAGATCGACGGGGCTTTCGGCACCCGCGGCAGCCGACGTCCAAGCAGCGGCCAGGAACTCCTCGGTTGTGGCCACCAGGTCAGCAGCACGCGCCTCGACCTTTTCCGGGGCCGTGACGAACACGGCGGTGTTCTCCGGCAGCACCGCCATGAGCGGCTCCATGCCGTCAGCCAAGACCGGGGCGAGTGACTCCATACCCTCAACCGCAATGCCGTTCGAGATCTTCTGCAGCAGATCAGCTGCCGCCGGGACTTCGGAAATGAGGTCTGCCGCGCGGCGCCGCACGTCCTCGGTCAGCAGAACTTCACGGCACGGTGGGGCCCACAGGTCGTATTCGGCACCGTCGGCAGTTTCGAGCGAACGCTGATCCGCAACCGCGAAGGGGCGGATCTCTTCGACCTCATCGCCGAAGAACTCAATGCGCAGAGCATGATCGGCGGTCGGCGGGAAGACGTCGAGGATGCCGCCGCGCACAGCGTATTCACCGCGGCGGGACACCATGTCCACGCGGCTGTAGGCCAAACCGGACAGCCGTTCAGCAAGCTCTTCCAGATCAGCTTCGCTGCCGACGGAAAGTTCGACCGGCTCCAGATCGCCCAAGCCCTTGACAAGCGGCTGAGTGACAGCCCGGACGGGTGCGACGATCACCGACAGCGGAGCGTCTCCCGGGTGTGCCAGGCGACGCAGCACCGACAGGCGCTGGCCGACAGTGTCCGAACGCGGGGACAGTCGTTCGTGCGGCAGAGTTTCCCACGACGGGAACATGGCAATGGAGCGCGGGCTTAAGTGATCGGCTAAAGCGTTGACGAGCTCATCGGCTTCGCGGCCGGTTGCGGTGATGACCAGAACCGGGCGGCCCTGTGCGGCGGCCGCCGTGATGTGGGGCCACAGCCCTTTGACGGCTTGGATCGCGCCGCTGCCGTGTTTTTCGCCGACAGCATTGACGACGTCGGTGAATTCAGAAAGCTCGGACAGGGCAGAGGAAATACCGCGAACAGACACCCCCACAGTCTAAACGCCCGGCGTTCTGGGCTCTTTCGGCCGGTCTTTGCAGCCAGCCAGCGGCCGAGCTTCGACGCTTCCCGGCCCAGCGCGCTCTCATGTGTTTTTGAGACCATGGAGCCCATGAGCTCACAGCAGACCCGCGGCGTGACCCTGACGGTCCCCGCGCACTACTTCGCCCCCGTCGTGATGCTCGCGCTCATGTGGATTATGCGCGTGATCAGCACGGTCGCACCCAGCACCGTCCATGCCCTCGGGGTGCGCGCGTGGAGTCCATCAAGCCTGTGGGCAATTGCAACATCGCCGTTTGTGCACGTCAGCTGGTTCCACCTGTTTTCGAACTCGGTCCCGTTCCTCATTCTGGGGCTCATCGTCGCCTTTGACGGCGCCAAGCGCTTTGCGACCGTCACCGTGCTCTCGGCCCTTGCCGGCGGGCTCGGGGTGTTCTTCGTCAACCGGCCAGGAACCGTCACGGTCGGCGCTTCCGGGCTTGTGTTCGGCTATTTCGGCTACCTTGTTCTGCGCGGTCTTTTTGCCCGCGGCATGCTGCGCAAGGTCATCTACATTGCCGTCGCGGTCGTTGTGACCGGCCTGTACGGAGTGTCGATGGTCATCGGTCTGATCCCGCGCGGCACCTCGATGTCGTGGCAGGGCCACCTGTTCGGGCTCATCGGCGGATGCTTGGCGGCGTGGGCCATCGGCTCAGCTGGAAAGACCGGCACTCAGCAGAACGCCCGCCCCACAAAGCAGACCGAGTCTCAGCAGGCCGGAGATCCTGAACTCGATCGGCTGCTGCGGGACCTCGACATCGACTAACCGCGTGAACGGCCGTGATAGCGCTGCTGGGTTTCCGTCAATCCCAGGCGCACCAGATCTTCGCAGGCATCCGCAAGGTCGCCCACGAAGATCGGCAGGTTCGCGGTCTCGTCACTGGAAAAGGGACGAAGCACGAAGTCGGCGGTGTCCATGCGTCCGGGTGGGCGGCCAACACCGGCGCGCAGCCGCAGATAGTCGCGGGTTCCGATGTGCTGTGTGATGGAGCGCAGGCCGTTGTGGCCGCCCTCTCCCCCACCGATTTTGAGTTTGATGCTGTCGAAGGGAATGTCGACGTCGTCGTGGACGGCGATGATCCGCTCAGGGTCAACCCCGTAGAAATCAGCCAGACCGCGTACCGCGATCCCGCTTTCATTCATGTAGGTCATGGAGCGCATGAGCACCGCTTTTTCGCCGCCGATGCGGACGGTGTCGGCAAAGGCGCGGTGTTTGGTTTTGCTCAGCGCACCGCCGGTGCGGCTCAGCAGTTCATCAACCACCATGTAGCCGATGTTGTGCCGTGTGCGCTCATAGCGCGGCCCCGGATTGCCCAGGCCGACAATCAACCAGGTTCCAGACATCGCCGTTCTCCTCGAAAAGCTCGCAGTGCTCAGTGTTGTGCTTTAAGACCGTGTATGTGCGAAAGGCCCCGCACTCGGGCGGGGCCTTTCACAGAGATCAGAAGATCAGTCTTCGGATTCTTCTTCAGCTGCGTCGTCGCCGGCTTCTTCGGCGTCGCCCTCAGCTGCTTCGGGTTCGTCAGGCTGAGCGTCGGATTCGAGTTCAGCTTCGAGTTCTTCAGCCGACATTTCCTGCGCAATGTTGACGACCATGAGCTCTTCGTCGTCGACCAGTTCGACATCGCCGGCGAGCTTGACGTCGCCCGCGTAGATGTGGTCGCCTGCTTCGCGGCCTTCGACCGAAACGATGACTTCTTCCGGCAGGTCGGTGGCGTCTGCGAGAACGCGGACGGTGACCGCTTCGAGCGAAACGATGGTTTCGGGTGCGGATTCGCCTTCGAGGGTGACGGGGACGTCGACCTCGATCTTTTCGCCCTTCTTGACCTTGATGAGGTCAACGTGGACGATGTCGCGGCGGACCGGGTGGCGCTGCACTTCACGTGCAACCGCGAGCGACTTGAAGCCGTCGTCGTCGTTCTTGATTTCCAGAAGAGCGTTCGGGACCTTCATCGCCATCATGATGTCGTGGCCGTCGATGGTCATGTGAACGGGGTCGATGCCGTGACCGTACATCACAGCGGGAACGCGGCCGGCACGGCGTGCGCGGCGGGATGCGCCCTTGCCGTGCTCATCGCGCGGCTTAACGTTGAGAACAAAATCAGCTGCCATTGTGTCTCCTTCGTGGTGAATACAATCCCACGGCGGACGCAAGATAACCCGCGTCGATAACGGGAGTCTGGGCTCCCCTCGCCGAGGCAACCACACAAGAATACACTACGCCCCGCCCACGGCAGAAATGCCGCGAACGGGGCGAGTGCGAAAGCTCTGGCGCTCAGCGCCGAAGCCCGCCTCAGATGTCGAACAGGCTGGTGACGGATCCGTCTTCGAAAACTTCGTGGACTGCGCGTGCCAGAAGCGGTGCGATCGACAGTTCGGTGAGCTTGCCGAACTTCTTGTCGTCTTCGATCGGCAGGGTGTTGGTCACGATGACCTCTTCTGCGCAGGAGTTGTCCAGGCGCTCAACTGCCGGGCCGGAGAACACGGCATGGGTGGCGACGATGATGACGCCCTTAGCGCCGGCGTTCATGCACGCGTCAGCCGCCTGGACGATCGTGCCGCCGGTGTCGATCATGTCGTCGACGAGCACGCACATGCGGCCTTCGACATCACCGACCACGCGGTTGGCCTTGGATTCGTTCGGACGGTCGATGTCACGGGTCTTGTGGATGAAGGCCAGCGGCACACCGCCGAGCGCTTCCGACCAGTTCTCTGCGACCTTGATGCGGCCGGCGTCCGGGGAAACAACCGCCAGGCTGCTGTCGCCGTAGTTGTCCTTGACGTAGCCGGCCAGGGTCGGCAGGGCAACGAGGTGGTCGACGGGGCCGTCGAAGAAGCCCTGGATCTGGGAGGTGTGCAGGTCGACCGTGATGATGCGGTCAGCACCGGCGGTGCGGAAGAGGTCGGCCATGAGGCGGGCGGAGATCGGTTCGCGGCCGCGGTGCTTCTTGTCCTGACGGGCGTACGGGAAGAACGGGGCGATAACGGTGATGCGCTTGGCGGATGCGCGCTTGAGCGCGTCGAGCATGATGAGCTGCTCCATGACCCATTCGTTGATGGGCGTGCAGTGCGACTGCAGAACGAACACGTCGCTGCCGCGCACGGACTCGGAGTAGCGCACGTAGATCTCACCGTTGGCAAACGGCCGGATTTCGGTTTCCAGCAGTTCCGTGCCGAGGTTCTCGGCGACATCGGCGGCCAGTTCCGGGTGCGAACGCCCCGTAACCAGGACGAGTTTCTTTTCGCCGGTAGTTGTAATCTCGTTCACTTGCCCTCAGACTCCTTAGCGCGCTCTGCGGCTTCTGCTGCTGCTGTTCCGGGTCGGTTCTTCTGAACCCACCCCTCGATGTTCTTCTGTTCAGCGTAGGTGATGGCCAGTGACCCCGCGGGAACGTTCTTGCGGATGACGGTGCCGGCGCCCGAATAGGCGCCGTCGCCGACGGTCACCGGTGCGATGAACATCGTGTCCGAACCGGTGCGGCAGTGGGAGCCGACAACAGTGCGGTGTTTGGTCTGTCCGTCGTAGTTGACGAACACGGAGGAAGCTCCGATGTTGGAGTAATCGCCGATTTCGGCGTCCCCCACGTAGGTCAGGTGCGGCACCTTGGTGCCGGTCCCGATCTGCGCGTTCTTGGTTTCGACGAAGGTGCCGATCTTGCCGTCGGCACCCAGTTCCGTGCCGGGGCGCAGGTAGGCGAACGGACCGACCGAGGCGCCCTCGCCGATCACCGCGAGCTCGCCGTGGGTGCGAATGACGCGGGCTCTTGCCTTCACCTCGGTGTCGGTGAGCGTGGTGTCCGGCCCGATGACGGCACCGGTGCCGATGTCGGTGGCTCCGTGCAGCTGGACGTTCGGCAGGATCGTGACGTCGGGGCTGAGTGAAACGTCAGAGTCGATCCACGTGGTTTCGGGGTCGACGACGGTCACGCCTTCGCGCATCCAGTGTTCGACGGTGCGGCGGTTGAGTTCGCGGCCCAGCTGGGCCAGCTGCACACGGTCGTTGGCGCCCTCGACCTGCCACAGGTCATCCGTGACCATCGCAGCGACCGAAGAGCCCGCATCGCGAGCCAGGCCGATGACGTCGGTGAGGTACTTTTCGCCCTGCGCGTTGTCGGTGCTGACCTGTTCGAGGGAGGACCGCAGGACGCCCGCGTCAAAGGCGTAGATGCCGGAGTTGATTTCGGTGATCTTGCGCTGCGCGTCGTCGGCGTCTTTTTCTTCGACGATCTTCTCGAGCGCACCGGCGGCGTCGCGGATGATGCGACCGTAGCCGTGCGGGTTGTCCACGTGGGCAGACAGAACCGTGACGGCGTGGGAGTTCTCTTCGTGGAAGCGCACGAGGTCCGCAATCGTCTGCGAGGTCAGCAGCGGGACATCGCCGTAGGTGACGACGACAGTGCCGCGCAGGTCCTGCGGAAGCTGGGTGAGAGCGCATTCGGCGGCCCGGCCGGTGCCGGGCACGCTGTCCTGGTCGGCAACGATGATCGACTGTTCGACAGCCGCCGTCACCTGGTCGAGGTGGTCTGCCACGAGTTCGCGTTCATGGCGCAGCACAACCACGAGGTGTTCGGGAGCAACCCCGGCTGCCGCGCTGACCGCGTGGTGCAGGAGGGACCTCCCGCCGATCTGGTGCATCACCTTCGGTGTTGCGGACTTCATCCGGGTTCCGGCGCCTGCTGCCAGAACGATGACAGCTGCGGGATGGTCAGCCATGCTGCTCCTCGGTGTTGACTGCGTGCGGTTTTCCGCTTCAGCTCCGCCCTTAGGATTCGAACCTAAACTGCACGGCTCCAAAGGCCGGCGTGCTGCCATTACACCAGGGCGGATCGATCCGACGTGGGATACGGCCCCGAGCTGGCCCGCTCAGGGTGCTCTCATATCTTGCCACTAGAATCTGGGCTATGGAAATCGTTCAGAATATCCTCGTTCTTCTTCACCTTATCGGCATGGCGATGATCGTCGGCGGCTACCTCGTCACGGTCAAAGCACCGCGAGTTCTGCCCGGTATGCTCCACGCGGCCGGCCTGCAGGTCGTCACCGGCATCCTGCTGTTCGGAATGTTGGAGATGCAGGGCAACCCGACCATGTCGCTGCGAGCAGGTGCTGGCATCAAGATCCTCCTGGGACTTGTTGCGCTCATCGTGTTCATCATCGGCAACAAGCGCGAAAAGGCTGCCGCACCCGCTGCCGGTGCCGACGTTGCCGCTGACGGCGCGGTCAAGACCGCTGCCCCGTCGGCCACTATGGCGCACATCGGCTTCGGCGCGGCTGTGCTCGCCGTGCTCGTCGCAGTCTTCACCCTCTGATTTCGTCGGACTGCAAGGGGCGCCGTGAGTACGGCGCCCCTTTTCTGTGCCTGTTCTCTGCGTCCGAATCGCACTCGCAGGCCCTGCGTCAGCCCCTCCTGCCATACTGGGAAGCACCATGAGCTCACCGTTCGATTTCCTCAATCCCCATGCTTCCGCTGCCGCCGAAGCCGCAGCCTCGCCGACCCCGGAATCCTCCGTCTCCACAGACGGTTCGGTGCCTACCACCTCGGACCCGGAAGAGCTGCTGGCCGGACTCAACCCGCAGCAGCGCGAAGCCGCTGTACACCAGGGCGGCCCCCTGCTGATCGTGGCCGGGGCGGGCTCGGGCAAAACTGCGGTGCTCACCCGCAGGATCGCCTACGCACTGCGCACCGGACGGGCGCACCCCGGGCAGATCCTCGCCATCACCTTCACCAACAAGGCAGCCCGGGAAATGCAGGAGCGCGTCGAACAGCTCATCGGCACGCAGGCCCGCGGCATGTGGATTTCGACCTTCCACTCGGCGTGCGTGCGCATTCTGCGCCGCGAAGCCAAAGCGCTGGGCCGCAGCTCGAACTTCACCATCTACGATTCCGCTGACTCTCTGCGGCTAATCACCCAGGTGGCCCGCGAACTCGACCTTGACACCAAGAAGTTCTCTCCGAAGTCACTCCAGCACCGCATTTCGAACGTCAAGAACGAACTCATCACGGCTGAGGACTTCGCCGCGCAATCGGCGAACAACCCGTATGATTCGACGATCGCGTCGGTGTACACCCGCTATCAGCAGCGGCTTGCCACGGCCAACGCCTTCGACTTCGACGACCTCATCATGGAAACCGTCCACATGCTCGGCGCGTTTCCGGACATCGCGGCCAGCTATCGGGCGCGGTTCCGCCACATCCTCGTCGACGAATACCAAGACACGAACCCCGCGCAGTATCAGCTGGTCAGGGCGCTTGCGGGAACTGATTCGGACGACAACCCGGCCGAACTCACGGTCGTCGGCGATGCAGACCAGTCCATCTACGCTTTCCGCGGCGCCACGGTGCGCAATATCGAAGAGTTCGAAGAGGACTTTCCGCAGGCAGCCACGGTTCTGCTCGAACAGAACTACCGGTCCACGCAGAACATCCTGTCAGCGGCCAACGCCGTCATCTCCAACAACGACGACCGTCGGGTCAAGCGCCTGTGGACGGACTCCGGCAGCGGGGACGTCATCACCGGCTGGGTGGCCGACAGCGAACAGTCAGAAGCGCAGTTCATCGTCGACCGCATCGACTCCGTCATGGACGACAAAGGCCTAAGCTACGGCGACTTCGCGGTGTTCTACAGGACCAACGCCCAGTCCCGGGCCATTGAAGACGCGCTTGTGCGCTCCGGCATCCCCTACCGGGTCGTCGGCGGCACCCGCTTCTACGAGCGCCGCGAAATCAAGGACGCGCTGGCCTATGTCCGCGTCATCGACAACCCGGATGACGACGTCAACCTCAGCCGCATCATCAACGTTCCCAAGCGCTCCATCGGAGATCGCTCCCTGGCGCTGCTGCAGGCCTTTGCCTCGCGCGAACAGATTTCCCTGTGGGCGGCCCTGCAGCGAGTCGACGAAGCCCCCGGCATGACATCCCGCACGCTCGGTCCCCTCAAAAAGTTCACGGTCCTGATGAACGACCTCATGACTTCAGCTGACGGTGCGCCTGCCTCCCGCGTCATCGAATCCGTTTTGGAACAGACCGGCTACCTGGCTGAACTGAGCGCCAGCTCGGATCCGCAGGACGAAGCCCGGGTCGACAACCTCGCCGAACTCGTTGCCGTGGCCGAAGACTTCCACGCGCAGCACCCGGAAAGCACTCTCGGAGACTTCCTTGAGCGGGTGTCGCTGACAGCGGATGCCGATTCGATTCCGGACGCCGAACTGGGCGAAGTCACCCTCATGACCCTGCACACGGCCAAGGGCCTCGAATTCCCCGTGGTGTTCCTCACGGGTCTGGAAGACGGCACGTTCCCCCACCAGCGCTCATTCTCCGATCCCACGGAACTGGCCGAAGAGCGCCGCTTGGCCTATGTCGGTCTGACCCGAGCAGAGCAGAAGCTGTTCCTGTCCCGCGCTGAAACCCGCTCTATGTGGGGCCAGCCGCAGTACAACCCGCCCAGCCGCTTTCTAGGCGAAATCCCCGAAGATCTCATCAACTGGGAATCGACGGGCACGCTGAGCCCCGCGGCAGCTGCCGAGCGCGAAGAATCGCGTTCCGGTGCACACGGATGGTCGGGCACTCTGGGCCGCAGCATGCGCTCAGGCCGGCCCAGCCAGTCCGCGGCGAGTGTTGGCCGCAGCTTCCCCAACCGCATTCGCCCCAATCGCGAAGCCGTTGTCGTCGAAGCCGGGGACAAGGTTTCCCACGACTCCTTCGGGGTGGGAACGGTTCTCGAAGTGTCCGGAAGCGGAGACAAGGCAGTCGCGACGGTCGACTTCGGTTCAGAGGGCACCAAGCGCCTGCTCATGCGCTACGCGCCGGTCGAAAAGCTGTAGCCGGTGCCGTCAGGTTGACGGCAGGGTCAGAGTGAGAAAAACCAGGATGGCCGCGGCAAGCAGCGTCGTCACAGCATCAGTGGCGGCACTTCGGTTGACCCAGGTTTTCTGCCATGAGCTCGGCACAATGCGCAGGAGCCCCACGGCGGCGATTGTCGCGGCGAGCATGATGCCGCCCACGCGAACGTTCACGAGTGCACCGGCACACGACAGCGCAATCCCGATGAGCGTGTACAGGAGAACCCAGTCGCGCCGCACCGGGTTGGAATAGCGGCGCTTCCAGTAGATCCACCTTTTGGAAATGGGCCCGCGACCTCCCGTGCGAGCGCGGCTCGCACGGGAGGTTCGGGTTTTGCCGGCCTTAGCCATGTGTGCTCTGGCGACAGCCGATCAGTGGAAGAAGTGGCGGGTGCCGGTGAAGTACATCGAAATGCCCGCGGCCTCTGCAGCGGCGATGACCTCTTCGTCGCGAATCGAACCGCCGGGCTGAACGACAGCCTTGACACCGCCGTCGATGAGCACCTGGAGGCCGTCGGCGAACGGGAAGAACGCATCGGATGCTGCAACCGAGCCCTGGGCACGTTCAGCGCCTGCGCGCTCAACGGCGAGCTTCGCCGAGTCCACGCGGTTGACCTGGCCCATGCCCACGCCGACGGCGGCACCGTCGGATGCCAGCAGGATTGCGTTGGACTTCACGGCCCGGCATGCGCGCCACGCGAATTCGAGGTCGGCCAGTGTCTTGTCGTCAACGGGCTCACCAGCTGCCAGCGTCCACTGGTCAGCGCGGTCACCCGTTGCCTGCAGCGCGTCGCGGTCCTGCACCAGCAGGCCTCCGCTGACCTGACGGTATTCCATCAGCGGCACGTCGTAGCCTTCGATTTCCAGGATCCGCAGGTTCTTCTTGGTCTGCAGCAGCTCAAGAGCGTCGGCGTCGTAGCCCGGCGCGATGATGACTTCGGTGAAGATCGGCTTGATCGATTCGGCCGTGGCCAGGTCGACCGGACGGTTGCACGCGATGACGCCGCCGTATGCGGACAGCGAGTCCGTGGCGTGGGCCAGGCGGTGTGCTTCGGCAATGGTGTCAGCCGTTGCGATGCCGCACGGGTTGGCGTGTTTGATGATGGCCACGGCCGGGCCTTCGTGGTCGTAAGCAGCGCGCAGAGCGGCGTCGGTGTCGACGTAGTTGTTGTACGACATTTCCTTGCCGCCGTGCTGGACGGCATTCGCGATGCCGCCGGTGCCGGGAGATGCGTAGACAGCTGCCTTCTGGTGCGGGTTTTCGCCGTAGCGCAGGTCGTTCTTCTTTTCAGCGGTCATGCCGAAGAAGTCCGGTTCGACGTCTTCGCTGCCCAGCTGCTGACCAAACCAGACGGCAACCGCGACATCGTATGCGGCGGTGTGTTCGAAAGCGGCCTTGGCAAGTTCACGGCGGGCAGCAAGGTCAAAGCCACCGGAAGCTGCGGCTTCGATGACTTCGCCGTAGCGGGCCGGATCGGTGACAACGGCGACCGTGGGGTGGTTCTTTGCGGCTGCGCGCACCATGGAGGGTCCGCCGATGTCGATCTGTTCGACAACGTCGTCGTAGCCGGCACCGGAGGCCACAGTTTCGACGAACGGGTAGAGGTTGACCACCACGAGGTCAAACTGTTCGACACCCAGCTGTTCCAGCTGGTCCATGTGGTCGGCCTTGCGGGAGTCGGCGAGGATGCCTGCGTGGACCTTCGGGTGGAGCGTTTTGACGCGCCCCTCGAGGCATTCGGGGAATCCGGTCAGCTGTTCGACCGGGGTTACGGACGCTCCTGCGGCTTCAATGCGCGCCGCGGTCGAACCGGTTGACACGATGTCGACGCCCTGGGCTGCCAGTCCGGCGGCCAACTCTTCGAGTCCGGTCTTGTCATAGACGCTGATAAGTGCCCGTCGGATGGGACGCTGGTCGTTCACTCTGCTCCTCGGTCAGGTTGTTTCAGGAAGCCGACGGCGTGTACCCGGACACGTGCCGCCCACTCACCTCGATTGTGCTGTGCTCAAGAAAGCGCAGGAAGCGCACAAGTTCGCGGCGCTCAATTATCTTGATTCTTTCATGCAGGGCCGCTTCGTCTTCATCCGGTTCGATTGCGATCGGGAACTGCGCGATGATCGGGCCGGTGTCCACGCCCTCGTCAACCAGGTGGATGGTGGTCCCTGTGACTTTCGCCCCGTAGGCGAGCGCGTCGCGCACCCCGTGAGCACCGGGGAAAGAAGGCAGAAGAGCGGGGTGGGTGTTGATGATCCTTCCGCCGAAGCGGGACACGAAAGCTGTTCCGAGGATCCGCATGAAGCCGGCCGAAACAACCCAGTCGGGGCTGTAGCCGGCAACAGTCTCAGTAAAAGCCTGGTCCCATGCCGCACGGTCGGCGTAGTCACGCGGGTGTGCGCTGAAGACCTCAATGTCTGCCGCGCGCGCCTTCTGCAGGACCGGCGCATCTGCCAGGTCTGAGCCGACGGCGACGATTTCGATGCCCGTGTCAGCAAGCCCTTCAATGACAGCTTGGACAAGAGAACCGGTGCCGGAGGCTAGGAGCAGTAGTCGCACATGCGGAATTATATGCCAGCGTTTGCATCAACCCCTATACGCCTTGGTCAGCTCCGGCACTCTATGTGGTGCATTTGGGCAGCAACAGAAGAGGTGAAGGCAGGCCGCCACATGAAGCTGGAAAAACCGCCGAGCAAAGTCAACAGCCGAATAGACCTCTTCTCGTTCCTGTCAAATCCAGACACACTATTCAGTGCTTGCTGTATAGTTCACTACATGCTGACCAATTCTGCTCGTTTAGATGTCATGAACCGGCTGGGTCGAGCCATGGCCGATCCCACGCGATCCCGAATTTTATTAACGCTGTTGGAGGGGCCTGAATATCCGGCGGCCCTTGCCCACGCTCTGGACCTGACACGGTCTAATGTGTCCAACCACCTGGCCTGTCTGCGCGATTGTGGCATTGTGGTCGGCAAGCATCAGGGACGCCAAACCCGCTACGAGATCGCGGACCCACACTTGGCGCAGGCACTGACTGCCTTGGTGGACACGACCCTGGCCGTTGACGTAGCTGCCCCTTGCATTGATCCGGTCTGCACTGTTGCCGGTTGTGCTCATGATGAGGAGCTCAGCGCGTGATTTCTTCCATCGTGCAGGCGATTGGCCTGTTTATCGCCACCAACATTGATGACGTCGTCATCCTGTCTCTGTTTTTTGCCCGAGGCCAAGGACAACCAGGAACCACCCGCCGCATCCTGGTGGGACAATATCTAGGATTCCTGGGTATTTTAGGCGCTGCAGCAGCAGCAGCCTTTGGCGCCCAAATACTGCTGCCGGAAGCCATCCTGCCGTACTTTGGCCTGATTCCCCTGGGGTTGGGTCTCTGGGCGGCATGGCAGGCCTGGCGAAATCGCGGCGAAGACGATGATGACGAAGCACAACTGGAAGGCAAACGCGTCTCGATCTGGGCCGTGGCGGCCGTGACCTTCGCCAACGGCGGCGACAATCTCGGCGTCTATGTGCCAGTGTTCGTCAGCGTCAGCTGGGGTGCAGTGCTGGCCTACTGCATCGTGTTCTTAGCACTGGTGGCCGTCCTGGTGTTCCTGGCCAAATGGATCAGCTCAAGAAAACCTATTGCCGAAGCCCTGGAACGGTGGGAAGACATTCTCTTCCCAGCAGTGCTCATCGGGCTGGGCATCGTCATCCTCGTCAGCGGTGGAGCCTTCGGACTATAAACAACCCACAGCACAGTTGAATCGCCCATGAGTGACAGACCCGCGCAAGACACTGTCCACCAGGTAGAGCAAATCTGAGCGGGGCGGACCGCCAAGCGGCCAGCAGCCACATCTGTCACGAGGTATGCCAAGATAGACAGCGTGACTCAACCCGACGCAGATACCCAGAAGCCGAAGAAGGATTCCGAGCAGCCCAGCCGCGCCGCCCAGCTTGGAACGACGCTCAGCATGCTCGTCATCGGCGGTCTCCTGGTGTCCATGCTCGGTGTTCCCATCAAGGTGGCGGCCGGCGTTCTCGCTGTTGCCGCCGTCGTTGTGGCCATCCGCTTCTTTGCCGCATCGAGCCGGGAGAACCGCCCCGCGTCGTGGTTCATCATGGGCGTCATCAGCATCATCGTGTCCGGCTACGTGGGCCTGGGCACTGTCGGCACCCTGCTCACCTACCCGGAGCAGGCGGATTACCAGGAGTGCGTCAGCTCAGCACTGACCGAACAGGCTTCAGCTTCGTGCACCTCGGAGTACAACACGGCGCTGAACGACAAATTCAAGAAGCTCACGGGCATCGACATGCCCGGCCTGGCTCCGCAGAACTGATTTCCTACGCGCACTTCACTCAGCTTCGGAGTAGCGGTCGCGCAGCCACACCATTCCCGTACCGGCAAAGACAACGGCGCACGTGCCCAGGCCGGCGAGGAACATCATCGGCACAACGTCCACGCCGACTTCACTCAGCCCTCCCCCGCCGATGCCGCCGGAGAAGAACAGGCACAGAACGGCAAATCCGATGAGGATCTGCACGGAAGAGAACACGGCCGGCCACAGCTGAGCGGCTGACTGCCACGCGCTGCGCCCGATGACCGCGGCGGCTACCGCGGCAACCGGAATGAGTACGAGCAGACCAGCCCACGGGCTTGGATCAGGCGGGAACACGTACGCGATGGGGAACGGGGGCACAATGCCCTCGGCACCTCGGTATGCCGACAGTTCGACACCCCGGGCCAGAGTGACTCCGGCACCGGACACCCAGGCAATCCCGGCCGCCCAGATGGTCGGTGCGTAGGCCAGCTGGATCACGCCCAGTCCCACGGCGGCAGCAGCCGGCGATGAGTAGGCGTCCAGAACTGCTGTCACTTCGCTGAAGCGGATGGTAATCAGGACGGCAAGAACAACGTTCGAGCTGATGGCCAGTGCCGCGAAAACCCGCAGGGTCTGCCCGCGGGACATGCGCAGGGCTTCCAGCGCAGCTGAGCCCATGTAGTCACGGACTGCCTGGTTGATGAGTTCACCGGCCGGCCGCAGGGACACGAGAACCGGAACACTCACGAGCACGACGACCCGGAGGATGCCCCTCAGGTCCGCGGCGGCGCCCCCGATAATCGCGGCGATGATGACCAGCACCGCAAAGATTCCGAAAACGGATGCAGCACCGATGATCTGCGCGCGCAGACGATCACGGCCCTCTGTGCCGTCTTCAGCGTCTTCGGCTTCCAGCATCCGGCGCAGACGCGCACCGCTCCAGTAGATCGCAAAGAACAGAGCGAGGTTGGCTAGCGTCGGCGGCAGCGAAAGCACTGCCGAACCCAGCGGCACAGCAAGGCCTGCGGCTGCCGCGAGCCCGCGCATGGCCCACACGATGATGACCGAAGTGGGCATGAGATGTGCGGCGGCTATCGTCCACGCGGCAGCACCCGACAGGAACGCAACGGCACCCACCACGATGACAGCCGGGAGTGCCGAGCGAATTGCGAGGAGGGGGATGCGAAGTCTGTGTGCCGAGGGGTCCATTGGTCCTATGTTGCACCAGCTTTGCCGCGGTTCCCAGCTTCCACGCGGAAAGAACGTGCAGACTGGGCCCAGCTGATAGATTGAGGCGCAGGCCTCACACAGTCAATGCGAAGAAGGAAGCAATGAGCAAGCCAACGCCCGAAGAAGGCAGCAACAGCTCGTCGTCTCCCGAGCCGAATACCGGCAGCGGACGGCCATCTGAAAAGCCGACACCTCCAAGCAGCTCTAAGAGCGGCTCTGGACCGCAGACTCCCGCGCAGGCGCCGGGCGGCAGCGCGCCCACGCCGAAGCGCGCGGATGGCCCTGTGCCGAGTGAGGACCAGCCCACCCAGGCGTTCAAACCGTTCCCCGGTGGCTCGCCCGCGCAGAAACCAGAGCAGAAGCCGGCACCTGAAGCTGCGCAGAAGAAACCAGAGCAGGCTGGCCCGCAGAAGCCTGCGGAAGCCGGCACTTCAAAGCCGCCCATGGGAACTCCCCGCGGCAGCGAAGACGCAAAGACCACCGTCCTTCCGCCCGCCGCCCCGCAGGGACCGGCACAGGCTCCTGGCCAGCAGCCCGGGCAGAAGCCCGGACAGCCGCAGGGACAGAACGACCCTCACTCCACCTCGTCCCCCTCTGGCCCCGCCGGTGACAACACCGCGGTCATGCCTCCCGTCCAGCAGCGCCCGGCCAGCGGACCCGGCGCGGGTGCCGCGGCAGGAGCAGCTGGTGCAGGTGCTGCCGCCGGTGCAGGCGCGGCCGCTGGAGCAGCGGGCGCTGGCAACACGGCACCTCCCCCAGGCCCCGGCGCTGGCCCGGCTTCAGGACCGGGTGCGGGCACCCCAGCGGGTGCCGGCGGGACCACGGTTGCGGCCTCCCCGGTTCGCGAACGCCCCAAGAAGAAGTCCAACACGGCAGCGTGGCTTGTCCCTGTGATCGCAGCGTCCGTCGTGCTGATCCTGGTGATTGTCGGCGCCATCGCACACTTCGTCATCAACCGCACCGTGTACGGCCCGGATGCCACCGCCGAAAAGTTCGTCGAAGCCCTCAACGAAGGAGACTTCGAAAAGGCGCGGTCCTTCGCGTCGTTCGATGTTCCCGAAGAGGCCTACACGGACCTCATCGACGACCCTAAGTACGCAAAGGCCGCCGCTGACACTCTGTCGGACGCCCAGGTGACTGCTTCGGAGCGCAACGGCGACGAGGCCAACATCACCGTCGGCTACAAGCAGGGCGGAGAAAATAAGCACATCAAGCTCACCGGCCACAAGGACGGAAAGCAGGGGCTCTTCTTCGACAAGTGGAAGCTCAACGCCCCCGACCTTGGCACCGTGAAGATCACCGCTCCGGCCGGAGCGAACGTCAAGATCAACGGCGAGGACTTCACGGCGTCGAACCCCGACACCGAGTACGCGGTGCTGCCCGGCACCTACGAAATCTCGACGGAAGGTTCGAAGTTCATCGAAGCGACTTCGGCAAAGGCCACGGTCGGCTTCGGCGGGGATGACGGCGGCGCAGAGCTCAAGGTCGACCCCAAGCCCACGAAGGCGCTCGGCACAGAAGTGCAGAAGGCAATCGATAAGCGCATCAACGACTGCAAGAAGGCCAAGGAGTTCGAAAAGGACGGCTGCGGCCCGATCAAGCTGCCGAAGAAAGCACAGAACACCAGCATCAAGCCCGAAAAGGACGTCAAGCTGGACACTGTGTCGTGGAAGGTGACGAACCCGAAGGTGTCAGCAAAGCTTGACGGAGGCAGCGGCAAGGGCACCTTCACCACCACCAAGAAGGGCGAAGCCACCTTCACGGCCGACTCCAAGAGCCGCGGCAAGAACGCATGGAAGCTGGCAAGCCCAGCACCCGTGATCGCTGCCGGCGAGTTCGAAATCGACGGCGACTCCATCAAGATCACTAAGATCTACGGGTGGTAACCCCCGCCCGCTCTGACCCGCAGAGCGGCAGTAACAACCCGCGCGGCCGGTGCTCATGCACCGGCCGCGCTTGTGTTTGCGGCGTCAGCCTGCGATGTGCGCGCGGACCTTCTCGACGAGTTCAGTGAATGCTCGACCACGGTGAGACACCGCGTTCTTCTCTTCCCGGCTGTACTCCGCCAGGGACCGTTCCTGACCTTCCGGGATGAAGATGGGGTCGTAGCCGAACCCGCCCGAACCGCGAGGTGCGCGGGCCAGTGTTCCCGGCAGGGCACCTCGGCAGACGATCTCGGTTCCGTCGGTGTCGACAAAAGCTGCCGCACACACAAAAGCGGCTCCTCGGTCGGCGTCCTTGACGTCGGCCAGCTGAGCCAGCAGCAGCCGGTTGTTGGCGAGGTCATCGCCGTGGGCACCGCTCCAGCGGGCCGAGAAGATGCCCGGTGATCCACCCAGAATGCTGACGGTCAGGCCGGAATCGTCCGCAAAGGCGGGCATGCCGGATTCAGCAGCGGCCGCGCGGGCTTTGATGAGGGCGTTCTCTTCGAACGTCGTGCCGTCCTCCACGGGGTTGGCCAGTCCCAGAGCCGATGACGTCACAACCGTCATGCCCGGCAGGGTGCGCGACAGGATCGCTTCGAGTTCAGCGCGCTTGCCTTCGTTCCCGGTGGCAAGGACCGCGCGTTTGCCTTCGCCGCCGCTCATGCTTCGAGGGCTTCTTTCTGCAGGCGGGTCAGCTCGGCACAGCCGGTCGAAGCCAGGTCGAGCAGTGTGCCCAGTTCGGTGCGATCGAACGGCTCG
Source organism: Brevibacterium ravenspurgense (assembly GCF_001584615.1). Lineage (GTDB taxonomy): Bacteria > Actinomycetota > Actinomycetes > Actinomycetales > Brevibacteriaceae > Brevibacterium > Brevibacterium ravenspurgense. The sequence continues at coordinate 10,092 of NZ_LQQC01000004.1, read as the reverse complement.
CCTTCTGCGGTTCCCTGGATTTCGATGAACTTGCCGGAGCCGGTCATGACGACGTTCATGTCGGTTTCGGCCTTCGAGTCCTCTTCGTAGGGAAGGTCGAGCACCGGGGTGCCGTCGACGATGCCGACGGAGACGGCCGCCAGTGAGTCTTTCAGCACCTGGGCGTTCTTGGTGATCCAGCCGAGTTCGCGGCCCTTTTCGATTGCGTCGTGCAGCGCGAGGTACGCCCCGGTGATCGCTGCCGTGCGAGTGCCGCCGTCGGCCTGGAGGACGTCGCAGTCCAGCTGGATGGTGTTTTCGCCCAGCTGTGCTGTGTCGACAACGGCCCGGAGGCTGCGGCCGATGAGGCGGGAGATTTCGTGGGTGCGGCCGCCGACTTTGCCGCGGACGGATTCGCGGCTTGAGCGGGTGTGGGTTGCGCGCGGCAGCATGGCGTATTCGCCGGTGACCCAGCCGGTGCCCTCGCCTTTGAGCCAGCGGGGCACGCCTTCGGTCAGGGATGCGGCGCACAGCACGCGGGTGTTGCCGAACTCCACGAGCACGGAGCCTTCGGCGTGGTCGAGCCAGCCGCGCTGGAAGGAAACGGGTCGAAGCTGATCGGCCGTGCGGCCGTCAAAGCGGGTCATGACTGCTCCTCAATGTTGTTGTTCGGCGCTGGCATCTGCCGGTTTTTACGGCTGCTGCGCGCGGATTTCCCATGTGCGGTCGGGTACCGCAAGGTCGATTGTGCCGCTGTAGCGGCGTGCTGCCGCGGCGGTGACGGTATCGGAATTGGTCCAGGGGGCGATGTGGGTCAGGACCAGCCGCTTCGCACCGGCTTCCTGTGCTGTGCGGCCGGCTCGTTCACCGTTGAGGTGAATGCCGCGCACTGTGTCGCGGCCGTCTTCGAATGCGGCTTCGCACAGGAAGAGGTCGGCCTCACGCGCGGCTGTGGTCAGGTTCTCGCAGGCGTCGGAGTCACCGGAGTAGGCAAGCACCGCACCGTTGTATTCGATCCGCACGGCGTAGGCCTCGACCGGGTGGTGCACCAGGTGCGGGGTGATGGTCACGGGGCCGACCGTGAACGGCTGGCCGTCGCGCATGTCGGTGAACTCGAATGCCTGCTCCAAACCGTCCGAGGTGGAATCGGCTGGGACGGGGCTTGCTCCGGGGTCCGTGTGGTGGGCTGCCGTGAGCCTTTCGCGGGTGCCGGCCGGACCGTACACCGCCAGGCGGTTGGGTGGGCCTCCGGCGTCGAGGAACCGCGGGTCGTAGCGGTGCATGACGTAGAGTCCGGTGACGTCGAGGCAGTGGTCGGGGTGCAGGTGGCTGAGCACCACCGCGTCGATGTCGGTGTGGTTGATCCAGCGCTGCAGCGGCCCCAGTGCGCCCGAACCCAGGTCGAGCACGATGTTCCACGTCCGCTCGGCTTCGATCCGCAGCAGATAGCAGCTGGCGGCGGCGTGGGGTCCCGGGTAGGAGCCTGACGTGCCGATCGCAGTGAGTTTCATCATCGGCCGTCTCCGTCCAGCTGATTCATGAACAGTTCTGTGAAGCGCTCCTGCATCCAGGACAGGAAGTCGTAGATGGACAGCAGGGCGGCTTCGTTGTCGTCCAGGTTGTCGTCGTTGTCGTAGAGCTGCTGCATGTCGTCTTCGGTGACGATGCCCAGCCGACTGGTGATGACCAGGCGGACGTCGGTGAGCCCAATCATCCAGGCGTGCGCTTCGTCGCGGCCGATGTCGGCGGGGCTGGTGCGGCCCAGGGTGAAGAGGATGGTCTGCAGGTTCGCGATTTTGCCTTCGCGGATGTCGTTTTCGGTGTAGCGGCGGAATTCGGCGGAGGCTTCTGGGTTTTCCGGGTCGGCGTCCGGCAGCAGCCGCAGAAGCGCTGGGTCGGTGGGGCGTTCGCGGTCCTCTATGCCGACCATCTTTGCCAGCGGGTCGTCGCTTTCGCTGTCGGACCGGCTGTCGAGCAGGGTGATGGTGTCGCTGACAACACGGGCGATGATCGCCTTTTCTGTGTCGTCGAATTCCAGTTGGGCGAATTCGGAGTTTCCAGGCGAGATCTTCATGCCGCTCCCCCGGAGTCCATCTGGCGGCAGGAGGCCCACAGGCCGAAGCCGTGCATGGCGGCCGTGTCTTTTTCCATTTCTTCGCGGGATCCCTGGGACACGATGGCTTTGCCTTCGCAGTGGACCTGCCGCATGAGTTCGGCGGCTTTTTCGCGGGAGTAACCGAAGTAGGACCGGAACACGTATGTCACGTAGGACATGAGGTTGACCGGGTCGTTGAACACGATCGTCACCCACGGCAGAGCAGGATCGGTCTGGACGTCGGCGAGGACGTCCGATTCTGCGACGGGCATGGCGGTGGTGCTCACAGCTCTCAACTGTATTGCACGGAGTGCCAAAAGACCCGCTGTGTGGTCCGATATGCTCGCGAGTATGCGTGAACTCACAACGCCTGACGGACCTTCGACCGCTCTTCTTACCGACCATTACGAACTGACGATGCTGCAGGCGGCTTTGGATGCCGGCACTGCGGACACTCCGTGTTTGTTTGAGATGTTCGGGCGCAGACTTCCCGCGGGCCGCCGCTACGGCGTGGTTGCCGGCACCGGCCGCTTTCTGGAGGGGTTGAGCCGTTTCCGGTTCGGTGATGCTGAGCTCGGCTTCCTGCGTGACACGGGTGTTGTGTCCGAGGACGCTCTGGATTGGCTGGCGGATTACCGGTTCTCGGGAACGATCCGCGGCTATCGGGAGGGCGATGTCTATTTCCCCGGTTCGCCTCTGCTCATTGTCGAAGCCTCGTTTGCCGAAGCCGTCATTCTGGAGACTCTCGCTCTGTCGGTGTACAACTACGACAGTGCTGTCGCCGCCGCGGCTTCGCGCATGAGCGGTGTGGCTCTGGGCCGCCCGCTGGCGGAGATGGGTTCGCGGCGCACAAATGAAAGCAGCGCTGTTGCCGCGGCCCGCGCGGCTGTTGTCGCCGGTTTTTCTTCTACGTCGAACCTCGAAGCGGGGCGTCGGTATGGTCTGCGCACGATTGGCACCTCGGCACATTCCTTCACTCTTCTGCACCCAACGGAAGAAGATGCCTTCCGTGCGCAGATCAATTCGCTCGGCGCTGACACGACTGTCCTGTTGGACACCTATGACGTTGACGCGGCACTCGAAACGGCAGTCCGCATTGCCGGGCCGAATCTTGGCGGTGTGCGCTTGGATTCGGGCGACTTGGGCATTCAGGCGACCGAGGTGCGCGAAAAACTCGATGCGCTGGGAGCGCACAACACGACGATCACGGTGACGAGCGACCTCGACGAGTACGCGATTGCGTCCTTGGCTTCTGCCCCGGTGGATTCCTACGGTGTTGGCACACGTCTGGTGACCGGATCTGGTGCGCCGTCCGCGAACCTCGTCTATAAGCTCACGGCCCGGCAGGATGACGAGGGCACGTGGCACTCGGTGGCGAAGAAGGCTGCCGGCAAGGGCTCGCACGGTGGTCTCAAGACCGCCAGACGGGTGCTCTCAGGGGGCACCGCCACGCAGGAGGCAATCGGTGTGCCCCACCTGCCCGACGGCGTCGGCAAAGGGCGGGATCTGCAGGTGGACTTTGTTGTCGATGGGGAAATCGACGACAGCTTCACAGGCCCCCAGGCGGTTGTCCGCGCTCAGGAAATGCACCGGGCCGCGATGGCGGAGCTGCCGCGTTCGGCTCGCCGCCTCCAGGACGGCGACCCGACGATCCCCACGATCTTCTACGACGCCTAAGCGGCGACCCGGGTAATCAGCGGCGACTATTTTCTGCCGACGAACCAGCGCTGCAGGGTGTTGATGCGGTCGAGGATCTGTTCGCGGCTGGCCTGCGCAACGGCCGGTCCCCCACAGGCACGCCGCAGTTCCAGGTGAATGGAGCCGTGCGGTTTGCCTGTGCGGCGGGCCCACGCTCCGACCATGGACTGCAGTTTGCTGCGGTCTTCTTTCAGTGCGCGGTGCTGCAGCTCTGCTGCTTCCGCCTGCGGCTGTGGTGGGGCGGCCTGGCCGCTGCTGCCGCGCCGTTTGACCTGTTCGGCCTGCCGGGCGCGCAGGAGTTCGGCCACCTGGTCGGGTTCGAGCAGACCGGGCAGGCCGATGAAGTCGAGTTCGTCCTCTGAGCCGACGGCACCTCCGGCACCGAATTCGCCGCCGTCGAACAGCACCTTGTCGAATGACGCCTGTGATTCCAGAGCCTCGTAGGCTCCTTCGTCCAGCGACGATGACGCATTTTCGTTCCTGTTGGCCTGCTCCATCGCTTCGTCGTCGAGCAGGTGCTCATCGTCTTCGACGTCTTCGCGTCTGATGTCGAGCGCGTGGTCGCGTTCGACTTCCAGTGAGTTTGCCAGTGCCAGCAGGATCGGCACGGATGGCAGGAAGATGGAGGCTGTTTCGCCGCGTTTGCGTGCGCGCACAAAACGGCCGATGGCCTGTGCGAAGAACAGCGGGGTTGCCGAGGATGTCGCGTAGACGCCCACAGCCAGGCGCGGCACGTCGACGCCTTCTGACACCATGCGCACCGCAACCATCCACCGGCGGTCGGACTCTTGGAATTCATCGATACGGTCGCTGGCACCGGCTTCGTCGGACAGGACGACGGTGACGTCTTCGCCGGTGATCTGCTTGAGCTGTTTTGCGTAGGCGCGGGCGGTGCTCTGGTCGGTTGCGATGACAAGACCACCGGCGTCAGGGACCGTGCGCCGCACTTCGCTCAGTCGCAGGTCGGCTGCTTTGAGGACGGCGGGGATCCATTCGCCCTTGGGGTCCAGCGCGGTTCGCCACGCTTGAGCGTGAACGTCCTTTGTCGCATCAGCTCCCAGGAGGGTTTCCATGACATCGCCGGTTTTGGTCTTCCAGCGCATGTTGCCCGAATAGGTCATGAAGATGACCGGGCGGACCACGCCGTCTTCCAGGGCCCGCGAATAGCCGTAGGAGTAGTCGGCCTGCGAGGTGCGGATGCCTTCGTCATCGGGTTCGTAGACGACGAACGGAATTGCAGCGGTGTCTGAGCGGAAGGGCGTACCGGTCAGCGACAGGCGCCTGCGGGCGGGACTGAAGGCCTCGCGAATGGCGTCACCCCAGGACAGTGCGTCGCCGGCGTGGTGTACCTCGTCGAGGATCACGAGGGTGCGTGCGCGGGCCGTCCTGTTGTGGTGCAGGACGGGCTTTGCCGCCACCTGCGCGTAGGTGACTGCGACACCGTGAAAGCCGGGGGCGGTTGAACCGTCGCTGTTCTTAAAGCGCGGATCGAGCTTGATGCCGACACGGCCGGCTGCATCGGCCCACTGCACTTTGAGGTGCTCTGTGGGGGCTACGACGGTGACGCGGTCGACTTTGCGCTGAGCCAGCAGTTCGGCTGCCAGGCGCAGTGCAAAGGTGGTTTTACCTGCCCCTGGTGTTGCGACGGCGAGGAAATCTCGCGGTTCGGTGGTGAAGTACTGTTCGAGGGCTTCAGCCTGCCAGGCACGAAGCTTGCCGGCTGTACCCCACGCTGCGCGTTCGGGATAAGCCGGAGGCAGATGTTCTGCTGCCGAGGTGCCCGGAACTCTTCCGGGTGCGTTCACTGGTCGTCGGGCTCCTGGGGGCCTTCGGGCATGGATTCGTAGATTTCTCGGCAGGCCGGGCACACGGGGAATTTCTGGGGGTCACGGGAGGGAACCCACACCTTGCCGCACAGGGCGACGATGGGTGTTCCGGTGACCATTGCCTCCATGATCTTGGCTTTGGGGGCGTAGTGCGAAAAGCGTTCGTGGTCGCCGGGTTCGGTCAGCTGCTCCTGTTGCTGACGTTCGATGGTGGCACTGCCACCGGGAGCCGAGAACGTTTCAGACATGCCAGCATTCTAGCCGCCTAGACTGAAGGCTATGGATACACCCCAACGTGATCTTGTCGGCATTGATGAGTACCGCCGTATGACCGGATATATGTCGACGGGCCTTGCTGTTCTCACCTGTGCGAAGGGTTCGCACACCGCGGCGATCACTGTTGATTCCTATATGAGTGTGTCGTGGGATCCGCCGACGATGGCGGTTTCTGTCTATTCGGGTTCACGGATGATGGAGGCGCTGGATAACGCGAGCAGGTATACGTTGAGTGTTCTGTCTGCAGACCAGCAGGACACTGCAGAGTGGCTTGGAACGCCGGGACAGCCTATCTACGGGCTGTTGTCACAGATCCCCACGGAGACGACCGAATTGGGCGGGGTGGTCATTGCCAACTGCCTTGCCTACTTCACCGTGGACATTGCGCAGCGGACGGAGATAACGACCCACACACTGGTGTCCGGCCCGGTTGTCGATCAGGGTGAGAGAAACACTGAAGGCACTCCCCTGCAGCGTTTTCATCGGTCCTATGGGACGTTTACTGAGCGGAACTGAGTGCGAATACAATCCTCAAGAGGCTGAGGTGAGGGCCACCCCCGAAGGTTTACCAAGCCGCATCGTCACAGCTGCGGCCGCCTCCTTGAGTTTTTGGATCATGAACTCGGACTTGCCTTGGTGCTCAACCCGGGACAACGGAGCGGAGACCACCAATCCACCGAGAATACTTCCCTGCAAATCATAAATTGGCGCAGCAATCCCAAATTCTTCTGGCGTGGTCTGACCATAGTTGATTGCGTAGCCCTTCTCCATAATGGCCTGCAGTTTCTCTGAAACCTGCTCTCGGTCCGGATTGCCATCTGAAAACCGAACCTCCCCGCTTTCAAGCAAGCGCATAACCTCTTCCTTCGGCAAATGAGCAAGCACCACGCGCACTGAGGAGGATTGCCACCGGTCATATTGCGTACCAACGCTCGCGGTGTGTTTAACCTGGTGGGGACTAGCCACCTGGTCTACAACAACCGCATTCTTCCCGTTCCACAAGGTAAGTGCGGCGGTCTCTTGAGTCTCGGTTGACAAGTGCTCCAGATACGGTCGGGCGGCGACACGAGCATCCAGATCAGCCAACAAGGGCGCAGCCAGGCGAAGAACACGCAAACCAAGTTGATACTTACCAGTGCCTGGATCGCGAAGAACGTAGCCGGCTTCCGCCATGCCCTGCAATACTCGCGAAACCGTTGACTTGTGCAATCCGACATTCGCAGCGATCTGCGTGACAGTCAGCGACGGAGCCACCGAAGAGAAACTCTCCAGAATTGCCAACCCATTAAGCAGAGCTGCCGGAGCGCCTTGACGCGAGGTGGGGGTTGAGCTTGCTGCCATGCGCACCCTTTCTCAAAGTATTTTCTTTCCTGAAGCCTACGTCGGCTTCTCCATGAGCCCGGAACAAGCTCACTATTTACGTTTCAAGTAGGCAATCGGTTACTGCAACAGCTTTCTAAACCCTTGTGTGATGCTACAGGCGCAACTAGCATGTTCATACAGCAACCGACTGTTGCGCAGGTCACATCTAACTGGAGGAGCTCATCATGGTGGATGAGATTTACAAGTCAGACTCAAGCTACAAGGACACCGAGCGTCAGCTCGAGGAAATGCTGGACCGGGCCTTCAACCAGGGTGCCGAAGAGATGAAGCGTCGTGGTTTCAAACGCCGGGTTGGTTTCGGCACCCGCCCAGCGGTGATCCATATCGATATGGCTAACGCTTGGACCCGCCCAGATCACGCATTCACCTGTCGGAACATGGATACCATCATTCCGGCTTGTCAGGATCTGAACGCCGCAGCTCGGGCCAAAGGGGTGCCGGTCATCTTCATCACCACCACCTACGAAGTGCTGGACACATCCTTGCCTTCGGACATGGGATTGTGGTCCCAAAAGATCCCACTGGAAACCTTGGACGCATCCACCGGTGCAGCTGATATCGATTCACGCATCGCGCCACAAGACGGCGAGCTGGTCATCACCAAGAAGCGAGCCTCTGCCTTTCCTGGCACCTACCTGAACCAGTTCCTGACTGCCAACCGCATCGATACCCTGATCGTTACCGGCGTGACCGCTTCAGCGTGTGTACGCAACACGGTAGAAGATGCCATGGCTGAAGGCTTCCGCCCGGTCGTGGTCCGCGAAGCAGTCGGCGACCGGGTGGCCGGCACCGTTGCCTGGAACCTATTCGATATCGACAACAAGTTCGGAGACGTCGAAAACCTCTCGACCGTTGTTGACTACCTGAACAACTTGCCGAACTTCGAAGACACCGTCCCAACCCCAGCAGCTCAAGTCGTCGAACAACACGCACCAGCAGCCGAATTCGCCAAAGGCTGACAAACACTCCACTTACCGCTCAGGGCGGCCTATCTTTCTTATTCCCTCAAACAGGTAGGCCGCCCTTTGCCTCTCCAAACCCACCGTGGTTCCGCACTTGCAGCAACTTCCACTGAGGCGTTTCCCACTCGCTTCGTCAAAGGCAGACTAATGACTACACCTTCACAGCCGCCTCCGGTTTCAAAGCGTCCATACACCAATAACGACCCGGAAACCCAAGCCCCCATTGATCGGGCCAATCTGCGTAAGGTCACCTTCGCTGGCTTCGCAGGCACCGTTGTGGAGTGGTTCGACTTCGCGGTCTACGGGTTTATGGCAAGTACCATTGCCACTACTTTTTTCAAATCTGATTCAGCAGTCAGCGGATTGCTGCAAACCTTCGCTGTTTTTGCCGTTGCGTTCGCACTACGACCCCTTGGTGGGGCGTTGTTCGGGATGCTGGGGGACCGCCTTGGACGTAAACGCGTACTGGTAATCACCGTGTTGCTCATGTCCGGTTCTACTGCTGCCATCGGCATTCTTCCTGGCTACGATCAAATCGGTATCTGGGCGGCAGTGCTCCTAACGATTGCGCGCTGTGTGCAGGGACTATCTGCAGGTGGAGAATATGCTGGCGCTGTCACCTATGTTATTGAGCATGCGCCCTCCAACGAACGTGCTCGTTGGGGATCAGCCATGCCGACTGCTACCTTCGCAGCCTTTGCTGCCGCAGCAGCTCTGAGCTTTGGATTATCCGCGGGGCTGGGTCAAGAGGCAATGAATGAATGGGGTTGGCGCATCCCGTTCCTCATTGCGGCACCGCTGGGGCTGCTTGCCTTCTGGATTCGCCGTCATCTCAATGAGTCCCCGCTCTTCCAAGACATAAAGGATTCTCAGGAAGCAACTGAACACGCACCGATTCGCCAAACTCTGAAGGTGCAGTGGCGCGAGATGATGATTCTCGCCGGATATATTTCACTGACAGCCTTGTCGTTCTACATCTTCTCCACATATATGACCACGTTCCTGCGTCAAGTGGTTGGACTTGAAGCGACTCCTGTTCTGCTTTCAAACCTGCTCGCCCTGACCTTGGCAGCAGTGATTGCCCCGTTCCTGGGAAAGGTGTGCGACAAGATTGGCCGTCGCCGCACAATGTTCCTCTCTGCCATCCTGCTCGGTCTAACCGCAGTACCTGGGTACTTAGTTGCGTCCAACGGCAGCTTTGCAGGCGCCCTGACAGGCCAAATCATGATCATGTTCGGCACGGTGACGGCAAACGTTGTCACAGCTGTGCTGCTGACTGAAGTCTTCCCCACCAAGGTGCGATACACCGCATCAGGTATTACCTACAACGTCAGCTACGCCATCTTCGGTGGAACAGCTCCATTCGCAGCAACATGGCTGATTGATGCCACCGACAACCCGATATCTCCAGCAATTTATCTGACCGTGATAGCAGTCGGGGCAGTCATCGCTACAAGTCTGATGCCAGAGACCAGTGGACGCAGGCTAGGAATCGGTCACGATGACGAGGCCATTACAGCCTCAACCCCACTCGTAAACAAGAAGACGAATCCCAAAACGCGCTAAGGGCACAATAGAAGACACGAAGAGGGTGGCAGCTCGTCGAGCTGCCACCCTCGTTCTTCTGTGTGACACGTCTATAAGTCAGATCGCCACCAACCACTTCGTCTGCGAACGCGTCGAAGGGGCCACAAATGGGTGAAGGCCCTGCAGGTGCCCCGGGGAGCAAATCAATGCTCAACCCTTGGGGGCGACCTGTCAGGGCCTTCGTTATGGGTGATTGCGGCAGTGTCTTACTCTCCCACACATGTGTGCAGTACCATCAGCGCTGTCAGGCTTAGCTTCCGGGTTCGGAATGGGGACCGGGCGTTTC
>NZ_LQQC01000003.1 GCF_001584615.1 Brevibacterium ravenspurgense | reverse complement strand
TCCACTACGGCTGGGCGGCAGGACCAGGTCGAGTGGGTGGAGAAGATCGGGAGACCAGCAAAGGATCGACGCGATGGCGTGCTGCACGCCGTGACGTTCACCGCTTCGGACGATCGTCAGGCAATAGGCGCCTTTGCTTCGGAGAAGGGCCCGCAGCGGTACGGCATCGCCGAGCTGCGCGAGGTCACTCGTCGACTCATCCACGCCTCGAGTACTCTGCCAGTATGACCGTCGCCGGGACCGGGAGGAGAGGACCCTGCGTGGGGTGGCGAGGCGGATCTCGGCGAGAGGGGAGCAATCGGCTTCACCGGGGCAACCGAGCGAACCGTGCTTCCGGCACTATGGGTGCGGCCAGGACACAGCCGCACCTCGCTATCGTAAACTCAACAAGAACGGGAGTTAACGGCGCTCAGGCATGACGACCATCCGAGGCCAAAACTATGCATCCGATGCAGATTCCGTCGTTACAAACGATCGAGAACCCCCGGCTATCGCACCAGCTCAGACAGAAGACCCCGAGAGGTCGATAGTTGCTTGCAACGACGTGGTAGTTGAAAAACCGGGACTGCACTATCAGTTTCGAGACCAGGACTCTCGTCTTTGCTGTGTCGCGCCCCTCGCCATGGTCCGACGTTGCAACAACGTCGCTACCATGACCAAGAGGATGAGCGCCCCGAATATGAGAGCCGCCCAGATTGCTCCGTGGCCCAGCCCGACCATCTAAACAGCTCCACGAAATCCTCGTCCGGCGGTATTGAACGTCGCAGCGACGATCGCAGCGACAATCATGAAGCTGAGAATGAATAGCGAGAACAAGTCCGTGAGAGCGATTCGGGAGGAACGGCTAGTCTGAAATTCATCCGCCGCCACCTCTTCCGACAGTCGCATCGGGCGATGGGATTGGCAGACCTCATCCATGCGAGTGACCCTGACTAGCGTTAGCGCTACGTCGCGGGTGTCATCACGGCGACGCCATCCTTATCCGCACTGGTCCACAGCGTTCCCTGAGCGTAGACGCTTGGACCGGAGTGCGACAAAGAGCAGAACTCCAGTTCTGACCTTGAGATGGTGAGCGTGGTGACATCGTCGGCGGTACGGAACAATAGCCACTGCGATGCGTCACTGGCATTGGTGTCGATGTCAGCGGCAGCGTTCACAAATGCTTGGTCCAAATTGCGCGGAGCTTGGTCGTATGGGCATAGCACCAGGACCTCGTCCCAGTTCTTCCCGTCGACCTTGTCAGGGAGTCTAAAAGCGCTGCCTTCTTCGCTAACCTGCAGAACTCGTGACTCAAAGTCGCCGGATCCCGAACAACCGGTTAGCGCGAGCGTCGCCGTCAGCGACGCACTGAACGCTAGGATGCTCGGGATCCGTCTTAGACTAGGGGAGATCATCACTTCAGGGTAACGAGTTTGCCGCTGTTGGCGCGGCTCTTGCACTCGGTGTGGCTCTTGGAAGTGGTCTTCTTCGCCTTGCCGATGGCCCGACCTGTCTTGTTGTTCGCGAGGTCCATCTTCTTCTCTTTCGCCGGGCCGTTTCGGATGGCCTCGTGGTTGGAGGCGATCTTCATTGCCCCGCTTTCGCCGATGCTAATCGTCATACGGGCGTTCCAGTAGCAGTGCCGGTAGGCGTCGCCCTTGCCGTTGTGCAGCGTGTTTGAAGCGAAATGACTCGCAGCCGAGTTCGATGCGGTTGTGGCATCTTTGGCTGCCCGGTTGCAGGAAACCAGGTCGACGTGGATCACGCACGCTGCCTTCTCAAGGCCGGACCAGATGATGTCGGAGTATGCGAACGTCGACACGCTGGGTGTCCACTCATCGCTTTGAAGCACTTCCTCCTGCTGTTCTTCACTGAGCACTTCCAGATCCTGCAGGAACTGCTCCTGCTCAGCGGGTGTCAGCTGCTCCAAGTCTGCGAATGGAGTGTCGGACGCTTCGATCTGCTTGATCAGTTCGGTTTCTCCTTCTTGGGCGAACGCGGCCGATGGGGCTGCCAACCCTGCGGTGGCGAGAGCCACGATCATGCCAAATCCCGCGATTCGCTTCAAAGCTCGTTTCTCACTCACAACGTCCTCCAGTCGCATATGACTCTGAAGCAACCGACGGAATGCCGGCCGCTAGTGCTAAGTGTTGTCACCTTCGCCGAAGAGGTCATACCTCAAACGAGGTATTCTTGCGAGCCAATTCATGGGGCCGGGGCCATCAGCCTCCCGTGTCTCCGCCCGAAAGTCCGAAGAACCGAGCTAGTTGTAGTTCCTCGTGAGGTTGTGAACGCGATCTGACGGGGTCAGCCCTCCGATCCCGGTATGGGGTCGGTGATGATTGTAGTGATGGAGCCAGGCAGTATAGGTCGCGGCCCTGGCTTCATCACTGTCATACGTCTCGGCGTACGCCCATTCCTGCGCAAGGGTGCGGTTGAACCGTTCGACCTTGCCGTTGGTCTGCGGACGATACGGACGCGTGCGTCGGTGCTTCACCCCCTCGCCCAATGCGGCAGCGAAGGCGTGGGAACGGTAACAGGAGCCGTTGTCGGTCATCACCCCGGTCACGGTGACCCCTGCATCCGTGAAGAAAGCGCGCGCCCTGTTCCAGAACCCGGCAGCGGTCTCTTTGCGTTCATCGTCGAGGATCTCGGAATACGCCAGGCGTGAGTACCCATCGACGGCATGATGCAGATAGGCGTAGCCGCGGCCTTGCTTCTTGTTGTTCCGGTTCCCGAGTGTTCTGCCGAGCATGCGATGCCCGCCACCATCCGGGATCCGTCCGAGCTTCTTGATATCCACATGCACGAGTTCGCCCGGACGGGTCATCTCGTAACGGGCCGGCCTCGTCTTACGGACCGGGAGGCCGGTCGCCTAATCGATGTGGTCCAAGCGTGGCATTCGGTAGCGTTCGAGTACTCGGCCCACAGTCGCACGTGGAATCCCGAGGTGATAGCTGATCCGGTGCGGGCCCCAGCGCCGGTTGAAACGGAGCGAGATGATCCGGTGTTCTCGTTTCTTGGGGAGACGGCCAGGACTTGTGTGCGGGCGCGAGGAGCGGTCGGTCAGCGGTTGCCCTGACCGATACCGGACCGCCCATTTCCGGGCGGTCGCAGGCGAGACTTGGAACCGTTCAGCGGCGCGGCGGATCGGCCAGTCCTCTTCAACGATCAGGATGGCGAGACGACGGCGTCCCTCAGGGGTGAGGGGTGCGTTAGCGTGGGGCATGAAGACCTCCGGTGTGCGGATGCGAGTGTGGTAATCCACATCCTGCCGGAGGTCTTCACCTCAGTTCAGGCGTTCACAACGTCCCAAGGAACTACAGCTAGTTCTATCATTCGTCTGTCCAGTCAAGAGTCGCTACGTTCTTCGCGGCAACGGCCTCTGGGACGAGGCCGTCGGTCTCGACACGATGGACGTTACCTTGCCACCGCGTGGTCGAGGCGATCTGCAATTCTGGCGGTGTGCTCGAGCTGGGGTTCGAGGCTCTCAGTGGTTTCGCGGTGCCTAAGTCGAGCCGCTAGCGCATAGCAACACT
>NZ_LQQC01000002.1 GCF_001584615.1 Brevibacterium ravenspurgense | reverse complement strand
AATCAGAAAACGAACGCAACGACGCACTTGGCAAATGGCTCCACGACTATAATCACCACCGACCCCATTCCGCATGCGGAGGCCAGCCACCAATCACACGATTAACTAACCTCCCCGATCAGTACACTTAGCAACCACTGCTAACGGGAGTATTTGTTGCTAAAGCGTGGGCGCAGGTGCTGGGCTCTGTCGGAAGCCGCAGAACAAGGTGAACGCTCGAAGCCAGCCCGGGCGGCACCTCGTGTGCCATGTCAAAGGACTGCCCGCAACCTGCAGCGCGAAAACACCGCTTAGCCGGAATCTGCGCCTTAGCCGCACACAGACACCGCTTAGCCTGAATCTGCGGCTTAGCAACCACTGCTAACGGGAGTTTTTGTTGCTAAAGCGTGGGTGGGCCTCACATGACGACGCAGGTAATGCCCGCGGACCCAGCGCAGCGTGATGATCAGCGGACCGTGATGGTCAGGGAGTCGACCCGGTCAACGATGATGGGGTGCTCGGCCAGGCGGGCTTGGAAAGCACTGAAATCAGGTTCGCCGTCGAGGGTGAGAACAATTGCCAGTTCGGGCCCGCCCGTGACAATCCTCTGGCTGCCGGGACCTGCGCCTACAGATGCGATCCACGAAAACTGCGCCGCGATGTCGCCGATGGCCTGCGCGACTTCCCTGTCCGCCCACGACGGCGTCCAATCGTGTCCCTGCACAAAAGCCCACAGGGCCGGCCTGCGTAGCAGAAAGGCGTGTGCGCTGCCCGGGTCGATGATGACCAGCTGCGAGCCTTCATCAACAGCACCCAAGCCCAGCCGCTCAGCTTCGATCGGCACAGGCCTTGCCTGAGTCCCCCACTGAGTCAGAAGGGGAATCGCAGTGAAGCAGGGCGTGGCCTCGCGGCCGTCTTCCGATGACAGGCGCACCATGGCCATGTCCGAGCTGTTGTCGACCATGAGCCCGTGTTCGCCCACAGATTTGCTGAGAGCCTCGGGAAGAATCGGCGCATAAACACGCGAGTTCTTCAGCGCCTCGACTACCCCGATGTGGGCGGCAGGGTCAAAAGGATTGGCCGTGGCGGCTTCAAGCGCCGCCGTCACCCGCGGGTCAGCTTCACCGGTATCGCCAGAGAAGGGGTTGGGTTTGAGCTCGCGGCCCTTCCACGCGGTTCCCGCGGAGTCAGTCTGATTTCCGGCCCTGGCAGAGTCGGCCTGGTTGCCCTCTCCCCCAGAGCCAACCTGACCGTCGGGCGACGCAGAACCGTCTGGGCTCGCAGCGCTGCCGAACATGCCCTTGAGGTGTTCGGGCAGCTGGGGCTGGTCGGGCGTGCCGTTTGTCATGGGCGGCCAGCGACCTCGAGTGCTTCGCTCATGGTGAATCGGCCGGCGTAGAGAGCCTTGCCGATGATGGCGGAGTCAACACCGGTGGGTACGAGCTTGCGCAGAGCAGCGAGGTCATCAAGCGACGAGATCCCACCGGAAGCGGTGACCGGCGTGCCGGTGGTGCTTGCAATCTTCTGCAGAAGCTCCGTGTTGGGACCGCTGAGAGTACCGTCGGTGTTGATGTCGGTGACAACGTAGCGCGAGCATCCGGCGGCCTGGAGTTCGTCGATGACATCCCACAGGCTGCGGCCTTCCTTCGTCCAGCCCCGGCCGGCAAGCATTTCGCCGCGAACGTCAAGCCCGACTGCAACGGCGTCACCGTGTTGACGGATGATGTCGGCCGTCCATTCGGGGTTTTCGATAGCTGCCGTACCGATGTTGACGCGAGCTGCACCGATTTCGAGGGCGGCTTCGAGTGCCGCAGTATCGCGAATACCACCGGAGAGTTCGACCTTGAGGTCGACAGAGGCGATGAGATCCTTGATGATGGCCCGGTTGTCACCGCGGCCGAAAGCAGCGTCAAGGTCGACGAGGTGGAGCCATTCCGCTCCGGCTTCTTGGAACTTCAGCGCGTTTTCCAGCGGCTGACCGTAGTCGGTTTCGGTTCCGGCTTCACCTTGGTGTAGGCGAACGGCTTTGCCGTCGACGATGTCGACTGCGGGAAAGAGCACAAGGCGGTCTGCTTCAGTCACTGGTTCTCCTATATGTGGGAAGCGTCGAGGCTGTCAATCCAATTGGCAAGGAGCTTCAGACCTGCCCGACCGGACTTTTCTGGGTGGAACTGCACCGCGCTGAGCGGCCCGTCCTCAACAGCGGCTATGAACTTTTCACCGTGTTCGGCATACGTCGCCTCCCCTGTGCTGGGTGCTGTGTGCGCCGCATAGGAGTGGACGAAGTAGAAGTGCTCGTCGGTGATTCCATTGAACAGCAGCGAACCTGCTGGCGGCTGCACCGTGGTCCACCCCATGTGGGGAACAACGGGGGCTGAAAGCTTGGTGACGGAGCCGTTCCACAGGCCAAGGCCTTCTGCGGTCACTCCGTGTTCGGTACCCTGCTCGAACATGACCTGCAGGCCCACGCAGATGCCCAATACCGGCATTCCGCGTTCGAGCCTGTCGGCAATGATGGCCGGAGCTCCGACTGCGCGCAGTTCGTCCATAACCGACGCAAAAGCGCCAACGCCCGGGACGACGAGGCCGTCTGCCGCCAGCAGGTACTGCGGCTGTGCGGTCAGATGAACCTGCGCGCCGGCGGCTTCAAGCGCCCGAACTGCGGAGCGCACATTGCCCGATCCGGCGTCGAGAACCGCAACGGTGGTCATTTTCTGCGCCCCAGCAGCCTGTTGATGCGGAACAGGCTCACGCCGAAGACACCGGCTGCCAGCGCGGTGGCGATCCACATGTACCAAGGGCCGCTGAGAGCAACAACAGCGCCGATGACCAGTGCGACGAATGCAACTGCGGCGACGATCATCCAGACGATTGCGGTGCGCGCAATTGCGGCACGAGCGCCCGTCATAGTCAGTGCGCTTGCCTGCATCTTGCTGATATCAGCCGTGTGCTGCGCGCCTTCGATGTCAGCGGGATCTGCCTGCCCCAGAAGCAGACGCTCGACGTCTTCGGGGAGGTTCTGCAGGGCCAGACCCGCCGGTACTTCTGACTGGCGCTTGCCCCCGCGGTAGTGGCCGGAGGCGATGGCGTCGTCTTCACGGACGAGCAGAAGAACTTCGTAGCGGCCAGCCATCTTCGACAGCTTCTGGGTGACTTCGGTGGCGTGTTCGCGGCTGGCGTCGTCAAGAACAATGGCCGAAAAGCCGCCGACGGGCACGACAGAACCGCGAATATCGCTCAACACGCAAGCGGCTGCAAGCTGTTTGGGGTCGCCGAAGGGTGTGACTACGAGTGCTGTGTTCACAGGGCCCCCTTGGTGGAGGGAATAGCTCCACCAGTGCGCGGGTCGGCTTCAAGCGCCATGCGCAGAGCGCGAGCAAAGGCCTTGAATTCAGCTTCTGCAATGTGGTGGGGGTCCCGACCGGCAACAAGTGTGAGGTGGACGGTCAGGCCCGCGTTGATGGAAAGAGATTCAAGAGCGTGGCTGACCATGGAGCCCGTGAAGTGTCCGCCGATCATGGCGTACTGGAAGCCTTCGGGTTCGCCGGTGTGAACGAAGTACGGGCGGCCGCTGATGTCGACGACAGCCTGCGCGAGTGCTTCATCCAAAGGAACTGCCGCATCGCCGTAGCGGCGGATGCCCGCTTTGTCTCCGACAGCGTCTTTCAGTGCCCAGCCGATGGTGATGGCGGTGTCTTCGACCGTGTGGTGAACATCGATTTCGATGTCGCCTTCGGCTTTGACCGTCAGATCGCACAGGGAGTGGCGAGCCAGCGCGTCAAGCATGTGGTCGTAGAAAGGGACTCCGGTTGAGATGTCGGATTTCCCTGTTCCGTCGAGATCAATTGTGACGTCGACCTTGGATTCACTGGTGTGACGTGACGCCGTCCCGATCCTCTGGGCCATCAATCCTCGTTTCCATTCGGCTAATGCTGACCGCGCGGCGCGGTCAGGCCAATCCTATCGGGAGGGAACGAGGATGCGCTGGCCAGGGTGAACCGTGGAAGAGTCCAGACCGTTCATGTCGACGATGGCGGTCAGAACGTCACGAACGTCTTCCCCACCAGCGGAGTCACGGGCGATTTCCCACAGTGACTGGCCTTCTTCGACGATGACCATCTGGGTGTCTTCCGCATAGAGCGGTTCCGCATTCGAGGCCGAAGCCTCTGACCGGATGAAGAGGACGGCGCACAGAGCTACCGCAGCGATGACAGCGAGAGCCGCCATGCGCCGCACCCAAAAGATCCGGCCTTCCCTTACCGAACGGTGCGGTGCGCGAGTGAGCGTGTGCATTCTTCCTCCTAACACAGCCAGAGCCTTCGGCCCCGACAATGCGATGTGGCGTACGGCCGCTTGCCCCACGGCCATTCGCATTATTCGAACTGATGTTCTAAGACACACATTAGAACACAATCCAATGTTTGTCGAACATCTATGTGAAAATGGATTCGAACACTGCATCCGATTTCCACTGTTCAGAGCTTCCCACGAGGCACTGACATAACCGGCTCCAAGCTTCTGACCTGCAGTAATGTCAGGGGTTCGGGGCGAGAGGACTGAGTCATGACACAGTCGCGTCGCACTCGCGGCCGCCCACGTGACACCGAAGTGGCCAAGGAGGTCAGCTCGTTCCGCAAGCGCCGTGACAGCGAGTCTCCCCTGCCGGTCGCTTCAGCTGCCGCGGACGACCGTTCGCTGTCGGCCCGCCAGCGTCAGGTGCTCGAGACGATCGAGGCGTCCGTGCACAGCAACGGATATCCCCCGAGCATGCGTGAGATCGGCAAGGCCGTCGGCCTTGCTTCCCTTTCGTCTGTTGCGCACCAGCTCAACCAGCTCGAAAAGCTCGGCTATCTGCGCCGCGACCCCAAACGTCCGCGTGCTATCGAAGTAGTCAATCCGGCTGAGATCGTTGAAACGCCGGCAGCGGACACATCGGCGAACGCTGCCGCCATCCCCGTGGTCGGTCGCATTGCCGCCGGTGGCCCCATCACAGCCGAACAGAATGTGGACGACGTTTTCGTCCTGCCTCGCCAGGTTGTCGGCGCCGGCGACAACCTGTTCCTGCTCAACGTGGTCGGCGATTCGATGATCGATGCGGCCATCTGCCACGGCGACTGGGTGGTTGTGCGCAGTCAGCCGACCGCCGAGAACGGCGAAATCGTCGCAGCCCTCCTGGACGACGAAGCAACGGTCAAAACGCTCAAGCGCAAGGACGGCAAGCAGTGGCTGCTGCCGCAGAACCCGGACTACGAACCCATTGACGGCACCTTTGCCACCATCATGGGCGTCGTAACGGCCGTCATCCGCCGCGTCTAGTCTTCCGGTTTGAGTCTTTCGAGAGCCCCGCGGACCACCGCGGGGCTTTCTGTCGTCCACATGGGCGGCAAGGTCGCCATGAGGAAGTTCGCGTAGCGGGCCGTGCGCAGTCGCGAATCGAGCACCGCAACAACTCCGCGGTCGGAAGTTGAGCGAATAAGCCTCCCGGCCCCCTGCGCCAACTTGAGAGCAGCGTGAGTCGCGGAGACGGCCATGAAGCCGTTGGCACCTCGGCGGGCGGCGGCTTCCGTCCGCGCAGTGGCCAGCGGATCGTCAGGACGGGGAAAGGGAATCCTGTCGATCAGCACAAGGCGGCAGGCGTCCCCGGGCACGTCCACTCCCTGCCACAGAGAAATGGTGCCGAACAGGCTCGACTCGGCATCAGAGCTGAAAGACCGCACGAGGCTGCCAAGCCCATCTTCGCCCTGCAAGAGGATCGGCAAGTCGGTGTTCTCACGCATGTATTCGGCGGCCTGTTCGGCGGCGGCTTTCGATGAAAACAGCCCGAGCGCTCCCCCGCGAGAGGCTTCAATGAGTTCCCGCAGCCCTTCAAGCTGTTCGACGTTGAGGCCCCCGCGGCCTGGCTTGGGCAGATGGCCGGCAACGTAGAGGATGCCCTGTTTGGGGTAGTCGAAGGGTGAGCCCACGTCGAGGCTGTCATAGCGCGGACTGTCGGGGCCTTCCAAACCAAGAGAGGCGGCAACCGGTTCGAAACGACCGCCCAAGGCCAAAGTTGCTGAGGTTGCGACGACGGTCGCCTCTTCGAACAGGCCGCGGCGCATGGTGCCGGCAACGGACAGCGGAGCGATGACGAGGCTGACGGTTTCCGTGCCCCGGAACGAATTCCGGCTGACCCAGACGACGTCGTTGGCGCTGCCGTCGGTCATGCGCTCCGCGAGGTCGAAGACCTCCTGAATGCGAGCGCGCGCCACTGTCAGGCCGGAGTCTGCCTCTTTGCCGCGTTCTGCGTCACCGCATGCGCTCAGCAGAGTGCGAGCGCTGTCGCGCAAGGCGACGACCGCGTCCTGCAGAGGTTCCGGCCACATCCGAAGCAGACCGGCTTCGGCCTGGTCGAGCGCATCCGCAAACGAGGTGCGCGCGGTGTCGAAATCACTCAGCGCCGCCGGTGTTGCACCGGTGTGTTTCCTTGCCGCCGAGTGCGCCGCTGACAGCATCGCGTCGGTCAGGCTGCCGGTCAGAGCAGATGTCACGCGGTCGCGCAGTTCGTGGGCTTCGTCGATGATGACAGCCGAATGGGACGGCAGCACCGAGTTTTCGCCGAAGGCGTCGATCGCCAGCAGCGCGTGGTTGGTGACGACGACGTCCGCGCCCGAAGCCTTTGTCCGAGCCAGTTCCGCCCAGCACTCTTCGACCATAGGACATTTCTGGCCCAGGCAGTCATAGGCGTTGACGGAGACGTGCGACCATGTGCGGTCGGAGACTCCCGGCACCAGATCATCGCGGTCGCCCGTGTCGGTGGACTGCTCCCACGATCGGATGCGGGCGATCTCGGATTCCAGGGCGCTCATGGATCCGCCCCGGTGTGCAGCGTCGTCAGCTCCCATGTCGAACAGGAGCCCCGCCTCGTCATCCGGGTATCCCCCGGCGAGTTTGTGTTTGCACAGGTAGTTCCGCCGGCCCTTGAGCACAGCCGCACTCGGCCGGCGGCCTAAGTCTTCACGCAGGGCTTTGGCCAACCGCGGGATGTCCCGGTCGACGATCTGCGCCTGCAGCGCAAGCGTTGCGGTGGAGACGATGACACGTTCACCAGAGCCGACGGCGTAGCGCACCGCGGGCACGAGGTATCCCAGGGATTTTCCCGTCCCGGTTCCCGCCTGCACCAGCAGGTGGGTTTCGCTCTCCAGGGCCGAATTCACAGCCTCAGCCATCTGCTGCTGACCCTCGCGGGGACTGCCGTTCAGTGCGGCGACGGCCTTCTCCAGCAGTCCCGCGACGTCCTTCACTCGCGGTCCTCCGCAGGCTCATCCCCCGAGGTGGACTCAAGTGAGACACGGTCAGGCGAGGTGGTCTCGGCATCGGGGGTCGGCACCTCGTACGAGGTGGACTCAGGTGAGTCGGGCGCCTGCCCCGGGGTGCTGTCCTCGGCTGATCCGGCACCGGCAAACATGTCGGGCCGGCGGAAGGGTTCGAGCTGGGCGGCGAGGTCGCCGTTGACGAAAGCGTGGACGACGGTGCCGTCGTCAATGTGTTCGATGCGCTCGATTTCGCCGTCTTCGTGCACAGCCGAGAGCAGGTCGCCGCGGTTGTAGGGAATGAGGACGGTGAGTTCGTATTCGGGGTGCGGGAGCGCTTCTGCGATGGCGGTGCGCAGAATGTCGAGGCCCTCGCCGGTGTGCGCGGAGACCGCCACGGCGCCGGGGTGGCGGCGCATGAGGCGGGCGACGGCATCGGGTTCGGCGATGTCGGCCTTGTTGATGACGATGAGTTCGGGCACGGAGGGGTCGACGACATCGGCGAGAACGTCGTGAACGGCTGCGATCTGCCCTTCCGGGTCCGGGTGCGAACCGTCGACCACGTGGAGCAGAACATCGGCCTGCCCGGCCTCTTCCAGGCTCGAGCGGAACGCTTCAACCAGCTGGTGCGGCAGATTGCGCACGAAGCCGACCGTGTCGGTCAGGGTGTAGGTGCGGCCGTCTTCGGCCTCGGCGGCTCGGACCGTCGGGTCGAGCGTGGCGAACAGGACGTTCTGCACCATGACCCCGGCGTCCGTCAGCCGGTTGAGCAGGCTCGACTTGCCAGCGTTGGTGTAGCCGACGATTGCGACCGACGGGATGCGGTTGCGTTTGCGGGAAGAGCGTTTGACCTCGCGGGCCGGCGTCATCTTGGCGATGTCGCGGCGAAGCTTCGCCATGCGCTTGCGGATGCGGCGACGGTCGAGTTCGATCTGGGTTTCACCGGGACCGCGCGAACCGATTCCGGCACCGCCTGCCACCTGGCCACCGGCCTGACGCGACATGGATTCACCCCAGCCGCGCAGACGCGGCAGCAGGTACTCCAACTGAGCGAGTTCGACCTGTGCCTTGCCTTCGCGACTTTTGGCGTGCTGGGCGAAGATGTCGAGGATGAGCGCCACCCGATCGACGACCTTCACCTTGACGACGTCTTCCAGTGCACGGCGCTGGGACGGTGCGAGTTCGGAGTCGAAGATGACGGTGTCAGCGCCGACGGCATTTACGATTTCGGCGAGTTCGCGTGCCTTGCCGCGGCCTAAGTAGGTGGCCGGATCCGGGGTGTCGCGACGCTGGATGACACCGTCGAGGACAGTCGAGCCGGCAGTTTCGGCAAGTGCTGCGAGTTCGCGCAGAGAGTCTTCGGCGGCTTCGGCGGTGCCTTCCGTGTACACGCCGGCGAGCACCACATTCTCCAGGCGGACGTCGCGGTATTCGACTTCCGTGACGTCTTCGAGTTCCGTCGACAGACCGGCCACACGGCGCAGTGCGGCACGCTCCTGGACGTCGAAGTTGGTGTCGTCGTCAGCGGCGAGTTCCGCTGCTGTGAGCGATGAGTCGGCCCGCGACAGGACGCGGTTGAGGATGTCGTCTTCGCGGGTGGGCTCTGTTTTCGGGGAGTCGGGGCGGGTTTCGTCGGAACCCGAGGCGCCGGGGGTCTTGCCCGGGGTGCCGGTGCCGGTGTCGTTGGTGCCGGGGGTCTTGCCCGAGGTGCCGGGGGTCGAAAGTTCGTCTTCTTCTCGCATTGCCGCCCATTGTCCCACAGGGCGCAGTTTTCGGTGCCGCGAGCGCGTAGGCTTGGATGCCGTGAGCGAGCACTACTTTTCTTCCGCCCCAAACGCACAGTCACGTCCGCGCCCACTTGAGGTGCGCCTGGCCGGTCACGACCTGACAGTCACAACGGACGCCGGCGTGTTCTCGCCCGGCCGCGTGGACAAGGGCACCGCGGTCCTTCTGGACCGCCTGCCCGAGGTGCCCGCCGGCAACCTGCTGGACATGGGGTGCGGCTGGGGTCCGATCGCGCTGCACGCCGGTCTCGCCGCCCGTGACGCCGGGACGGACACCCGCATCTGGGCTCTCGATGTCAACGAACGCTCACTCGAACTGACGAAGAAGAACGCCGCCGAGGCGGGGCTCAGCTCGATCCGCCCTGTCACCGCCGAACAGATCCCAGACGATGTCCGCTTCGACGCGATTTGGTCCAACCCGCCGATCCGCGTGGGCAAAGACATGCTGCACGAACTTCTTCTGACCTGGCTGCCCCGACTGACGCCCGGCGGGGAAGCACTCCTCGTTGTAGCCAAAAACCTCGGCTCAGACTCGCTGCAGAAATGGATGCAGGAGAACCTTCCGGAGGGCTTCACCATTTCCCGCGCCGCATCATCTAAGGGGTTCCGGATCCTTTCGGCTGTCGCGCCGGAGTGACGACTGCCCACGGCAGCAACTCAGACGCACGGACACCACGTCGGCCTCGCGCTGACACCTCTCAGAGAAGCGAAGTCTCTGCCGTAAGAACAGCGGGCCCGGACAGGACCGCATAGTCGTCCTCCACCTCGACGAGCACTGTCCCGCCCGGCTGGGTGACAAGCCACTCCCGAGGTGCCGCCGACCCTGCCCAGTGGCTGGCGGCCAGAGCCGCCGCGCAGGCTCCGGTGCCGCACGCGCGAGTCTCCCCGACACCTCGTTCGTAGACCCGCATACTCAGGTGCCCCGCCTTCTGCAGGCGAGGATCGGTGAGCTCGGGGGCGGGACCCTGTTCGATGACGATGAATTCAACGTTCGTGCCGTCCGGCGGTACGGGTTGGACCTCAGGTGGTTTGCGCAGGTCGAGCGCTTCGAGTTCGGCGGCTTGGGCCACAGCGACGACGGTGTGAGGATTTTCCATGTCGACACTCGCCGCGGGCCTGGGCGGGCGGAGGTTGGCCACAGCGGCAAAGGCGTCATCGGCAATGGGCTTGGGCCCGCGGGGCAGACGAACGCGATACCACGTGGCTGAGTCGGAGGCGTGAGCAGAGTCTGCAACACTGGCGAAAGGACTTGCGGTCATCTCTACCGTGACGGGGCCGACAGCCGTTCCGATCACGAGCTTCTCCCCGGTCTGCAGCCCGGTTTCGCGCAGGAAATGAGTGAAGACACGCACCCCGTTGCCGCACATTTCCGCCGGTGAGCCGTCCGCGTTGCGGTAGTCCATGTACCACTGAGCGCCAGCTTCTTCAGCGGCGCGCGCCTCAGGAGTGTCGACCGAGCCGATGCTCGCAGCGCGGATGACACCGTCGGCTCCGATTCCGGTGCGGCGGTCACAGGCTGCGGCAATCGCGTGCGGGTCGAGCCTGACGGTGTCATCGGCGTACAGCAGGAAGTCATTTTCAGTGCCGTGGCCTTTGGTGAGTTTCATGCTCTCTCCTGCTTCTCAATAATGCCCACTGCCTGTTCGAAAAGCTCTGGACTGTCGGCGTCCAGCCAGTGGATGCGCGGGTCCCGTTTGAACCAGGTTTCCTGTCGTTTGGCGAACTGACCGGTGCGGATGATGGTCTGCTGGGTGGCCTCATCGAGTGTCATGGTGCCGCGCACATAGGCGATCAGCTGCCGGTAGCCGATCGCAGCTGCCGCGGTTGTTGATTCCTCGATTCCCGCGGTGATGAGCGCGCGCACCTCGTCAACCCAGCCGTCGTCGAGCATGCGGTGAACACGTGTGCTGATTCGCTCGCGCAGGTCGGCACGGTTCATGCGCAGGCCGATCTGCACCGTCGGCATGGCGTAGGTGTATTCGGGCAGGTGGGATGTGAAGGTTTCGCCGGTCAGCGCTATGACTTCCAGGGCGCGCACGATGCGCCGGGAGTCTTCGATTTTGATCTTCGCCCCGGCTTCCGGGTCGAGTTCCGTCAGCAGTGCGTGCAGATGGCGTGTGCCGTCGAGTTCCGCGATCCGCTCCAAACGCGAGCGCAGGCTGGGATCTGTGCCCGGGAAGTTCATGACGTCGGTTGCCGCTCGCACGTAAAGACCAGACCCGCCCACCAGGATGGGCTGCACGCCGCGGGACCGCATATTTGCGATGAGTTCGCGAGCCTGCTGTTGGAATTCGCTGACGCTGGCATCTTGGGTCACGTCGAGAACATCGAGCAGGTGGTGCGGCACTCCCCTGGTTTCGGCCGGGGTGATTTTGGCTGTGCCGATGTCCATGCCGCGGTAGAACTGCATGGCGTCGGCGTTGATGATTTCGCCACCGTAGTGTTCGGCAAGGCGCACCGCGAGGTCGGATTTACCGGTTGCCGTTGCGCCGACGATGTTGATGACCGGACGGGCTGGCGCTGTCACGGAAACTCCATTCGCAGCACTGCAGTGCGGGTGCCGAGGGTTTCTGCGTCGAAGTCAACGTGAACCTCGGGTTGGCCGTGAGCGCTCAGAAGTCTCTGCAGCGACTCGGTGTTCGATGCGTAGGTGCGGGCTTCCTGTGCGGCGTGAGTCAGGGCTTGGGCTTGACCAGCTTGGATGGCCTCCATGAGTGCCCGGTCGTGTTCTGGCGCGCCTTCGACGGGGGCCAGGGGTCCATCTGGGGTCGAGGTGGCAGAGAAGTCGAAGGTGATGAGTGCGGCTTGTGCGCGGTCCAGTGGGACAGGGGTTAGCCCCGCCTCGACCGCCAGCAGTGCTGCGGAGCCGGCGCGGGCGCAGGCGTCTTGGACAGCCTGCCGGGCGGCTTCGTCAGGCAGTTCAGCGACCGCGACCTGCCACGCGTTTCCGGTGAGGAGCTGTCCCGTGCTCATGTCGACACCTCGGTCGATGCCGTAGGGCCCGAGCCCCACAAGCGGGGTGTCAGCGTCAATGCCGATTTCTGTGCTTTCGCCCGCGGCCCATGCGATCGCAGTGAGCATGGCTTGGCGCAGTGTGTCTTCCGCTGGTGTCCGGGTGCGTGTCACGCCGGTCGTGTACACCGGCGCGGCTGGGACAACGGCGGCGCGGAAGGTCATCGTGTGCGGATGGTCGGCATGCCCAGGACAGTGGGGCCGGCGGGGCCTGCTGAGCTGGAACCTGCACCGCAGCTGTCTGCCTGCGCGAGGTCCCAAGCGTCGCCGGCCGGGGATGTGCGCAGTGTGTACGGGGCGTCCGCGATGAGGAAGTAGGGCTTGGCCTCCGTCAGGGTGGTGGTGACGAAGTCACCCGGGCGCACAGGAGTGTCCGGGTCGGCTTTGACGTGCACCAGCCGGTTGTCCCGGGCGCGGCCTGAGAACCTGCCGTGTTCCTCATCGGGCAGTCCGGTCACGAGGATTTCAGCTTCCGTGCCGACCAGCGCCTGGTTCTCTTCCAGAGAGATGCGGTCCTGCAGAGCGGTCAGACGTTCGAAGCGCTCCTGGACGACGTCCTTGGGGATCTGGTTGTCCATTTCAGCCGCCGGGGTGCCCGGGCGGATGGAGTACTGGAAGGTGAAGGCCTGGGCGAAGCGAGCCTGTTCGACGATGTCCATCGTGCCCTGGAAGTCCTCTTCGGTTTCTCCGGGGAAGCCGACGATGATGTCGGTGGTGATGGCGGCGTTCGGAATGCGTTCACGCACTTTGTCGAGGATGCCCATGAACCGTTTGGTGCGGTAGGAGCGGCGCATGTCTTTAAGGACTTTGTCCGATCCGGACTGCAGGGGCATGTGCAGCTGCGGCATGACGGTGGGGGTTTCGGCCATGGCGTCGATGACATCGTCGGAGAACGCGGCCGGGTGTGGGCTGGTGAAGCGCACGCGCTCGATGCCCGGAACCTGGCCGACGGCGCGCAGCAGCTTGGCGAATGCGCCCTTGTCGCGGAATTCGGTGCCGTAGGAGTTGACGTTCTGACCCAGCAGGGTCACTTCGACAACGCCTTCGGCCGCGAGTGCTTCGACTTCGGCGAGGATGTCACCGGGACGACGGTCTTTTTCTTTGCCGCGCAGCGCCGGGACGATGCAGAAGGTGCACGTGTTGTTGCAGCCGACCGAGATCGACACCCAGCCGGAGTGGGTGGATTCGCGGCGAGTGGGCAGGGTTGAGGGGAAGACGTCGAGGCTTTCTTTGATCTCGACTTGTGCTTCCTGGTTGTGGCGGGCCCGTTCCAGCAGCACCGGCAGGGAGCCCATGTTGTGGGTGCCGAAGACCACGTCGACCCAGGGGGCGCGTTTGATGATGGTGTCGCGGTCTTTCTGCGCCATGCAGCCGCCGACGGCAATCTGCATGCCGGGGCGCTGTTCTTTGACTTCGGCCAGACGGCCGAGGTTTCCGTAGAGCCGGTTGTCGGCGTTTTCGCGTACCGCGCAGGTGTTGAAGACGACGATGTCTGCCTGTTCGCCGGCATCCGCTGGGGAGTATCCGGCGTCGTCAAGGAGCCCCGAGAGCCGTTCGGAGTCGTGCACGTTCATTTGGCACCCGTAGGTTTTGACCTCGTAGGTGCGCGGGTGTGCGGTTGCTGTGTCAGTCATCGTTGCCTCAGTCATCAGGCGTCATTCTAGCCGTTGGGCGTGTGGGTCCTGCAGTGTCGTGTGGCCGGTGGCGCTGCCGTCGCTGTGGGATACTGCACGCCATGAGCAGCGAGTGTCCTGACGTTGTTGTCATCGGTTCGGGCCCGAATGGTTTGGCGGCTGCTGTGACGGCGGCCCGCGCCGGCCTGCAGGTTGTGGTGTATGAAGCTCAGCCGACCATCGGCGGTGGGGCGCGCACTGCGGACCTGGGTTTGGCTGATGGTGTTGTGCACGATGTGTGTTCGGCTGTTCATCCGCTCGCTGTTGTTTCGCCTTTCTTTGCTGCTTTTGATCTGCCTTCCCGAGGTGTTGATCTGCTTCTGCCGGAAGCCTCCTACGCGCATCCGCTTGAGGGTGAGTCTGCCGCGGTTGCGTGGCACAGCCTGGATCGGACGGCTGCCGAATTGGGTGTTGACGGTTCTCGTTGGCGTGATCTGTTCTTGCCTTTGCTTGAAGCCCCCGATGCGGTGGTTGCACTGGGTCTGGGGTCGAAGCGCGGGGTGCCGAGTGAGGTTCTGAACGCCCGAGGTGCCGCTGCAGCCTCGAGCTTTGTTGGTTCGGTGGCCAAGGTCGCACGGACCGGAGGCTCGGGATTGTTTTCTGGTACTCGGGCTCGTGCGCTGTTGGGTGGGGTGGCCGCCCACTCCCCTGGGCAGCTTGGAACGCTGTCATCAGCGGGGGTGGGACTTATGCTCGCGATGACGGGTCACTTGGGCGGTTGGCCAATTCCACAAGGTGGTTCTCAGGCGATTGTGGATGCTCTTGTGGCGGATATTGAGGCCCATGGCGGTTCGTTTGTCACGAGTGCTCATATTTCCGATTCTTCTCAGCTTCCGCCCGCGCGGGCTTATCTGTGCGATACGACTGCAGAAGCTGCTGCAGAAATCTTTGCCGAGCATCTGCCTGCTTCGGTGAAAAGAGGCATGAACTCTTTGGGGCATGACAGCGGTGTTGCCAAGGTTGACTTCGTGCTGTCGGGCCCTGTTCCGTGGCGTGATCAGAATGTCGGGAGGGCCGGTACGGTGCACCTGGGTGGCACGTGGTCGGAAATCGCTGCATCACAGCATGCGGTCGCCCGAGGTGTGATGCCGCCGTCGCCTCTGGTTCTTGCGAGTGATCCGACGGTTGCCGATCCTTCGCGTGAGGTGGGCGGCCTGCGCCCACTGTGGACCTATGCGCATGTGCCCTTGGGGTGTTCCATTGACGTTACGGAGCACGTGGTCCGACAGGTTGAACGATTTGCTCCTGGCTTCCGCGATGTCGTTGTTGCTTCGCGTTGTGTTCCTGCGTCAAGGATGAGTGAGCACAACGCGAATTATGTAGGCGGTGACATTGCGGCTGGCAGTGTTGACGCTTACCGCCTTGTGGCCCGGCCGCGGCTGGCGTGGGATCCCTATTCTTTTGGTTTGGTCCGCACTGTCGATGGGATGACGGCCCGGGTTGCGCTGTGTTCCGCGGCTGCCGTGCCGGGCCCCGGCGTGCATGGTGTTTGCGGTTATGAGGCAATGCATACGGTCTTGCGCAAAACTTTCGGCATACACGAGCACATCAGCTTGAGTCCCGGTCTGGCAGCTGACATTTGAGTGGTTAGCCCCTGCGCACGCCCAGCCGGCGACGTCAAACTTCGTCGAGTGCTCGGCGTGTGACGTCGAGGCAGATCCCCGTGGGGAATCCGCGACGAGCGAGCATGCCGAGGATTCTGCGTTCCCGAACTTCTCTGGGAAGCCCGCGGGTGCTGTGTGCCTTTTTCATGGCGACAGAGAACGCGAGTTCGTGTTCGTCTTCCGCTTGGACGTCGTCGAGGGCTTCTGCCACGGCACCGTCAGGCAGACCCTTTTTGCGCATCTGCAGACGCAGAGCTTTTTTCGACAGGCTTCGACGCTGTCGTTGGGCGCGCACGTAGCCGTGGGCGTAGGCCCTGTCATCAAGCAGGTTCGCGTTGGTGAGTTTGTCGATCAGGGTGTCGACGACGTCTTCGGGGTGTTCTTTCTTCAGCAGTTTGTCGCGCAGTTCAGCTGAGGAATGGTCGCGGGCACTGAGGATGTTGAGTGCCCGTTTTTTGGCCCGCTTGTACTCAGGGTCGTCTGAGGGGATGCGGTAGTCGTCGCGATTCCCCGCGGCGTGTTCCGCGGAGATCGCGTCGATTTGGTCCTGCAGCTGGCGAACAGTGCCAACTGTGTCAGGCATTGGCCGGAGTCTCCTCCTGGTCTTCCGCAGCTTCTTCGGAACCGACGATGCCCAGCTTGGTCAGGATCTTCAGTTCGATTTCGTCACGCAGATCCGGGTTGTCTGCAAGGAAACGGCGCACGTTCTCCTTACCCTGGCCCAGCTGGTCGCCGTCATAGGTGAACCAGGAACCAGACTTGCGGATGATTCCGTTGTCGACACCCATGTCGATGATGCTGCCTTCGCGGGAAATTCCCTTGCCGTAGATGATGTCGAATTCGGCCTGTTTGAACGGCGGGGCGACCTTGTTCTTGACGACCTTCGCGCGGGTCTTGTTGCCGACTGCGTCCGCGCCTTCCTTGAGCGTTTCGATGCGGCGGACGTCAATGCGCACGGAAGCGTAAAACTTCAGGGCCTTACCACCGGAGGTGACTTCGGGCGAGCCGAAGAAGACGCCGACCTTTTCACGCAGCTGGTTGATGAAGATTGCGGTGGTCTTGGAGTTGGCGAGAGCACCTGTAATCTTGCGCAGCGCCTGCGACATGAGGCGGGCCTGCAGACCCACGTGGGAGTCACCCATTTCGCCTTCGATTTCAGCCTTGGGAACAAGAGCTGCAACGGAGTCGATGACGATGATGTCAAGGGCGCCGGAGCGGATGAGCATGTCCGCAATTTCGAGTGCCTGTTCACCGGTGTCAGGCTGAGACACAAGAAGGTTGTCGGTGTCGACGCCGAGCGCTTTGGCGTATACCGGGTCGAGTGCGTGTTCAGCGTCGATGAAAGCGGCGATGCCACCGGCTTTCTGCGCGCTTGCCACAGCGTGGAGAGCGACGGTGGTCTTACCGGATGATTCCGGCCCGTAGATTTCGATGACGCGGCCGCGCGGGAGACCGCCGACGCCGAGCGCTACGTCAAGAGCAAGCGAGCCGGTGGGAATCGCTTCGATGGGCGGACGCTGGTCGTCACCCAAGCGCATAACGGCACCCTTGCCGTACTGACGGTCGATCTGCCCCAGAGCCGAGTCGAGAGCTTTGGCCTTCTGTTCCGCTGCCCGCTCTTCAGCGGTGCGGGATGCTGGCTTTTCTGCCATGGGTCCTCCTCATTTGACGTTGTGCTCTGACTGTAGACCGAGGCACTGACATAGAAAATGCCGAACCGAAAGCTGTGGATAACTTTTTCGACGGCATGACAACAATACATCGACCCGAACACGTGTTCTATATTGCTCTTCGGCGTGTCTGAACGACGCATCACCGGGAAACATCGCAGAAGTCCCGCAAAAAGCAGGGGCGCACCGCAGGCGCAGTTGTTTGCGCGAGCCTCAGCGGTTAGCGCGGTTTTCATCAAGACAGTTCTGCTGCTTGCAGTGCTCGCCGACCACGTACTTTTCGTACCGGTAGATCGTCACATCACGAGGCGGGCTCGTCTTTTCGGCTGTTCCTTCAATGTCCGTCCACGGGCCATTGCCCACACGGAACCTGCCCTCATACTTCACAGTGACAGTCACTTTGACGTGCTCAGCTTTGCTGTACACGTGATAGAAACCAGCGCGCTCCAAACTCACCGGCTTACGCCACGGCGAATGCGTCCACTTGACTGTTCCATCACCAAAATCCCACCGCCACGAAACAGGGACTGCTTCAACCGTCACTTCCTGGCCCAACATGGTCAGCGTCTTCGTCTGCGTGGTGTCATCCGTCCAAAACGCTGTGCGCTTGCCGGCAACACCCCAACCATCCGGCCATACATGAACCTCCGCGGCAGACAGAGGGACCGACTGGAAATCCCGCTGCGTCACAACAGGAACAGCCGGTTCGGCAGGCTCACCTTGAACAGGTGCTCGCCCACCCGATGGCTTCCCGGGTTGAGACGGCTGGCGCGGCTGGTCATACCGAACCCAGCACTGACCACCATCAACACTGATCACGCGCCCACCACACCGGTTATGCCACCGCACAGGAGGCGGAGACGGCTTCCGCGGACCCGACTTACCCGCCTTTGGCTTGCCGGGACGCTGCTTCGAAGGCCCAGAACCGGGCTTGGACGGGGCAGGCTTATGAGGCGCCGTACCTTTTTCCGTAACCTCGTTGGAGCAATTGATTCCATCCGAGAACGCCGCACACGACGCAGTGTAGGCAGGTGTAGCGATCAACAGGTGCGCTGTCAGGATCAAAAGACTGACTGCAGCGGCAGAAGTTAGGCGCATTTTTTCTGCACGTTTCCGATCTCAACAACGAGCCAATCATCTCCGCGTTTCTCCAGGAAGTACCCAGAAACCGAGTTGAAATCTTGCTTCTTCCCGCGCACACGGTCAGAGTTCTCAGTTTCCCACTCGCTGTAATGCATGCACGCCGTAACAAACACTTTGGGGACAGTCGAGTCCAGGTCGCCTACTGTCACATCCGACGCAACCAAATCGTTCTTCGCGAGAAAACCGTCAGCTTCAGCCTGTTTACGCCCTTGCTCCTGCACTTCCAACAGGTCATCGCCAACCATGCTGTTGTACTTCTCCCAGTAAACTCCGCCGTCTCGGAATGCTCTATTGCCAGCAGCCATGTACTCAGCGAAAAAGACAACTGCCTCGTCGGCCAGCTGTTTGTCATCGTCAGAAAGCTCAAGCCCTTCTTCAACCGTGTATTCCGGAATCTTCGGGGTTGGGTCTTCAGGTTCAGCAAACGGCGAACCAGAAGCAGTCCCGTCCACGCCTTCAGCCTCGGCACTCCCACTGGAACAGCCAGAAAGGACCAAGCACCCGACACACACCGCGGCCGCCAAACGTCGCACCTTGCGCACATGCGAGTTGCCAACCAGAGACTGCAAAGGCAGAGAAAGCATCATTGATTCCTGTTCGCCACATCTTCGTGTTCTGCTTTCCAGGCTATTGATTGGACAACCGCCTGACCAGACCCATTGCAAATCTGTGGACAAAATCCGTCCGGCGCGAAGAAACTGCAGGTCCGCGGCACACCTGGCACACAAGGCCAGCGAGCTTGGTCTTCGTAGAAATGCAGAAGCGCCGGGCACACAGCCCGGCGCTCAATGCGCTTTTACAGCGGTGAACACGTCACCTGAAAACGAGACCTGCCGTTATCAGAACGGCGTCGACAGTGGTTTGTCTTTACCCAAACGACGCTCAAAAGGAACCCCAGCGCTTTCGCAGATGGCTTCCCAGATTTCGCGCGGCTCGTAACCAGCGTCAAAGGCTTCAGCTGGTGTGCGGGAACCAAGCGAACTCAGTGCGAGATCGGTGTGCAGCGAACGAGCGCGCATTGAACCGAACTCATCTTCCATGAGCTCCCAGTAGACGGTGTGCTGCATCAGCTGATAATCAGCGCTGCGGCGCCAGGGCGTCCCCGCCCAGGTAGCTTTCAGACATTTCAGCCGGCACGGTGTCCGGAATTTCGACACCTTCGGCCAGAGCGATGCGATCGCTGACTTCCCGCAGAACAACTGACAGCGGAACATCAAGAGCAGAGCAAATGGATGCCAGAAGCTCCGACGATGCTTCTTTCTGACCGCGTTCGATTTCGCTGAGGTAGCCGAGTGAAACGCGCGCACCCGTCGAAACATCGCGCAGAGTGCGGTTCTGACGGCGGCGCGCCGAGCGCAGAGTGTCGCCGATTTCCGTACGGACGAGAGTCATAGGTGGCCTCCCTCTAGGCGACTCGTAAAAATCTGTTCGTTCATCATCTATCACCAACCACGGCCGGTGAAGATTTGTTCCCCAAGCCTACAGGCAGGCCCTGACTCAAGCACTGATGATCCATTCAGGTTTCAGCGCGCTCGTGCCCAAAAGCACCCACAGACCACGCACTGCTCATTTCACGGCCGCGGCCAGAAGCTCCAAACAGGCATCGACAACCTGACTGCGAATCTGCGCTCGGCTGCCCGAAAAGTCGAACCGCTCAACTCGCCCGCACCCTTCGCCGTCGCCACGACCAGCAGAACCATCGCCGGCAGAACCACCGCCGGCTTCCCACAGCCCGATGTACACCCGGCCGACGGGTTTGCCGTCCTGCGGCTCGGGCCCCGCAACCCCAGTACAGGACACCCCGAAGTCAGCACCGCAGACTTCAGCGGCACCTCGTGCCATCTGCAGAGCGACATCCGGATCAACCGCACCCCGCTCGCTCAGGAGATCAGCATCGACCCCGGCCAAGCTGTGCTTAAGTCCGGTCGCGTAGGTGACCAGTCCCCCACGCAGAACTGCCGAGGCACCCGGCACGTCTGCCAGCGAAGCGGCCAGAAGACCTGCCGTCAGGGATTCGCAGGTGGCAACCGTCAGGCCGCGCTGGGTCGCTGCGGCAATGACTTCGCGGGCAGCCGGCCGCGGCTCACCAGCCGCACCAACCTTCTCAACGCCACCAGCAGCACCCACAGTCTCAGCCTGCCTGTTTCAATGCCCGGCTGACATCAACCACGTACTGCATGCCCGACCACAGGGTCTGGACGATCGCGGCAACGAGGATCACCCACGCCACAACCAGCAGTCCCACGGTCAGTCCGGAAATGCCCAGGTGTCCAACCGGAACCACCAGGAGCAGCAGTCCCACGGCCACAGTCTGCAGAACAGTCTTGATCTTGCCGCCCTTCGAAGCCGGCAGAACGATCTTCTTGACCACGATCAGACGCATCACGGTAATGCCGTATTCACGCACAAGAATGATGACCGGCACCCACCACGGCAGGCCGCCGGGCCCGCCAATAATCGCCAGACCGATGAACGCCGCGGACATGAGCGCTTTGTCGGCAATCGGGTCGGCAATTTTGCCGAAGTCGGTGATCAGCCCGTATTTGCGGGCCACCGTACCGTCAATCCAGTCGGTGATCATCGCCAGGCAGAAGATGCCGAACGCCCACAGTCTGAGGACCGGGTCCTGCCCGCCCTGGACCAGCAGAAGCCACAGGAACAGCGGAACCATGAGGATCCGCAGGACCGTCAAAGCGTTGGGCACATTCCATGAACTGGGTGCCTGTTTCGAAGTTTCCATCATGCTCACTGTATCGCTCAGCGGCCGGTGAGATCCCAAGCGTCCTCGCCGCCGGCTTCCACGACCTCGAGCCCGGTTTCGGCGTCGTAAGTCCGCCCGCTGTCATCCGTGTAGTCGGAATGGCTGAGCGGGTCTGACGAGGTGGAGCTCACCTGGCTCCCTCCTACCCCACCGGGGTTGGTGTCGGCTGGGGCGGCAGGTGCGGTGTCTGCGGGTGCTGATTCTTCTGCCGGTGGAGTTTCACCCTTGATGTAGGCGAGTGTGGCCGGGAGGTCTTCCGGTTTGACCAGCACGTCGCGAGCCTTCGAACCTTCGGACGGCCCGACGATTCCGCGGGACTCCATGAGGTCCATCAGCCGTCCCGCGCGGGCGAAGCCCACGCGCAGTTTGCGCTGCAGCATCGAGGTGGAACCGAACTGGGTTGTGACGACGAGTTCGACGGCCTGCAGCAGGTCGTCCATGTCGTCGCCGATCTCTTCGTCGATCTGCTTCTGCGGGGCAGCCTGCTGGACGTCTTCACGGTAGTTCGGCGACAGCTGGCCCTTGACGTGTTCAACGACCTTTTCGATTTCGGATTCGTTGATCCACGCACCCTGCACGCGCATGGGGCGGGAGGCGCCCATCGGCAGGAACAGAGCGTCACCCTGGCCGATGAGCTTTTCAGCACCCGGCTGATCGAGGACCACGCGGGAGTCTGCCAGCGACGAGGTTGCAAACGCCAGGCGGGAGGGCACGTTCGCCTTGATAAGACCGGTGACAACATCAACCGACGGACGCTGGGTGGCCAGCACCAGGTGAATGCCGGCAGCACGGGCAAGCTGGGTGATGCGCTGAATGGAGGCTTCGACGTCACGCGGGGCGACCATCATGAGGTCGGCGAGCTCATCGACAACCACCAGCAGGTACGGGTAGGGCTGAAGCGTGCGCTCCGAGCCGGCAGGCGGCGAGATGCGTCCTTCGCGGACGGCCTTGTTGAATTCGCGCACGTGCTTGAAGCCGAAGTGTGCGAGGTCGTCGTAGCGGGCGTCCATTTCCTTCACCACCCACTCGAGGGCTTCTGCAGCCTTCTTCGGGTTGGTGATGATGGGGGTGATGAGGTGCGGGATGCCGTCGTAGATCGTCAGCTCCACGCGCTTGGGGTCGACGAGGATCATGCGCACGTCATCCGGGGTTGCCCGCATCATGATCGAGGTGATCATGGAGTTGATGAAGCTCGACTTACCGGAGCCGGTGGCACCGGCCACGAGCATGTGCGGCATCTTCGACAGATCGGCAACAACGAAGCCGCCTTCGACGTCCTTGCCCACACCGACGACCATCGGGTGTTCTGTCTGGCGGGCCGCTCCGGAGCGCAGAACATCGCCGAGCACGACCGTTTCGCGGTCGCTGTTGGGGATTTCGATGCCGATTGCGGACTTGCCGGGGATCGGCGACAGGATCCGCACTTCAGCACTGGCCACCGCGTAGGCGATGTTCTTCGACAGGTTGGTGATCTTTTCGACCTTGGTGCCCGGACCCAGCTCAACTTCGTAGCGGGTAACCGTCGGACCGCGGCTGAAGCCGGTCACTTCGGCATTGATCTTGAACTCTGCGAAGACATCGCGCAGCGCTGCGACAACACGGTCGTTGGCTTCCGAACGCTCCTTGGCCGGAGGACCAGCTGAGAGCAGATCAGTGCTGGGCAGCGTGTAGGTGACATCGCCGTCAAGTGACAGCTGGGTGACACGTTCGGGAAGCTCACCCGTGGGCTGCGGGGCCGGTGTGGACACCGCGGGAACAACGTCTGCCTTCTTGGCAGCACCGGCCCCCGCATCCTCGTCAGAGGCAGCGTTCGCGCCATCATCCATGCCGAGGCTCTTCTTGAGCTCGGCACGTTCCTTTTCGGCCTTTGTCTGGCGGCGCTGGCCGGGCTTCGGCGCATCGACGTCGAAGACTTCCGTTTCGGCGTCTTCAGCGACAGGTGCGGCAGAAGCACTCGATGCGGGCATGACGGTGGTCTGCTGCTGCGAGGGCGGAGTCTCGGACTCTTCGATGACAGCCTTGTCATAGGCCCGTGACTTCTCGGCATCAGCGTCGTCCTGCTTCTTCCAGCCGCGGCGTTTTGCGCCCATCGGCTTGAGCGTGGACGTGCGACGGTCTTCGGCGACAAGGTCAACACTGCCTTCGTCACCATCCTCAGACCGCTGCGAACGTCCACCGGTCAGACGGTCGTAGGCGCCCATGAGGCGCGACGGGATCTCCTGCACCGGGGTTGCCGTGATGACGAGCACCGAGAACAGCCCCAGCAGGATCAGCAGCGGAACCGCAACGTATTCGGTGACAGCAGCCACGAGGGGCGTCGCCAAGAGGAAGCCGATGGCACCTCCCCCGTTGGCCATCGCCTCGTGCGAATTGGCGAACGTGGGCACCCCGGCATAGATGTGTGCAAGACCGGCAGCGGCGGCGACGAAGCCGATGAGGCCGAAAAGAATGCGGTTGTTGCCGCGGGTGTCAGCACCGCGCATGAACAGGCGCACGGCGTAGCCCACGAAGATGATCGGCAGGGCCAGCGCAACACGGCCCGCGGTGCCTTCGACGACAGCGCGCACTGCACCGCCGATGGCTCCGGGGATGTTCCACCATTCGAATGCGGCGACGACGAGGGCTAAGCCGATGAGGAAGAAGCCGGTGCCGTCACGGCGGGTTGGCGATGGGTCGTCGTGGGGTTCTTCTGAGAACACCTTGCGGGTTCGATCGCCTGCCATGCGGGAAACTCCCATCCATGCCCCGGTCACCGGGTTTGCTTTCTTGGGCCCCGCTTCGGGTTCGGCAGGTGCACTGCTCGCGCGCTTCTTGCGCTTACCAGCAGCGGGGGAAGTCGTACTGGTCGCCATGGAACCATAGTAGGCCCGCAGGCGGCCCAGGCCGCGTATTCTGTGGTCTGCGGCGTGTAGCACGCCCACCTGTCAACACGAGGAGAACCATGAATCGCATCTGGTCGCTGCACGGCAATGGCAAGTCTGTTTCCCCGGGCGAGGTGGTGCTCCCCAGGGAGCGTCTGACCTGGGGGCGGACGTTCGGGATCGGAGCCCAGCACGTTGTCGCGATGTTCGGTGCGACGTTCCTTGTGCCGCTTCTCACAGGTTTTCCTCCGTCGACGACGCTGTTCTTCACTGCGATCGGCACACTGCTGTTCCTGCTGATCACCCTGGGCAAGATGCCGTCGTATCTCGGTTCGTCTTTTGCGCTGCTGGCACCGATCGGGGCGATCACCGGTTTTGATCCGGAGTCCGGGCTGGGTGTTGATCCCGAGCGGATGGCTCTTGCTCAGGGTGGAATCATCACGACGGGTGTTGCACTGCTGGTGATCGGCGTGATCGTGCACTTTGCCGGTGTGCGCTGGATCGAGGTGACGATGCCGCCGGTGGTCACTGGTGCGATTGTGGCGCTCATCGGCTTCAACCTGGCACCTGCCGCGTGGAACTGGGTGAAGCTCGCACCCGTCACAGCCATGGTGACGATAGGGGCGATTCTGTTCATCACGGTGTTCTTCCGCGGCATCATCGGCAGGCTTTCGATCCTATTCGGTGTGGCGGCCGGCTACATCACCGCAGTCATCCGAGGCGAAGTGGACTTCTCTGCCATCGGCGAGGCTTCATGGGTGGGCCTGCCCGCCTTCCACGCACCGGCTTTTGACGCCTCGCACCTGGGTCTGTTCATTCCTGTGGTGTTCGTTCTGGTGGCGGAGAACATCGGCCACGTGAAGTCCGTGTCCGCTATGACCGGCCAGAACCTCGATCCCATTACGGGACGCGCTCTCATTGCCGATGGTCTTTCAACTGCTCTGGCCGGTTCCGGCGGCGGTTCCGGTACGACGACGTACGCCGAAAACATCGGCGTTATGGCTGCAACTCGCGTGTATTCAACGGCGGCCTACATGTTTGCCGCCCTGTGTGCGCTGGCACTGTCGATGACGCCGAAGTTCGGTGCGGCCATTGCCACCATCCCGCCGGGCGTTCTCGGCGGTGCCGCCACTGTTCTCTACGGCATGATCGGCATGCTCGGCATCCGCATTTGGGTGCAGAACCGCGTGGACTTCTCTGATCCGGTAAACCTCAACACGGCAGCGGTTGCCATGATCACCGCAATCGCCAACTACACGTGGGCTCCGGCGGGCATGCGCTTTGAGGGCATCGCGATCGGCACTGCGTGCGCTATCGGCATCTACCACCTCATGCGGACCATTGCGAAGATCCGGGGCACGAGCCACGAATCCGCAAGCCCCGCCTCGGCCCCGGCTGGCAAAGAGGCCGGAATCAATGTGCCCCGTACCAAGGGGCACCAAGACTGGCCAGACAGACCCGCAGGCAAAACCAGCTAAGAGTCCGCGACGCTATCGTGGTCATACGACCAACGTGAAGCCGGCAATAAATGAACACTAAGGGTACGGCTGTGAACTTCCACCGAATTGCACTGTCTGTCAGCAGACTTACATCCGGACTGGTGTGGTTCTGCATGTACACCGGAATCCCCGTCAACCGTTACAGGGATCTTGGAAACTATCTCGGCTACATAGGCGTGACTTTCTTTCCCGCTTTGGGCGCGACCGACACATCGACCGCTGCGCGTTCCATGCGCCCCGGCTGGTCCATGCTCCTGTCGCTTACGAAATGTTCCTAGTCACCGGCCTCGTAATGGCGACGATTGACTCTGGTTTCTGGGTTTGCGGTTTAGCGTAGCTTCTATAAATCTTTACTATTTCGACCTGCCTATGCTGACAGCTGCCCTTCTAATCTTTGAACTGGCAACCCTTACAAGATGACTGTACGCCAAAGTCCGCGGCAGGGTCTTGTCAAAAGCACTCAGACCTACCGCAGCCGCAGTTGCACAGGGGACATTGCCCCGAGCAAATGCCAACACAGACAGCAACCGAGGCTTATCGGCACTGTTTACACGACTCGAGCGACCTGATAGCTTAAAATAGAATTATCGAACGCCGAAGAAGGACACAATGAGGTACTCCCATTTTGGCATTGCACCCCTTACGATCGCGCTCTCTCTTGCGTTTCCTACTGCGACTGCAATTGCTGTAGAACCGGACAGCAATGTTGAATCGAGAGGTATCACTCACACTGCGGACACGGCCCTCCCACGGGCAGGAAAAGGACAGCTTTGGGAAACCGGGCCTGCGGTCAGCCTGGCCGAACTCAATGCACCTCGACCTGCAGGAAGTGTAGATGTTAACGACCAGCCAGAAGCCCACCGCAACCGGTCGGAAACACGGAATAAGCCCGGCAATGCCGAATACGACCCACTCAATCGACTGATACTGAAAACTGACGCCGACGGCACTATAGTTGAGAGGTACTTGGTCTCGCCCAAACAGGAGAACGTTCAAGGCAACCCATCCGGCGAACAGTTTATGTGGAGCGCCGGCAGTCATGAAGCCGTATTCGACTGGCCCAACATTGACAACCGACCACAGTGGACCGCCTACCGCAACGGTAAGAAAGCTGCCACAACGCGGGAGAGCCAATACATTGACGAAACTATCGATCGGTCGAAGCCCAACGTCTACACCTTTATTTCTGACACAGTGGAAAAAGATGGCGAACAGACGCAGCACATCTACGGTGTAACGATACCGCCAGCGAATGATGCGTCTATTGGCCTGAACATCAACAATCCCGAAGTGCGTTCCGCCCAACACAACACCGATGTTTTCGAGCCACGGACCTCCTCGGAGAAGTCAGCTGACGGATCGGCCCAGCTTCTATACTCAACCTTCATTCCGGAAAAATCAGTCGAGAAACCACTAGTCTGCGGCGGAGACTTCGATTCCTACGCTGGAGACAACAGGCCATTCCGAACGCGAGATGTGGGACTAGGCTACGCATCCTCCCGTGGAGAAAACCACGGCAACGTGACTGTAATTAACGGCAAAACCCACACGGACTACATCGACCATAAAGTAGGCGAAACACAGGCAATAAAAGACGGAAAAATCGTAGAGCGTAAGACAGCGGACAAGTCTGGTCTTAACACCACGGTCTCTGGATCCACCATTGCAGTGGTGAGATTCACTCAGAACATCGCCAACCCACTATGTAATCAAGCGCCAGCAATAAATGTAGATGTCACCGCTTCATACGATCCTGGCGGTCGAATGCGCGTTACCGGCAAACATGATGGCGCTCCTAATCACGAACTTGTTTATCAAACTACAAGCTCCAAAGGCCGTAGCAGCGGATGCGCCTACCGATACGAGTACGACAGCTTTTTGGGCCTTTTTCCGCCAATGGGCGTTAACGTGGAGCTCGATGTGTCTGTCAACACCGGTAGCCACTGGCCCATGGACTGTGCTATTCATAAGAATAGCTAGCGAAGAACAGTAACATCCAGAAATAAGTGAACACTAAGGGTACGGCTTTGAGCTTCCACCGAATTGCGATTGCAGTGGGCATCTTGATCAGTGCCACAGCCTGCTTTTGCTATTATTCTAACTTTCCATTCGGACCCTATGGCCCACGCGAATATAATCAATATTATGTAGGGGTCACAACTATTCCTGCTATCGTCGCCGCCGGTTTTATTATTGCGACGAGGGCCATGCGGACAATGTGGGCTGTGATTCTGTCACTGCTCTTGTTCACTGTGCTCTGCACGCTGGTTGGAATGGCTCTTTATCCTTCTGGCCCGAAATGGTCAATAGAGAGCGTCTTTATTACTCTTCTTTATATTGTTTTGCCCACCACAGCATCCGCCACACTCATTTACGCTATTGTGGCCGTAGCCAGATGGCTCTACATCAAAATCCGCGGCAGCAGGTCGAGGTCATGAGGCTGCTCCTACACTGAAGTACATGGCCTTCACCAAACAGCGCGCTGGTGCTCCCACTGGCTTTTTCCAAGCTGAAGCTGCCGGTCTGCGTTGGCTTGCTGAACCCGGGGCCATTCCGGTGGTTCGGGTCCTCGGCGTGGCCGATGACCGGCTCGAGCTGGAACGGCTGGACCCTGCCCCCTCGACTCCCGAGGCGGCGCGCACTTTTGGTGCGCGGCTGGCCCGCCTGCACAGCTCAGGTGCACCGGGGTTCGGTTGGGCGCCCCGCTCCCCCGCCTACTTCGGTCCCCTGAGTCAGCCGTTCGAGGTGCCGGCGGCACCTCGTGAATCTTTCGGTGAGTTCTGGGCTGAGGACCGTCTGCGCCCGCTTTTGGAGCGCGCTCGCGGGCAGTTGGGAGCCCGCGGTGCGGCTGCGGTTGAAGAAGCAGTCGACCTCATCGCAGAAGGCGCCTACAACGGCATTGCCGGCGGGCCGGCAGAAGAACCAGCACGCGTCCACGGCGACCTGTGGAGCGGCAATGTCATGTGGACGGCAGACGGTGCGGTGCTCATCGACCCGGCCGCCCACGGCGGTCACCGATTAGAAGATCTGGCGATGCTCGCCATGTTCGGCGCTGCCCACCTGAACGAAATCTTCGCCGGCTATGAATCCGAGCACCCCATGCCGAGCGGCTGGCGTGACGATATTCCCGCACACCAGCTGTTCGGCCTTCTGGCCCACGTTCACCTGTTCGGATCGATGTACACGCCAGACACTGTGTCAGCCGCTGAAGAGGTTCTGCGCGGCAGGTGACTGCCGTTGGACGGCTGCTCTGCGACAGCTGCCCACTGACCGTTGCCAGAACGCACTGAGGCCCCCGCGAACACTTCGCGGGGGCCTCAGTGTTGAGCTTCGGGAGGAGGATCCTTCAGCTCAGGTTTCCATCAGCCCAGCAGCTCGTAAGCCGGCAGGGTGAGGAAGTCATGGTATTCGTCATCCAGCGCCATTTCGGTGAAGAGCTTGGTTGCCTGCTCGAGGTTGTCACCGGAGAGCTTCGCGGTCTCTTCGTCAATGAGCTTCTGCACGAAGTCCTTCGTGATCTGCTCACCCGAGTCGTCCAGCTTCACGCCTTCCTTGACCCACTGCCACACCTGGCTGCGGGAGATCTCAGCGGTCGCGGCGTCCTCCATCAGACCGTTGATGGCGGCCGCCCCGTTGCCGTTGAGCCACGACTGGACGTACTGGATGCCCACCGAAATGTTGGTGCGCAGGCCGCCTTCCGTGATCTGGCCGGGGGTGTCCTTCACACTGAGGAGGTCGGCTGCGGTGACGTTGACGTCTTCGCGCTTCTTGTCGATCTGGTTAGGACGCTCACCCAGAACCTTGGTGAAAGCTTCCTTGCAGGTTTCGACCATGCCGGGGTGGGCAACCCACGAACCGTCAAAGCCGTCGCCGGCTTCACGCGACTTGTCGTTCGTGACCTGGTCGTATGCCTTCTTGTTGG
This sequence comes from Brevibacterium ravenspurgense, assembly GCF_001584615.1. Lineage (GTDB taxonomy): Bacteria > Actinomycetota > Actinomycetes > Actinomycetales > Brevibacteriaceae > Brevibacterium > Brevibacterium ravenspurgense. The sequence goes on along the minus strand of NZ_LQQC01000002.1, from coordinate 182,142 downwards.
CTTCTTCGTCCTTCGAGGGGATGAATGCCGACATACCGCCGATGGCGTGTGCACCGCGCTTGTGGCAAGTGCGCACCAGAAGTTCGGTGTAGGCGCGCATGAACGGAACGGTCATGGTCACCTGAGCGCGGTCCGGGGTGATCCAGTCTTCGCCCTTGTTCCGGTGGGTCTTGATGACCGAGAAGATGTAGTCCCAACGGCCTGCGTTGAGCCCCGAGGAGTGTTCGCGCAGTTCGTAGAGGATCTCTTCCATTTCGAACGCCGCCGGGTAGGTTTCGATGAGGCAGGTGGCGCGGATGGTGCCGCGCGGAACGCCGAGGGCTTCCTGAGCGTCAACGAAGATGTTGTTCCACAGGCGGGCTTCCAGGTGCGATTCCATCTTCGGCAGGTAGAAGTAGGGGCCGCGGCCCTTTTCAATCTGCTTGCGGCCGGCACTTGCGAAGTACAGCACGAAGTCGACGATCGAACCGGAGACAGGAGTGCCGTCAACGAGGATGTGCTTTTCGGTCATGTGCCAGCCGCGGGGGCGCACGATGATTGTGGGCAGCTCTTCGTCGGGACGCAGCTTGTATTCCTTGCCGGTTTCTTCGGCAACGAAGTCGATTTCGCGGTTGGTTGCGTCAAGCAGGTTGATCTGTCCGCCGATGACGGAGTCCCACGCGGGAGTGTTGGCGTCTTCCTGGTCTGCCAGCCACGCCTTGGCGCCGGAGTTAAGCGCGTTGATCGTCATCTTGCGGTACGTGGGGCCGGTAACCTCAACACGGCGGTCTTCCAGGCCGGGGGCAGGAGGCGCCACCTGCCAGGTCTCGTCTTCGCGGATGGCCTTGGTCTCTTCGAGGAAGTCGAGTTCGCCGCCTTCGTCGAGGAACTTCTGGCGTTCGACGCGCGCGGCCAGGCGGTCCTGGCGTTCGCCTTCGTACTTGCGGTGCAGGTCGGCGATGAGCTGCAGGGCCTCAGCGGTGAGGACCTTGGAGTATTCGGGCTTGAGCTCAGCGGTGATTTCCATGCCTTCGGGCAGCTGCAGTTCGACAGTGGTCATTGTCTGTCTCCTATTCGTGTGATTTCACATTGTGAAATCTTTGATTCACACATTGAAAGATTAGACGGAAAAGCCGGCTGGAGTCAATAGCTGCCCCAGCCGGCTTCCGCATTGCCATAGTCAGGCGCTGGGCTTAGCGTGCGGGCCCACGACAACCATCGTTCCGGGGTTGAGGATGCCCTGGGGGTCCAAGGCTTTCTTGATGCGCTCGTTGAGTTCGTAGACGTCCTCGCCCAGGTAGTCCTTCAGCCAGGGCTGCTTGAGCTTGCCAACACCGTGCTCGCCGGTGATGGTTCCGCCCAGGTTGATGGCGAGACTCATAACCTCGCCGTATGCCTTATTGGCCCGCTCTTCTTCGCCTTCAACAGTGGGGTCGAAGACAACGAGCGGGTGGGTGTTGCCGTCGCCGGCATGAGCCATAACGGGAATGCGCACACCGTTGCGCTCTGCGATTTCCGCGATGCCCACCACGAGGTCGCCCAGCTTGGGAATGGGAACGCCGACGTCCTCCAGAAGGATGGAGCCGGTCTTCTCGATTGCGGGAATCGCGTGGCGGCGGGCAAAGGCGAACTGCTCACCCTCATCCGGGTCGGTTGTCGACAGGCATTCGGTAGCACCGGCCGCGTTGCAGATGTCTTCCATCCGCTGCATTTCAGCCGCGGCGAACTCTGCCGGTTCGTCTGACTGGATGATGAGCATGGCCGCCGCAGTGCGATCCAGGCCCATGCGCAGGTCGTCTTCAACGGCGTTGATGGTCGGATTGTCCATGAATTCAAGCATTGAGGGCTGCATGCTGCGGGTGATGTCGAGAACAGCCTTCGAGGAGCACTCGAGGCTCGGGAAGATGGCCACGAGGGTCGACGGGGTGCGCTGCTGCGGCACCAGACGCAGGGTGACCTCGACGACGATGCCGAGCGCACCTTCCGAACCGATGAACAGCTTGGTCAGCGAGAACCCTGCCACGTCCTTGACGCGGGGTCCGCCCAGTGTGATGAGCTTGCCGTCAGCCAGCACCACCTTCAGCCCAAGCACGTAGTCCGTTGTGACGCCGTACTTCACGCAGCACAGACCACCGGCATTGGTCGAAATGTTGCCGCCGATCGAGCAGAATTCGCGCGAAGCCGGGTCCGGCGGATACCACAGACCCTCAGCCTGAGCTGCCGCATTGACTTCACCGTTGTACGCGCCGGGCTGCACGACAGCGGTGCGGGTTGCAACGTCGATCGTAATGTCGCGCATTTTGTCCAAAGAAATGACAATCGCGCCGTCCTGCGCAGTCGACCCACCCGACAGACCCGAACCGGCGCCTCGGGGAATGACGGGGACATCATGCTTCGCCGCCCAGCGTACTGCAGTCTGCACGTGCTCAGCGCTGCGCGCACGCACAACGGCCAGCGGCATGCCGGCGTTGGGGTCGTTCGCACGGTCGCGACGGTACGCCTCCATCTGGTCGGGATTGACGGTGACAACACCCTCGGGCAGGGAGGAGATCAGTTCTTCGAGCATTTGCCCACCTTTTGCGTATCAACGGCAAAGTTTAGAAATGAATTTTCATTTCCATCTAGTGAAATTAGTATACTACGCTAGATGTGTTCTACGTCGCATTGTCACGTGTGTGCAGTCAGGAGGCGAATTGGCACCGACATCGCGAGTTCAATCAGTCGACCGCACCCTCGACGTCCTCGAGGCACTCGGCTCCATGGGCGGGGCTGCCCGCTCCATCGACATTGCAGAGCAGCTGAGTCTTCCGGCCCCGACGGTCCACCGCATTCTGGCGACCCTGTCCGCCCGCGGCTACGTGGGACAGCTCCCCGACAAACGCTACTCCCTAGGAGCGGCCCTCATCCGCCTGGGCGCGCAGGCAGCCGCGCAGGTCGGCTATGATCTGCAGCCCATTCTCGACGAACTGGCAGGCAAGCTCGGCGAAACCGTCAACCTCGCGTTTATGCAGGGCACAACCATGACCTACGTTGCCCAGGCGGCATCCCGCAGGTCCATGCGCATGTTCACAGAAGTCGGCGCGCGCGTGCCCATGCACAGCTCCGGCGTAGGCAAAGCGACGCTTGCCCACCTGCCTTCCGGTGAGGTTGACGCGATACTCGCCTCCACCTCGTCAATTGATGCCCCGGCGCTGCGAGCCGAACTGGAGCTCAGCCGGGAACGCGGTTTCGCCCTTGATGACGAAGAACAGGAAATCGGCGTGCGGTGCCTGGCAGTGCACGTGCCCGGCGCACCCGTGCCCGCGGCACTCTCAACGTCCTCCCCCACATCCCGCCTGACAGAAGACGTCTACGATTCCTTCGCCGAGGAACTGCACGCCGCCGCAGCGAAGCTGACCGCGGTGTGGGAGGCCCGCCCCTAAGCCGCACGTCCGCACACGGCGCACACACAGCCCGCAAAGACAAGGCTGGGCGAGGGTTTCCCCTCGCCCAGCCTTCAAGTTCTCAGTGTCGTTGCCTTAGCAGCTCCGACGCTCAGTCTTCGTCGCCGACAAGAACAACCATCGGCACGATCATCGGACCGCGACGCAGCTTGGTCGACAGCCACCGGCCGATGGTGCGGCGAATGATCTGCTGCAGGCGGTGCTGGTTCTTCACACCGTCATCGAGCGCTTCTTCGACAGCCTTGGTGATCTTCGGCTTGATGGTGTCGAACACGCGGTCGTGCTCTGCAACACCGCGCGTGTGGATTTCCGGCCCGGCGACGATTTCGCGGTTCTTCACGTCGATCGTCATGAAGATCGACACGAAGCCTTCGCCGGCCAGCACGCGACGGTCGCGCAGATCGTCTTCCGTGACATAGCCGACCGACTTGCCGTCGACGAAAACGTATTCGCACGGCACAGCTCCGACAATCGACGCCTGCCCGTCCTTGAGGTCGACAACCCAGCCGTCGTCGGCGACGACGACCTTTTCCTTGGGCACACCGGTTTCCATTGCCAGCTTCGCGTTGGCGAGCATGTGACGCCACTCGCCGTGAACCGGCATAACACCCTTGGGCCCCACAATGTTGTAGGCGTACAGGAGCTCACCGGCCGATGCGTGGCCGGACACGTGCACCGCGGCATTGCCCTTGTGGATCACGGTTGCACCCAGGCGCATGAGACCGTTGATCACGCGGGACACCGAGTTTTCATTCCCCGGGATGAGCGAACTTGCCAGGATGACGGTGTCGCCCTCGGTCAGGTCGATCTGGTGGGTGCCGTTGGCCATACGCGATAGTGCCGCCATGGGCTCGCCCTGCGAACCGGTGCACATGAGCACAACCTGGTCTTCGGGGAGGTCTTCGACCTGTTTGATGTCGATGATCGAACCCGCTGGAGCCTGAAGGTAGCCCAGTTCCTGGGCGATCTTCATGTTCCGGACCATGGACCGGCCGACAAACGCCACCTTGCGTCCGTGGGCGACAGCGGCTTCTAGAACCTGCTGCACACGGTGGACGTGGGATGCGAAGGACGCGACGATCACACGGCGCGAGGCGTGGCTGAACTGCTGTTCAAGCACCCGCCCGATGTTGCGTTCGTGGGCTGTGAAGCCGGGAACTTCCGCGTTGGTGGAGTCCGTCAGGAAGAGGTCGACGCCTTCTTCTCCGACACGAGCAAAAGAGCGCAGGTCCGTAATCCGGCCGTCCAGGGGCAGCTGGTCCATTTTGAAGTCACCCGTGTGCAGGATGGTTCCCGCATCCGTGCGCAGGAAAATGGCCAGAGCATCCGGAATGGAGTGGTTGACGGCAATGAACTCGAGGTCGAACGGGCCGAGCTTTTCGCGGTCGCCTTCCGACACGACTTTCGTCTTGGCCCGCACGCGGTGCTCTTTGAGCTTCGGTTCGACAAGAGCCAGGGTCAGGGTTGAACCGAGAATCGGGACGTCGCGGCCCAGTTTGCGCAGCAGGTAGGGCACAGCGCCGATGTGGTCTTCGTGGCCGTGGGTCAGCGCAATGCCGACAACGTCTTTTTCGCGCCCGTCAAGGTACGAAAAGTCCGGCAGGATGAGGTCGACTCCCGGCTGTTCTTCTTCGGGAAAGAGCACACCGGCATCGATGATGAGCAGTTTGCCGTCGGTCTCGAAGACCGTCATGTTGCGCCCGACTTCACCGAGACCGCCAAGAGCGACGATCCGCAGGGCGTTGGGGTCGACCTTCGGGGGTGTTCCGAGGTCGGTTGGCAGTTCAATCACTGAAGAAAACCGTGTCCTTCCAATGTTCGGCGCAGGAAGTCGACCTGGTCCGCCGTGGCCGGCAGAAGAGGCATGCGAACTGCGCGGGAGGGAATCACGCCCATGAGCTCAAGGCAGGCCTTGGCGGCAACCACTCCGGGCATGTGATTCATGATTGCATCGACCGCAGGAGCAAGGTCCAGGGCCAGGCGGCGAGCCGCGGCGATGTCATTCGCAGCGACCAAATCCACCATTTCAGACAGGGGGCGGGCAATGACGTGCGCCGCAACCGAAACCACGCCGACGGCACCGGAGGCCAGCAGCGGCAGGTTAAGGGCGTCTTCGCCCGAGTAGTACACAAGATCAGTGCTGGCCATTACCTCGATCGTCGATGCGAGGTCGCCCTTGGCGTCTTTGACCGCGAGGATCGTGGGGCACTCGGCCAGTTCGATGAGTGTTTCCTTTTCGATCGGCACACCCGATCGGCCGGGAATGTCGTAGAGCATGACCGGCAGGTCCGAAGCATCGGCGATTGCCCGCATGTGTTCGGCAATGGCCGCCTGCGACGGTTTGGAGTAGTAGGGCGTGACGGCCAGAAGTCCATCAGCTCCGGCTTCGACGGCCTGTTCGACATTTGCAATCGAGGTGCGCGTGTCATTTGTGCCGATGCCCGCAACGACGCGGACGTTTTCCGGCACGGCTTCTTTCACGGCGCGCAGAAGGTCGCCCTTTTCTTCAAATGACGTTGTCGGGGATTCGCCGGTGGTGCCGGAGACGACGAGCATGTCGTTGCCCGTGGCCACCAGGTGCTTGGCAACAGCCTGCACCGCATCGAAGTCGACGTCATCACCCTTGAAGGGCGTCACCATCGCCGTACCGACGCGACCGAAAGCTGCGATCGCTTCCGCTGCCTGTGAATCTCCCTGAATAGCCATGCCCCTACTGTACCGTCAGCAGGTGTCGAAGTGGCCCGTGACCACGGTCGACCCGTGGCAGAATCGAGCCCATGAACTCTGCGAACAGGCTCTTCCCGCCCGGGCGTCTGCAGTGGCTCGATGCGGCGCGCGGCTTGGCCCTCTTCGGGATGATCGTCACCCACATCTTCAGTCTCAGCACGGACGACCTCGAACCGACCTGGGCTGTTGTGTTCGCGGGCCGTTCCAGCGCGCTGTTCGCAGTTCTTGCTGGTTTTTCTCTGGTTCTGGCTTCGCGTTCACGGGCTCTGTCCACCCCGGGCAAAGCCATTGCAGCCGCGGTCATCCGCGGAATCATCATCTTCGCAATCGGCCTCGTGCTCGGCACTGTCAGCACTCGCCTGGCAATCATCCTGACCGTCTACGGCTTCCTGTTCATTGCCGCGTCCGTCTTGCTTCCCCTGCGCGGTCGCACACTTGCAGCACTCGCAGCCGTGTGGCTCGCAGCCTCTCCCCTCGTGTCCCACGCAGTCCGCGCCCACTGGCAGCTGGAACAGGACTTCAACGTCCCGAGCCTCGATTCGCTTTATGATCTGGCGGGCTTGCTGCAGTCGGTTGTGCTCACCGGCTATTACCCCGCGCTGCAGTGGATGAGCTACATCCTCGTGGGCATGGCGCTCGCGCATGTCCCCTGGTCACGGCAGACTGCAATAACGGCGAGCGCTGTCGGTCTGGGAACAGCCATCATGGCCTCAGCCATCTCATCCCTGCTTCTGGTGAGCCGCGGCTGGGAGGTGCTTTCCGCCTCGGCGGCTGAAGAACCGGGCCTTCTCGAACAGGCGACGACCTACGGCAACTGGGGAACCGTCCCCACCGACACCGCGTGGTGGCTGGCAGTGAACGGCCCGCACACCGGCACTCCCCCGGACCTCGTGGGAACAGCGGGAGTCGCGGTAGCGGTCATCGGGGTGTTCTGTCTGCTGTTCACCAGCTTCCCCGTGCTCGCTCCGCGTCTTCTGCTGCCGCTGACCGCCCCCGGCTCAATGGCACTGACCGCGTATTCGCTGCACGTGGTGCTGCTCGAAATGACTGCCGGCATGGCACCAACACAGGAGTATGTGACGCACGCGCTGGTGCTCATCGGCATCGCCATGGTGTGGAAGGCGCTCATTTCGCGACGAGGCCCGTTGGAGACCGCTATCGCCGCGATTGTGCGGCTGGCAGCGCGCGGAAAGCGGACGAGGCGGGCTCAAGTCGATCGAGTCGGTTGAGGAGCGCCGAGGTTGGGCTGGATCAGCTGGATTCGCGGCGAGCGGTTCGCTCCATTGTGATGGCCTTGCGCATGGTGCTGCGGGCGCGACGGCGGTCGCCGGCTGCGTCATAGGCCATTGACAGGCGGAACCACGACCGCCAGTCATCCGGCGCTTCCTCGGCTTCGCGGGCGTAGAGCTCGAACTGTTCGTCGGCGGCCTCGCGGACAATCCGCCCGCCCGGTGTGCGCGGGAGATCATCCGCTGGGAGCCCGCCTTCCTCGGCCAGCTGCTTGCCCAAACGCTCAATGCGAGCGCCGAACAGAAGCTCAACGATCAGCGCCCACGCCCCGATGATCGGCAGCACCAGCAGCGCGACCGCCAGCAGCTTCGCAACGATATTCGGTTCGCGCAGCATGATCATGCCGCGCTGCACCATAAAGATGAGGTACAGGAGCAGCAGCACCGAAATGACTGCCGCCCCGATCTTCGCTTTGGACATCAGAGGTACTTTTCCAGCCCCACCGTCAGGCCGGGATGCTGGTCGACCTTGCCGACAGCGGTGATGATGCCCGGCATAAAGGCTTCGGTCGAGTGTGAGTCCGTGCGGATGGTGAGTGCTTCGTGAGCTGAGCCGAAGTGAATTTCCTCGGAAGCATTCATGCCCAGCTGACGGACGGCGTGCACGTGAATGCCGTCGATCACGGCTCCGCGAGCACCGTGCGGGTCGTCCTCTGTTGCGTCGGGAACATCCGGCAGGCCCGCATCGCGGCGCACTGCGGCAATCCGCTGGGCGGTCGACACGGCGGTGCCGGATGGAGCGTCGAGTTTGCGCGTGTGATGGATTTCGATGACTTCCGCAGAATCGAAATAGGGCGCGGCGAGCTCGGCGAACTGCATGGCGAGAACCGCCCCAATGGAAAAGTTCGGCGCGATGAGAACACCGACGTCCGGGTGCTGCTCGGTCAGCTGTTCCAGGCGCTGCAGACGTTCGTCACTCCACCCCGTTGTGCCCACGACACAGTGGATGCCGTGGCTGACCAGAAAGTGAACATTGTCTTCCGTTGATTTGGGCACAGTGAGCTCAACGGCGACGTCCGCTCCGGCTTCCACCACGGCGGAAAGATCGTCCCCACGGCCGATCGTCGCCACCAGCTCCATGCCGTCGGCTGCTTTCACCGCTTCGACGGCGTGCGAGCCCATGCGTCCTGATGCTCCGATGACTGCGACTTTGACTGCCACGTGATTCCCTTTCTGTCGGTCAGGTCCATTTTGTCATCCCACCGCGGTGTTAATATCAAAGACCATGCAGGCTCCCCTCGGATTCGACAGCGCAGAATACATCCGCCAACAGTCAGCACACATCGCCCAGCGGCGCCGCGACATCGGCGGCAAGCTCTACCTCGAAATGGGCGGCAAGCTCTTCGACGACAATCACGCCTCACGGGTTCTGCCGGGCTTCACCCCGGACAACAAACTGGCAATGCTTGCCGAACTGAAGGACGAACTCGAAATCCTCGTCTGCGTCAGCGCGCGCGATCTCGACCGGCACAAAATCCGGGCCGACCTGGGAATCAGCTATGAGGACGACGTCCTGCGGCTGATCGACGCGTTCCGCGACGAGGGCTTCATCGTCAACAACGTCGTCATGACCCAGCTGGACGACGGCAACCTCAAAGCCCGCGAATTCATCACCAAGCTCGAACGCCTGGGGCTCACGGTCGCCCGGCACGTGACCATCCCCGGCTACCCCAGCAACACCTCGCTCATCATGAGCGAAGACGGCTTCGGCAGAAACGACTGGGTCGAAACCACTCGCGACCTCATCGTCGTCACCGGCCCCGGCCCGGGGTCGGGCAAACTCGCCACGTGCCTGTCGCAGCTCTACCTCGACAGCCAGCGCGGCATCACCTCCGGCTACGCCAAGTTTGAGACCTTTCCCATCTGGAACCTCCCCCTGGAACACCCGGTCAACTTGGCCTACGAAGCCGCAACGGCAGACCTCGATGACATCAACGTCATCGACGCCTACCACCTGCGCGCATACGGCAGGGAAGCCACGAGCTACAACCGCGACATCGAAGTCTTCCCGCTGCTGAAGGCCACCCTCGAAGAGCTCTACGGAGAATCGCCCTACCAGTCCCCGACCGACATGGGTGTGAACATGGTAGGCATGTGCATCAGCGACGACGGCGTCGTGCGGCACGCGGCCCAACAGGAAATCATCCGCCGCTACTTCACCGCGCTTGCTGACGAACGCCGAGAAAACCTCGACAACACGGTGTCGGAGCGGATCGCCGTCATCATGCGCAGAGCACAGATCACCCCGGCGGACAGGCCGATCATCGGCATTGCCCAGAACCTCGAAGCATCCACGGGGCAGCCAGCTTCGGCCATGCAGCTGCACGACGGCACCATCATCACCGGCAAGACCTCTGAACTGTTGGGCTGCTCAGCCGCCATGCTCCTCAACGCGCTCAAACACCTGGCGGGCATCGACCCGGACGTGCACCTGCTGCAGCCGGAGAACATCGAACCCATCCAGACACTCAAAACCCAGCACCTGGGAAGCCGCAATCCCCGCCTGCACATGGACGAAGTTCTCATCGCGCTATCGGCATCAGCTACGGCTGACCAGCACGCCGACGCCGCGCTGGCCAAGCTGAAGGACCTGCGCAGCTGCGATGTGCACACCACCACCCTCCTGGGTTCAGTGGACGAAGAGGTGTTCCGCAACCTGCAGATGCGCGTCACCTCGGACCCCAAGTACCAGCGCAAGTCGCTCTACCACAAACGCTGAGTTCAGGCAGGGCGGCCGGCAGCTTTGCCAGGAGCCGCGCTGCCCACAGAATCAGGGCACAGAAAAGGCGGGGAACACCATGTTCCCCGCCTTCTGCGTGTTGGAGCTATCAGCCCAGCAGGAGGCCTTCGCCCTGCTTGCGTGCGCGCTCGAAGCGAGCCTGGACGTCTTCCCAGTTCACAACGTTCCACCAGGCCTTGACGTAGTCAGCCTTGACGTTCTTGTAGTCGAGGTAGAAGGCGTGCTCCCACATGTCCAGCTGCAGCAGCGGGACGTAGCCCATCTGCACGTTGCCCTGCTGGTCGTAGAGCTGCTCGATGGTGAGCGCCTGACCCAGCAGGTCCCAGCCGAGAACAGCCCAGCCGGAGCCCTGGATGCTGGTTGCAACAGCTTCGAAGTGTCCGCGGAACTTGTCGAAGTCGCCGAAGGCGTCGTCGAGAGCGGCAGCGAGTTCGCCGGTCGGCTTGTCGCCGCCGTCCGGGGACATGTTGTTCCAGAAGATCGAGTGGTTGACGTGGCCGCCGAGGTTGAAGGAGAGATCCTTCGAAGCCTTGGCTGCGGCTGCGAAGTCACCCTTGTCGCGTGCTTCAGCCTGCTGTTCGAGAGCGGTGTTCACACCGTTGACGTAGGTCTGGTGGTGCTTGCTGTGGTGCAGTTCCATGATCTGGGCCGAGATGTGCGGCTCCAGAGCTGCGTAGTCGTAGGAAAGATCGGGAAGTTCGTACTTGACGGTCATATCTTCCTCCTAAGAAGTCAATGAGCGACGTCTGTCGCTATCGCTTTCGGGCCTATCGAAGCTCGTCACCGGCTACAACGGGGGATGCCCGGCCGGTTATTCCAGATGGCAGGGCACCCCGACTGTGCTCATTTGCCGAACTGCGGGTTGTTGACCAGGTATTCGGCAGTTGGTGAGTGTTCGTCCATGAGGAACAGACGCGGTGCCTGCACCTTGCGCGCCTCGGCAAGACCGGCTGCCAGCTCAGCTGCATCCGTGACTTTCTGCGCCTCCATGCCAAGCGAGCGTGCCAGCGCAACGAAGTCCGGACGTCCCAGCGCTACGGCTGTCGGTTCGTCGCCACGTTCGAGCATTTCACGGGCGATCTCGCCATAGCCGCCGTTGTCCACAATGATGAACGACACGGCCAGCTGGTGCTCTACCGCGGCCATGAGCTCCTGGATGGTGAACATCGATCCGCCGTCGCCGGCCACTGCGATGACGTCATCGTCGGGGCGGGCGAACTTCGCGCCGATGCCCGCCGGCAGGCTGTAGCCGAGTGTGCCGCCGCCGGCCGGGTACAGGTAACGATCACCCTCACGCAGCTGAACGCCCAGCTGCAGGCCGTAGTAGCAGGACATCGACGAATCGCCCACGAGCGTCAGCGGTCCGTCCAACGTCTTCCGGTGTGTGTTGATGGCTTCGGTCAGAGCCGCAAACGGCTTGTGCCATTCGGCGCGTTCAGCTTCGATTTCCTCAGCCAGCGGAGCCGACCACAGTTCGCCTTCGGCACGCTGCCCGCCGAGCTTGTCAACCAGTGCTTCCACCGCGTCTTCAGCACGCGCCAGCAGCGGATGCGAAGGCGAGGCGTTTGTGATCATGGCGCGCTGGTCGATATCGATGCGAACAATTGTTTCGGGCAGTCGCATACCGGGGTCCCAGAACTCACTCGGGGCGAGCTCGGTGCCGATCGCGATGAGCGCGTCCGCCTGCCCCAGCAGGGTGTGGAATGCTGCCAGACCGCCGATGGCGCCAACCCGGTTGGGCGATTCGAGAACACCCATTCCAGCGGTCGTTTCGACAATAGGGGCGCCCAGAACCTCCGCGAGCTGCGCTGTGGCCCGACCGGCACCTCGGGAGCCTCCCCCGGCAATGAGCAGCGGCTTCTTCGCGGAGCGAAGAGCCTGGGCCGCAGATTCCAGAACAGCCTCGTCCAGCGGCAGCCGGACATCTGTGGACACCGGCAGCACCGGTGTGTGCGGGCCCTCCTCTTCGATGACGTCCAGTGGGATTTCCAGGTAGACGGGCGTGTTGCGACCCGTGGTCATCGTCGCGAACGCGTGGGCCACGGCGCGTGGGATTTCGCTGGGCGACGTCACCCGAACCGACGATTCGACAATGGAGTCAAAAACACCCGACTGTGAGCGAACCTCGTGCAGAAGACCATTGCCCAGACCCGGGTGACGCACGGGAACACCCGGGCTGATCAGCAGCACCGGCACGGAGTCTGAATGCGCCTGCAGCATGGCTGCGGCCGCATTGAGTGCAGCCGGGCCGGTCGTTGTGATGAGCACGGATGGTTTGCCAGAAACACGCGCAGAACCATCGGCCGCATAGCCGCCGCCCTGCTCGTGCCGGGGTGTGATGACGCGAATCCCCTCGCTGTGCAGACCCGCGAAGATTTCAAGATTGTGCGTCCCCGGGATTCCGAAGACCTGCTCAATGCCGTGCGCTTTGAGAGCCGCGGCAAGCTGGCGTCCGCCGGTGGTGTTCATCGTGGTCCTTTCGCTCGGTGGCGTCGAGTACACAGAATGCAGTCGATGGGGTGGATCGTCACAAATCCAGGTCGTCAAGCGGACCGACCGTGGCCATGGCCCATTCTTGTCCGAACAGGCGTGCGGCAAGCTCCCGCACATCTTCTGGGGTGACGGAGCGGGTCCGTTCGACGATTTCGTCAGTCGTCAGAAGCGGCTGGCCGGTCAGTTCGCTGCGGCCCAAACGGTTCATCCGAACCGCCGAGCTTTCCATGGCGAGCACCGCGGATGCCGCACTGGCAGAGGCAGTGTCTCCCACCTCGGCAGGGGTCGGTCCGTTTTCGGCCAGTTCTGCGCACTCCGCACGGATGAGCCGCAGAACCTCCGGCGCATCTTCCGGTGCGCACCCGGCGTAGATTCCGAAGTCGCCGATGTCGCTGAACTGAGAGCCCGCGCAGTGCACCGAATAGGCCAGGCCGCGATCCTCACGGATGCTCTGGAACAGGCGCGAGGACATTCCGCCGCCCAGAAGCATCTGCAGTACCGCAAGCGTGAAGCGGTCCGGGTGCCCCAGGTGCAGGCCTTGGACACCCGTGAGCAGCACCTGCTGTTCGGTCGGTTTGACCAGCCCGCCGCGGTCGGCGTGGAACACGGGAGCCGGTTCGGCTGCGGCACTCGAGGTGTCGCCAACCGGGGCCGAGGTGCCGCTCACCTCATCAGGCAGGTGCTCGGCTGCGCGCCGGCACGCCTCGACAACAGCTTCGTGTTCCGCTCCCCCGGCGGCCGCAATGACGATCCGCGGTCCCGTGTAGGCGTACGCGTAGTGGTCGACGAGTTCGCTGTGGTCCAGCTGCGCGATGCGCTGCTTTGTGGCGCCCACGGGACGGCCCAGGCCGGAACCGCGGTAGATGATCGAATCGTAGTGTTCGTAGAGAACGTCGACAGGGTCGTCGGCAGCCATCGCGAGTTCGTCGATGATGACTTTGCGTTCGCGTTCAAACTCAGCGGGGTCCAGAAGCGAATTGAACACCATGTCGCACAGCACTTCGGCCGCGCGATCGAGGTCGTCGATGAGACAGCGGGCGTAGTAGGCGGTGTACTCCTTTGCGGTCACCGCGTTGGCTTCCCCGCCGAGCCTGTCGAATTCCCGCGCGATGTCCTTCGCGGTGCGCTGCCGGGTTCCCTTGAACAGCATGTGCTCAAGGAAGTGGGTGGAGCCGGCAGTGTCGTCGGTTTCGCTGCGTGAGCCGGAGCCGATCCAGATGCCGAAGGTCTCCGAGCCCAAGCCCGGCATTGTTTCGGTGATGATGCGAATACCAGACGGGAGGACAGTGCGGGCTACCGCACTGTCCTCCCGGTGAAGAGGTTCAGTCAAGGGTGAGGTCAGTCTTCGTCGGACGACTGCTCTTCGTCGACAACCGGAACCAGCGACAGCTTGCCGCGGTCGTCGATCTTCGAGATCTCAACCTGGATGGGCTGGCCCACGCCGACAACGTCTTCGACGTCGTCAACGCGCTTGCCGCCGTTGAGCTTGCGCAGCTCGGAGATGTGCAGCAGCCCGTCCTTGCCAGGGCTGAGCGACACGAAGGCGCCGAAGCTCATGAGCTTCACAACGGTGCCCAGGTAGCGTTCGCCGACTTCCGGAACCTGCGGGTTGGCGATCGCGTTGATGGCGTCGCGAGCAGCTTCAGCAGACGGGCCGTCGGTTGAGCCGATCAGAACGGTGCCGTCGTCTTCGACCGAGATCTCCGCGCCGGTGTCTTCCTGGATCTGGTTGATCATCTTGCCCTTGGGGCCGATGACCTCGCCGATCTTGTCCACCGGGATGACAACCGACAGGATGCGCGGAGCGGTTGGAGCCATTTCAGCAGCCGGTCCGTCGATGGCTTCGCTCATGACATTGAGGATCGCGTGGCGGGCTTCCTTGGCCTGCTTCAGTGCGGCACCGAGCACGGAGGCCGGCAGGCCGTCAAGCTTGGTGTCCAGCTGGATAGCCGTGATGAAGTCTTCCGTTCCGGCGACCTTGAAGTCCATGTCGCCGAAGGCGTCTTCAGCGCCGAGGATGTCGGTCAGTGCGGCGTAGGCGCGCTGCGGGCCCGATTCGGTTTCGATGATGTCCGAAACCAGGCCCATGGCGATGCCTGCCACGGGTGCGCGCAGCGGCACACCGGCTGCCTGCAGCGACAGGGTCGAAGCACAGACCGAGCCCATCGAGGTCGAGCCGTTCGAGCCGAGAGCCTCCGACACCTGGCGGATGGCGTAGGGGAACTCCTCGCGGCTGGGCAGAACCGGAACGAGGGCGCGTTCAGCGAGGGCACCGTGGCCGATTTCGCGGCGCTTGGGGCTTCCGACGCGGCCGGTTTCACCGGTCGAGTACGGCGGGAAGTTGTAGTGGTGCATGTAGCGCTTGGAGGTTTCCGGCGCCAGCGAGTCGATCTGCTGTTCCATCTTGAGCATGTTGAGGGTCGAAACCCCGAGGATCTGGGTTTCGCCGCGCTCAAACAGTGCCGAACCGTGCACGCGAGGCAGAACATCAACATTGGCCGACAGCGGACGGATGTCCTTCAGACCACGACCGTCGATGCGCACCTGCTCTGTGAGGATGCGCTGGCGGATGATGTCCTTCGTAATCGCGTTGAGGGCGCCTGCGATTTCAGCTTCGCGGCCTTCGAACTTTTCGCCCAGCTGTTCGTAGAGGTCGTCCAGCAGAGCGTCAGCTGCGGCTTCGCGCTCCTGCTTGTCGGCGATCTGGAAGTTCTTGGCCTGCCTGTCGTAGGCGGCTTCCTTCACAGCGTCGTAGACGTCGTCTTCGTAGGCCTTGAAGATGGGGAACTCGGCAACCGGCTTGGCGGCCTTTTCAGCGAGTTCTTCCTGTGCGCGAACAAGTTCGCGGATGAAGGGCTTAGCGGCTTCCAGACCGGCTGCCACAACTTCTTCCGTGGGCTTCTGGCCACCGGCCTTGATAAGGTCCCAGGCCTGTTCGCCGGCTTCGGCTTCGACCATCATGATGGCCACGTCGCCGTCGACCACGCGACCGGCAACAGCCATGTTGAAGACAGCGTCCTTCAGCTGCGAGTGGTTGGGGAACGCAACCCACTGGTCTTCGATGAGCGCAATGCGCACACCGCCGATGGGGCCGGAGAACGGCAGTCCGCCCAGCTGGGTGGACATGGAGGCCGCGTTGATGGCCAGGGTGTCGTAGATGTGGTCGGGGTTGATCGACATGACCGTGACGACCACCTGGACTTCGTTGCGCAGGCCCTTGACGAAGGACGGGCGCAGCGGGCGGTCAATCAGACGGCACGCGAGGATCGCGTCGGTGGTGGGACGGCCTTCGCGGCGGAAGAACGAACCGGGGATCTTGCCGGCGGCGTACTGGCGCTCTTCGACGTCGACGGTCAGCGGGAAGAAGTCAAAGCCTTCGCGCGGGTTCTTGCTGGCGGTCGTGGTCGACAGCAGCATGGTGTCGTCGTCGAGGTAGGCAACGGCTGAACCGCTGGCCTGCTTGGCCAGACGGCCCGTTTCGAAGCGCACCGTGTGCGAACCGAAGCGCCCATTGTCAATGTGGGCAACTGAGGAATAAGGGTGAATACCCAAAAGAGTCTCCGTTCATAGGGGATGACTGAAAGCGTCCCCGCACCCGGTGCTCGATCGAAGCCCACGCACGCTCTCTGTTGCGGAGGCCACTGTCGATCACCGGCAGAATGCGGGATTGGACACCGCTCAGTGTATCAAGCACAACGGCCCGCCTGCGGGACGCAGGCGGGCCGTTGAGTGAAGATCAGATGATCAGCGGCGAAGACCGAGCTTCGCGATGAGCGCACGGTAGCGCTCAATGTCGGTTTCAGCGAGGTACTTGAGCATACGACGACGCTGACCGACCAGCAGGAGCAGACCGCGACGCGAGTGGTGGTCGTGCTTGTGCTCCTTGAAGTGTTCGGTGAGGTCCTTGATACGGCGGCTCATGACGGCGATCTGAACTTCCGGGGAACCGGTGTCGCCTTCGTGGGTCGCGTATTCCTTGATGATTTCCTGCTTAACGGACTTGTCAAGTGCCATGCGGTTCTCCTTCAGAAATCGCTGCGCGGCGCACTCGCCTGGTGCGAATGCCCTATCAGACCGCGGCCGGCAAAACGGCAGAGACCACCTTAACACGCCCGCACCACTCTGCGATAATCGAGCCATGGACACCACAAACGTAGAATCCTTCAGCCTCGATCACACAGCTGTCGCCGCACCCTATGTGCGCGTTGCCGACCGCAAGGAGTTCCCCGGCGGAGTCGAACTCATCAAGTACGACGTCCGATTCTGCCAGCCCAACAAAGAACACCTCGACATGGCCGCCATCCACTCCATTGAGCACATGACGGCACACCACATGCGCAACCACACCGACGGCCTCGTCGACTTCTCCCCCATGGGCTGCCAGACCGGCTTCTACGCTTTGACCAACGGCATCGAACCGGCGGAGTTCCTGCCGATTCTGGAAAAGGCCTTCAACGACCTCCTGGAAGCCGAAGCTGTTCCCGCCGCAAATGAAACGCAGTGCGGCTGGGCGGCAAGCCACTCCCTTGAAGGCGCTAAGACCGCTGTGCGCGACTTCCTCGCCAAGCGCGGCGAATGGGATCAGGTGTTCGCCTGATGGCCCCCAGCCAGCTGCCCAGCGGCCCCGTTGTCATCCAGGTGGCGATGGACCAGGAGGCCGCACCCTTCTTGGCCGCTGCCGAAAGCCGTGAGCACCTGCGGACACTCGGCCCGGCGGTTTTTCACCGACTGGAGTTCGACTTCGGACCCGCTGTTCTCATTCGCAGCGGAATCGGCCTAGCAAACGCAACCACCGCAACAACACAGGCGGCCATGCTGTACGAACCGCGCGCCGTCATTTCCGCAGGGTCAGCCGGCGGCGTCGGAGAGGACATCGCAATTGCCGATGTGGTGATTGCCGACAGCGTGCGCTTCCACGACTCCGACGCCACCGCTTTCGGCTACGAACCCGGCCAGGTGCCTGACATGCCCGCCGCCTACCCTGCAGACGCCCGACTGCTTGCCGCTGGGCGGCAGTGGGCCGCCGAGAATACCCGGGTGAAGTTCGGCGAGGCCCTGTCAGGCGCATCGTTCATCACGGAGGCCAACATCGGCCACATGCGGCAGACGTTCCCCGCGGCACTGAGCACGGACATGGAAACCGCGGCCATCGCACAGACGACCCACACCTTCGGCGTTCCGTTCGGTGCAGTACGCGCGATCTCAGACCTGTGCGGCCCGAAGGCCGGCGATGACTTTTCACTCAGCCTCGACGAGGCTGCCGAAATGTCAGCCGAGGCGACCCTCGGACTGCTGCGGGCATTCAATGCCCAGGGCGGCGCAGATGTCGCGGACGTCTAGGGCGATCTGCTCAATCAGCTGGTCGAGGCCGTTGAAGACGACCTGACCGCGAATGCGGTGGGTGAATTCGACTTCGGCCTCGTCCCCGTAGACGTCGAGGTCTGCAAAGTCGACACCGATGATGTGCGCTTCCACGCGCCGGTCATCACCGTAGAACGTGGGGTTAGAGCCCACGGATATTGCCGTGGGCAGGCGCTCTCCGCCGTTGAAGCGAGTCCAGCCGGCGTACACGCCGTCGGCCGGAATCATGCCGTCGACCAATCCGAGGTTGGCAGTCGGGAAGCCGAGTTCGCGGCCTCGGGCGTTGCCGTGGACGACGGTTCCCGTCACCGAATGGGGTTCCCCCAGGATGTGGGCTGCCGCCGTGACATCACCAGCGTCGATGAGCGAGCGGACTTCTGTCGATGAGTAGCGTCCGCCGTCGTCGCCGAGGTCGTCAAGGCCGATGACGGTGTCGATTCCGCATTCCCTGCCATAGGTGCGCAGAGTATTGAGGTCTCCGGAGTTTCCTCGGCCGAAGCGGACATCGCTGCCGACGACAACCGCACTGGCGTGCATGTGGCCCACGAGGTAATCGCGGATGAACTCCTCTGGGCTCGCCTGCGCGAAGTCGAGGGTGTAGTGCTGAACGAGAACGGCATCGACGCCGGTTTCGGCGATCTTGTCGAGCTTCTCGTCAAGTCCCATGATGAGCTTCGGGGCGTGCTCGGGACTGTGCACGGCCGCCGGGTGAGGGTCGAAAGTCAGAACGACGGCGGGAACTGCGAGTCGTTTCGCCGTGGCAACGAGTTCACCCAGCACCAGCCGGTGGCCGCGGTGAACACCGTCGAAATTGCCGATCGTCACGGCGTTGGCCGCCTGCAGACGCTTAGGCCCGGCAGCGAACTCTGCTGTCGACCGGAAAATCTCCACGACGCTCCTTATGTTTGGGACGGGCTAAGCGTAGCGCACAAGAAACCGGGCTGCTTCACCCAGCACACCGGCCACTGCCAGCGACGCAAGGCTGCCGATGATGAACCTCTCCCCCGCCGCGCGGGACGCACGCAGCTCAGGAAAGCGTCCGAGCCCTTTGAGCGCGACGATGACGGCGAGAACTTCGGGCTGCCCTAGCGCAATGGCAACCGCCGCAGTGAACCTTTCGAGCAGACCGATCCACAGTCCCCCGCGGAGCAGACCAGGAGAGTCGATGGCGGGGGCGTCCTGCACCGCAGGCTCCTGCTTGATGTCCAACGCCGGCTTTTCCCGCCTGCTCGCGGCGGCTCGCAGAATGAGGGACGTCACGGGCCAGCCGATCAGTGAGGCCGCGAGTCCAGCGGCCAAAGCAGCCACCAGTTCAAGCATCGTGGCGTCCGTTCTCTTCGTTGAGCAGCAGCTCCAGCTGCGTGACTCCCTCTTCAACGGCCGTGGCCTTGGATGCCCGCAGCGAGTCAGACACCGCCTGCTGCGAGATCTGCAGCTGTTCGGCCACCTGGCGCTGAGTGTGCTTGCGGGCCAAGGAAAGAACTTCCCACTGCCTGTCGCTTGCCTTCTCGATCCAGTGCGCTGTGAAGCCGGCAAGCGTTTGGGCCGGCTCTACGGGCCCGGCAGGTGAGCGCACAGCGATTTCCTGCCATCGGTTTTTGGCGGTCTCAACGGCGGAGCGGGCGGCGAGAAACGCATCACCCCTAGAGGCTGAAGGTGTTTCTGCAAGCTCGGCGGAACCGATGCCGATTCCGACAGACCAACGCCCGCTGCGGAGAATAACCTCGAGTGCAGCAAGCACATCCGCCCCGGTGGCGAACACGCCCTGCACTTCATCCCCCACTGTCCGCTCAAAAGGCAGAACAGCTGAACACTCCGACGCAGCAGACAACAAGGCCGGCACTCGGTCGGGTTCACTGCGCGAATCACGCTGATCGGCGTTGATGACGAACATAGAGACAGTATTTCAGCAAAGCAGCGCGCGAACAAGCAAAATAACTTGTTTTTTATTTTACAAGTGATTACTGCTTGTAATCTTCGAGCAAGGCGGTGCCCACCGCAATCTTCCACGCACCCTGCCGCGGCTCGACAACACCAACGAGCCTGCCGTCGGCAATTGCCGCACACCTGTCGGCGCTCGGATCGGCCTCGGGAATAGGCAGAAACCGCCCCTGCAGAAGACCCCGCGCAACCTGCGCATCGACCTTCACTGCGGGCATGAGACCAGCCGCACCCGAACCGAGGTCGATCAGCTCAGGAGGCGACACCTCGTCAACCTGACCCCGTTCTGGAAGCTCGTGAGCGTCTTCAACGGAAAAAGGACCGATACGGGTCCGGCGCAGAGCGGTCAGGTGCCCGTACACGCCGAGGTCTTCGCCGATGTCACGAGCCAGGGCGCGGATGTAGGTGCCGGTGGAGCAGTCGACAGAGACATCAACGTCGATATGCGATTCAGCACGGCGAATATCGTGAATGTCGAAGCGAGAAACAGTCACCGAACGGGCTTTGAGCTGGACGTCTTCACCGGCGCGCACAAGCTCATAGGCCTTTTTGCCTTCGATCTTCACGGCAGAAACAGCCGACGGCACCTGCTCGATACTGCCTGTCTGCTTTGCCACGGCTTCCCGAATCTCAGCTACGGTCAGCCCCGCCAAAACGGCCGGGTCGGCGAAACGATCGGGCGATGAGTCCGCATCGTCACTGGGCGTTGACGAGCCCAAGCGCATGGTGGCGGTGTAGGTTTTATCAGCCCCGACCACATAGGTCAGAAGCTTGGTCCCCTGCCCCAGACCAAGCACAAGAAGGCCGGTTGCCATGGGGTCAAGGGTGCCGGCGTGCCCCACCTTGCGGGTGCCGTACCAGCGACGGGTGCGCGAAACGGCGTCGTGACTGGTGATCCCACCGGGCTTGTCTATCAGCAGAAGCCCGGTGGGACCAGAAGAAGATTTCGTCACTTCACAGAAATGTGGACGTGGTCAAAGTGGTTCGCGGTCGCGCTTCCGCGGTTTTCCATCTGCTTCCAACCGCGTCCGGGCATCCAGATTCGCTGTTCCCAGATGATGTACTTGATGTTGAGCTTCGAGGAGTTCTTGATCAGGTAGTTCGAAATGGCGTCGCCGGTCGAACCGGTGATCATAACGTCCACGGCGTTGCCCGTGTGGTGATCCGAACCGGGGTCATTGCGGCGGCCGCCATAGGACTTCACCTGCGGGAACTGGGCGCAGACCGCACGGTAAGCGGAAATCGCGTTGGGGGTGAGTCCGCTTTCAATAGACGAGGACACCGAGCACTTTGCGCCGGACACATTGCCCGAAGCCGCTGCGGCACCAGCAGAAGAGGACTTGCTGTCAGACGAGGAGCCGCTGCCGGAAGCACCGGATGCGGAGCCGTTCGAGGACGCTGCACCGGAACCGGCCGAACCGTCGGTGTTTTCCTCAACAGGTTCGGCAAGAGAGACCGCGCCGGCCTTGACTGACTTTTCGGCGTCCTTGGGAGCCTTGGGCGAAATGACGTCGGCTTCCGGGGCGAGCTTCGATGCGAAAGCTGCGGTGTCATCTTCGCCTGCGCCGTTGTTGGTCATAACGGCGGCCGATGTTGCAATTGCAGCACTTGCTGCAACGGGGACGGCAATAGCCGAAAGAACCGGGCGGCGGTTGACCTTCGCGAGGATCCCCGTGGAGGTCAGGGTTTCTGCTTCGCGGCGGGCGGAACGGCGGCCGGGCTGCGACGGGCGAAGCGCTCCAAGAAGATCAGCGACGTCAGCGAAAGCGCTCTTCTTAGGTGCTGAGTGTCTACCCACTGATGTATCCAATCCTTAATGAACGTTACCGAAGCTTTATAAAGCATAGGGGGCGGCTGTGCACAATGCAAAGCCGCCCCCTACGAGTTTCGTCACATCCGGTCAGGCGTCGAAGTCGAAGTCCTCGTTCGGCTTTCGTTCCCTGGGCTTCCGGTAGGGGTCTTCGTCCCCTGCCGGAACCGCTCCCTTGGATGCGGCCGCGATTTCAGCATCGCGCGCCTGGGCCTTCGCCAGGAGGTTTTCGATGTCCTCAGCCGCCTGCGGTACAGCGTCCGCCGTGAACTCAAGAGTCGGGGTCAGTCGGATGCCCAGGCCCTTGCCCACTTCGGAGCGGATGAGACCGCGTGCCGATTCCAGCGCCGCCTGCGTTGAGGCCAGCTGTTCGTCGTCACCGAAGACCGTATAGAACACAGTTGCGTTCTGCAGGTCGCCGGTCACCCGAACATCGGTGATCGTGATGAAGCCCAGCCGCGGGTCCTTGACCCGCTTTTCGAGGGTTTCGGCCACGATGACCTTGATCCTGTCGGCAATCTTGCGTGCGCGTGTGGGATCGCTCATGTCAGAGTCTCCTTACTCGAGCCTCAGTCGCGGGGCTTTTCCTGCATCTCGAAGGCTTCGAGGATGTCGCCTTCGCGAATGTCATTGAACTTGCCCAGACCGATACCGCATTCGTAGCCGTCGCGGACTTCCGTGACGTCGTCCTTGAAGCGGCGCAGCGATTCGACAGCGAGGTTGTCGCCGATGACGACACCGTCGCGGGTCAGGCGCACCTTGGCATTGCGCTTGATCACACCGTCGCGAACGATCGAACCGGCGATGTTGCCGAACTTCGACGAGCGGAACACTTCGCGGATCTCGGCCGATCCGATGTGCACCTCTTCGTATTCCGGCTTGAGCATGCCCTTCAGCGCTGCTTCGATGTCGTCGATCGCGTCGTAGATCACCGAGTAGTAGCGAACGTCGACGCCTTCGGCATCCGCGAGGTCGCGAGCATTGGCCTCGGGACGGACGTTGAAGCCGATGACGATTGCGTTGTCAACAGTTGCGAGGTTGATGTCGTTCTCGGTGATCGCACCAACACCACGGTGAATGATTCGCAGACCGACTTCGTCGCCGTCGCCGACTTCGATGTTGAGCAGCGAGTCTTCGAGGGCTTCGACAGCACCCGACACATCACCCTTGAGGATGAGGTTGAGCATGTCGATCTTGCCCTCTTCGATTGCCTTCGTGAAGTCTTCGAGGCTGATGCGCTTGCGGCTGCGCGCGGCTGCCGCGTTGCGTTCAAGAGCATCGCGCTTCTCGGCGATCTGACGGGCGGTGCGGTCGTCGCTGACGACCATGAAGGAATCGCCAGCGCGCGGCACGCTCGACAGGCCGAGCACCTGCACGGGGCGCGACGGGCCGGCTTCTTCGACCGTGTTGCCGTTTTCGTCGAACATGGCGCGAACGCGTCCGTGGCTGGAGCCGCAGACAATCGCGTCGCCCTGTCGCAGCGTTCCAGAGTCGACCAGCACGGTCGCAACTGCACCGCGACCGCGGTCGAGCTTCGCTTCGATTGCGACACCGCGGGCTTCGCGGTCAGGGTTGGCCTGCAGGTCAAGTGCCGCATCGGTGGTCAGCAGAACGGATTCGAGCAGTTCGTCAATGCCCGTGCCCTGCTTAGCCGAGATCTTCACGAACATCGTGTCACCGCCATACTCTTCGGCGATGAGGTTGTACTCGGTCAGCTGCTGCATGACCTTGTCCGGGTTGGCTTCGGGCTTGTCGACCTTGTTGACCGCCACGACGATCGGCACGCCGGCAGACTGCGCGTGGTTGAGCGCTTCAATCGTCTGCGGCATGACGCCGTCATCGGCTGCCACGACGAGGACTGCGACGTCGGTGGCCTTCGCACCGCGAGCACGCATAGCCGTGAAGGCTTCGTGACCCGGGGTGTCGAGGAAGGTCATCTTGCGCTCTTCGCCTTCGTGGTCGACCGTCACTTGGTAAGCACCGATGTGCTGGGTGATGCCGCCGGATTCGCGGTCGATGACGTTGGTCTTGCGGATAGCGTCCAGCGTGCGGGTCTTACCGTGGTCGACGTGACCCATGACGGTGACGACCGGCGGGCGCGGCTGCAGGAGGTCGTCGTCTTCGTCTTCGAGCTCTTCGGCTTCGAGGTCGTAGCCGAAGCTTTCGAGCAGTTCGCGGTCTTCGTCTTCGGGCGACACGATTTCGATCTTGTAGCCGAGCTCTTCGCCCAGCACCTTGAACGTGTCTTCGTCCAGCGACTGCGTAATCGTCGCCATTTCGCCCAGGTGGAACAGGATTGTCACCAGGTTTGTGGGGTCGGTTTCGATCCGCTCGGCGAAGTCCGCCAGCGAAGCACCGCGGCGCAGGCGCAGCGGCGTCGAACCGTCACCGCGAGGAACCTTGACACCGCCGACCGACGGTGCCTGCATTTCCTCCATTTCCTGACGCTTTGCCCTCTTGGACTTGCGTCGGCGACCGGAAGGTCCGCCGCGTCCGAAAGCACCCTGTGTGCCGCCGCGACCGGGACCGCGACGACCTCCGCCGGGACGACCGCCGCCGCGCGGAGGTCCGCCGGGACGACCGCCGCCGGGCGCACCCGGGCCGCCTGGGCCGCCGGGACCGCCCTGGCCACCGCGTCCGCGACCGGGTGCGGGCTGGTTGAGCGCAGAGTTCTTGAGCATCGCCGGGTTCGGGCGCGGTGCGCCGGGGCGCGGGCCGGGACGGCCGCCGCCGGGCTTGGGACCGGGCTTGCCGCCCTGGCCGCCGGAACGCTGGTCGGATTTCGGCATGCCCTGCTTAGGTGCGAAGGGGTTGTTGCCGGGGCGCGAACCGCCGGGGCGCGGTCCGGGACGAGGTGCCGCCGGGCGCGGGCCGGGGGTGGGCATTCCCTGCTTGGGTGCGAAGGGGTTGTTGCCGGGGCGCGAACCGCCTGGGCGAGGTGCCGCCGGACGAGGTGCCGGTGATTCTTCGCTCTTTGCGGCAGGTTTGGACGAAGGCTTCGGAGCGGCGGGTTTCTTGGCCGCGGGCTTGGGTGCCGGCTTGGGAGCCGCAGGCTTCGGCGCTGCCGGCGATGCCGTGGTCTTTGCGCCAGCAGCCTTCGATGCGGCCGGCTTTGCCGTTGTCGACTTAGCAGCGGTCGGCTTAGCAGCCGTCGACTTCGCGGCCGGCTTCTTAGCTGCGGGCTTAGCGGCTGTCGACTTGGCAGCGGTCGACTTGGCGGCGGGCTTCTTTGCCGCCGGCTTCTTGGCTGCCGATTCAGCTTCGGCTTCGGGCTTGTCTGCACCGTCGAAGGCCTCGCGGACCTTGCGCACGACGGGAGCTTCCAGGGTTGAGGAGGCCGAGGTTACGAACTCGCCCATTTCCTGGAGCTTCGCAAGCACTTCCTTGCTTGTCGTTCCCAGCTCTTTTGCGAGCTGGTGAACACGGGGCTTTGCCACATTTCTCCTGTCCGGGTTCTCTCCGAACAGGAGAGAACCTCATCGAGTCGGAACAGTGCTCATTTCACTGTCCACGTCCGTAAGTCTTGGGTGTCATTTCTGAGCACTCACTACTTGTTTTCCATCTTCTGCAACCACTTTCCGTGATCTTCGTATGCGCTTCGCGGGATCTTCTGCTTGAAGGCAGCTGCGAATGCGCTCTTCTTCACTGCCCGTTCTAGGCAGTCTGTCTGCGGATGAAGCCAAGCGCCCCTTCCGGGAAGCACTCGGCCCTCATCAACTGCAATCCGAATCGGCTCGGTCTGCAGCACCAGACGGATGAGGTCGGTCTGCGGTGCTCTTGCACGGCACCCGATGCACATGCGTTCGGGCACGCCAGTTGAAGAGACCACGCATGTCAGTCTACAGCACGGGCCTTACCTGCCCGCGGGGCCTAGGCTTCGACGATGTCGATCTTCCACCCTGTCAGCTTGGCGGCCAGGCGAGCGTTCTGACCTTCCTTGCCGATCGCAAGCGACAGAAGGTCGGGGCGCACATAGGCGCGCGCCATCTTCGAGGCGGAGTCAAGAACCTCAACGCGCTCGACTTCCGCCGGGCTTAGGGCATTGGCGATGAAGACAGTCGGGTCATCGCTGTAGTCGACGATGTCGATCTTTTCGGCCCCGAGTTCGTTCATGACGGCCCGCACGCGGGTGCCCATCTCGCCAATGCAGGCGCCCTTGGCGTTGAGCCCCGGTACGGTTGCGTGCACCGCGAGCTTGGTGCGGTGTCCGGCTTCGCGTGCAATTGAGACGATTTCCACGCTGCCGTCGGCAATCTGAGGGACTTCGTGGGCAAACAGCTTGCGCACGAGGTTCGGGTGGGTTCGCGAAACCGTGATCGACGGACCCTTGTTGCCGGGACGAACATCGGCGATGAACACGCGGATGCGCCTGCCGTGCGAATAGTCTTCACCGGGCACCTGTTCGTGCGGCGGCAGAAGAGCTTCGACTTCGCCCAGGTCCACCTGGATCATGGCTGCGTCACGGCCCTGCTGGATAATGCCGGAGACGATCTCGCCCTCTTTGTCGCGGAAAGATCCGAGCACGCTTTCGTCTTCAACTGCGCGCAGGCGCTGGTGAATGACATTGCGCGCCGTCATAGCCGCAATACGACCGAAGTCATCGGGCGTGTCGTCGAATTCCCCGATGGGGTTGTCGTCGGCGTCGAATTCCGTGGCCCAGATGGTGGCCTTGCCGGTTTTCAGGTCAATCTCCGCACGAGAGTCCGGGTAGTGGCCCTCCATGTTGTGGTACGCGCTCAGCAGGGCCTGTTCAATCAGCCCCACCAGCGTCGTCATCGGAATTTCGCGCTCGCTTTCAATCAGCCTTAGTGCGCCAAGATCGATGTCCACTGCCCGCTCCTCTTCTGTCTTGTTATTCAGTTTTTCGGTTCAACCCTAGTTCATGTACGAAGCATGCCGCATCAGCGGAATTTGAGAACCACCTGGGCTTTTTCGATTCCATCAAAGGAAAACTCGACCGGTTCGCGGCCCGAACCCGGCTCCAGAACAATGCCGAGTCCGGTCACGCCGGTGAGCACACCGGTGGTCTTCTTGCCCTCGGTGGGCCTCACCTCGATCGTCCGACCGACGTTCCTGCGGAAGTGACGCGGTTCGGTCAGCGGGCGCAGCGCACCCGGGGAAGACACCTCGAGTTCGTACGGCTTGTCGTTGAACAGCGGAAGCGGATCGATCACCTCGGAGATGACGCGGGTGGCCTGCTCAATGAGGTCGGAAGACACAGCCTCGGTCGTGTCACCCGCAAGATCCACTGTGACCACCAGCCGCCGGTGCACACCCGCGGCGTGCATCTTCACGTCTTCCACCAGCAGACCCAGCTCTTCCAGCGGGCCGGCTGCGGCCTGGGCGATGTCGTCTTCTGAATAAGCCATGCCCCTATTCTTGCCGCAGGACCAGCACAAGAACAACGCACCCTGCTCACGTGAACGCACACGGAGTTTTATTTCACAGCCGCATACTCTTGACGAGTAGGATGAGCGAATGGCCTACTCCAGACCGAAGCACACCAGCAGACGCGCCTTCCTCCTGCTCAGCGCGACTGCGGCACTGTCCGGGTGCGGCCTGCGCTTCGGTTCGCCAGAAGACCGCATACAGGCCGAGGCCGAAGAATCCTCCCGCGGCCGGATAGCCGCGGTTCTGGCCTCCATCAACGACGATGACCACGAAGAAGAGCGCTCAAGGCTCACTGCCGCAATCGGCCCGCCCTGGACATCAGACAATTCCGGATTCCCCGAGGTTCCCCCGCAGCACACCTTTGTTTCCGCCATGTACTCCATCGTCGACCTGGTCCTGCGCGACATCCACACACTCGGCGGACCCCAGACAGCCATCATCGTCGACGTGGCGGTCGGCGCATCGAACCTCTTGCCGAACTGGAAACCAGCCCAGCAGCGCTTCGCCCAGCTTCCTGCCCAGGGCTACCCCGATTTCGCGGACCGCAAGCCGTACAGCCCAGGTGACGATGCCGACCCTCTGCACGAATTTGCAAAGGCGGCTTTCAAAGCCTCCTACGGATACACCAAGGTCGCCCTGGCAATGAAGCCCGATAGCCGGGAACGCAGGGCGGCCACCGCCAGGGTGGAAGCACTCGCCAACGCTGCGGCTGATGCCAACACACTGCTCAAACAGGGTCAACGCGAAGAAGCCGCGAACCGTCCAGCGTGGAACCTGCCGCACAACCCGTCTGACCCCGGGTCGGCAAAGAAGCTCGCCCAGCAGCTGGAAGACACGGTCGCCGCAGCCCTGTTCGGAGTGTTCGAGGACCCCGCCGCCGTGCCGCTGGCCGGCCGCGAACTCAAAGCGAGCGCTGATGCTCGCATCGGCTTCGGCGGCAGGCAGCTGCTGCGCTATGAAGGAGAAGCTCAGTGAAAGTACCTCCCGTGCTCCTCAATTCGGCAACGCAGACCCAGGGTGAGGAACGCGCACAGGCCTGGGCTGCTGCCCTTGACCACATCGTGTTCGAGCTGTTCGACCGGTGGAAGCTCACGGACGACCCCCAGCCGGGCTCCCCGTGGGCGGGCGCGGAAAGCCTCGTCATCCCAGTCCGCCTGCACGACGGCTTTCCCGCGGTGCTGCGCATAGCCGCCCCGAACACCGACAACCCCACGGTGCACGAACAGACCATCCGGGCGCTGCGCGCGTGGGGTGGGCACGGTGCTGTGCGGATCATAGAAGACGACCCGTCCATGCGTGCCACCCTGCAGGAACGACTGCGGACCGAAGTCAACCTGTCGACGGAGCCGCTTCACGCAGTTGCCCCTATTTGGGGACAGCTGGTGCAGGCGCTGCGCGTACCGGGCGGCAGCGGTTTCGTGCGCGTGCAGGACATCGCCGCCGCATGGCTGAAGCGCTTTGACGCCGATGTACGTCTGGTCGAAGATTTTCCGGCATTCACACAAACCGACCAGCAAGTGCTCTCGACTGCGCTGTCGTGGACGAAAGAACTGGCGGGCGCTGCAGACAGCTGGCTGCTGCACGCCGATCTGCACTACTACAACATCCTTGCCGGCAATCCGGACGCCAACGGCATCGCCACGTGGAAGGCCATCGACCCGCAGCCCCTGACGGGCCCCACCGAATACATGCTTGCGCCGCTCATGTGGAACCGACTGGGCGAAATCCCCGGAACGGATCCGGAAGGACAGGCGGACTGGCTGCGCGGCTTCGCCGCTGAGCTTTCCCGCTGCGCACAGATCAACCCCAGCGGGGCGATGGGCGCTTCTGTTGCTCGTGAGGTCCAGAACATGTTCTGGTACTTACGCGCCGCCGCCGATGGCAATCCCCGGCTGACAGAAGACGCGGAGCGCTCCCTGTGGGTTGCCCGTGCCCTCACCGGAGTCAGCGTGCAGGGTATTACCACCCAGCAGCTCAAACCACTCGGCTGACGCGCAGCTGCGCTGATACGACAGAAAACGCCGGTGCCCCAAGCCTTTCGCTTGGGGCACCGGCGTTTGCGTTCAGCCGGCAGTTCGACTGCCAGCATCTGGCGCTTACAGAAGTTCGATGGCGTCCTGCTTGGCGTACTGTTCGCGCAGGCGAGCAACGACGGCGTCAGCGGCTTCATCAACCGGCAGGTTGGTCGATTCGCCGGTGAAGCGATCGCGCAGTTCCACGACACCGTCGGCCAGGCCGCGACCGGCAACGAGGACGTTCGGCACACCCAGCAGCTCAGCATCGCCGAACTTCATGCCGGGTGAAACCTTCGGACGGTCATCCAACAGAACTCGGAAGCCGGCCGCTTCAACAGCCGCGGCGAGCTTTTCGGCAGCTTCCAGCGGTTCGTCGCCCTTGCCGGTGGCCACAATGTGCACATCGGCGGGTGCCAGGTGCACCGGCCACAGCAGGCCCTTGTCGTCGGCGAACTCTTCGACCAGGCAGGCCAGGACACGGGTGACGCCGATGCCGTAGCTGCCCATCGTGACGACACGGGACTTGCCGTTTTCATCAAGCACGTTCAGGCCGAGAGCTTCTGCGTAGCGGGTGCCGAGTTTGAAGATCTGGCCGATCTCCACACCGCGGGCAAGCTGCAGCGGTCCCGAGCCGTCCGGAGCGGGGTCGCCCTCGCGGATTTCAGCAGCTTCGATGTAGCCGTCAGCCTTGAAGTCGCGGCCGGCGGTGAGGTTGAAGACGTGCTTGCGGTCTTCGTTGGCACCGGTGACCCACTGTGTGCCCTCTGAGACACGCGGGTCCAGGAAATAGCGGATACCAGTGGAGCTTTCGGCACCCAGAACAGGTGCGTCGAGCGAGTTTCCGGGGCCGATGTATCCGGGAACGAGGCCGGGGTGCTTCTTGAGGTCGTCTTCGGTTGCCGGTTCGAGGTCGACTTCACCGTCGCCGAGCAGACCGGTTCCCGCAGCGCGGTCGAGGTCGACAGCGCGATCGCCGGGCAGGCCGATGACGATGACTTCGCGTTCGCCGTCGGGGTGGATGAGGGCGCACACGACGTTCTTGAGCGTGTCTGCAGCCGTCCAGGGGCGGTCAGAGCGCGGAGAGACTTCGTTTGCGCTTTCAACGAGGGTTTCGATGGTGCGCGCGTCCGGTGTTTCGAGAACCTCCGCTTCCGGCAGACCGTCAAACGGCACCGGGTCGGCCAGCGGCGTGGTGACGGCTTCGACATTGGCGGTGTAGCCGCCGTCGGAGCGGACGTAGGTGTCTTCGCCGACTTCGCTCGGGTAGAGGAATTCGTGCGTACCGGAACCGCCCATCGCACCGGGGGTGGCCTCCACAACGACGTACGGCAGGCCCAGGCGGTTGAAGACGTTGATGTAGGCCCGCCGCATGGCTTCGTAGGAAGCGTCGAGGCTCGCATCATCCATGTCGAAGGAGTAGGCGTCCTTCATGATGAATTCGCGTCCGCGCAGCAGACCGGCCCGCGGGCGTGCTTCATCGCGGTACTTGGTCTGAATCTGGTACAGGCTCAACGGGAGGTCCTTGTACGACGAGTAGAGGTCGGACACCAGCATGGTGAACGCCTCTTCGTGGGTCGGCGCGAGCAGGTAGTCGTGTTCGCGGCGGTCCTTCAGTCGGAAAATGCCCTCGCCGAAGGCTTCCCAGCGCCCCGACTGCTGGTAGGGCTCCGCCGGCAGCAGTGCCGGGAAGTGGACTTCCTGGCTTCCGGCGCGCTCCATTTCCTCGCGGACAATCGTTTCGACGCGCTCGAGGACCTTCAGGCCCAGCGGCAGCCACGAGAAGATACCGGGTGAGGTGCGGCGAATGTAGCCGGCGCGGTGCAGCAGTTTGTGGCTTTTGATTTCGGCATCGGCCGGATCTTCTTTCAGCGTCCGGACGAACAGCTTCGACAGCCGCAGGGTCATGTGGGCTCCTTTTTCGGGCAGGTATCGGGGCAAGATTATCACCGGCGCTACAGTTGTTCGCAGTGTCTTGGGCCGACAACGCCGAAAGGAGCCTCATGCCGGAGCTGAGTTTTGATGCCGGCACAAGCCAGCGGATTGATGTCTGGCTGTGGTGTGTTCGCGCGTTCAAAACACGGTCTTTGGCGCAGAAGCAGATCAAGTCCGGGCACGTGCGCATTGACGGTGACCGGGCCAAGCCGTCGGACAAGGTGAAGATCGGCCAAGTTGTCGTCATCCGCCGGCCGGGTGCTGAGCGCGTGCTCACGGTACAGGGTTTCCTCGACACCCGCGGACCCGCATCTATGGCCGCAGCCTGCTACATCGATACGTCTCCCCCACCGAACCCGCTGCTGCGCGCCCCGGTTCCCAAACGCGAAAAGGGTGCTGGCCGGCCCACGAA
Source organism: Brevibacterium ravenspurgense (assembly GCF_001584615.1). Taxonomy (GTDB): domain Bacteria; phylum Actinomycetota; class Actinomycetes; order Actinomycetales; family Brevibacteriaceae; genus Brevibacterium; species Brevibacterium ravenspurgense. The sequence continues at coordinate 150,609 of NZ_LQQC01000002.1, read as the reverse complement.
GAAGGACCGCCGGGCATGGGACCGGCTGCGCGGGCGCACGTCCCGCTGAGTCTGACGAGGCGCCGCTTACGCCGCGCTGTTCGCGCGCCTTGGGCGGTTCGCCGTGCCTCAGTAGGTCACGGTTGCGAAGGTGCCGACGGGAACGAAGCCGGCTTTTGCGTAAGCGCGCAGAGCGGGTGCGTTGTGACTGTTGGCGTACAGCGTGACGATCGGAGCGAAACGCCGGCGGATGAGTGCCGTCGTGGCGGCCATGGCGCGCGAGGCCACTCCCCTGCCGCGGTATTCAGGGTGCACCCACACGCCCTGCACTTGAACCGATGTTCCCGAACCGATCCCGATATCGGCTTTGAACACCACTTGTTCGTCGGACATCCGGTTGGGCCACAGGGGCATGGGCTCACCCGTTGGTCCGGTGCGCGCCGTGTAGCCCAGCGACAGACCGCTGGCGATGAGCCCCTCGACCCGGTTTCGATAGCCGGCGCTCCCACCTTCGAGAGGTGAGTACCCCACCTCTTCTTCGTACATGGCGACGGAAGCCGGGAAGACAACCTCCGCCTCGTACGGGGAGAACTGCCGGACCAGAGGGTCCGGCACAACGGTCGGCGGGGCAAGCGCACTGAGCAGCGGCTGGTTGGGCCTGTGATCCCGGGGTGTTCCCCAGTTCAGCCTGCTCGTCAGATCGAGAACCTGCTCGGCAGGACCCACAAACGACGATGGCCTGCGTCCCTCGTGGTTGAGGATGGCGGCCATCATCCGGTTGGTTTCAGGGCCTCCGCTCAGCGGAACGATCGTGCTGCCCAACCAGTAGGCGGCAACCGGGCGGCCATCCCGAAAACAGCCCACCATCCGGCCGGCGGGGCTGGCTATTTCGGCTGTGCGCGAGCGTTCCAGCAGTGCCTGCAGGAAGACGTTCGCCGCGGGATCACGGGCGATCTCCGCGGCGAACCAGTCGGTGTGCTCATGCAGCAGCGGGGCTGCCAGAACCGTCACCCGACGATGACCTCGGGTGGGCCGGAGGGCTGGTCGGATTCTTCGGCGATGCGGTGGGCCTCTTCGATGAGCGTTTCGACGATCTTCGATTCCGGCACGGTGCGGATGACTTCGCCCTTGACGAAGATCTGTCCCTTGCCGTTGCCGGAAGCCACGCCGAGATCGGCTTCGCGGGCTTCACCGGGACCGTTGACAACACAGCCCATAACGGCCACGCGCAGCGGAATCTCCATGCCCTCAAGGCCAGCCGTGACCTTTTCGGCAAGTTCGAAGACATCGACCTGGGCGCGTCCACAGGACGGGCAGGACACGATTTCAAGCTTGCGCGGACGCAGGTTGAGCGACTGCAGAATCTGCTCGCCGACCTTGACCTCTTCAACCGGCGGGGCGGACAGGGAAACACGGATGGTGTCGCCGATGCCCCGGGAAAGCAGAGAGCCGAAAGCGGTTGCCGACTTGATGGTTCCCTGGAACGCGGGACCGGCTTCGGTTACACCCAGGTGCAGCGGCCAGTCGCCTCGCTCGGCGAGCATTTCGTATGCCTGCACCATGACGACGGGGTCGTGGTGCTTGACCGAAATCTTGAAGTCGTGGAAGTCGTGTTCCTCAAAGAGGCTCGCTTCCCACACGGCTGACTCAACGAGTGCTTCCGGGGTGGCCGAACCGTATTTCTCCATGATCCGCTTGTCGAGCGAACCGGCGTTGACGCCGATGCGCAGCGACACTCCGGCATCCGAGGCCGCCTTGGAGATTTCCTTCACTTGGTCGTCGAACTTGCGGATGTTGCCGGGGTTGACGCGCACACCGGCGCATCCGGCGTCAATGGCCGCATAGACGTACTTCGGCTGGAAGTGGATGTCGGCGATGACCGGGATCTTCGACTTCTGGGCGATTGCAGGAAGTGCCTCGGCGTCGTCGGCGGACGGGCAGGCGACACGCACGATGTCGCACCCGGCGGCCGTGAGCTCGGCAATCTGCTGCAGAGTGCCGTTGATGTCGGTGGTTTTGGTGGTCGTCATCGACTGGATGCTGACCGGGGATTCCGATCCCACTCCGACGCTTCCGACCTTGATCTGTCGGGTTGTGCGGCGGGGTGCCAGAACAGGCGGGGGCGGTTTCGGCATGCCCAGATTGACCGATGTCACAGGCGGTTCCCTTTCGAACGAGGCTGTGGGGATGTGCACAGTTCTGCGGGCCTCGGCTTGAGCTTCGGCCCGCAGAACGATTCTAGACCCCTGCCCCTGTGGATGCGCCGTGAGCCTTCTTCCGTTCACCTGCTCGCTGGTAGACCGCCATGATGACCGCGACGACCAGACCGACGAGCGACATGGCGATGACCGGGTAGACCAGGAGAAGGCCGGCAAGTGCCAGAATGACCGACTCCCAGGAGGCGAGCTTGCGGAAATAGAACCCTGCCACGGCGGCCGACAACACCGCCATGCCCAGCAGTGCCGTTATGAACACCGGGATGAACATGAGCGGGTTCTGATCGCCCTGGAACAGCAGCACCGGCTCCATCACGAAGACGTAGGGCACCAGGAATCCGGCGATCGCAACCTTGAGTGCGGTGACACCGGACTTCAGCGGGTTCGATCCGGCAATGCCCGAAGCCGCGTAGGCAGCCAGACACACCGGAGGGGTCACGTCTGCAAGCAGACCGAAGTAGAAAACGAACAGGTGTGCGGCCAGAACCGGCACATCGAAGTTCGAAATGAGGATCGGCGCTGCCACGGTGGCCGTGACGACGTAGTTCGCGGTGGTCGGCAGACCCATGCCCAGCACCAGGCAGGCGATCATGGTGAAGAACATGACGAGGAAGAAGTTCTCGCCTGCGGCGGTGAGGATACCGTCGGCCAGGCGGCCGCCCAGACCGGTTGCGGTCACAATGCCGGCGACCATACCGGCGGTTGCACATGCGGCGATCACCGGCAGAGCGGTCTTCGCGCCCTCTTCCAGCAGCAGGATGGTGTCCTTGACACCCAGGCGGGTGCTGGCGCGCAGCAGGCTGATGATGAACGCTACGAGGATGCCCCACAGAGCGGCCTTCTGCGGTGTGGTTCCCGCAAGGAGGGTCACGATGATGACGGCCAGCGGCAGCAGCTGGTCAAGGCGCTTGAGCAGCATCTTCCAGCGCGGCAGTTCGTCCTTTGAGTAGCCCTCGATGCGCAGGCGACGCGCTTCGAAGTGGACGGCGAGCATAACGCCGGCGAAGTACAGGAACGCGGGAACGATCGCAATCAGGATGATCTGCGAGTACGGCACGCCCGTGTATTCGGCCATGATGAACACGGCTGCGCCCATAACGGGCGGCATGATCTGCCCACCGGTCGACGCGGTGGCTTCAACAGCAGCGGCGAACTTCGGGCTGAAGCCGACCTTCTTCATGAGCGGAATCGTGAACGAACCAGAGGTCACAGCATTGGCGACCGAGGAGCCGGTGACGGTTCCCTGCATGGCTGAGGCGACAACGGCAGCCTTTGCGGGACCGCCCGCGTAGCGGCCGGTCAGGCGGAATGCCAGCGAGTTGAAGTATGCGCCGATGTCGGTGCGGACGAGGATGACGCCGAAGAACAGGAACAGGAAGATGAAGCTCGAGGACACCTGGATCGGCACACCGAAGATCGAGCGCGACGAGTAGTAGGTCTGCTGCACCATGTTCTGCCACGTGGTGCCGTGGTAGCGCATGATCGGTGAGTAGTTGCCCAGCCAGAAGTAGAGCAGGGCGATGACCGCGATGATGACGATGGGCAGACCCACGCAGCGGCGGGTGGCTTCGAGGATCAAGAGGATCGCAATGAGCGCGACGATCGTGTCGAGCGTTGAGTAGCCGTGGATCTGCACGCCCACGCCCGTTAGGTACGTGTAGTTGGCAAGCAGGTACACCGAGGTGCCCATTGCCAGCAGCGACAGGACGGTGTCAGCGCAGAGGGACGCGTAGTACGCTTTGCGGTTCTCATCCGTCTTCAGGCTCAGGCTCCTGTGCAGCGGGTACAGCAGGAAGATGATGCCCATGGCACCGCCCACGTGAATCGACCCCTGGATGAGGGTGGGGCGGGTGCCGAACAGCGCTGTGTACAGCTGGAAGAGGGTCAGAGCGACAGACAGGACGAAGACGGCGACGCGCCATGGCCCCATGTCGGAGTTGATGCGGTAGCGCGAAGCGCTGTCCAGGTCGCGCATGACCTTGTCTGCGAGGTCCTGCGCCTTCTGCTGATCCAGGGGCTCCGCGTCGGCGGAACCAGCGTCCGGGTTTTTGGCGGTGTCAGAGGGAGTCATGATCTTCTTGCCTGTCTGGGGATGGGGTCTGAACGGCGCACGCGGCGACGGCGCTCAATGCGCCGTCGCCGCGGTTGTCAGCCGAGGGTTTGAGGATCAGTTCTGATCCTCAATGCCCTTTTCTTCGAAGTACTTCTTAGCACCCGGGTGGAGCGGAACGTCGCCGCGGCCGAGCAGAGCGTCTTCGGCCTTGATGAGCTTGCCCTGTGCCAGTGAGATCTTGCCTGCGTCTTCGTACAGCGCCTTGGTGATCGCGTAGCCGTCTTCTTCGCTGATCTGGTTGGTCGAGCCGACGATTGAGGCGAACACGGTCACGGTCTGCACCGGGTCCTTGGCGAAGTCGTAGGAATCGCCGGGGATTTCGTAGGCTTCGTATTCCGTTTCAGCTGCGATCTTTTCGGCCTTGTCCTTGTCGATCGGCAGGAGCTTGACGTCTGCATTGGCGGCCAGTTCCGAAAGCGAGGCGGCCGGGACGCCGAGGATTTCGATCGAGGCGTCGATGTTGCCGTCCTGCACCTTGGAGCGGGCGTCGGCGAAGCTCTCTTCGTAGGGCTCGTAGTCGCCCTCCTTGAAGCCGTAGGCGTCGAGGATCAGCTTGGCGACAGCTGCCGTGCCCGAACCGGGAGCGCCGACGGCGATCTTCTTGCCCTTGAGGTCTTCAACCGAGTTGAAGCCGCTCTTCTCAAGCGTGATGATCTGGGCTGCTTCCGGGTACAGCTGACCCATCCAGCCGACGTTGTTGAGCTTGCCGACCTCTTCGAAGTCACCGGAGCCGCGCACTGCGTCGTTGGCGGTGTTCGACTGGGTGAAGCCGATCTGCGCGTCGCCCTTGGCGATGCGGCCGAGGTTGTCAACGGAGCCGTCGGTTTCCACGGCGTTGACCGACAGACCCGCGTCGGTGTCCTGCAGAATGCGGGCGTACTCGTTGCCCAGCGGGTAGTAGACGCCCGCGGTGCCACCGGTGGCGAAGGTCAGGTCCTTGGTGAAGTTCTCTTCGGGTTCGGCCGAACCGCCTTCGGCTCCGCCGCGCTCACATCCGGTGAGGACGAGGGCGGCTGCGCTTGCGGCGGCCGCGATCTTGAGAAGAACGCTCTTCTTCATGGGGCTCCTTGTCTGAGGCCTGCCGGCGGCAAAACGTGCGGCAGGTCATATTTTCAAATTGCTGTGAGCAGGATAGCGCATCCTCTGTGCGCACTGCCAGACAGTGCACAGTCAGCGCTCAGAAATACATCGGGAGCCGGGTACGGCGAGGAGGCCTCGCTCAGACTGAAGGGATCCCCGCTGAGGCAGTCTGCCTCAGCCGAAGAGCCGCACGGGTTTGACGATGTCGACGTAGACGAGCAGCACCGTCATACACAGGAGGACGCCGACGACCCCGTATGTCAGCGGCAGCAGCTTTGCGGTGTCGAAGGGGCCGATGAGCCCTCTTCTGCGGGAGAGGTTGATTCTGCGGCGTGCCCCTTCGTAGAGGGCAACCGCTATGTGGCCGCCGTCCAGGGGAAGCAGCGGAACCATGTTGAACGCAAAGAGGAACAGGTTGAGGGAGGCCGCCAAGCTCAGGCCGAGCTGCACTTTGTCGACGACTTCGAAAGCTTCGGCAGAAACGATTTCGCCGGCAACGCGCCCCACACCGACCATGCCCATCGGACCGTTGGGGTCGCGCTCTGCTCCCCCGACGGCCACCTTCCCGATGTCGACGAGTTTGACCGGCAGGGTCGCCAGTGCCTTAAAGGTCTGTCCGATGGCTTTTCCGACCTCAGCGGGAAACTCCGATGGCGGCAGCGGATAGTGCTTCTTCTGCGGGGAGACTCCAAGGAAGCCGACGGTGGTGGTTTCGGGCTTGCCGTCAGCAGTGAACTTCTGCTTGCCTTCATCGTCATAGACCGCTCGCGTGGTTTCGATGATGGGCACGCGCACCAAGTGTTCAGAGCCGTCCCGCTCATAGGCCACGGTGACGGTTCTGCCCGCACTGGCCGCAATGAGCTCCTGCACCTGTTCCCAGGTATCGACCGGCGTGTCGTCAACAGCAGTGATGGTGTCGCCCGGTTTCAGTCCCGCGGCCTTGGCCGGTGCGGGAGTATCACCCGGCTGGCATTCGGCGTTTGGTCCGCGCTTCTGCGCGGTTTCGGCATCGACTGCACATTCGACAACACCGGACAGCTGCGTGGACAGGCCCGGAACGCCGATGCCCATCAGCACGAGCCCTAAGAAGACGATGCCGAGGACGAGGTTGACCGCCGGTCCGCCGAACATGACGGCCAGGCGCTTGGGAACCGACAGAGCGTAGAAGGTGCGCCCCTCTTCACCCGGCCCAATGCCCTGATTGGAGAATTCGCGGGCATCCTCCATGCTCTGTGCGAACAGGCGTTTGCGCCCGGCCTGTTCCCGCGGATCTTCGTCCTCAACGGCCCGCCGCTTGGCGTCGGCCTCAACGATGTCGTGGGCTGATTCGACCCCGTGAAGATCTTCGGCGCGAGCGTGGACCGCTGACTTCGGCGGGTACATGCCCGGCATGGCGATGAAGCCGCCCAGCGGCAGCAGTTTGACGCCGTAGCGTGTTTCGCCGCGCTTAAAGGAGAACAGGGTCGGCCCGAACCCGATCATGTAGTGGGTGACCTTCACCCCGAAGCGCTTGGCGGGAATCAGGTGACCAAGTTCGTGCAGCCCGATGGAAAGCCCGACAACCGCGAGCATGAAGACGATTCCGAGGGTGTACAGCAGGGCCGTCATGCCCGGTCTCCCCCGCCTGATGCCTGTTCTGCCACCCAGCGCTTCGCAAACTCCCGGGCTTCGCGGTCAGCAGCCAAGACGAGTTCCGCCGTGAGCTTTCCATCCTGTGGAGCGTGGGCATCGAGTGCGGCGCTGATTCCCCGGCTGATGCCGGGAAAGGAGATCTGTCCGGCGTGAAAAGCATCCACCAGAACTTCGTTCGCCGCGTTGTAGACAGCGGGTGCTGTTCCTCCCAGGCGACCGGCCCGCACCGCCAAGCGCAAGGCGGGAAACGCCTCGTGATCGACAGGTTCAAAAGTCCACTGGGTCGGCTCGTCCCAGCGGTTGGGTGTCGTGATGTTCGACAGCCGCTCCTCATAGCCCAGGGCGTAGGCGATCGGCAGCTTCATATCCGGTGGACTGACCTGTGCAATTGTCGACCCGTCGACGTATTCGACCATCGAGTGGACCTGCGACTGCGGGTGCACCACGACGCTGATCTGGTCGTAGGGAATATCGAAGAGCAGGTGCGCCTCAATGACCTCGAGACCCTTGTTGACAAGGGTTGCCGAGTTCGTGGTGATGACCTTCCCCATGTCCCACGTGGGGTGCTTGAGCGCCTGGGCGGGCGTAACGGCTTCAAGATCAGACTGCGTCATACCGCGGAAAGGACCGCCGCTTGCCGTGATCACCAGCCGGCTGACTTCCTCGCGGCGGCCGGAACGCAGAGCCTGCCACACCGCCGAATGCTCAGAGTCGACCGGAAGCAGGCGGGCTCCCGTACCGGCCGCGGCTTCCATCACGACATCGCCGCCGATGATGAGCGACTCTTTGTTTGCCAGTGCCACATCCGTGCCGCTCTCCAGGGCGGCAAGAGTGGCCGTCAGCCCCGCAGCCCCCGTAATGGCGTTGAGAACAGTGTCAGCTTCAAGGCGTGCAACCTCGTCAGCCGCACGCGGTCCGACGAAAACCTGTTCCACGGGGTTCTCGACCCCAGCGGCAGCGGCGGCAGAAGCAACAGCCCGCTCCACCTCGTCAGGTGATGATGCGCCGACGGCGCCCAGAGCGCGGGCGCGAAAGCGGACCGCCTGTTCGGCGGCATCCGCAATGTTCGTGTGGCAGACGAGACCGACAATCTGAAAGCGGTCCGGGTGGGAGCTGACCACGTCGAGGGTCTGGGTTCCAACGGAACCGGTCGAACCGAGAACTGAGATGTGAAGCACCCGGCCATCTTGGCAGATAAGGCTGAATCTGCGCTCAGAAGGCCCAAAGGGACATTGGTCACACAAAATACATATCTCGGCTATACTCTTTTTGGAAGTCCTCACTGAGCCCTCTGAAAAAGGAGTGAAATGGCCAAGACCTCGCACCCGGACGAAATTCTCGGACTCGATCACCTCTTCTCGAAGGAAGAGCGCGAATGGGCCGGCATCGTCCGCAGCTGGCTGGATGAAAACGTACGCGAAAAGATCGGCGACTGGTACCTCGAAGGCACCATCCCGGCACGCGAACTCGCTGAAGGCCTCGGTGAGCTCGGCCTGCTCGGCATGCACCTGGACGGCTACACGCTGCCCGGCGCTTCTGCCCGCATGTACGGCATCGCCTGCCGTGAACTCGAAGCCGTCGACTCCGGCCTGCGCTCCCTCGTTTCGGTGCAGGGCTCGCTGGCCATGTTCGCCATCCACCACTGGGGATCGGAAGAGCAGAAGGAAGAATGGCTGCCCCGCATGGGCGAAGGCAAGGCCATCGGCTGCTTCGGCCTGACGGAACCGGACGTCGGTTCGGACCCGTCGAACATGCGCACCACCGCCAAGCGCGACGGTGACGACTGGATCCTCAACGGCGCCAAGATGTGGATCACCAACTCCCCCGTTGCCGACGTCGCAGTCGTGTGGGCCAAGACGGAAGAGACCGACGCCAAGGGCCGCCCCATGATCCGCGGCTTCGTCGTTCCCACCGACACCCCCGGCGTGGAAACCCCCACCGTCCAGCGCAAGCTGTCGCTGCGGGCATCCATCACCGGCGAAATCGTCCTGGACAACGTCCGCCTGCCCGGTTCGGCCGTCATGCCGAAGGCAGAGGGCCTCAAGGGACCCCTGTCCTGCCTGTCGGAAGCCCGCTACGGAATCGTCTGGGGTGTCACCGGTGCTGCTCGCGACTCGCTGGAGCAGGCTCTCATGTACACCGGCAGCCGCATCCAGTTCGACAAGCCGCTGGCCGCTTTCCAGATTTCGCAGCAGAAGCTCGCGAAGGCCTTCGGCCAGTACTCGAACATCACTCTGCTGGCTTCGCACCTGGGCGACCTCAAGGACTCCAAGGACGGCGTGCGCCCCGAGCAGATTTCGCTGGGCAAGATGAACAACGTCGACACCGCTATGAACATCGCCCGCGACCTGCGCGCCCTGTTCGGCGGTTCGGGCATCACCAGCGAATACTCGCCGCTGCGCCACGCCATCAACCTTGAGACCGTGCTGACCTACGAGGGCACACACGAAGTTCACCAGCTCACGCTGGGCCGTGCGCTCACCGGCATCAACGCTTTCGCCTGATGCTCACCTGACGCACTGAAGGCACAGAAAGGCCCCGCTTCCGAGGTGGAGCGGGGTTTTTCGTGTTTGTCAGGGTTTTTGCGGGCTGCGGGCTCGGGTGTGTGCTGGCTCAGTCGTGTGCTGGCTCAGCGCAGAAGAGTGTGGACCGCTTCGAGGCTCTCCAGTGCGGTGACCTCAATGCCGTCAAGGCGCATGAGCGTACGCCCCGGCCCCAGAGGTTCGGCTGCCGCGTGCTTGAACGCGGCCTGCTTCATGAGCATGTCGACCGGTTTCGGTGAGCTGTCCGGTCCGTCGGCCAGGAGTTCGGCACCTTCAAAGTGGGTGTCGATGGTGCGGGTGCTCGTGTGCATTCCGGCGCGCGCTTTGGTTTCGCCCACTGGCTGCGGCTGTTCAGAGGAAGCCTCAGCTGCAGCCGGTCGCAGGATCGGTGCGTTGGCTTTCTGCTGCGGGGTGAGTCCCTTGGCGCCGATGACAGCGCATGTGCCCACCCGCATCGCACCGAGGACGGCCAACAGCAGAGTGGCGGGTTTCAGCCCGTCTTCCAGAATGAGCATCTGCGGAGCCGGTTCAGCCACAGCGCGCAGAATCCCGGCGAACTTAGCCGCCCGATCAAGAGCATCCTCAAAGCTCAGTTCGATCTGGCCGGAGGCGAACTCGTCTGCACCGCGGCCCATGACGATGGGGTGGTCGAGCAGTTCGAAGACCGGGTTGAACGTGCCCTTGTCCTTCGGTCCGTTGGTCTCAGGCTTGCGGAACCAGTGCAGATTGGTGTTCACGGGCGTCCCTTCAGTCGACGGAGGCCATGACTTCGACGACGCGGTCAATGAACGCATCGACTTCGTCTTCATCATAGGCACGCTCACCGCGACGAGTGCGGAACAGAACGCGGCGGACCTCATCAACGCTCATAGCGCGGCCCTGTGTGAAGTAGCCGCTGATCTTGTCGCACAGTTCATCGACTTCGGCGATGTCGTAGCCGATGGTGCGGCTGGCAGCGTGCACGAAGCGCTCACCGTGGGGGCGCTCCAAACGGGCCTGCAGGGATCCGGCGGCAGACGACAGCCTGTCCATCCACGCCTTTTCTCCCTGTTCGGAGATCAGCCGTTCGCGTGAGGCCTTCGCGAAGGCGTCTTCCAAACGGTCAAGGGCAGCGTCTACGACTCCGACGTGATAGCCGCGACGCACCAGGTCAAAGCCGACGGTGCGCACAGCGCGCGCGTCGAGGTCACCCGGGCGGGGGTGTTCGCGCTCATAGGATTCGCGGGCGCGCTTGAAGAAGCTGTCGACCTGTCCGGGGTCATAGCCGGACTTCCACCCCGACATTCTGGGGAAGTTGTCCTCCATGTGGCCTCCTCTTAGCTGATGCGTGCTGTTGCTTGTGGTGTTCGGTGCCGGTCAGTCCTCGCCGGTTGCGGCCAGCTGACCGCAGGCGCCGTCGATGTCCTGTCCGCGGGTATCGCGAATGGTGGTGGGAACTCCCGCTGCAACCAGGCGGTCCACGAATTCCTGTGCCACCTTGGGTTCTGATGCGGTCCACACTGATCCCGGAGTGGGGTTGAGGGGAATCGGGTTGACGTGCACCCATCCCCTGCCCCGGGCGTTGAGCTTCTTGGCCAGCAGGTCCGCGCGCCACGCGTGGTCGTTCATGTCCTTGATGAGCGCGTATTCGATCGACACTCGGCGGCCCGTGGTGCGGTAGTAGTCGTAGGCTGCGTCAATCGCCTCGTCGGCGTTCCAGCGGGTGTTGACTGGAATCATTTCGTTGCGCAGCCCGTCATCCGGCGCGTGCAGGCTGAGGGCAAACGTGACTGGAATGTCTTCGTTCATGAGTTTGCGGATGCCCGGCACGAGGCCCACGGTTGACACTGTGATGCGGCGCGGCGACATTCCCAGTCCGTGCGGGGCCGCGTCGGTGAAGCGACGGATGGCGTTCATGACCCGCTTGTAGTTGGCCAGGGGTTCGCCCATGCCCATGAACACGATGTTTGTGACGCGCTCTTCGCCGGCGGGTGTTTGGGTGCCGGAAGGCTTCGCGCCAGTCCTGTCGTTCCCAGCTTCAGCACCCGCGTCGGTTTCACCGGATTCGTCGCCGACCGCGGCTGCCTGTTCGCCGAGCATGTTGATGTCCGGCTCCGCGGTCGGGGCGAGTTCTCCTGCCGCAATGACCTGGTTGGCTCGGATGACCTGTTCGACGATTTCGGCTGTCGACATGTTGCGGGTGAGCCCCTGCTGGCCGGTGGCGCAGAACGGGCAGTTCATACCGCAGCCGCACTGGGATGACACGCACAGTGTGATGCGGTTGCGGTAGCGCATGAGGACGGATTCGACGAGTGCTCCGTCGAAAAGTCGCCACAGGAATTTGATGGTGTCGCCGTTTTTGGTCTTCAGCCGATGGACTTCTGTCAGCAGCGGTGGGAAGAAGGCTTCGGCAAGGGCATCGCGCTTGTCAGCGGGGATGTCCGTCATGAGCGCGGGGTCGGTGATGTTGCGCTGGAAGTAGTGGTTGGACAGCTGTTTGGCGCGGAAGGCGGGCAGTCCGAGTTCGCGGACTGCCTCCTGCCGTTCTTCCATTGACATGTCTGCGAAGTGCCGTGGCGGCTGGGTGACGCGCGGGGCGCGGAAGTTCAGCAGCGGGCGGCCATCGCGGGTGGGCGTCTTGGATGTTGTGCCGTCTTCGTGTTCGACGACGGGGCGGACCTGTTTGCGACGCGTAGTGCTCATGACTCCCCTATTATTCCAAAGCTCCCCTGGGCTTCGGGCCAAGGGGAGCGTGTAACAGCCGCATGTGTCAGGCGGTGGTGATGAATCCCGGCAGGATCGTGTAGAGCACGAGCACGACGGGTGCGCTGGGCAGAATCGAGTCGAGTCGGTCCATGACACCGCCGTGGCCGGGCAGCAGGTTGCCCATGTCTTTGAGGTCGAGGTCGCGTTTGATCATGGATTCCGAGAAGTCGCCGAGTGTGGCGAAGGCCGGAATCACCAGGCCGAGCACGGCGCCTTCCCACCACGGCACGTCGAATGCGAAGACGGCCATGCAGATTCCGACGGTCACGGCGAAGACGGTTGAACCGGCGTAGCCCTCCCAGGATTTCTTCGGTGAGATCTTCGGGGCGATGGGGTGCTTGCCCCACAGGACTCCGAACACGTACCCGCCGGTGTCAGAGGACACGGCAAGTGCCAAGAACGTGATGAGCAGAAGATCGCCCTGCGGCTGGTGCAGGATGTGGATGATGAACGCCGCCATAAGACCGACGTAGGTCAGGGCGAACAGCGACAGCGATACTTCTTTCACCGGGTTGGGCCGCCCGGTCATCAGCGACACGAGCATGATGATGCCCGCTGACAGGGTGAACGCCACCCACACGGCTTCGCGTCCGCCGAACCAGCTCGACAGCACGAGCCCTGCCGCAGCCATCATGGTCAGCGGTCGGTAGACGTCCGCTCCGGAGCGTGACAGCGCGGTGGACAGTTCCCAGGTGGCGGCGAGAACGCCGATGATTGCAACGACGAGGAAGGCCGGAGGGTAGATGAGAATGCTGGCCAGTACGGCCCCGCCGATTCCAACGCCGACCCCGATTGCGGCCGGCAGGTTGCGCCCGGCCCGTCCGTAGTCCTTTTCCGCCGGAGGGGTGACTTCCTCAGGCGACGGCGCTTGCTCTGCTGCGCTGTCGCCCGAGGAAGTCGAAGGTGATTGAGCAGTCAATTCAGACTTCCATCAGGTCTTTTTCTTTTGCTGCGAGAAGCGTGTCGATTTCGTCGGTCTTCTTCTTCGTCAGCTCGTCGAGTTCCGCCAGACCCGCGCGGACTTCGTCTTCACCGAGGTCGCCGTCTTTCTGGAACTTCTCGAGGGTGTCCTTGGTGCGGCGGCGGACATTGCGGATGGAGACCTTGCCGTCTTCCGCGTAGCCGCGGACGATCTTGACGTAGTCACGGCGACGCTCTTCGGTCAGCTCCGGCAGAACCACGCGGATGACGTTGCCGTCGTTGGCGGGGTTGGCACCGATGTCGGAATTGCGCAGCGCGGTTTCGATGTTGCCGAGAGCCGACTGGTCGAACGGCGAAATCAGGAGGGTGCGCGCTTCGGGAACCTGGAAGGAGGCCAGCTGCTGCAGCGGGGTGGGCACTCCGTAGTACTCGACCATGATGTTGGCGAAGAGCTGCGGGTTGGCGCGACCGGTGCGCACCGATCCGAAGTTCTCCTGGGTGGCCTCGACGGCACCGTCCATGCGGCCGCGTGCGTCCTTAAGCTCAGAATCGATCATTGTGTCTCCTATGAATAGTGCTGGCTCTCAGGCAGAGAGCACGGTGCCGATGTTCTCGCCCATGATGGCCGAGCGCAGGTTTCCTTCGCCTTCCATACCGAAGACGCGCATTGCGACGTTGTTGTCCATACACAGGCTGAAAGCGGTCGCGTCGACGACTTTGAGCCCGCGCTGCAGAGCGTCCTGGTAGGAGATGCTGTCGAGCTTCTTTGCGGTCGGATCGGTTTTGGGGTCTGCCGTGTAGACGCCGTCGACGCCGTTCTTTGCCACGAGGACTTCGTCAGCGTGGATTTCGAGTGCGCGCTGGGCGGCGACGGTGTCGGTTGAGAAGAACGGCAGGCCTGCACCTGCACCGAAGATGACCACGCGGTCTTTCTGCATGTGGCGCATGGCGCGGCGCGGAATGTAGCTTTCGGCCACCTGCGGCATGGGGATCGCGGTCTGCACGCGCGTGTCGACGTCGAGCTGTTCGAGAAAGTCCTGCAGTGCAAGGCAGTTCATGACGGTGCCGAGCATGCCCATGTAGTCAGCACGGGTGCGGTCCATACCGCGGTTCTGCAGTTCAGCCCCGCGGAAGAAGTTGCCGCCGCCGACGACGATCGACATTTCGACTTCGCCGACAGTGGGGGCGATTTCACGAGCGACAGATGCGACGACATCGGGGTTCACGCCGACCGAGCCGCCGCCGAACACTTCGCCGGAGAGTTTGAGGAGTACCCTGCGCCGGTGTGTGGCTTCGGGTTTCGGACTCTCGCTCACGGTGTGCGGCATCTGCTTCCTTCCTTCGGTTGGATCGTTCCCAGTCTACCCATCCGGGCCTGCTGTTTCTGTATTCCGCCGTGTGCGGCGGGGGCGGCTTCAGCACCCACATCGACCAGGAGCATAGTAGAGGGGTGAATACGTCCGCCCGCTCCCTCCCGTCCGCACTGCTGAACCTGCTGCCGGGCCTGCTGCTGTGCGGTGCTGCCGCTGCGGCGGCCTTTGGTCTTGCGGCCCTTGTTCCCCATACCGGCTCTGTTCTCATGGCCATTGTGCTGGGGATGCTTGTGCGCAATCTGCTGCCTGAGCTTCCTGCACGCTTTGATCCCGGTGTTGCCTTTGCGTCCAAACCGCTGCTGCGTGCTGCGATCATCGCCTTGGGCTTCAAGCTGTCTTTGACGGATATTGCTGCGATGGGTCCGCTCGTGATTGTGCTCGTCGTGGTTCTTGTGGCCGGGGGCTTCTTCCTCAGCGTGGGCCTTGGCCGCCTGCTGGGAGTGGGCCGTGATCTTTCGATGCTGATCGGCTGCGGTTTTTCCATCTGCGGCGCCGCTGCTGTTGCCGGGGCGCAGAGCACTCTGCGTTCCCGCAAAGAGGACACTGCGGCCGCGGTTGCTCTCGTGGTGCTGTTCGGCACCATCATGATCGGTGTGGTGCCCCCGCTTGCCGGTCTGTGGCACCTCGATCCGCGCACCGCGGGCATTTGGACGGGTGCGGGTGTGCACGAGGTCGCGCAGGTTGCCGCCATCGGCGGGATCCTGGGCTCCGCGGCTTTGGAGCCGGCTGTCATCGTCAAACTCGCCCGGGTGCTCATGCTCGCCCCGGTCGTGTTCTTCCTGGGCCGCTGGATGGCACGAGGTGGAGCAGCAGAAGGTGAGGAATCTTCGGCTCGTGTGCCCCTTGTGCCGCTGTGGGTTGCGCTGTTCATCGCGGCAGCTGTCGCGACTACGTTCCTGCCCCTTCCCGGTTGGTTCCTCACCGGCGCCGACTGGGTGCAGAAGATCTTCTTGACCGCTGCGATGTTCGGGCTGGGTCTCGGCGTGCACTTCCGATCGCTCATCGGCATGGGTGTGCGACCGCTCATTCTTGCTGCCCTCGTAACCGTCGGCGTTGCTGCAACAGCACTGGGCGGGGCGCTGCTCGTCGCCTGAGCCGAACTCCCCGGCAGGAACAGGGGCAGCCGAGCGGCGCCTCGTGAGCTTTCCCGCACCTGCCGACCAGCCCGCCCAAACAGCTCGGCGGACGAAACCCAGACACAGAAATGCCCCCTCGGCAGTGAGCCGAGGGGGCATTTCAGCAGTTCAGACGATCAGACGCCCACGCGGAAGCGCAGGAAGCCCTTCGCGTCGATGCCGGCTTCCTTCAGAACAGCCGAAACCGGGGTCTTGGGCTCCTTGGCGAAGCCCTGGTCCAGCAGGCAGTTGTCCTTGAAGAATGCGTTGACGCGGCCTTCCACGATGTTCGGGATGGCGCGCTCCGGCTTGCCTTCGTTCTTAGCGGTCTCAAGGGCGACTTCGCGCTCCTTTTCGACGACCTCAGCGGGAACGTCTTCGCGCGAGAAGAACTTGGGCGACATGGCTGCGATGTGCACTGCGACATCGTGTGCAACCTGGTCGTCGCCGCCTTCGTAGGCGAAGAGAACGCCGACCTGCGGGGGCAGGTCCTTGTTGGTGCGGTGCATGTACTGCGCGATCGAAGGAGCTTCGATGCGGCCCACGCGGCGCAGGTCAACCTTTTCGCCGAGCGATGCTCCGCCTTCGGTGATGATCTGCGAAACCGGTTTGCCGTCGATTTCGGTGTTCAGCAGGGTTTCAGCGTTGTCGGCGTTGTTCGCAACGGCCAGGTCGAGGACCTCTTCAGCGAGCTTGCTGAAGGTGTCGGACTTGGCAACGAAGTCGGTTTCCGAGTTGAACTCGATCATGGTGCCGACGCCGTTTTCGACGCGTGCCAGAACAACGCCGTCCGAGGTGGAACGGCCTTCGCGCTTGGCAGCGCCCTGCAGGCCCTTGACGCGGAGGATCTCAACGGCCTTGGTCTTGTCGCCAGCGGCTTCGTCGAGTGCCTTCTTGACGTCCATCATGCCTGCGCCGGTCTTTTCGCGCAGCTCCTTGATGTCAGCTGTGGTGTAGTTCGCCATGGAATCTCCTTTGGAAGATACGGGGTCGAAGGGACGTGTGGTCAGGCTTCGGGCTTGTCAGCGGCCTTGTCTTCGGCCTTTTCGGCGTCAGCCTTGTCAGCTTCGGCCTTGTCTTCGGCGCCTTCGGACTTGCCTTCGAGGAGTTCGCGCTCCCATTCGGGCATCGGTTCGACGGCGGAAACGTTCTTTTCGCCCTCTTCGCTGGCACCGTGGCGCTTGATGAGGCCTTCGGCGACTGCGTCTGCAACCACGCGGGTCAGCAGCTTGACGGAGCGGATCGAGTCGTCGTTGCCCGGGATCGGGTAGTCAACAACGTCGGGGTCGCAGTTGGTGTCGAGGATAGCGATGACCGGGATGCCGAGCTTGCGAGCTTCGTCAACGGCCAGCTGTTCCTTCTTGGTGTCGACAACCCACACGGCCGACGGGGTGCGCTGCATGTCGCGGATACCGCCGAGGGTGCGCTCGAGCTTGTCCTTTTCGCGGGACAGGATGAGCAGTTCCTTCTTGGTGCGGCCTTCGCCAGCTGCGTCCTCGAAGTCGATTTCTTCGAGTTCCTTCAGGCGGCGCAGACGACCGGCGATCGTCTGGAAGTTGGTGAGCATACCGCCGAGCCAGCGCTGGTTGACGTAGGGCTGGCCCACGCGGGTGGCCTGTTCGGCGATTGCTTCCTGAGCCTGCTTCTTCGTGCCGACGAAGAGGATCGAACCGCCGTGTGCGACGGTTTCCTTCACGAAGTCGTAGGCGGTGTCGATGTAGCCCAGCGACTTCTGCAGGTCGATGATGTAGATGCCGTTGCGCTCGGTGAAGATGAAGCGCTTCATCTTCGGGTTCCAACGGCGGGTCTGGTGACCAAAGTGAACGCCGGATTCGAGCAGCTGGCGAACGGTGACGACGGCCATGCCGAGGTCTCCTTTCTCTGCGCTTGCGCGCCTAGGGTTCCTGCGGTGAGCCCGTGGGCTTTCACCGCGGAACGGTTTTCGGTTGATCCTGGCACCCGTGGATCTGTCGACGCGCTTTCCACCGGACTTGGGATCCGTTGGCTGTGGACAGCGCGCACCTTCGGCAGATCGGTTGAATCGGATGCGCGAAGTCAGAAGCGGACACGCTTCTGCTGGTTTCATTCTACGCTGTCGCTCAACCCAGACAAAACGGGGCTGCCGCAGGCCAGGACCGCCGAGGTGGAACTCCCGGGTGGAAGTGACTTCAGTTCTCGCGGCTGGGGATTGCGCCGGGCTTTCCCACAGGTGTTTTCCGGACCTCGCGGCAAGGTGAGGGGGCCGGCTGAACTGAGTGCATGAAAGTCATCACCTCTGCTCTATCTTCTGCTGTTGCTGTTATCGCAGCTTCTGTTTTTGCCGCGCTGACCATGGTGGGCGGGCCGCCCTCTGCCTACGCACAGAACGCCGACGGCGCCGGTGCTGAAGCTGCGCCCCGTTGGCTGACTCCCGTTCCGGGCCTGCAGATTGTGCGCGCTTTCGACAAGCCCGAACAGAACTGGAAGGCGGGCCACCGTGGGATCGATGTCGCCGCCGCCGTCGGCGAACCGATCCGCTCCCCTGCCACAGGCACCGTGCGCTTTGCCGGGAAGGTCGCCGGAAAACCAGTTGTCAGTCTCGAAGTAGGCGGCTACGCGGTGTCGTTCGAACCCGTTGCAGCCACTGTGCGCAAGGGCGATCAGGTTGCTGCCGGGCAGGTGATCGGCACCGTTGCGGACGCTTCGCACTGTTCTGAGGGCTGTGTCCACGTCGGCGTCTGGAGGCTGGACCGGGCTAAGGACTATCTGAATCCGGCTGATTTCTTTGTTTCCGACGCCTCGATCCTGCTGCCCGAAGGGCAGGCACCGGACCGCTTGCCGGCCGCGGCACCGGGAGGCTCAGTCGCAAAGTCAGGAGCCGGAGCGTGGGGAGGCTACAGCAACGGGCAGATCCCGGCGGTTGCCCTGTGCCCGCTGCGGTCGGCTCCAGGCCACAGGCTGCGATGCGATGCTGCGAAATCATTTGATGCGCTGTCAGCTGCTTTTGCCCAGAGGTTTGGCCATCCGATCTCAGTGACCGACTCCTACCGCGACTACCAAACGCAGGTGGCACTCAAACGCCGCAAGGGCAAATGGGCAGCAACTCCTGGACGCTCAAACCACGGGTGGGCGCTGGCCGTGGACCTGGGCTCTGGCATCAACAGGTTCGGCACACCGCAGCATCAGTGGATGAAGTCGAACGCCGCCCGTTTCGGCTGGGTGCACCCGCCGTGGGCGGAGCCATCGGGCTCTCTGCCTGAGCCGTGGCACTGGGAATACCGAGATATGGGACAGTAATGTGCCCGGTTTGGCCCCCGCGCGGTCTTCAGGCATTCTGAAACTGTGAATCCCCAGAACCCCCGTTTGGCAATCATCGGCGGCGCTGGCCGCCTCGGCAGAGCTATTACCGACAGGTACCCAGACGAGGTCGTTTCAATTGTGCGCCGCCCGGAACAGATGTACGAGCAGATGGAGCTTTCTGACCTCGGCGTATCCCCCGTCCTGGCCGATGTTTCCCGCTCAGCGATCGAGGAACTCGCCGAAACCCTCAGCGGGGTCCACTCCGTCGTATACGCGGCAGGCTCGCGGTTGGACAACAGCTTCGACGTGTTCTCCAACAACCTTGTGGGGTCACTGCGCGCGCAGCAGGCGTCCAAGCTTGCCGGTGTTGAGCGCTTTGTGCAGGTTACGCCGTGCGCATCTCTCGCCGCCGCTGTGGGCTGTGCCCACCCGGAATCAGTGACCATGGCGGACGAAGCACTGCGGATTTCCGGTTTGAACTACACAATCATCAGGCCTTCGGCAATGATGATCGATGCGGCGCCCGGTCTGCAGCTTGCTTCATCGGACATCGACTTCCAGCCTGTGCGCCTGGACGATATCGCCGACCTCGTCTGCGAAGTCCTCGATGCAGACCTCGCGCCAGGCAGTGAAATCAACGTTACGGCTGGTTCGCAGACACCCAGTTCAACCCTCAGGGACTTCCTTCGCCAGCCGAACTCTGTAAGCGCAGGCCAGCAGCCGGTCAATCTTTCTCGCAGCTGACAGCAGACGGCCTGTTCATCGGCAGGCCAAACTCGTATATCCCGTTTTATGCGCGAGGGTGGGCTTGCCGGTAGGTGTCTTTGAGCCGCTGCAGGGAAACGTGCGTATAGATCTGCGTCGAACTCAGACTGGCGTGCCCGAGCATTTCCTGCACTTGGCGAATGTCAGCCCCGTTTTCCACCATGTGAGTTGCCGCTGAATGCCGCAGACCGTGCGGTGCCAGCTTTGGGGAATCGCTGTAGCCGGCAGTTGCCCGCCCTACGACCTCGCGCACTTGACGCGGGTCAATGCGCTTTCCGCGCACGCCGACGAACAGGGCTTCAGGCTCTGCGGCCAGCGCATCCCGCCCCTTGTCCAACCAGGCGTTCAGCGCAGCTTCTGACGGCCCGCCGAAGGGCACTCGGCGTTCTTTGCGCCCCTTGCCGATGACCGTGATGAGTTTGTTGGTGAAGTCGATCGAGTCCAGGTTGAGGCTTGTGAGTTCTGATACGCGCATGCCCGTGGCGTAGAGCAGTTCGACCATGGCTCGGTCCCGCAGCTGCACCGGGGTGGGCTCTGCTGTCTGCTCCGTGTCTGCACTGGGGGTCTGCGCGGTGTTGGCCAGCACAGTTTCAGCGGCACTCTGTTTGAGGACAGCCGGCAGCCGGCCGGGTTTTTTGGGTGCCTGCAGACGCTCGGCGGGTGAAGCCTCGATGCGGCCGCTGCGCCGCAGGAATGTGAAGAACGACCTGACACCCGCGATGCGCCGTGCCGCTGTGCTGGGCGATGCCCCGTTTTCGTGGATCTCCATGAGCCAGTGGCGCAGGTTGGCCAGTTCGACGTCCCGCAGGGCAATGGGTTCCCCGCCGGCGGCGCGCACAAGGAATTCGAGCACGGACTGTGCATCGGCACAGTATGCCCGCCGGGTGTGTTCGGACACTGTCTGATGGACCGTGAGATCAGCCTCGTAGTCCTCAAGGGCCGAAGCGTATTCGGCAGGCAGTGCCTCGCGGGGAAGGTTCGAGGTCATGAATCCAGGATAGCGGGGACAGTTCACCGGCCCTTCTGCCACTCGTCACCGCTGCGCTGTGCCAGCCCGGCAAGTTCAAGTGCGGCGAGCGCGGCCGTCGTGGTCTGCGGGTCCAATCCCGCCCTCACTGCGAGAGTGGAACAGTCAACGCCGCGCTGCACCGGGAGTGCGGAGAACACTTTGAGCTCGGCATCGCTAAGACCGTCCGCCTGTTTGCCGTGTGCCTGTGCACTTTCCCGGCTGAACAGTTCGGCGATGTCTGCCGTACCCAACAGTTCGCGCACGTGGTCAGCTTCGGCAACGAGCACAGCGCCGGCATCCCGTATGAGACGGTGGCATCCGGCGGATTCAACATCCGAGGCGCGTCCAGGAAATGCACCCAGTGGGCGACCGAGTTCAGCTGCGTGATGCGCGGTGTTGATAGCCCCGGAGCGCCAGCCCGCCTCGACAACCACAACGGCTGATGACAGTGCGGCTATCAGCCTGTTGCGCGCCAGGAACCTGTGCCGCATGGGTGTGGCACCCGGTGGGCACTCGGAGACCACCAGGTGATTGCGGCACAGCTCTTCCAGCAGATCCGCGTTGCCGCGCGGATACATGCGGTCCACTCCCCCGGCCATGAGCGCGATTGTTGAGGCTCGCCCGCTTGATGCAGCAAGAGCCCCGGCGTGCGCTGCCGCGTCAATGCCGAATGCTCCGCCGGAAATGACGGTCACGCAGTCTCGAGCCAGTTCAAACGCCGTGTTCTTGGCAAGCGCGGTCCCGTAGCCGGTTGCGGCACGAGCACCGACAAGAGCACAGGAAACATCTGCGAGCTCGGCCAGATTGCCCGGTCCGCGCACCCACAGGGCTGTTGGCGCATCCAGACCGAGGTCATCCAGCTGCTCTGGCCATTCGCTGCTGTCCGGCGTGATGAGGCGAGCGCCAAGCCGTTCCATAATCCTCAGGTCACGGTCGGCATCGCCGTCGTGCCCTGTGATTCTGGCGCGCCATCGTTCGGCGGCTTTGCTCACCGCTTCCGTGCTGGCCGTGATGCCGAATGTGGCCGCACAGCGCGTGATGAAGCTCTTCGCCCCGGCGTTGTCTGTCCCGTCGTGGCGTGCCGCTTCGCTGAGCGCGCGCCATGTTTCTTCCACGCCTTCGGCGCGTATGCACACCGCGAGCATCCGGTCGGTGGGCTCTGCTGTGCGCAGGAGGTTCGCGGCTGCTCGCAGTTCGGCAATATCGGTCATAGCTGCTCCTGGGTTCGCAGTGCGGCCGCCGCCATGAGCTCGTCACGCCCGGGGCGTTCAATGCCGCGCAGATCGGCGATTGTTGCGGCTATGCGCAGCACCCGGTCATAGCCGCGCATCGACAGCGTTCCGCGTTCTAAAGCGGTATCCAGGTGCGCTGTTTCCTGCGGTGTGAAGTGGAAGATCTCCCGCAGTCGACTGCCCGGAGCTCGCGCATTGAGGGAAAAGCCGTCTGTGCTGTACCGCTCTGCTTGCACCTGCCGAGCCTGGGCAACTCGCTGTGCGACTTCTGCTGAGCCTTCGCGCTTTTCTTTTCTGTGCAGGTCGGCCGGACTGATGGGCTGCACTGTCAGCTGAATATCCACGCGGTCCATGAGGGGCCCGGACAGTTTGGCTCTATAGCGCCTTTTCTCCGTGGGACTGCACATGCACTGCCTGCCGGTCGAACCACCGCACGGGCACGGGTTCGCAGCAAGAACAAGCTGAAACTGGGCGGGAAGATCAACCGAGCCCCACGCCCGGTGAATGCTGCACACTCCGCTTTCCAGGGGCTGTCGCATGGCTTCGAGAACATCGCGACTGAATTCGGGGGCCTCATCGAGGAACAGCACTCCCCTGTGGGCTTTTGACAGCACGCCGATCATCCCCGGTTTGGAACCGCCCACCATTGCCGCGGCAGTCGTGCGGTGGTGCGGAGATTCAAAGGGAGGAACAGCGGCAAGCCCCCTCTCGGGATCAAGTGTGCCGTCCAGGGACTGCAGCGAGCAGGCTTCCACCGCCTCGTCAGGTGACAGGGGCGGCAGCAGACCAGGCAGGCAGCCGGCGAGCATTGTCTTGCCCGCCCCGGGCGGACCGCTCATCAGCAGGTGGTGCCCACCGGCAGCCGCAACCTCGAGGGCCCACCGGGCGTCGTCCTGACCCTGCACGTCCGCGAGGTCACCCGGACGCTGCGGCTCGACTGCCCGCCGACCGCTCAGCTCAACCGGCACGAGGTCAACGGGACGCACGTCCCCGCCGAGCACCCGCACGGCATCGGCCAGACTGATGCACCCGCGCACGTCGACATCGCCAGCCAGGAGAGCTTCGCTTTCATTCGCCTTGGGCACAATCACACGCCGCAGGCCTTCCTTCCGCAGCGCGGACACCATGGGCAGCACTCCGTTGACCGGATGGAGTCTGCCGTCTAGGCCCAATTCGCCAATGCAGACGCACGATGCCGCGGAGTCGCGGTTGACAGCCCCTTCTGCCGCGAGCAGCGCCACCGCAATGCTGAGGTCGAACGCGGTTCCGGCTTTCTTCACACTGCCCGGTGACAGGTTCACCGTTATGCGCTGAGCCGAAAGACTCAGCCCCACATTCGACACTGCCGCACGGACTCGTTTGCGCGCTTCCGAAACCGAGGCGTCGGGAAGTCCCACGATGTCGATGCCCGGCAGCCCGTTGTTGATGCTCGCCTCCACGGCAATGACCGTGCCGGAAAGCCCCCACAAGGCGACTGCGCTCGTGGCTCCAATGGCCCGGGCTTTCGGTTTGATCACGGTGTAGGCGGGTGCGTCGGCCGGCGGTGCCGGCTTCTCACCCACGTCAGCGAGCGCTCCGGCCGGCGTGGTTGGTGCTTCACCAGTCATGGAACACCTGCTCAATGTGGGTAAGCGTGGGCGCTTCACCGCCGAAGCAGATTCCGATGACGTCAATCCGGTAGCTGGGGATGTAGCCCTTCTGCTCGGTCACCCAGCGTGTGGCCAGGCCCTGCAGGGTGCGCAGCTTGTGGAAGTCAACAGCTTCCAGCGGGTCGCCGGAAAAGGCACTCGAACGGGTTTTGACTTCAACGAACACGACGTCTTCGTCGTCATAGGCGATGATGTCGATTTCACCGTCACGACATCGCCAGTTGCGGTCGAGGATGATCCAATCGCAGTCGCGCTCAAGGTAGTTGGCGGCGATTTCTTCGCCCCTGGCGCCCAGCGTTGTGTTGTGTGGTTTTCTCTGCGGCTCATTCATGCCGCCAACGGTGCCCGGCAGACCAAGTGGAGCGGCACCTCGTCAAAGGTCTTGGGGATAACCTGCCCTCAGTCCACAGGCACAGGCACGGAAGTGAGCACCGGCTGAAGAGCGCACCCAGCCGCCCGGTGGCCGGCCTTCACAACAGCGGCAGAATCAGCCGTCGAGGCCCTCGGGGCCGGGGAAATCGCTCTTGGCGAGCTCTTCGATGTTGACGTCCTTATAGGTGAGTATCCGCACGTTCGTCACGAAACGGGCGGTGCGCCACGTGTCCCACACCCAGGCGTCGGTGAGCGTGACCTCGAAGAAGACATCGCGGCCGTCGGAGTGCTGCTGCACGTCAACGGAGTTGGCCAGGTAGAACCGCCGTTCGGTTTCCACGGCGTAGGAGAAAAGGCTGATGACATCGCGGTATTCGCGGTACAGCTGCAGTTCGAGATCAGCTTCAAAAGCCTCAAGGTCTTCGACGCTCATAGCTCCTACCCTAGTGTTCGGCCCTCAGAGGGCAAATGACCTGCGGTGCCACTCGGTGGGCCCGAATTCTGCCACGGCGCGCTTGTGTGCGGGGCTGGGGTACCCCTTGTTGCCGGCCCAGCCGTATTCGGGGAACTGCGCGTCGAGTTTGACCATGAGCGCATCACGGTCGACCTTCGCGATGACGGAGGCCGCGGCGATCGTGACGATCCGCCCGTCGCCCTTGATGAAGGTGCGAACTTCCGGGACCACCGCGTCAGCATCGGCAAACAGGTGCGCATCCACAAGGGACGGCTCATAAGACAGCCAGTTGTGTTTGCCGTCCAACAGCACGACGTCGGCTTCGGGAAGCTGTGCCAGGGCCCTGCGGCCAGCCAGTGCCAGTGCTGCTGTCAGGCCGATTTCATCAATTTCGGCAGCCGAGGCGTAACTCACCTGCGCGTGCTCCTGCCAGTCGCGGACCGACTGGGCGACACCGGGTCGGCGCGCCGGTGTGATCTGTTTCGAATCGTTGAGCCCCGCCGGGATGCCAGCGGGTTCAGCCAGGAGTTCATCGAGTGAGAACCAGACGGCCCCCACCCCGACGGGGCCTGCGGTGCAGCCGCGCCCCACCTCGTCCATTCCGATGACCCGTCGGATGCCGTCGTCGTACAGCTGCCGTTCAAGGCTGAGGTCAGTCAGTCCGTTCACGGGTTGGGAACGTCGGCGAAGACTTCGGTGGCGGCTTTGACGCGTGAGAAGCGGTCCAGTGGCCAGTTGATGACGAACACCGTGCCGACCACGTTGTCCTTCGATACGAACGGTCCGCCGGCAGATTCGGTGTTGTAGCGCGAATCGAGTGAGTTTGCGCGGTTGTCGCCCATCACCCAGTAGCTGCCCTCGGGGACTTCCACTTTGAATTTGATGGCCGAAGGGTCGGTTCCGCGCTTGATGTAGGTTTCGTCAATCGGCTGGCCGTTGACCTTGAGGCGGCCCTTTTCGTCGCAGCATTCGACTGTGTCGCCGCCGACGCCGATGACGCGTTTGATCAGCTGCTGGCCGGCGTTGGCCGGTACGAGACCCAGGAACTCAAGCACCGGGTTCGGCTTGTAGCTGCCCGATGTGTCTGGGGGCAGCCAACCGCCCGGGTCATCGAAGACGATGATCTGTCCGCGCTGCGGTTCGTTCCACGGCAGCTGGTTGACCATGATGCGGTCGTCGATCTGCAGTGTGTTCTCCATCGATGACGACGGGATGTAGAACGAGCGGACGACGAAGGTTTTGATAGCGAAGGAAACGACGAGAGCGATCACCACGATGATCGCGATTTCACGCAGCCCCCGCAAGGCCTTGCTGCCGTCCTTCTTCCGTTCAGTCACCGGGCCATCCTATCGCGGCGCCTGCTGGTCAGATTCTCGGACTGTTCCAATGATCCGCTTGAGCGGGACCATTCCCCCGCCGGGTTGGCCCAGAAGGTTCCGCGAGTCAGTCGAATTGTGCCTGTTGTCGCCCATGAGCCACACGCGCCCTTCGGGCACGCGCACGTGGAATTCCATTTCCGAGGCGGAGCCCTCCTGGTCTTTCAGGTACGGCTCTTGCAATGGCTCACCGTTGACGGTCAGCTGGTTGTCCTCGCAGCAGACGATTTCGTCGCCGCCGATGCCGATGACGCGTTTGACGTAGAAGACGTTCTTCGGTCCGATCCCGAACCACGATGCGATGTTCTGCACCCCGCCGGGACCTGTGCCGGGGATCATGCTGCCGCGGCCGTCGAAGACGACGACGTCGCCGCGTTCAATGTCTCCCTTCAGCGCCGGGACGCGCCAGACGGTGATCTTCTGCCCCGGCTGCAGGGTGGGCTCCATGGATTCAGACGGGATGGAGAATCTCTGCACGACGAAGCCGCGCAGGATGCCGGCCAGCAGGAGGCCCACGATGGCCAGCCATGCGATGACCGGCAGGATGCGGCGAGTGCGTGATGTGTGCATGTTCCGGATATGACGAAGGGCGCGAACCGATCGGTTCGCGCCCTCAGTTCGTCATGCTCAGCGCTTCTCGCGGATGCGAGCGGCCTTGCCGTGACGGTCGCGCAGGTAGTACAGCTTGGCGCGGCGAACGTCACCGCGGGTCAGCACGTCGATCTTGTCGATCGTGGGTGCGTGAACCGGGAAAGTACGCTCGACGCCGATGCCGAAGCTGATCTTGCGGACGGTGAAGGTTTCGCCAACACCCTGGCCCTGACGGCGCAGAACAACACCGCGGAACACCTGGACACGCGAACGCGAGCCTTCGATGACGCGCACGTGCACGTCAACGGTGTCACCGGCCTTGAAGTTGGGAATGTCGGTCTTCAGCGAAGCCTTGTCGAGAAAATCAAGTTTCTGCATTGGTTTCTCCTGCATGCGCGCCCCGGATCGTACATGCGCGTGTCAGTATCCGCAGAAAGCGGATGGGCGGATGGTCTGCCGGATGGCCTTGCGGCTTCCCTTGTGGACTTGCGAGCCCTCCGAGGCAGGCTGAAGTCAGCAAACGCAGAGACCCAGTTTAGTGCACAGGCGCACGCCTCGCCAAGTCGAGATCAGAACCGCAGATCCGCACCGTGCCGGGCCGGCACCTCGTACGCCCGAGAGCGCCGGCTCAGTGCCGCCAAAGTGCCCGCGCAGTGCGGCACGGCACCTGGTCAGTGCCGGCCGCGAAGCGAGTCGAGGTAGTCGCGGTCCTTCTTGCTGAGGCTGTCCCACAGCTTTTCGAGCATGTCGGGACGCACCTCGCTTGTCCTGCGCAGCCGCTGTTCGTAGCGCCAACGGGCAATTGCCGCGTGGTTGCCCGACAGCAGAACCTCGGGGATGCCGCGACCGCGCCATTCGGCGGGCTTTGTGTAGGCGGGATATTCGAGCAGCCCGTCTTCGTGGCTTTCCTCGTCCAGTGATTCCGGGTTGCCGATGATGCCCGGGATCAGCCGGGCAATCGCCTCGATCATGACGAGTGCCGCGACTTCGCCGCCGTTGAGCACGTAGTCGCCGATGCTGATGAGCTCAACATCGAAGCGGCCATCGTCTGCGGCCCATTCGACGACCCTCTGGTCGATGCCCTCGTAGCGTCCGCAGGCAAACACGAGGTGTTCGCGCGCGGCGAGGTCACGGGCGATCTTCTGGGTGAAGGGAATGCCCGCGGGGCTGGGCACGATCAGCACGGGCCGCTCCCCTATTCCCGAGGAGCCCTCGAGTGTGCTTTCCAGGGCCTGTGCCCACGGCTCGGCTTTCATCACCATGCCAGCACCGCCGCCGTAGGGAGTGTCATCAACGGTGTGGTGGCGGTCAGTGGTGTAGTCGCGCGGGTTGCTCACCCGCAAGTCCAGGTGGCCGTCCCTGCGGGCTTTGCCGATGAGGGAAAGGTCGAGCGGGCTTAAGTAGTCCGGGAAGATTGTGAGAACGTCGAGTCTCACGATTCGCCGTCCTGCGGCAGCAGTCCCGCCGGCGGGGTGATCGTCACGGTGCCGGCGTCGATGTCGACGTGTGGAACGATTTCCTCAACGAACGGGATAAGAGCCTCAGCCCCGCTGTGCAGGGTGATTTCGAGGAGATCCTGCGCGGGGTTGTTGATGACGTCGGCGACTTTGCCGATCACGGTGTCGTTTTCGATCACGTCGAGGCCGATGAGGTCGGCAACGTACCAGGCGCTGTCGTCGTCACTGTCGTCCGCTTCGACGCTGATGAGGGTGTTGCGGACCTCTTCCGCCCGCGTGCGGTCGCTGATTTCGGCGAAGGTCAGCAGCAGGCGGTCGCGATGCCACCTGGCCCGGGTCAAAGTGAGAGTGCCGATGTCCGGCTGAGTGGAGAATTCACTGCCGACGAGGAAGCGCTCATCGGGATCATCGGTGCGGACTTCGACGGTGAACTCACCGCGGATTCCGTGTGGCTTGCCCAACCGGGCGACAACTTGACTCACAGGGGCCTTTCACAGCTTGACGGACCCCTCCAGTGTAACGGCGGGCGGCATCCGGTAGGTGCGCCCGAGGTGCTGCGGCCCAGCCGCGCCCTGCACCCCGGCGGCCGACGAAAACCGGACCTCCACCTCGGCCCCTTCCTGCACCCGCACACCGTTTAGCAACAAAAACACCCGAAAACAGTGGCGGCTAACGGGAGTTTTTCTTGCTAACGGGTGGGCCCTTGCGGCTAAAGCGCAGATCCGTCGCTAACGGGTGTGCCAAAACTGCGATATCAAACACAACAGCGCCCCGGGAGGAAATCCTCCACGGGGCGCTGTTTGAAGACTGCGAGTGTGATCAGGCTTCGACAAGATCGACGCGCACGCGTTCGCCGGAAATGGCGTTCACGACTTTGCGCAGCGACTTGGCGGTGCGTCCGGCACGTCCGATGACACGACCGAGGTCGTCAGGGTGGACGCGCACTTCGAGGGTCGTACCGCGACCGCTGCTGCGCTCCCTCACGGAAACGTCGTCAGGATTGTCGACGATTCCCTGTACGAGGTGTTCAAGCGCCTGCGCAAGCATGATCAGGCCTCTTCTGCTTCTTCAGCAGCGGGTGCTTCTTCAGCAGCGGGTGCTTCTTCAGCAGGAGCTTCGGCGGCTTCTTCAGCCGGAGCTTCCTCAGCCTTTTCTTCCTTCGGCTTGATGACCGACTTGGCTTCGGGAGCTTCGAATTCCTGCTTTTCAGCCTGGCCCTCGACGCGGTTGGTGGTGTCACCTTCGCCGGTGAACTTAGCCCAGTCACCCGTGAGCTTGAGCAGAGCCTTGACCTGGTCGGTGGGCTGAGCACCCACGGAGAGCCAGTACTGTGCGCGCTCCGAGTCGATCTTGATGACCGACGGGTTGTAGGTGGGCTGGTACAGACCGATCTCTTCGATCGGACGGCCGTTCTGGCGGGTCTTCGAGTCAGCCACGACGACGCGGTAGTGCGGTACGTGGACCTTGCCGATGCGGTTCAGACGAATTTTGACTGCCACTTCTGTGGTGTCTCCTTTTGCAATCAGGGTGAAGATCCGAGCGCATGACGTGGGGATGTCAGCGGTTCGTGTCTTCGTGTTCCAGCCTGTCCGCTGGCTGAGAGGGATCAGCGGGCAGACAAGTACAGCAGATTATTGTGCCAGAAAAGACGCTGGCTTTCCACCGGGGGCTGGCCGGGCTCTCCAGCGCCGGTTACTTCGAGAAGCCGCCGAAGCCCTTGGGAAGCTTCGACAGGTCGAACTCTTCGTCATCCCCCAGGTCGATGCCGCCGAAGGATGCGCCCTGCTGGCTGGGCGCCTTGCCTTCCCGGCGCAGCTGCGCTTCGCGTTCCTGTTGGGCGCGCTTTGCCGGGTTGCCGGATTTGCCGGCACCACTGCGCTTCTTGCCGCCGGGCTTGCGGCGCTGCTTGCGGCCTCCCCCGGCACCCATGCCCGGCATTCCCGGCATGGCGGGCATACCCGGCATCTGCGGCATACCGCGGCCGCCGCCCATCTGCTTCATCATCTTCTGCATTGCGGCGAACTGCTCCATGAGCTGATTGACGCGGCTGACCTCAACACCGGCACCGCGGGCAATACGGGCCCTGCGGGATCCGTTGAGAATCTTGGGGTTGGCGCGCTCAGCCGGTGTCATCGAGCGGATGATCGCCTCGATGCGGTCGAATTCACGTTCGTCGAACTGCTCGATCAGCTGGCGGTGCTGGGCCATGCCCGGGATCATGCCGAGCATCTTCTTCATCGAGCCCATCTTGCGGATGGCGCCGATCTGCTTGAGGAAGTCCTCGAGGTCAAAGCCGTCACCGGATTCGACCTTCTTGGCGAGCTTTTCGGCTTCCTTCTTGTCGAAGGTGCGCTCGGCCTGCTCGATGAGCGTCATGATGTCGCCCATGTCGAGGATCCGGTCGGCCATGCGGTCCGGGTGGAACTGTTCGAAGTCCTTCAGCCCTTCGCCGGTCGAGGCGAACATGATGGGCTTTCCGGTGACTTCGGCGACCGACAGGGCGGCACCGCCTCGTGAATCACCGTCGAGCTTCGACAGGACGACACCCGTGAAGTCGACGCCCTCAAGGAAGGCCTCGGCGGTCTGCACAGCGTCCTGACCGATCATGGCGTCGATGACGAACAGGACTTCGTCGGGGTTGACGGCCGCGCGGATGTCGGCGGCCTGCTGCATGAGCTCCTGGTCGATGCCCAGGCGGCCCGCGGTGTCGACGATGACCACGTCGTGCAGCTTCTGGCGGGCTTCTTCGATCGAGTCCTTGGCAACAGCCACGGGGTCGCCCACGCCGTTGCCCGGCTCCGGAGCGTAGACGGGAACGCTGGCGCGTTCACCCATCACCTGGAGCTGGTTGACTGCGTTCGGCCTCTGAAGGTCACAGGCCACGAGCATGGGGCGGTGGCCCTCGCCGCGCAGCCAGTGAGCGAGTTTTCCGGCCAGGGTGGTCTTACCGGCACCCTGCAGACCGGCGAGCATGATGACCGTCGGCGGTTTCTTGGCGAATTCGAGGCGGCGGGTCTGCCCGCCGAGGATTCCCTTGAGTTCGTCACCGACGATCTTGACGACCTGCTGGCCGGGGTTGAGCGCCTGCGAAACCTCTTCCGACAGCGCGCGTTCGCGCACGCGCCCCGTGAAGGAGCGCACCACCGGAAGCGCGACGTCAGCGTCGAGAAGCGCACGGCGGATTTCGCGGATTGTCGCATCGACATCTGCTTCCGACAGGCGGCCTTTGCCGCGCAGATTGCGGAAGGTTGCTGTCAGGCGATCGGAAAGAGAGTTGAACACGGGTTCTGACTGCCTTCTTATGTGGACTGAAACTCAACAGACAAGGATAGACGATGCGCCGGGCCCGGTTTCTCAGCTGTTGCCGTCCGGATCCGCTGTCCCACGGCACCGGTGGGCTCAAGCGGCTGTGCCGGTCCCGGTCAGGATTCGAGCAGCGCGTCGACGAAGCCCTCGGCGGTGAACGGCGCGAGGTCGTCAGCGCCTTCGCCCAGGCCGATGAGTTTGACCGGCACTCCCAAAGCGCGCTGAACGGCGACGACGATGCCGCCCTTTGCGGTGCCGTCAAGCTTGGTGAGCACAATGCCGGTGATGTCGACGGATTCGGCGAACACCTTCGCCTGCTGCATGCCGTTCTGACCGGTGGTGGCATCCAGGACGAGCAGAACTTCGTCAGCCTCGTGCCCCTCGCCCAGCGGGCGGGTTGCCACGCGCTTGACCTTGCCGAGCTCGTCCATGAGGTCGCGCTTGTTCTGCAGGCGGCCGGCGGTGTCGATGACGACAACGTCAACGCCGTCGCGCTTGCCCTGTTCGACGGCTGCGTAGGCAACCGATGCGGGGTCGACGCCCTCTTCTCCGCGGACGGTCTCGACACCCACGCGGTCGCCCCACGTGGTGAGCTGCTCTGCGGCTGCCGCACGGAAGGTGTCCGCCGCTCCGAGTACGACCTTGCGGTCTTCGGCTACAAGGACGCGGGCGATTTTGCCCACGGTGGTGGTTTTGCCGGCACCGTTGACGCCCACCACGAGCATGACGGCGGGGTCGCCGGCTGCCTGAGCGGCCTCCGTGCGATCGACGTTGAGCGTGCGGTCCATGGTCGGGTCGACGACTTTGATGAGCTCTTCGCGCAGCAGGGGCTTGAGGTGTTCGGGGTCGCGGGTGCCGAGCACTCGCACCCTTTCGCGCAGCGAGTCGACCAGTTCGGCGGTCGTGTCAACGCCGAGGTCGGCCATGATGAGCGAATCTTCGATGTCTTCCCACGTCTGTTCGTCCAGAGTGTCCTGGGAAAGCAGAGTCAGCAGACCGCGGCCGAAGACGTTGTTGGACTTGGCCAGTCGAGCGCGCAGCCGGGCCAGGCGGGTGGTCGGTTCGGTGGGGGTTTCGTACCGCCGCTCCTCTTCGACCTCAGTGGGTTCGGTGTCCTCGACAAGGTCCGGCACGTGTGCCGGCGGAGTGCGGCGCTTAGTACGCGCAGGGCCGAAGAGCACAAAGCCCACGGCGATGAGAACAATGGCCAGGATGATGCCGACTGTGACAAGAGTGTCCATGGCACCCAATCTAGCGGAACAGAATATTCAGGGTGGTCCTCAGCCCCGCACCGGTTTCCGGGACCTTCCAGTGTCGGGTGCGCGGCCGCAGCGTTGAGAGGCTCGGTGCCGCGTGACGGCGCGGCTGCGGTATGAGCACGTAGTGGTGGTCGGCCATCGCGGTGACGGCGGCTTGTTCGCGCGTGGGAAGGTGCGCGGTTTCTTCGTCTGCACCGAAGAAGCCGTAGTCGTCATAGCCGGTCCACGAGTGAGGCAGGCGGAAGCGCTGCGAGGAGCTGGCCCTGATGCGGCCTTCTTCGCGCAGGCGCGGCACAGCCACAGCGAGCACGATGATGATGCCGATCGTCAGAATGATCGCCAGGCCGATGAGGAGAATGACAAAGCTGCCCAGACCAGCCATCAGCACCCCGTGATTGGGCGGTTGCAGAACATGGGCAGAAGCTCCTCGGCGCGTGATTTCGGCGGATCTCAGAAGACCAGCTTAATGCGACCAAGCTGATAGTTCTATTCGAGAACCACCTATTCGCCTCGCCGGCTGTCGGCCAGCCGCTGTGAGACGACCTTTGAGATTCCATCGCCGCCCATTGTGACGCCGTAGAGGGCATCGGCGATCTCCATTGTGCGCTTCTGGTGGGTGATGACGATCAGCTGCGAGCTTTCCTGCAGCTCTTTGAAAACACCGAGAAGACGCGTGAGGTTCGCGTCGTCGAGTGCCGCTTCGACTTCGTCCATGACGTAGAAGGGGCTGGGCCGGGCTTTGAAGATCGCCACGAGGATGGCAACAGCGACGAGCGAGCGTTCCCCACCCGACAGCAGCGACAGCCTGCGGACTCGCTTTCCGGCTGGCCGGGCGAACACCTCGACCCCGGTCGTGAGCATGTCGTCCGGGTCTGTCAGCGACAGCGACCCTTCACCCCCGGGGAACAGTCGGCTGAAGATGTCGGTGAATTCACGTGCCGTGTCGGCAAAGGCCTCGGCGAAGACCTCTTTGACGAGTTCGTCGATTTGGCTGACCATGCCGCGCAGATCCTCGCGGGTCTCTTCGATGTCGTTGATCTGCTTTTCCAGGTAGTCGTGGCGTTCCTGCAGCGCGGTGAACTCTTCGAGCGCCAGCGGGTTGACCTTGCCGATGCGCTTCATTTCGCGCTCGGCTTTTTTCTGTGCGGCTTCGACTTCAGCGCGCACAAACGGCCGGGTCGGCAGTTCGTCAGCGTCGCTGTCAACGTCAGCTGAGAAGTCGGGGACGTCGAGGTGGGGGCCGAACTGTTCGACGAGGTTCTGGGCCGCCAGGCCGATTTCCTGTTCCGCTCGCCGGCTGAGCTCTTCGAGCTTGAGTACGAAGCGTTCGCGTTTCAGCGCTGCCGCGTGTTCGGCTTCTGCAAGCTTCGCCAATTCTCCGCGGAGCTCTTCCAGGCTTTCCCGCAGCTTTTCGGCACGTTGGTTGGCTTCCGCGCGGCTTGACTGCAGCCGGGCGTGTTCTGCTTCGGCGCTCTTTTCGCGTTCGGCCAGATGTTCGGCGAGTTCCACGGCGATGGCACCGGCGGCTTCGGTTCTGTCTGCCAGCAGCCTGCGCGCCTGTTCTTCGCGCTGCAGGCGTTCGCGTTCGGCCTGTTGGGCGCGCGCTTTGCGGCGCAGGCTGTCGATGCGGTCGGCTAGGAAGCGCACGCGGTCATCGGCTGAGCGGGCCGCGATCCGGGCTTCCATGACCTCTTCGCCCAGCTGCGAGTGTTCTTGTGCCAGACGGTCGCGGTCTTCTGTGTCGGGTTCGGCATCGACGCTGTCGAGTCCCGCAAGGGCTGCCTGGGCTTTGTCACGTTGCTCTTCCGCCTGGGCTCGGCGTTCTTCCAGCTGTGCGCTGCGGGAATCGAGGCGCTCGATTTCTGCCTCCAGCAGCTGCACGCGCTCCTTGGCGGCCGTAACGCTGCCTTGGGCGCGGATACCCTGAGCTTCTGCGTCGCGCCGGGCTTCTTGCGCCTGCTGTTCGTCACTGCGGGCGGTCCGGAGGGCTTCGCGCAGCTTCTCAACTTCCGACGAGGCGTCTGCGGCTGCCCGTGTGAGGTCGCCGATGCCGGCCTGGGCTTCTGCGAGCGCGTTGCGCGCTTCGGCACGGGCGGCTTCCGCCCTGCCGGAGCGGCGCACGCGGTGGGCTTCGATGACGGTTCCCGCCCGCGTCACGCAGGTCAGGTCAGGGTGGTCTTCCAAAAGCGCAAGCGCAGCATCGGAATCATCGACGATGACGGTGCGGCTGAGCACCGACCGCAAGGCGGCGTGCAGTGCGGGATCCGTCGAGGCCACGACGTCAACAGCTCGCCTGCCGCCGCTGACCTCGAGAGTTTCAGGACCGCTGGTCTGGGCCGTGGAGCCGATGACGGTGTCGACGTCGGCACCGTCGTCCGTGCTGTCCAGCAGTGCGAGCCCTGCTGCATGGCTGCTGGCAAACAGTGCCTGCGCAAACGGGCCGAGTGCTGCCGCAGCTGCTGTTTCGAAGCCCGCTTCGATCTCCAGGAGGTCTTCTACTCGTCCGGTCACCCCGTCGATTTCAAGGGCGAGGAGGTCCTCGGCTGATGCCGAATGCGAGGCGCTCAGCTGCAGGGCCTCAATGCGGGCCTCTGTCTTGCGCAGCTGACCGGTCAGTTCGGCACTGCGCGCACTGGCTTCGTCAAATGCTTTCTGGGCTTGCGCGGTGGCTTCCGCCGCGGCCTTCACAGTGTCGTCGATGCCGGTCTGGTCGCCTTCGAGTTCAGCTGCGGCGGCTTCTGCACGCTGGGCTTCGGCGCGTGCGGCTTCGATGTCGGCCAGGAGCTTGTCGCGTGCCGGCGCGGCGTCGGCTTTTTCGCGGGCAATCCCCTCGAGTGCGCGGTTGGCCGTTTCGACATCGGATTCGAGGCCGGCCCGGATGCGGACCTTTTCGGCGATTTCCGCCCGTGCGGCTTTCAGTGCGGCTTCTGCCTGCTCGAGCTTTCCTGAAATCTCCGAGCGGGTCTGCGCCAGCTCTTCGAGGCTCTGTGCCCTCTTGCTCTGCTGGTCTTCGGCATCGCTGAGCTCACCGCGGAAGTGCTCGGCCCGCTCCAGCAGTGCTTCGGGTTCGTCGCCGCTGAGCTTTTGTGCGGGTGTGCGGAGGAATTCCACGCGGTCGCGAGCGCGGCCAGCTGCCGCCTTGGCTCGAGTGGCAGCCTGCCCCACCCTGCGCAGCAGCTGTGACAGGCGGTCGTGTTCTTCTTCCGCCTTCACCGCGGCGGTGCGCGCCTCAGAGATTTCCTCTTCCAGCTGCGCAATGCGCGCCTCTAGGTGCTGACGCTGCTGAGACTCCGTGTGCGCATCGCCCGTGTTCTGCAGCGCGGCTTCTGTTTGGACGATGTCATCGGCCAGCAGGCGGGCGTTGGCATCGCGCAGTTCCGCCTGGACGGTTGCGGCACGCTGGGCGGCACGAGCCTGCCTGCCCAGGGGCCCCAGCTGTCGGGCGAGTTCTGCCCGCAGGTCCTGCAGGCGGTCAAGGTTGGTCTGCAGGCCGTTGAGTTTGCGGACGGCTTTTTCTTTGCGCCTGCGGTGTTTGAGGACACCGGCGGCTTCTTCGATGATTCCGCGGCGCTCAAAGGGGTCGGCGTGAAGGACCTGGTCCAGCTGTCCCTGGCCGACGATGACGTGCATCTCTTTGCCCAGACCGGAGTCTGAGAGCAGCTCCTGGATGTCCAGAAGCCTGGCGGGTGCGCCGTTGACGGCGTATTCGCTGCCGCCTGAGCGGAACAGCGTGCGGCTGATGGTGACTTCCGTGTAGTCAATCGGGATGGCCCCGTCGGTGTTGTCAATCGTCAGACTGACTTCGGCCCGGCCCAGGGCCTGCCGTTTCGAGGTGCCGGCGAAGATGACGTCCTCCATTTTTCCGCCTCGGAGGTTCTTCGCTCCCTGCTCCCCCATGACCCATGCGAGCGCGTCGACGACGTTCGACTTGCCTGAACCATTCGGTCCGACCACACACGTAATGCCCGGTTCGAGTTCAAGCCGGGTGGCGGACGCGAACGACTTGAAGCCGCGCATCGACAGGGTTTTGAGGAACATTCAGATCAGCATAGCCGCACATACGGCCTCAGACGGCGTTGATTCCGCCCACAAGGCTGGCGGCACCCTCGTGCATTCCTCGGGCTTTGAGAATGTCGAGTGCCTGCAGCGAGCGCACACCGGCCTGACAGAACAGCACCGTCAGCGGCGCCTCGGATTCGGGCAGCTGTGCTCCCTCCAGCAGGGCGCTGAGTGGAACACTGTGCGCCCCGGCAATGGTTCCGGCGGCGTACTCGTCGGCTTCGCGCACGTCGACCAGCAGGGTCGACTGGCCCGCCTGTAGGCGGGCTTCGAGGGCTGCCGGGGTGATGACAGCCGCGGAGTCGAGGTGGCCGACCGGTGCGCGGTCGGGATCTGCGGCAACCGTGAGGCTCCGCATAGTGCTGGCCAGTCCGTCGTAGATGAGAACCGAGCCGAGAGCCGATTCACCCACGCCGGCGAGCAGCTTGATGGCCTCCATCGTCATAAGCGTGCCGATGATTCCCGGCAGCACGCCGATGACTCCGGCTTCCGCACACGTGGGTGTGGAGCCCGCGTCAGGGGCTTCCGGGTAGAGGTCGCGGTAGGTGCCGGTCTTTCCCGCCCAGAAGACGCCCACCTGACCGGAGAAGCGCAGGACCGAACCCTGGATGACGGGTTTGCGCAGCATTTCGCACGCATCGGAAATGAGGTAGCGGGAATCGAAACTGTCGGTGCCGTCGATGACGAGGTCCGCATCCCGCAGCACGTGCAGGGCATTATCGGCGGTCAGGCGGTCGGTGTGCAGGGTCAGTTCGATGCCGGGGAACAGACCGCGGCACACATCGGCGGCTGATTCTGCTTTCAGCCTGCCGATATCGGATTCGGAGTGAATGACCTGGCGGTGCAGATTGCTGCGTTCGACAACGTCGTCATCGATGATCTCGATGTGGCCGACACCGGCTGCCGCCAGGTACTGCAGGACGGGAGCTCCGAGCCCGCCCGCGCCGACAACAGCGACCCGCGATTTCAGCAGCCTGGCCTGGCCTTCTTCGCCGAAACCAGCCAGGCCCATCTGCCGGCGGAAGCGATCCGCGTCCTCCGGTGTCAGATTGAGGTGCGTGCTGTCTCTCACTGTGTGACCCCCATTCCGCGGAATCCTTCGGCCGGGTCGTGGCCTGTGACGATTCCATCAAAGCTGCTGGAAGCAACAGCACCGTGCCGGCGCGTGGGAATCCGGCCGGCGCGTGCCGCCCAGTATCCGGATTCAACTGCCATGCGCATGGCTCGTGCCATGGCAACGGGGTCTTCGGCGCGCGTGACGGCACTGGCCAGAAGAACAGCGGAACATCCCAGTTCCATGGCGAGTGATGCCTCGGACGCCGTGCCGATCCCGGCATCCAGCACCACCGGAATAGAGGCGCGCGAGCAGATGAGCTCGATGTTGTGCGGGTTGAGGATGCCCAGGCCGGAGCCGATCGGCGCACCCAGCGGCATGACGGCCGCGGCACCAGCGGATTCCAGCCGCTTGGCCACGGCAGGGTCATCGGACGTGTAGACGTAGGGCACGAAGCCGCGCTCAGCGAGCATTTCTGTGGCTTCGAGGGTTGCGATGACATCCGGCAGGAGGGTCTTTTCGTCCGCGATGACTTCGACCTTCACGAGCGAGGTTTCACACGCTTCGCGGGCCAGCTCGGCGGTGAGCACGGCATCGGCGGCGGTGTAGCAGCCGGCTGTGTTCGGCAGCACCTTGATGTCCAGTTCGGACAGCATTGCGAACAGCGAACCGGCTTCCGTCGGGCTGTAGCGGCGCATGGCGACGGTTGTCAGTTCAGTGCCGGATTCCTGCAGGGCGGCCCGCAGGTTGGTGTGGTCTACTGCCCCGCCGGTTCCCATGATCAGCCGGGAGGTCAGGGGGGTCGGGCCGATTGTCAGCGGCTGCACGTCAGCCTCCCTGCACTGCCGTGACGATGTCGATGACAGCTCCGTCTTCGACGTCCGTTTCTGCCCAGCGGCCACGCGGGATGACAGCTCCGTTGAGTGCTGCTGCGATGCCGGGTCGGCTGCCGTCTGCGGGTGTTCCGTCCGGGTTGAACTCCTTGTCGGTCGTGCGCGCCACGACGTCAAGCACCGTGAGCTTGCCGTCGAGCTCCTGCTCGGTGCCGTTGACCTTGATGCTCATGGGATCCTTCCTTCCGGGTGGGTGTCGGCGGCCTGGGCCGCCAGGCGGGATACGTACGGGGTCAGGAGGATGCCGTGCCGGGACAGTCCTCCTGCAACAACAACTGCCGAGGTGCCGCTCACCTGAGTCCGTGTCACCACCGGCATGTCGTCTTCTGTTGTGGGGCGAGCGCGGGTGGTCACGTCGATGAGGTCGCAGTCGCGCAGCCCGGGAACAACCGTGATGGCATCAGTCAGGAGGTCGGCAACGCTGCCGAGGTCTGTGTCGGGGCGGTCTTCGCGGACGGATGCGCCGATGACGATTTCGCCGCTTGCCCGCGGCACGACGTACACGCTGCGGCCGGTGACGACGGCGCGGACAGTGCGGGATAGCAGCGGGCCGAAGCGCAGACGGCTTTCGGGCACTCGCACGCGGATGACATCGCCGTAGACCGGCCGCAGGGTCACTGCCGCGTCTTCAGGCAGCCCCGCGATGTCGGCGATGCCCATGCCGGCGGCCACAACAACTGTGTCGAAGCTGTGAAGAACGCCGTCAGCGGTGTGCAGGGTCGCACCGTCCAGGCGGGTGACGCGCTGCCGGACAAGTGCCTCCGGTCCCAGTGCTTCCAGCATGGCGCTCGTCAGGCGGCGCGGGTCGATGCGCAGGTCACCGGGGATTTCAGCCCCGGCTGACAGGCCCGGAGCGAGGGCGGGTTCGAGACGTGCGAGCCTGCTGCCGGGCAAATGCTTGAAGGCCAGTCCGCGTTCGCCGTAGGCCCTCTCCATTCGTTCGAGGTGTTCGCGGTCGCCGGGGTCAGCCGCCACCAGGAGGGTTCCGGCGGTTTCGTAGCCGACCGCTTCGTGCGGCACCCCGAGCAGTTCCAGGAACTCAGGGTATTCGTCGAGGGCTTTCTGCATGATGGGCAGCAGACTGTCTTGGCCGAACTGGACTTCTGCAACGGGTGCGAGCATGCCGGCGGCCGCGTAGGAGGCTCCGCTGACCGGCGCGGGATCGAAAACGGTGACATCGTGGCCTGCCCGCTGTAGCCGCAGGGCTGTGGCGAGTCCGAGGATTCCCGCCCCGATGACCGCTGTCTTCACTATTCTCCTCACGTCGGCATGATCCGCTTCGAGTGCTGATGGTCGGCCGCTTCGCCCTCTCAGCCGGGCGTGTCCCGGCTCCCATGAACCGCCCTCAGAGTAAGCCTCCGGCGGTGTCGGAGCAAATAGCCTGCTCTCTTGGAACAAGCGGGCGGTGTCAGTACCGCCTCTGGGGTTTCTGGCAGGAGGGGCACCAGTGGGATGTGCGTCCGGCGATCGTGCTGCTGCGCACGGTTTCGCCGCACCGGGTACATGGGCTGCCGGCTTTGCCGTAGACGCCGAGGCTGCGGTCGAAGTATCCGGATTCGCCGTTGACGTTGACGTACAGTTCGTCAAAGCTCGTTCCGCCGGCTTCAATGGCACGGGCCATGACTGCCCGGGCAGCGTGCAGGGTGTTCTCGATCCGGCTGATGCGCAGGCGGTCGGTCCGGGCGGCAGGGTGGACGCCCGCGGCGAAAAGCGCCTCGTCAGCGTAGATATTGCCGATTCCGGACACCACGCCCTGATCCAGCAGAGCGGCCTTGATTGCTGTGCGGCGGCCCTTGAGAGTCCGCGCTAAGCCTTCCGCATCGAATCCGTCCTCGAAGGGGTCCGGTGCGATCCGAGCGGCCGAAGCCGCAACCAGACGCGGTGAGCCAAGCCCTGTCACGAGAGGCTCCAGGCCGATGTGGCCGAAGATCCGCTGATCGACAAAGCGCATCTGCCACGGGGCCCCGTCGGCTGAGCGCATGTCGAACACGGCTCTGGTGTGCCGATGCACGGCATCGTCGGCGGTGTGGATCCTCACCTGCCCTGACATGCCGAGGTGGAGGGCCACTGCCCAGCCGGCCGGCACCTCGGGAGCGGAGTCGGGAAAGACGGAGCCTGTGGCCAGGGGCAGCCACATGAACTTGCCGCGGCGGCACGCCCCTTCGACGAGACCGCCGGGAACAGAGGCGGTCAGACGGTCAACAGCGGTCGCATCGACCGTGCGCTTAGAGGTGGTGCCCAGAATGCGCGGGTCGAGCACCCGCAGGGATTCGATTCGCGAGCCGACCGCCCACGGTTCAAGCCCGCGGCGAACGTGCTCAACTTCCGGCAGTTCCGGCATCAGGCGCGGGACCAGTCGGGGTGTTTCTCCCGGATGGCCTTGACGGCTGCTTCGGCGGCGACGAGTTCGGCGTTCTTCTTCGACGTTCCCTCACCACTGCCCCACGTGGTGTCGCCCAGCTGGGCCAGTGCCGTGAAGACGCGCGCGTGGTCGGGACCTTCCGAGGTGATGTCGTAGGTGACGACTCCCAGGCCGAGGTCCGCGGCGGCTTCCTGCAGGGTGGTTTTGTAGTCCATGCCGGCACCGAGGTTGACGGCGTCATCGAGCATGGGGTCAACGAACCTGTGCACGAGGTCTTCCGCTACCTGCCGGCCCTGGCTGATGTAGCAGGCGCCGATGATCGCTTCGACCGTGTCGGCCAGGATCGAGTCTTTGTTGCGCCCGCCGGTGAGCTCTTCGCCCTTGCCCAGCAGAAGGTAGTCGCCGATGCCGTACTGGCGGGCAACAGCGGCCAGGGCACGGGTGTTGACGACGGCGGAGCGCATTTTCGCCAAACGCCCTTCGGCCATTGCCGGGTTGTTGTGGAACAGCCATTCGGTGGCAACCAGCTGCAGCACGGAGTCGCCTAAGAACTCCAGGCGCTCGTTGGTGGGGATGCCGCCGTTTTCAAAGGCGTAGGAACGGTGTGTGAGTGAAAGACGAAGCGTCTCGGGATCAATGTCGATCCCGAGACGCTCGTTGAGTTCACGCAGATTCTGCGCTTCAGTCATAGTGTCAGGCGTCAGCGACCTTACGTCCCTTGTATTCAAGGAACAGGGGGTTGCCGTTGGAGTCTTCCACCAGCTTTGCGTGGTGGGGGCGCGAGTACACAACGCGACCGTTCTCCACAGTCTTGACCAGGCCGGGGACCTGAGCCTTCCACTGCGAACGACGGTGGCGGGTGTTGCTGCGCGACATCTTACGCTTCGGAACAGCCACGTCTAGCTCTCTTTCTTCTCTAACTGATGTTTCAGTGCCGCGAGGCGATCGTTGATCGATCCCGCTTCTTCGTCTTCGGGGAATTCGCCGACGGTGTACGAAAATTCGCCATCGTCATCCGATTCCACCGGGTTGAGCGGAAGCGCCATCACGACTGCATCGCGGATGAGCGGTTCGAGGTTGATCTTATCGCGTTCAACGGCATAGGAGTCTTCGTCTTCTCCGCGTTCGTAGACGAAGAGCTCCTGGACGTCGACTGACAGGGGCAGTTCGAGGTCCTCGAGCGTCCGCGCGTCCTGACCTTTGGCCAGGGCTTGGAAGGTTCCCGAGGCGTAGATGCCGTCGACAACGCTTTCCAGCCGCAGACGAACCGTGAGCGGATCCCCTTCCGGGACGCCGATCATTTCGTTCCGCAAGTCCTCAGGGGCGGCAACGGTCACGTCGACATCGGTCCACGCACCGGGCTTGTCGGCTACGCCGAGCTTGCGCAGGTCGAGCTGCAGATCTTTGCGTTCCACGGCTCTCCCCTTTCGCGTTTCCCAGTGTTCGATGGCCGTCGAAATATGTGT
This sequence comes from Brevibacterium ravenspurgense, assembly GCF_001584615.1. Classification (GTDB taxonomy): domain Bacteria; phylum Actinomycetota; class Actinomycetes; order Actinomycetales; family Brevibacteriaceae; genus Brevibacterium; species Brevibacterium ravenspurgense. The sequence goes on along the minus strand of NZ_LQQC01000002.1, from coordinate 108,309 downwards.
GCCCCTGATGACACACAGCGCTCCATTCTAGTCCAGGCCGCCGTGGCCGGGCAAATTGCTGTGCTCCCCGTGCAGATAGTGCCCGTAGAATCTGTCTGACCCGCATTCCAACAGTGAGGATCCTCCTATGGCCGGTGGTCTTGCCGCCCTTCTTGACGACGTTGTCGCACTGTCGCGCGCAGCTGCCGCATCCGTCGATGACATCGGTGCTGCAGCCGGGCGTGCTTCGGCCAAAGCCGCCGGTGTTGTTGTTGACGATGCCGCAGTCACCCCGCGCTATGTCGACGGCTTTTCGCCGGCTCGCGAACTCCCCGTTGTGTGGAAGATCGCCCGCGGGTCGATCATCAACAAACTGGTGTTCATCCTGCCGGCGATCATGCTGCTCAGCCAGTTCCTCCCGTGGGTGCTCACTCCCCTGCTTATGATCGGCGGGCTGTATTTGAGCTACGAAGGTGCCGAAAAGCTGTGGGAACTGGCTCTCGGCCGTTCCCATGCGAAAGAGGCTCCGGCGGTCGAACGCGGTCCCGAACAGGAAAAGCAGATCGTCCGCGGGGCTGTGCGCACCGACTTCATCCTGTCGGCCGAAATCATGGTCATCGCCCTGTCCACGGTCGACCACTTGGGCTTTTGGACCAGGCTCATTTCACTCATCGTGGTTGCCCTGTTCATCACAGCCCTGGTCTACGGGGTCGTGGCAGTCATTGTGAAGATGGACGATGTCGGACTGCACCTGGCGAAGAAGCCCTCAACCGAAAAGCTGGGGCTCGGCATTGTGAAGGCCATGCCGATTGTCATGAAGACACTTTCAATTGTCGGCGTCATCGCGATGTTGTGGGTCGGCGGTCACATTCTGCTGGTCGGCATGCACGATCTGGGCTTCAGCCCGATCTACGACTTCGTCCACGCCTGTGAAACCACGGTTGCCGCAGCCACGGGAGCGTTCGGTGCGGCTTTGGGATGGCTGGTCAACACGTTCTTTTCAGCAGTTTTGGGACTCGTGGCCGGAACGATCGCGTTCTGGGTGCTCTACCCCTTGCTGCACAGGAAGAGCGCTGAGAACCTTGACGAAAGCACCGCTTCGGCAGCCGCAAACGGTTCGTCAGGGAGGACACAGTGAAAGCACTGCTTATCGGCATGGGCACGATCGCCAACGACATTCGGAGTCTGCTGGAGGGCCGCCCCGTCGAAGTGTGCGGGGCTGTTGTCCACCGCGACACTGATCGAAAGTCCGACATCCCGATCTTCGGGCAGGACCGTCTGGAAGAGGCGGCTGAGGGCGCCGACGTCATTGTTGAGTGTGCCGGCGGTGCCGCAGTGCGCGCCTACGCCCCGCGAATTGCCGCGATCGGCAAGCCGTTCGTGCTGACCAGTGTGGGAGCGCTGGCTGATCAGCAGACGGCCGAGGTGCTGCTGGGCATGCCGAACCTGGTGGTCACGAATGGTGCGATCGGCGGTTTCGACGTGCTGCGCTCAGCCGCTCTGCTCGGCTTTGATCACGTGTCCATCACCACGACGAAGAAGGCGTCCACCCTCGTCCAGGACTGGATGAGCGATGACGAGCGCACGCGCCTGAAACAGCTGCCGGCTGGGCAGACCGCGCAGGTTTTTGGCGGTGACCCGGAAGAGGCAATTGAGAAGTTCCCCTCGAACCTCAACGTGGCAACAGCTCTGGCCTGGGCAACCGCCGAGCGGGACCTTCCCGACGGCCGCGTGTCGCCCGAGTCCCTGCGGGCCTCACTGGCCCGAGTGCGCGTCGAGCTGATTGGGAACGGATCGGATGACCCCACGTTCCACGACATCGAAGCCTCCGGTGCGGCGGGCGACTTCACGTTCCGCATCTCCAGTGCTCCCTCACCGCACAATCCGTCGACGAGTGCTCTCACAGCAATTTCAATCGTCGGCGACCTGCTGGAACTGGCCGGCAGCTGAACCCAGCTGCCCTGCACCTCACCGGTCCGGCACCTCGGCGGTTTTCGGGCGAGGTGCCCGCAGAGTCAGGCCTGCTGCCAACATCAGCACCCCGCCTGACAAGAAGAAGATCGAGCCGACCCCGGCGACGGAGGCTACGGCCGAAGCCGCAATCGGCATGACCACCTGCGACAGGCGGTTGCCGGCCAGGCGGATCGACATGACGGCGGCCCGGTTGCCCGGTGTTGCCAGCATCGACACCCACGTCATCGTCAACGGCTGCGTGAGCCCGAAGGCGAAGCCGGACACCACCATGATGACCGCGAGGAACGGCACCCGCACCCACAGGGGAATCGCGAAGACCGTAACGCCGGCGGCAAGTGAGGACAGCCACAGCAGAAGCATCGGATCAAACCGGGCTGTCAGCGCACCCATGAACGCACGCGACACGATCGTCGCAACTGTCCGCACCGTGATGAGCGCAGTGACGACGACAACCGACAGGCCGTGCTTTTCGCCGATGACCGGCAGATAGGCGCTCATCAGATCAATTGCCGCCAAGGTGGCCATCGAGGCGAAGATCGCCGGCTTCATCCCCGGCGTGCCGAGCAGCGCCCGCGGCGAAACCGCGGCAGCCTTCGCCTGCGCCCTCCCGACCCGCTTGGCAGCGGGACGGCGGATGACGACAAGAACACAGGGGAAAGCGAGAGCCGCGAGCGCGCACATGGCCCACAGTCCCGCCTCGGCATTCGGACCGGTTCCGTCACTCGCCCAGGCGGCAACAGCACCCGCCAGGGGCATGCCGAGGGTCTGTCCGATCGACACGCCCAGGGTCAGAGTGCCGAAGCGAGAGTTGAGTTCCTGCGGGGCGAATGAGGCGGGGATGAACGCCTGCGATGACACCGTCATGAGCAGCTGGCCCAGCCCCAAAAGCATGGAGAACAGCACGAGCGCGGGAATCCCCGAACTGAGCGCGGCACCTGCCAGCGCGGCGGTGCAGGCGGCAGTTCCCACCCAAAGAATGGGTACGTAGAGACCGCGGTCCACGAGCCTGCCCACGGTGAGTGCGGCAAACAGCGGAACGAGCGAATAGGCCGTCACCATCATGCCGACGGCAAAAGCGTCACCGCCCTCAGCCAGCGTCTTATACGACACCATGACTTTCGCGGCATTGAACGTGCCGTGCAGAAGGACGGTGTGGAGGACAAGCCCGAAGAACCAGCCGGGGCGCACTATGTGCTCTTCAGAGAGTCAAGCGCTGTGAGAACGGGGCTGGGAACCATGGACGAAACATCGCCGCCCAGAGCGTGCACTTCGCGGATGAGCGATGACGACACGTGCTCCAAGTGCGGAGAACCGGGCAGGAAAATGGTTTCGACGTCCCCGATTTCGCTGTTCATCCGCGCCATTGGGAGTTCATAGGCGTAGTCGGTTCCGCCTCGGATGCCCTTGACGACACCGACCGCACCCACGTCCTGGCAGTAGTCGACCAGCAGACCACCGGGCACATCGTCGATTGTGAGATTGTCAGGGGCACCGGATTCGGCGAGTGATTCGCGGATCAGCCGAACCCGTTCGGCAACCGGGAAATTGCCGGTTTTGTTGGGATTGTGCACAACGGCGAGCACGACTTCATCGAAAAGCTTGGCCGCACGCAGCGCCACATCGATGTGGCCCAGGGTGATCGGGTCGTAGGAGCCCGGGCAGACGACCTTCATTCTCCGCTCCTCTCAACAAGCCACAGCGCGGTTTCGCCGTGAAGAGACTTCGCGTACACGCTAAGACTATGCGGCAGCTGCGGCTGGGGCGAGCGTGCGCTTCGCTCTATGACAAGAAGCGACGCGTCGTCTTTCAGCAGCCCCGCGGCTGTTTCGAGCAGCTGGGCAAGTTCCGATTCCCCCAGCGGGTAGGGCGGGTCGGCGAAGATGACGTCAAAGCGCTCATCGGAACCCGCGAGGGATTCGACGGCCGATTGGGCGGCGCGCACCTGGACGGAGCAGCTGTCGTTCAGTCCGAGGGTGCGGATGTTCTTCTTCACGACCTGAGCCGCTTTGCCGGCGCGCTCAACGAACACTGCCCGGGTGGCGCCTCGGGAGATCGCTTCGAGGCCCAGGGCTCCAGAACCGGCAAACAGGTCGAGGACGTTGGAGTCAGCGAGCATCCCCAGGGAGTCCAGGCGGGCGAAAAGAGATTCGCGCACCCTGTCCGAGGTGGGGCGAGTATCAGAGCCGGACGGGGTTTCGATCCTGCGCCCGCCCAGGCTGCCGGCGATGATGCGGGTCATGAAACCTCCATGAGGTCATCGCCCGCGAGGTCATCAACATAGGCCCGCAGTTCGGGCGTGCCCTCCGGGTGGGCATCCATATAGGCGTGTGCGGCAGCGCGGGCGGCGGCGACGATTCCTTCGTCGCGCAGCACCCGCAGGTAGCGCAGCGAACTGCGCGAACCCCACTGGCCGCGGCCCAGAACATCGCCTTCGCGGCGGTTGTCGACATCGTGTTCTGCAATCCGGAAGCCGTCCAAAGTCCCGGCGACCGTGGTCAGCCGTCCCACCGCCTCGTCGTCTGTGGTGCGGGAGGTCACGAGGAAGCAGATCGCCTGCTCGCCGTCACGGCCGATCCGTCCGCGCAGCTGATGGAGGGTGGCCAGGCCGAAGCAGTCGGCGTCGAGGATGACCATGGCGCGAGCCCGGTGGACATCCACGCCGACTTCGATGACGGTTGTGGACACGAGCACGTCGATGTCGCCTGCCGTGAACTCCGCCATGACGGCGTCTTTGTCTTCTTGCGACATCTGTCCGTGCAGTGCGTCGACCCGGCGGCCGGCCAGCCGGGGAACGGCGTTGATCGCTGCGAGAGCAGAGTCGATGCCGAACAGTTCAGGGTCGTCCTCAATCCGGCTGACGACAACATAGGCCTGCAGCCCCGCCTCGACGTGTTCGGCTACGACCTCCCACACGCGATCCATCCAGTGGGGGTGGGTGCCGAGAGCGACAACGTGGGTGGCAATCTTCTTCGGCCCGCCCGGCATATCGGTCAGGGTGGACACGTCGAGATCACCGAAGACGGTCATGGCGACTGTCCGCGGGATGGGGGTTGCGGTCATGACGAGGGCGTGTGGGATGACTCCCCCGGCTTTTGTGCGCAGGGCTTCACGCTGGTTGACGCCGAAGCGGTGCTGTTCGTCAATGACGACCAGGCCGAGGGCTGCGAAGATCGTGGTGTCCGACAGCAGCGCGTGGGTGCCGACGATGATGTCGATCTGCCCGCTGGCCAGGTCCAACAGGATCTTGCGCCTTTGGGCCTGCGAGGTTGATCCGGTCAGCAATGCGATCCGCACACCTTCTGCCTGGGAGAACAGAGTGTCGTCGGTGCGCAGCTCGCCGAGCATGCGTGAGAAGCTCTCATAGTGCTGTGCGGCGAGGACTTCTGTGGGCGCCATGATGGCCGCCTGGCGGCCAGAGTCGACAGCCTGGAGCATGGCACGCATGGCCACGAGCGTCTTACCTGAGCCGACGTCACCGTGCAGCAGCCGATTCATCGGCGAATCCGAATCGAGGTCCTGCGAGATTTCGGTGCCCGCCCGCCGCTGCGATTTGGTCAGCGGCCACGGCAGGGACCCATCGAAGGCTGCGAGCAGGCCGTCGACTTTGCCGGGCAGGCGGACGGACTGTTCTGCTTTGGCCCGCTGCCGGCGGCCGTAGAGTTCGGCCTGCAGGGCGAAGGCCTCTTCGAATCGGAAGCGCTCCATGGCCTCTTTGACATCGGCCTGGTCTTTCGGCCGGTGGATCATGGTGAGGGCTTTGCGCAGGTCAGGCAGGCCGTGGTCGGCGAGTACCTCTGCGGGGATGGGGTCGGTGAAGTCTTCTGGGCCGAGGGCATCGAGGACGGTGCGGATGGTTTTGGCCAGCCGGTCGGATGCGAACTGTTTGTTGGACCGGTAGATGGGGATGGGGTTTTCGATGTCCCCGCGGTCGATGTAGTCCTCGTGGCCCAGCCATCGGGGGTTCTGGATCTGCAGGGAGTTGCGGTAGACCTTGATGTCGCCGGTCAGCACCATGCGGGTGCCGGGCTTGAGCTGTTCGGCGAGGTATTTCTGGTTGAAGAACGTCGCAGTGATTGCAGCGTGCTGGTCGGCCAGTGTCACTTCCGTGATAGTGCCGCGCCGATTGCGCATGGGCCTGGTGTTCACCGATTCGATGGTGGCGTAGACGATTGCGGTCTGCCCGGCCTCCAAGCGGCTGATTTCGGTGACGGTGCCCGGGTGGATGTAGGTGCGCGGGAAGTACCGCAGCAGTTCGCCGACTGAGCTGACGCCCAGCTTGGCGAGTGCTTTTTCATCGCGGCTGCTGACGAAGTCTGTCAGCGGTTTCATTCGACACCCACATCGGCGCAGACTCCGCTGAGGTCTGCATCGAAGATTTCGGCTTCGGCTTCCGGATAAGCGCGGCGCACGGCGCTCTCCATGGCCTTCCGCATTTTCGGCGTTGCCTGTTGGCCGTAGCTGATGGTGATGAGTTCGGGGTCACCGTCGACGGCCAGACGCGAGATGGCCTCGACGATGGCAGCTTCTGGCGCGTGTTCGATGAAGAGGATGCGGCCCTCAGATAGGACCAGCACGTCGGTTTTCGTGTACACCAGCGGGCCGGCCGCGGACTGTCCGGCGAAGCACAGCCGGCGGATGTCGACAGAAGCGGCATCGGCCATGTCCTCTGCGACGTCGTCGGCGTCTGCGTGGGGGTCGAAGACTGCCAGTGCGCTGACCATTGAAATGGGACTGCCGGTGGGGATCGCGTAAACACCGTCGGCGGCTGCGGCGTTGATGGAGGCTTGCCCTTCGGGGCTGTCGGCAACGAGCACCGTTGTGGTGCCGTCAGACAGGACGTCGTGCAGGCTTCCGGCTTGTTCGCCGCGGTCCAGTCGGATGGCTATCGCACCTGTCAGCGCGGCCCGCAACATGAGCGGCGCTGTGGAAGCCGCGGCCGCTGCGCGCAGCGGCCCGTGGTTTGCGCCGTTGACAAGGTCTTCTGTCCGCAGCTGCGCCAGCCCGTACTGTTCGACGTCGCGCAGCACGCGCAGCGCGTGGTCTTCGCTCGTGACGTGCACGTGCACCATGGGCCACGAAATGACGACCGACCGGGCGTCGGCTTTCGCCAGGATGCGCTTAAGCGGGCGGGTTCGGTCTTTGCTGTCGCTGAGCGTGAACACGAGCTCCAGCGTGTCGGCACCCGTCGCGGCACCAGCACCAGCCGCACCAGCACCCGCCGCCCCGGCACCCGTCGCTGCACCAGTGCCAGCCGCACCGGCACCTCCTGCGCCACTACACGTAACCCCATCACCCGTGAGCTTCGGCACGACGGAGGTCAGCCCCGCAATGGGGCTGGGGGTTTCGCCGACCGCTCCCCCGGTGACGGTGAGGTACAGCAGGTCGAAGATTTCGACGATGCCGCTGGCGCCGGCGTCGACGACCTGCGCCTGGCCGAGCACGTCCAGCTGGCCGGTGGTGTCGCGCAGCGCTTCAATCGAGCAGGCGCGCACGGCTTCAATCTGCTGCAGCAGTCCCGCGCCTTCGTCGGCCTGGGTGCGCGCGGTTTCGGCCATCGCGTGCAGCACTGTGAGCATGGTGCCGTGTGTGGGTTCGGCAATTGCGGTCTGTGCCCGGTGGGCAGCCAGTTCAATCGCCGAGGCGAAGCGGTCGGGCGTGAGGTCACCTTCGGCGAGAGCCGCCTCGCCGAGTTCGTCAGCGACTCCCCGCAGGGCAACAGCCAAGATGAGGCCCGAATTGCCGCGGGCGCCCCGCAGAGCACCGGCGGCCATCGCCTCGACGACCCGCGGCAGCGTCGCCGGCCCGTCAATAGCCTCTACAGCTCGGTAGGCGGATTTCACGGTGGCGTACATGTTCGATCCCGTGTCGCCGTCGGCTACGGGGAACACGTTGATGGAGTCGATGCTGCCGCGCTGGCGGCGCAGTCGCTCCACTGCCTGCTGCGCCCAGCGGGCAGCCAGCCGCCCGCCCCAGCGCATGCTGTTGTCGTTCACCATGTCCGTTTCCGCTAAGCCGTCCGTTTCCGCAAAGCTGTGTCAGAAGTGTTTATAGGCGCTGTCAGCTGCCGAGTGGTCGCCCACCAGAACATCCGGCTGGCCTTCTTCGCACGCGCCTATCCGCGTCCACCCTACCGGAGCACTGCCCGCGGGAGCGCACACGAGGAAGCCGTGGTCTTCCCCACCGCCGAGCACCCATTCGCGGGCAGCTTCCGGTGTTCCCAGGTGTTCGGCCGCTGGCAGCAGCGGTTCTGCCAGGCGGTCGATTGCGGTTTCGTCCAGGCGGATGCGCACGCCGGAGGCCCGGGCCACGCGCCCGAGGTCGCCGGCCAAACCATCCGAGGCGTCAATTCCGGCCGATGCCCATGTCGCCAGGTTCTGCACGGACTCATAATCAGGGCGAGGCGCCAACTGCACCTCGATAAACGGGTCGAGGTGGGGGTCGTCTCCCAAGCGCACACCGGCAAACAGCAGGGCCAGTCCGGCAGCCGCCCAGCCGACAGTTCCGGCGAGGAAAACATCGTGGCCCGGCTTGGCGGCGGACCGGGTGACCGGGACCAGGTCCCGGTCGATGAAGCCCAGTGCCGTCACGGTCGAGGTGAGACACGCGGAAGACGACAGGTCTCCCCCGATGACTGTGGCTCCACCTCGTGCGGCTTCGTCAGAAAGCCCCTGTGCCAGGAGTCGGACCGTGTTGACCGGGGTGCCATCCGGGGCGGCCAGCGCGAACAGCAGACCGTGCGGGTTGGCGCCCATCGAGCAGATGTCGGCGAGGTTCTGCGCGGCGGCCTTCACGCCCAGGCGGTAGGGGTCGAACCATTCGGGCAGGAAGTCAGCGCCCTCTGTGAGGATGTCGACGCTGGAGACCAGGTTGCCGGGTGTGTGTGAGACTGCGGCGTCATCACCGGGGCCGACGATCAGGTCACCCGGGCCGGCAACCGGGTTCGAGGCGGAGGTTGGGTGTGTTTCTGGGTCTGCGGGTGGCTGTGCTGGCGGGTGCGCTGATTGTGCCTGCAAGACCGAGAAGATCTGTTCGAGCACGCCGTCTTCGCCGACGTCTTTGAGTGTCAGCTCTGTGGCATCGCTGGGCGCAACGTCGTTGCTGGGCTGCGGCGCGGTGGGTTCCGGCTGGTTCGGCGTGCTGGGCATGGGCATCAGCCTAGTGCGAATGGCCGGGCGATACCCTTAGGGACATGGTCTTGAGGAAGCTCTCCGCTGCAGCTGTCGGCTTTTCTGCGCTTGTAGGGCTGTCGGCGTGTGCGCCGGTTGTTGTCGTCGAACCGCAGCCTCACGCAACCGATCCCGCTTGTGCGGATGTCATGTTGCGCCTGCCGGAGGTTATCGGCAATCACGAGAAGCGCAAAGCGTCTTCCCAGGCCACAGCCGCGTGGGGTGATCCGAGCGCTGTTGTTCTGCGCTGTGGCGGCGAAATGCCCGGACCGTCGACCGACCATTGTGTGCGTGCCGACGATGTCGACTGGGTTTCCCGCGAAGGTGAAGGCGACACGTGGATTTTTGAAACCTACGGGCGCAGCCCCTCCGTGGAGCTGACACTCGACACCACGAAGATCGCCGGCGCTGAGGCGCTGTCGGCTCTGTCTGCTGCTGTTCAGCAGATCGAAGCCGAGCGCGAATGCGTCGGCGCCGACGACGTCAACGGCGAAGCCCCTGAAGGCGAGGCGTCCGAGGACGGGAACTGAGCCGCACTCCGCAACACCCCGCACTTCCTCACGCAAACACCCGTTAGCCGCAAAAGCACCCCTAAGCCGGGTTCCACCCCTTAGCCGAACAAAAACTCCCGTTAGCCGGATTTTGTTGGCTTAGCAGTTACTGCTAAGGCGCAGATTCCGTCTAACGGGAGTGCGCAGGTTTCAGACCGGGTGCCCCGGCAAGCGCGGGTCCCTTGCCCCGCCGCAGCTTCACCTGCGGTTGACGTCGACCAGTGCGATGTCGATGAGGCGTGAAATGAGTTCGGGGTAGTCAATGCTGCTCTTGCCCATCATGTACGGGTATCCCGATGTTGGGGTGAATCCCGGCGAGGTGTTGATTTCGTTGACCAAGACCGTTCCGTCAGCTTGGACGAAGGTGTCGACTCTGGTCAGCCCGGAGCATTCGAAGGCGCGGAAAGTGTCAGCGGCGATGGCCTGTACTGTGCGGGCCACGTCGTCTGGGAGGTCCGCGGGGGCCTCCAGGTGGACGTCGTCCGCGGAAAGGTATTTGGCCTCGAAGTCGTAGAATTCGTGGTCGCCGGAGATGACGATCTCACCCGGCACGGATGCAGTGAGTTCGTCGTCCCAGTGGGAGCCCAGGACCGCGCATTCGATTTCGCGGCCGTCAATGCCGGGTTCGACTATGACCTTGTGGTCATGTTCGAAGCCTTCGCGCAGTGCGGCGTCGAGGTCTTCAGCCACCGCAACCTTGGTGATGCCCACGGACGATCCAGCCCGGGCGGGTTTGACGAAAACCGGCAGGCCCAGCGCGGCTAGGCGCTCACGAACGCCGGCCGGATCATCGGCCCACTGCTTTGCGGTGACGGTCTGCCAGTCAGCGGTGGGAATCCCGGCTGAGCGCAGAACCGTCTTCATAAAGTGCTTGTCCATGCCGACGGCAGAGGTCAGCACACCGGGCCCGACGAACGGAACACCCTTGAGCTCCAACAGGCCCTGCAGCGTGCCGTCTTCCCCGAACTGACCGTGCAGAACGGGGAAGAACACGTCGATGTCGCCGAGGTCGCGCACCGAACCGTCGGCGTCACGTTCAAGCAGCGAAACACCCCGCGTGGACGGCGACACGAAAACCGCCGAACCGTTCTCTTCGACTTCCGGCATTGCACCGTCAGCAAAGCTGAACGAGGTTGGGTCTTCAACCGTGACCCACGTGCCGTTCTTCGTAATCCCGATCGGCACGGGACGGTAGCGGTCCCGGTCAAGAGCGCCGATGACGCCGGCTGCGCTGACGCAGCTGACCGAGTGTTCACTGGAACGGCCGCCGAAGAGAACGGCGACGGAGGTGCGCTGACTGCTCATAGGGTTTCTCAGAGTTCGTAGTTCGTTTCGATCCAGGCACGCCCGATCGACTTGAAGAAGATGTTGAAGCCGACGAATGCCGGTGTTGCGTTTTCGTCAATGCCCAGCGGTTCCGACAGAGCGTGCACGATGAAGAAGTAGCGGTGCGCTCCGTGGCCTTCCGGCGGTGCCGCGCCAACGAAGCGGCGGTCACCGGCGTCATTGCGAACCGTGACAGCACCTTCGGGCAGGAGCCCCGCCTCGGGATTACCAGCATCGGCCGGCAGCGAGGTGACGGTGCCGGGAATGTCGGCAACAGTCCAGTGCCAGAAGCCGGAGCCGGTCGGCGCGTCCGGGTCGTAGCAGGTGACGGCAAAGGCCTTGGTTTCTTCAGGGAAACCGCTCCAGGAAAGCTGCGGCGAAATGTCTTCGCCGCCGTCAACACCCATGAGCCCGGAGGCCTGAGCCTGCGGAAGGCGCTGACCTTCAGCCACATCGGTGCTGGTCAGTTCGAAGCGCGGTACGTCATTGAGCCTGGCAAAAGGTGAGTTCGACACTGTTCCTCCTCTGTTGGGCTTGCGTGATCCAGCCTACCCGCCTGGATGCTCACTCGCCTGACAACCCGCCAGCCGCCCGGCACCTCGCCAGCCGGCGACAGCAGCCGGCTCACCAGCCGCCCGGCACCTCGCAAGCCGCCCAGCAACAGCCCCTCAGCTGCTCTGCGATTCGTCCTTGCGTTTGCGGGCCAGCAGCAGACCGGCGACGTCGTCGACGTGCAGGCGTCCGTCGATGACGGCAGATACGGCCTGGGTGATGGGCAGGTCGACGTCGTGTGCTGCACCGAGGCCCAGAACGGCCGGTGCGGATTTCACACCCTCGGCGGTCTGCTTCGTCTTTGCGGCGGCTTCGTCAACGCTTAGGCCTTCGCCCATCAGACGGCCGAAGGAGCGGTTGCGCGACAGCGGTGAGGCACACGTGGCCACGAGGTCGCCCATGCCGGCAAGGCCCGCCATCGTGTGCGCCTGGGCGCCCATGACCAGTGCCAGGCGAGTGATCTCCGCCAGACCGCGGGTGATGATCGAGGCTTTCGAATTGTCACCGAGTCCCTGACCATCGGCGATGCCGACGGCAAGCGCGATGACGTTCTTCACAGCACCGCCGAGTTCAACGCCCACAACATCGGAGTTTGTGTACGGGCGGAAGTAGGAATTGGCGCTGCGGCGGGCGATCTCTTCGGCGTTTTCAGGGCACGTGCACGCAACAACCGTTGCGGTCGGCTGGTGTTCGGCGATTTCACGTGCCAGGTTGGGGCCGGACACAACGGCGATCTGCTTGTCGTCAAAGCCGGTGACTTCGGCAATGACTTCGCTCATGCGCAGGCCCGTGTCCAGTTCGATGCCCTTCATGAGGCTGACGATGATCGCGTCGGAACGAATATGGTCCTTCCACTGCTGGAGGTTGTCCCGCAGCGACTGCGCGGGCACCGCGAGCACAACAACCTCTGCATCGCGCAGAGCTTCAACGGGGTCGCTGGTTGCGGTGATCCTGTCGTTGAAGCGGATGCCGGGCAGGTACTTGGAGTTCGTGTGCTCTTCCCGCAGTTCGCGGGCGGCTTCTTCCGAACGTGCCCAGACGGTCACGGGGAATCCTGCATCGGCGATCACACCGGCATAGGTTGTTCCCCACGATCCAGCGCCCATGACGGCTGTCGTCACGCTTTCCTCCATTCAAGTGCATTGCGGAACCGATCGGGCAGCGGTACACCGCGCAGGTCGGCAAGCTGGGATGCGATGCGAGCGGTGATGTGCTCGGTCAGCGATGCGACGTTCTCCTTGGTTTCAGGCACGCCTTCGGTGACGATCGGCTCGGAGAAGTCTACGGTCATCACTCGGCGGGGTCCAAGGCGCGGGCGCAGCGATTTGCCCGGCAGCGCGTTCTGCACGCCCCAGTGGGCGACAGTGATGATCGGTGTTCCCGTCTGCAGCGCAAGCCTGGCGGTGCCGGATTTTGCGGGCCCCGGCCACATGTCGGGGTCTTTCGTGTGGGTGCCTTCGGGGTAGATCGTGACTGTCTGCCCTGCGGCGAGGGCAGCTTTTGCGTAGGCCAGGGAGTCCCCCGCCTCGCGCGAACCGCGCACTACCGGAATCTGGCCCAGGGGTCGTGTCACCAGCCCAACCGGGAACGTGAACAGGGTGTGCTTGGCCATGAACCGCGGCAGCCGCCCCTGGTTGTAGATCGAAATTCCCACGACCAGCGGGTCGAGGTTCGACTGATGGTAGGAGGCCACGATCAGCGGGCCGTCCTGCGGGATGTTCTCGGCACCTCGGACCGCGATCCTGCCCAGCGGCCGCAGACCGCCGCGCACAAACGGAGCGAGGAAAGACGCACGCCGGAGCTGCTGGCCGGTCGACTTCAGGTCGTAGGCAACCTCGAAGCCGAGGTGCCTGTTCTTTTCGTCTGTGCCGTTCGCCTTGGTCTCGCGGCTCGCCTGGCTGCCGCTCATTTCACGGCGCTCCTCGCCGTTCACCTCGCTGCCCGCTCCCCTGTTCTTATCTGTGCTCATGTCAGGCTCACCTGTGCGCCGAGGCCGTCGAGTTTGGCGATGAAGTCTTCATAGCCGCGATTGATGATTTCGATGCCGGACACCTCGGAGCGCCCTTCGGCGGCCAGGGCTGCGATGACGTGCGAGAACCCGCCGCGCAGATCGGGCACGTCGATGTTGGCGCTCTTCAGCGGTGTCGGCCCGGAGATCACGGCGGAGTGGCGGAAGTTGCGCTGCCCAAAACGGCAGGGGGTGCCGCCCAGGCATTCGCGGTACAGCTGGATCTGGGCCCCCATTTTGACGAGTGCGTTCGTAAAGCCCAGGCGGTTTTCGTACACGGTTTCGTGCAGGATCGACAGTCCGGTTGCCTGCGTCAGCGCCACGACAAACGGCTGCTGCCAGTCGGTCATGAAACCGGGGTGGACGGCAGTCTCCAGGGCCAACGACTGCAGGCGGCCACCGGGGTGGGTGAACCGGATGCCGTTTTCCTTCACCGTGAACTGCCCGCCGGCTTTGCGGAACGTGTTGAGGAACGTCAGCATGCTTGGCTGGTCGGCCCCTTCAACAAAGATGTCGCCGCCGGTTGCCAGTGCTGCGGATGCCCACGATGCCGCTTCGATCCTGTCCGGAAGTGCCCGATGGGTGTAGCCGTTCAGCGAGTCAACACCCTCAATCCGGATGACCCGGTCGGTGTCAACCGAGATGATGGCGCCCATTTTCTGCAGGATTGCCACCAAGTCGAGGATTTCAGGTTCGACAGCGGCGTTCTTGAGCTCGGTCAGACCCTGAGCGCGCACGGCGGTGAGCAGCACCTGTTCGGTCGCACCGACCGACGGGAAGGGCAGTTCTACTTTGGTTCCCGTCAGCCGAGTGGGGGCGGTGAGGCTGATGCCGCCGGCCGTTTTTTCGATCTGCGCACCGAAGGAGCGCAGGACGTCGAGGTGGAAGTCAATGGGGCGGTCGCCGATGCGGCACCCGCCGAGGTCGGGGATGAATGCTCGTCCCAGACGGTGCAGCAGTGGTCCGCAGAAGAGGATCGGAATGCGCGATGAGCCGGCGTGAGCGTCAATGTCCGCGATCGCTCCCTGCTCAACGCGGGTGGGGTCCATGCGCAGTTCGCCGTCGGGCCGGTCACCGTCGGGGTGCTGGGTGACGCTGACCCCGTGGAGCTCGAGAAGTCCGGTGACAATGTCGACGTCGCTGATGCAGGGAACACCGCGCAGCGTCGAAGGTGTTTCTGCCAGCAGGCTGGCAACCATCGCCTTGGGCACAAGGTTCTTTGCACCTCTGACGCGAACGGTGCCTGTGAGCGGATTGCCTCCGTTGACCTCGAGCATGTTCCTCCTGTGCCTGAAGCGTATAAGCCGGCTTCTATGCTAGCTCGAACGGCTGAGGCCCAAGACCTGCATGTGTGCTGGTCCTGGGCCTCGCACTCTGCTGCGGCCACCCTCCTGCCGAGCGCCACCGGGCTGCCGCTCAGTCTTCTTTCCAGCCTCCGCCTCGTTCAGTCCTCCGTGCGGGCCGGCAGGGTGTGCGGCTTGTAGCTGGGCCGCTTCGCTTCAAAGGCGTCGATCGCGTCGGAGTCGCGCAGGGTGAGGCTGATGTCGTCGAGGCCTTCCATCAGCCGCCAGCGAGTGAAGTCGTCAATCTGGAACGGCACCGTGACGGTATCGGCGGACACGGTCCGCGTTTCGAGGTCGACGGTGACTTCCGTGTTGGGGTTGTTGTCGATGACCTTCCACAGCAGTTCGATGTCAGACTGTTCGAGCTGTGCTGCAACGAGGCCGTTCTTACCCGCGTTGGACCGGAAGATGTCGGCAAAGCGGCTGGAGAGAACGGCTTTGAAGCCGTAGTCCTTGAGCGCCCACGCTGCGTGTTCGCGGCTCGACCCCGTACCGAAGTCCGGGCCTGCGATGAGCACGGAACCGCGCGTGAACGGATCGCGGTTGAGGATGAAGTCGGGGTCTTTGCGCCAGTGGGCAAAAAGCGCGTCGTCGAAGCCGGTCTTGGTCACCCGCTTGAGGTAGACCGCCGGAATGATCTGGTCGGTGTCGACGTTCGAACGGCGCAGCGGTACGCCGATCCCGGTGTGCTTGGTGATCTTCTCCACAGCTTTCCTCCCTCAGTCCAGATCCGCCGGGCTTGACAGTGTTCCGCGCACGGCCGTTGCGGCAGCCACGAGCGGGCTCACCAGGTGGGTGCGTCCGCCCTTGCCCTGACGTCCTTCGAAGTTGCGGTTCGAGGTCGATGCGCAGCGTTCGCCCTCGGCCAGCTGGTCGGGGTTCATGCCCAGGCACATCGAGCAGCCGGCAAAGCGCCACTCTGCACCGAAGTCTGTGAACACCTTGTCCAGCCCCTCCTGTTCCGCCTGCAGGCGGACCCGAGCGGAACCGGGCACCACGAGCATCCTGACGTTCGGATCTTTGCTGCGGCCCCGGATGATGTCGGCGGCACCTCGTAGGTCTTCGATCCGGGAGTTCGTGCACGAACCGAGGAACACCGTGTCCACCCGGATGTCGCGCAGCGGCGTGCCGGGGGTCAGGCCCATGTATTCGATGGCGCTTTCGGCGGCGAAGCGTTCGGTTTCGTCGGCGATGTCGGCCGGGTTCGGGACATTTGCCGACAGCGGCAGGCCCTGGCCGGGGTTGGTGCCCCATGTGACGAACGGTTCGATGTCTTCGGCTTCGAGGACGACCTCGGCGTCAAAAACGGCGTCATCGTCGGTGCGCAGGGTCTTCCAGTATTCGACGGCGTCGTCCCAGTCTTTGCCCTGCGGGGCATGCGGGCGGCCCTTGATGTAATCGAAAGTCGTCTGGTCTGGCGCGACCATACCGGCGCGCGCACCAGCTTCAATCGACATGTTGCAGATGGTCATACGGGCTTCCATCGACAGCTTTTCGATGGCTTCGCCGCGATACTCGAGGATGTAGCCCTGTCCCCCGCCGGTGCCGATCTTCGCGATGATCGCCAGGATGATGTCTTTGGCGCTGGATCCTTCCGGCAGTTCGCCGTTGACGGTGATCGACATGGTCTTGAACGGCTTGAGCGGGAGCGTCTGGGTGGCCAGGACGTGCTCCACTTCCGAGGTGCCGATCCCCATTGCGATCGACCCGAAGGCTCCGTGGGTCGAGGTGTGCGAGTCACCGCAGACAACCGTCATGCCCGGCTGCGTCAGCCCCAGCTGCGGGCCGACAACGTGGACGATGCCCTGTTCTGCATCGCCCAGGGAGTGCAGGCGGATGCCGAACTCCTCAGCGTTCTTGCGCAGCGTTTCGATCTGCGTGCGGCTGGTGGGGTCGGCGATCGGCTTGAAGATGTCGAGCGTTGGAGTGTTGTGGTCCTCCGTCGCGATTGTGAGGTCAGGACGGCGCACGGGGCGGCCAGCAAGACGAAGACCCTCAAAAGCCTGCGGCGAGGTCACCTCGTGAACAAGGTGGAGGTCGATATAGATGAGATCGGGGTCCCCACCTTCTCCGGCCTTGACCGTATGGTCATCCCATACCTTTTCTGCAAGCGTCCTGCCCACAGTGCACGTCCTTTCGCATCGGCTTCACCTGATGTGAGTTTCACTGTACGAACTATTGTCCAAAGGTCGGACTTGCATCTTGAATCTTGAGACGGTTCAATAGTGGCATGAGCAGTCAAACCGGAAGCGGCGTCGGTGTCATCGACAAGGCATCGGCTGTTCTTGCCGCACTCGAAGCCGGGCCCGCCTCACTTGCAGAACTTGTTGCACTGACCGGCCTGGCCCGCCCCACCGCGCACCGTCTGGCGGTCGCCCTCGAATACCACCGTTTTGTGGGCCGCGACCTGCAGGGACGTTTTATTTTGGGCCCTCGCCTGTCTGAGCTTTCTTCCGCTGCCGGCGAAGACCGCCTGCTGGCCGCGGCCGGGCCGATCCTCGCCCAACTGCGCGACCGCACGGGTGAATCGGCTCAGCTTTTCCGCCGCCAGGGTGATCTGCGACTGTGCGTTGCAGCTGTTGAACGCCCTGTTGGTCTGCGCGACTCGGTTCCGGTTGGCGCAACCCTGTCGATGCGTGCCGGCTCTGCCGCTCAGGTGCTGCTTGCGTGGGAAGAGCCGGACCGCCTGCACACGGGTCTGCGCGGGGCGCGCTTTTCGGCCACGATGCTTTCCGGTGTTCGCCGCCGCGGCTGGGCACAGTCGATTGCCGAACGCGAACGAGGTGTCGCCTCCGTTTCCGCGCCCGTCCGCGGGCCGTCGAACCGGGTTGTTGCCGCGGTGTCGATTTCCGGTCCTGTTGACCGTCTAACCCGCCAGCCCGGCCGCCTGCACGCGCAGTCGGTTGTTGAGGCTGGACGCGCTCTGACAGAAGCCCTCACCCGGGCCTGAGCTTCGCGGGCGCGAGGTGGCGCTGCCGCCCATCCCTGCCCCCTCACCCCGACAGGGTGCTGGCTTCCACCTCGCCCGTCCCAACAGCAGAACCATCCCACAACCTGCACACTCCCGTTAGCCGGGATCTGCGTCTTAGCAACAACTGCTAAGCCAACAAAACCCGGCTAACGGGAGTTTTTGTGCGGCTAAGGGGTGGATTCGCGGCTAAGAGGTGGAACCCGGCAAACGGGTGTTTTAGCGGCTAAAGCGTGGATCCCGGCTAAGGGGCGTTTTTGCAGCAAAGTTCCCCGCTGGCGTAAGCGCATACAGAAACGCGAAAGCCTCAGCCGATTGGCTGAGGCTTTCGCGTTTTGCACCCCCGAGCAGGTTCGAACTGCCGTTTCCGCCTTGAGAGGGCGGTGTCCTGGACCACTAGACGACGGGGGCAAGACTATTGAGTTCGTAAGAATTTGGCTGGGGTACCAGGACTCGAACCTAGACTAAGTGAACCAGAATCACTCGTGCTGCCAATTACACCATACCCCAATGAGCTGGCGGGATTTCCCGCTCGGCAACAGAAGTAGACTCTACATCATCACCGAGCGGGAATGCAAAACTGCGCTCAAACAGCCACTCAGCCCGCCGCGTTCAAGCCCTCCAGAAGCCCGTTCAGCTGGCGCAGAACCTCGCCGTCGGAAGCCGCAAGCCCGTTGTGCTCATACGCATCGGTCTCCCACACTTCACACTTGGGAAGCAGCCCGGCTGTTTCACGAGACATGTCGCGGGGAACAAACGCATCGTGTGTGTAGACGGCAGCCGCCGTGGGAACATCAGCCTTGCGCAGCTTCTCAACGTCCCACATGACAGGCCAGTCCCGCTCAGCGAGCGCCTGTGCGACGTCGTCCCACACGGCCAGCGGACCGGTGCGGAAAAGCTCGGGGTCAACGTGTTCGCCCGAAAGCCACAGCGGATCATCGGCAGCTTCAGCCGAGCGTGCGCGCAGCGCAGCCCAATCGGTCTTAGCACCCGATGCCCAGCAGGTTTCGTGGAATGCCGCGTACAGCGGATTGCGCGCGCTGAACGGCAGCGAGGCCTGCAGGTCATGCCGCAGGGCGGCTGAATCGACGTCGTGTTCCAGCAGGAAGCGCAGCTTCTGGTCGCCTCCGCTGGCTCCCAGCAGGAGGCCGAGTGAACGCACGTGTGCCTCTGCGGCAACCGTGCCATCGGGCAGGGCGATGCCATCGGTGACTGCACGAGCGTGCAGTTTCTTCATGGCCTCGGCCGCGCCGGGGTACTGCGAAAAGAATTTCTGTGATTTCTCTCGCATGATCTGCCACGTGCGAGCGTACGCAATTGCCGGATCAGGATCAGCACCGGGCTGCGGCACACGTGCCAGTCCCCCGGTGATCCGCGCACTCAGCAGAGATTCGGGATGCTCAGCCAGGTAGCGCAGCGACGTAAACCCGCCAAACGACTGCCCAAGGATCGCCCACTTCTCAACCCCGAGTGCCCGACGGACAGCCTCAGCGTCCTCAACGATCGCATCAGCCCGATAGAAGCTCATGCGCTCAGCAACCGCCTCGGGGTCCTGAGCTCCCCCGGTGCCGACAAAGCGACCGTCCACCCAGCCGATCGGCGAAGACAGACCGGTGCCGCGCTGGTCGAGCATGACAACGCGGTGGGTTTTCAGCGCCTCCGGCAGCCACGTGGGGCTGTTCTCCGTCGGACGGAAGGCCTCAACACCGGGGCCGCCCTGCAGGTACAGCAGGTACGGCTTGTTGCCGCTGTCAGCATTGCCCACAATCCTCGCGTAGACCTCGATCGTCCCGGGAGTGTCCCCGAAGTGGTCGAGGGGAACCTCAACGCGCAGGTCTTCGCATTTCAGCACCGTGAATCAGCCTTCCAGGTGGTCGAGCAGACCGCGCAGGCGGCCCAGCGTGACGTCCTTGCCGAGGATTTCCATGGATTCAAACAGCGGCGGGGAAATACGACGGCCTGACAGTGCGGTGCGCAGCGGGCCGAAGGCAAAGCGCGGTTTGATTTCCATTTCCTCGACGAGCTTTGTCTTAAGAACCGTCTGCAGCGTGTCGGTGGTGAAGTCGTCCAGCGGCTCCAGCACTTCGATCGAGGCGCGCAGAACCTCCGGCGCGGTTTCGCGCAGGGTTTTCAGCCCGTCTTCGTGAAGTTCGAACCCATCTTCATCAACAAAGAGGAAGCTCATGAGGTCCGGGGCTTCGCTGAGCAGGTTCATGCGGGTCTGCACGAGCGGCACGGCCTGACGCAGCACCTCCAGCTGACGTTCAGTCGGCTCAGCGTCGACCAATCCGGCGTTCTGCAGGAACGGCAGGAGCCTGCGGCCGAATTCGTCTTCGTCGAGCATGCGGATGTGGTCGGCGTTGATGGCCGTGGCCTTCTTGACGTCGAAGCGCGCCGGGTTGGGCAGAACGTCGTGGATGTCGAAAGCTTCGAGCATTTCTTCGACCGTGAAGACGTCGCGGTCGGCAGCAATCGACCAGCCCAGCAGCGCCAGGTAGTTGATGAACCCTTCGGGGATGAACCCGTTGTCGCGGTGGTGGAACAGGTTCGATTCGGGGTCGCGCTTCGACAGCTTCTTGTTGCCGTCGCCCATGACGTAGGGAAGGTGACCGAACTCGGGGGTGAATTCAGCCACACCGATGTCCTTGAGTGCTTCGTACAGCACAATCTGGCGGGGAGTCGAGGACAGCAGGTCTTCTCCGCGCAGCACGTGGGTGATGCCCATGAGCGCGTCGTCAACGGGGTTGACGAGCGTGTACAGCGGCTGGCCGTTGGCGCGCACCACCACGAAATCCGGAACGGAGCCGGCTTTGAAGGTGATTTCTCCGCGCACCACGTCGGTGAACGTGATGTCCTCATCCGGCATGCGCACACGCAGAACGGGTTCGCGTCCCTCAGCGCGGTAGGCCGCCTTCTGCTCTTCTGTCAGGTCGCGGTCGTAGCCGTCGTAGCCCAGCTTGGGGTCGCGGCCGGCGGCACGGTGGCGCTCTTCGGTTTCCTCCGGCGTGGAGAAGGATTCATACAGGTGTCCGGCGTCTTTGAGCTTCTGGATGACGTCCTGGTAGATCTCGCCGCGCTGGGACTGACGGTAGGGGCCGTGGGGGCCGCCGACGTCGATGCCCTCGTCCCAGTCCAGGCCCAGCCAGTTCATGGCTTCGATGATCTGCTGGTAGGACTCTTCGGAGTCGCGGGCGGCGTCGGTGTCTTCGATGCGGAAGACGAATGTGCCGCCGGTGTGGCGTGCGTACGCCCAGTTGAACAGGGCTGTGCGCACCATCCCGACGTGCGGGGTTCCGGTAGGCGAAGGGCAGAAGCGAACTCGTACGCTCACGTTTTTCCTTTTCTTGTTTTAGGCGTCCATGGCTGGGTTGGACAGCAGTCCCAGCCCTTCGACTGCAATGTTCATGCGCTGACCGGCTTCGACTTTGCCGACACCGGCGGGGGTGCCGGTGAGGATGATGTCGCCGGGCAGCAGGGTGATGGTCTCGGAGATGGCTTCGATGAGTGCGGGAATGTCGAACACCATGTCTGCCGTGGTGCCGTCTTGGCGCAGCTCGCCGTCGACCCAGGAGCGCACTCGCAGGTCTTCTGCGTCAAGTTCGGTTTCGATCCACGGGCCAACCGGGGTCGAGGTGTCGAATCCTTTGGCTCGGGCCCACTGCAGGTCGGTTTTCTGCAGGTCGCGCAGGGTGACGTCGTTGGCGACGGTGTAGCCGAGCACGTGCTTCAAAGCGTCTTCACGGCGGACCTGTTTGGCCACGCGCGAAATGATGACGGCCAATTCGGCTTCGTAGGACACTTCTTCGGATACCGCGGGCAGGCGGACGGGCTCATTCGGTCCGACGATCGCGGTGTTGGGGATGAAGAAGAACTGCGGGCTGGCGGGAACTTCGTTGCCTAGTTCCCGCGCGTGGTCGGTGTAGTTGCGGCCGACGGCGATGATTTTGGAGCGCGGGATGATGGGCGCGATCAGCCGCACGTCCGCGTAGGGCAGGCGTTCGCCGGTGGATCCGGCTGGGCTGAAGAAGGGGTCTCCTGACAGGACCGCGATTTCCAGGCCCGATGTGTCGAAGGTGCCGTCGTCGGCGGGTTCGGGGACATCGCCTTCGAGCACCCCGTAGGTGGGTTCGTCGTTGTGGACAAATCTGACAATGCGCATGCCCCTTAGTCTACTGGGGTGAGTGTTTTCGACCTCGAGGCCATTGGCCGTGGACTTCCGGCGGCTTCTCTTGTCCCCCGCTTGGCGGAAAGCTGTGCTTCTGGGCCGCTGCGCGCGGTTGTCGAGGCGCCTCCCGGCACGGGCAAGACGACGGTTGTGCCGCCGGCGGTGGCGAACTTGGTGTCCGGCCGGGTCGTGGTCACGCAGCCCAGGCGTGTGGCGGCTCGCGCTGCGGCGGACCGTTTGGCGGATCTGTCGGGCGAGCGCGTGGGTCTTGCGGTGCGCGGTGAACATCGCCGGGGTGATCGGGTTGAGTTCGCAACGACGGGCGTTCTCCTGCGCCGTCTGCTCAGTGACCCCGAACTGTCCGGCATCGACGCCGTTGTCATGGATGAGGTGCACGAACGCGCTCTCGAATCTGATCTTGTCTTCGCCATGCTGCGCCAGTTGGCTGATCTGCGCGATGACCTGAGCCTCGTGGTCATGTCAGCGACGGTGGATGCGCAGATGTGGGCTGGTCTTCTGGGCGAACCGGACGCTCCCGCACCTGTTCTGAGCGCCTCGGCTCAGCTGTTTGACCTTAAGCAGCGCTGGGCTCCCGGGCCGCAGGCCCTGGGGGTGCGCGGGGTCGAGTGGGACTTCCTTGATCACGTTGCCCGTGTTGCTGCTGATGAGGCTCACGAGGTGGAGCACGACATCCTCGTTTTCCTCCCCGGTAGGCGCGAGATCGCCCGGGTGGCATCAGCTTTGGCGTCGCTGACCGACGCGGAGGTCCTCACCCTGACGGGCAGCACTCCGGCACGTGAACAGCGCAGGATCACCTCCGGCGGCGGTGACCGGCAGCGGATTGTTGTTGCCACGAACGTTGCGGAGTCTTCTCTGACGGTGCCCGGTGTGCGCACCGTGATCGATGCGGGTCTTGACCGGCAGGTCCGCTTGGATTCTGTGCGCGGAATGTCAGGCCTGGTGACGGTCGGCGCGGCCAAGGACTCCATGGTGCAGCGTGCTGGACGTGCGGCCCGCCAGGGCCCGGGAACCGTTGTCCGCTGTATGGCCGAGGCTGATTTCGCAGCACGGCCCGCGCACGCTCCAGCCGAGATCACCACGGCCGATCTCACGCAGGCCGCCCTCGATCTGGCCTGCTGGGGTTCTCCGCGAGGTGAGGGTCTCGCACTGCCGACTGCACCTCCTGAGCCGGCTCTGGATCAAGCCGAGGCGGTGCTGACCGGACTGGGTGCGCTCGAGGCGGGCCAACCCACGGACTTGGGCCGCCGGCTGGCCGCGGTCCCGGCTGATCCCAGACTGGCGCGCGCCCTGTTTGACGGTGCGGACTTCATCGGCGGGACGGCCGCCGCGCAGGCGGTTGCGGTTCTGGCCTCAGATGTCCGCTCCCCTGGCGGTGCTCTGTGGAAGCGGTACCTGTCGGTTCGTGAGGAGGCCGCGTTCCGCCGGGAGGTTGGCCGTTTCGCAAGCCTTGCCGATGCGGAGGCCGGGCCGAATCTTGATGAGGCGGGTTTGGCTTTTGTCACCGCGCTGGCTTTCCCGGAGAGGATTGCTCGTGCGGTAGACGCAACGACGTACAAGCTGGCCAGCGGAACGGCAGGTGAACTTCCACGTGACAGCGCGCTGCGCGGCCACGAATGGCTGGCGATTGCGGACATCAGCCGCGCTGGCAGCCGCGCCGTCATTGGTGCGGCGGTCCCAATTGACTTTGAACAGGCCCAGCTGGCCGCAGATTCTCTTCTGGACGAAGACGATATTGCCCGGTTTGACGGCACAACCGTACGAGCGCGCAGGGTGCGGCGCTTCGGAGCGATTGAGCTGTCGTCTACCCCGGTCCAGGCGAGCGCTGAGGCCACGCGCCGCGCGGTTGAGGACGCTGTCGAGGCTCGGGGTCTCGCCGAGGTCTTCCCGCTGACCGAGCAGGCGGAGTCGCTGCGTAGGCGCATGGCTCTTCTGCACCGTGAACTGGGCGAACCCTGGCCGGATGTCAGCTTCGAAGCGCTGGCGGCGAACCTCGATTGGCTTGCCGGTGAAATTCCCACGGTCGCGGCTGGACGGAAACCGGATATGGAACGGGCACTCACCGGCCTGCTGCCGTGGCCGGAAGCGGCTCGTCTGGATGAGCTGGCTCCCGAAAGGATCCAAGTGCCCAGCGGTTCACGTCACCGCGTGCAGTACCCCGACGGCGACGAACCTCCCGTGCTGGCGGTGAAGCTCCAAGAGTGCTTCGGCTGGAAGACCAGTCCGCGGATCGTGGACGGCCGGGTTTCCGTTCTTCTGCACCTGTTGTCGCCGGCCGCACGACCATTGGCGATCACCGCCGACCTCGAATCATTTTGGAACGGCGCCTATTCTGATGTGCGTGCCGAAAACCGCGGCAAGTACAGAAAGCACCCGTGGCCGGAAGACCCGTGGAATCACGTGGCAACCGCGAAGACCACAAGGAGACTGGAGTGAACCGGGAAACGGTCCTGGCACCTCGTGAGTGGAGGGCGCTCAGAGACGCTCACGCGCAGGAGGTCACCAGCCGAACCGCAGACCACCTGGCCCGGCGATCCCGGGGTGAGAAGCACCCCGTGCAGGACTTCCTGTTCACCTACTACCCGTTCAAACCGGCCAAAATCGCGCAGTGGAACCCCGCCCCGGGAACCGCGCTGGCGATTGAAACCGAAGATGACCGACGGTACTTTTCACGCCGTTG
Source organism: Brevibacterium ravenspurgense (assembly GCF_001584615.1). Classification (GTDB taxonomy): domain Bacteria; phylum Actinomycetota; class Actinomycetes; order Actinomycetales; family Brevibacteriaceae; genus Brevibacterium; species Brevibacterium ravenspurgense. Next base: position 83,579 of record NZ_LQQC01000002.1, on the reverse strand, counting down.
GTACACCGTGACCGATCATGCGCGAGTTGATGCGGCCCAGTGGTGGGAGGATCGCGGTCGCGGTGCGGTGTTCATCCGCGACCTGCTGCGCAGCACCCTGGGGCGCGAGGCGGCACTCGGCTGTTTCGGGCTGCACGAATGGGCCATGGTATACAAACTCAAACCCGGTCAGCAGCGACACGAAGACGTTCCCCTGCGCCTGAGCCAGGAGGAAACCGACCGGGTTGTTGAGAATCACCGGATTCAGTGCACCCACTTCGATGCGTTCCGTTTCTTCACACCCGATGCGCGCGGCCTCAACACCATCCAACCCACGCGGGAAGGGATGCGGGCCAACGAACAGCCGGGCTGTCTGCACGCCGGAATGGACCTCTACAAGTGGGCAATGAAACTGCAGCCGATGGTGGAGGGCAGCATTGTGCTTGAGGCTTTTGACCTGGCGACCCAGCTGCGCACACTCGACATGGAGGCCTCCCCATACGACGTTCGGCCGTGGGGCTATGGTGTTGTCGCCATTGAAACCGCGGCGGGCAAAGCCGAATACATGAAGCGCCAGAAGAGTCTGTCTGAAAAAGCCAATAGACTCAGACACGCGCTCATCGATTCCATCGATCGGGCAGAAGAGCTCGCCCAAGGTGCTGTCAGCGGCACCAGCCGATGATTCGCCCACGCCGCCGCAGAAGAACGTACACAGCAGCTCATCCTCAACCAGTCGAACTGAGACCACTATGAAAAGTCCTGTCAATTCCTTTCTCGAACGCATCTACGCAAGCTGTAAGAACGAAGACTCGGGAAACCTGGCGGACTACATTCCGGAACTCGCCTCGGTCGATCCGCACCGCTTCGCCATATCGCTGTGCACTCCCGACGGCACCGTGTATTCCGCTGGTGACTGTGATGCACTGTTCTCCATCCAGTCGATCTCAAAGCCCTTCGTCTACGCACTGGCGCTGCGCGAATGCGGCTACGACACGGTCATGGCCGCTGTCGGCGTTGAACCGTCCGGTGACCCCTACAACGAAGCCTCCCTGCAGGAGGGCACGGGCCGGCCGGACAACCCCATGATCAACATCGGCGCTATTGCCACCCACGGAGTGCTGCGCGAAACCGTCGGCTGGGAGAGCATCTATTCGGGGCTGTGCGAATTTGCCGGACGTGAACTCGAAATCGACGAGGCCGTCTACGAATCAGAAGTCAACACGGGCTGGCGCAATCTGGCGCTGGCCTCCCTGGTGCGCGCGAACGGCATTTTCGATGCTGACCCGCACGATGTCTTCGCCGGCTACATCCGCCAGTGCGCTGCAAAAGTCACCGTGAACGACCTTTCAGTTATGGCGATGACGCTGGCCTCCGGCGGGATCAACCCCGTCACGGAGGAGCGCGTCATCCCCGAATGGGTGGCTCGCCAAGTGCTGTCGGTGATGACCACGTGCGGTATGTACGATGCCGCCGGTGACTGGCTGACCGGCATCGGCATCCCCGCGAAGTCCGGTGTCGGCGGTGGACTTGTCGGCGCGCTTCCCGGTCAGGTCGGCATCAGCGCTTTTTCTCCCAGGCTCGATTCCTACGGACATTCGGTGCGCGGAGTGAAGGCGTTCCAGAAGATGAGCGAACAGCTCAACCTGCACATCATGGCAACACCGGCGTCCACGGTCGAAGCTGTTTCGCAGCGTTCAACCACGCTTGAGGGCGACACTCTGATTGAAATTCAGGGCGTCTTGGACTTTTCGACCACAGAAATGGTGCTGCGCCACCTCGAGCAGATCGAACAGGACGACAGCGACATCGTGTTCGACGTCAGCTTTGTGTCCGCCATCCCCACGGTCGGTGGGGAGCTCATGGCCGAAGCCCTGCGCCGATTGGCTGCCGAAGGCCACGACATCACGATCGTCGATCCGCACGGCCGTCTGCCACACAAGATCACCGCCCGCTTCGACCTGCTCGAAGAGCGCCCCGAAGGCTACGTCGACGGCCTGGAAATCCAGGAGTGGGAACAAGCGTAGGCCTCTCCCCTCCCGGTCAGCCCCCGCTCGCCAGGTGACGAAAACCGGCCCTCCGCCTCGTTTTTCTCCCAGGCCAACAGAATTGCGCAGGCAACAGAAAAGGCGCGCAGCTAGAAGCTGTGCGCCTTTCGCGATCTCGGCTAGCCCTCGGCTATACCGACCGCCGTAAGTCAATTGAAAATACTGACACCACCGGGGCCGACCAGCAGGCCGACAACGATCAGCACAATGCCCCACAGCATCTGGCCGCGGAACAGTGCAAAGATGCCGGAAATGACCAGGATGGCTGCGAGGATCCACAGAATAATTGCGAGCATGTTTCTCCTTATCGATGCTTGCGTATTTGGACCACACTAGACGGGATCGCACCAAGAAGTCACCCTCATAGCGGCTTCGGTGACATTACTCACCAGCGCCGGTCAACGGTTGTCAGCCGTGTGACGAGACCCTGGCACATGCCTCACAGAAGACTTGCGGCGGCCTCGTCAAGGGCGAAGACGACGTTCGGGTGGTTCTGCAGAACCGATGCGGGAACGTCCTCGGTGACAGGTCCGCGAACCGAGTCGCGAACAGCTTCGGCCTTGTTTTCACCGAACGCCAGAAGGATGATCCGGCGGGCATTCATGATGGTTCCAATGCCCTGGGTGACGGACAGGATGGGAACTTCGGCGGTGTGGTCGAAGAAGCGCCTGTTGTCTGCTCGCGTCGACTGGGTGAGAGGCTCGACGTGGGTCACGGAGTCAAAAGGTGTTCCGGGCTCGTTGAAGGCGATGTGCCCGTTGGACCCGATGCCGAGGATCTGCAGGTCGATGCCGCCGGCGTCAGCGATTTCGGCGTCGTAGTCGTCAATGACGTCGCCCGTCGAGTGGCCCTCTGCAAACGGCACTCGCACGTTCTGGGGAGCGAGCCCAATCTGCTTGGTGACGTGTTCGTCGATGAAGTAGTGGTAGCTCTGCGGGTGCGTGGTGTCCAGGCCCAGGTATTCGTCAAGCGCGAAAGCACGCAGGCGAGTGACGTCAATGCTGTCTGCGTGCACCTGCCGGGCGATTTCGGCGTAGACATCAGCGGGGCTCGACCCTGTTGCAACTCCGAGATTGGCCGTGGGGTTATCGCGAATCATGTCGCAGATCTGGCTGGCTGCCCACACACTGGCCGCAGCTTTGTCTGCGAACACTTTGCAGTCGATCACGCTGAAATCCTTTCCTGCCGATTTCGTGATTCTAACGGCAGACTGAACAGCTTACTTCAGCAGGCGCGCGGAAACGTACTCCTCCGCACCGACCTTAACCTGCAGCTGCCCCGTGGGAGCCCCGAGAGCATCGACTGCGACAGGCGACAGAACCCGGAGGAAGCCGAGCTTCACCTCGCCGAAAACTGCCAGCGTGAGATCGCCGACGGTGTCGACCTTGACCTGCACCTGGTCCGCTTCCTCGCCTTCCGGGAGGTCGGCGATTGTCAGGTTGGGATCCGAGGTGCCCCAGGCCTCCGCTACGTCCGTGTTCTTCTCAAGGCCGGTGTCTGTCTGCCAGAACTCGTCGACAGAGCGACCTCCCGTGACGATCGCACCTAGGGTCTCGAGCACGCACACGGGGTCGGCGGCACCGTCATAGACCCAGCGGTGGCCGAGCTTGGGGTGATCCATTTCGGTAATGAGGTGCTCTTCGGCTCCCGCCAGCGGTGCGCCCCGGTAGGTCAGCGGCACCTGGTAGACGGTGTCGTCACCATCCGCAGCTTTCACGAGGTGGAACTCGACTCCCACCTCGCCGGCGGGGTCGTCAAAGCGGAAGGACGAAACACGGTTCAGCTTGGTGCCGGGCTCAACGTTCGCCCACGGCTGCTTCGGCAACCACTCTTCGATCAGTTCGAGCTTGCCGGGCGACAGTTCGACGTTGTAGAGAATCGCCATGGGAGCCTCCTTGCTCAGGCTTTTCGCTCGTTCAGACTTTACTGACTCAGGCTTTGCGCGTGCCGGGAATCCATTCGCCGTCTTCGACGGTGTAGTCAGCGAAAATCGCGGGTGCTTCTTCGCGTATGATCTGTCCGACCTTATCGAAGATCAAGCGGATTTCTTCTTCCGCGCCCTTCGCGGTGCGCATTTCGATGACGTGGCGCAGTGTGCGCAGGTTGGCGGTGAATACGATGCCGGTGGCCAGGCCTTCGGGCGCGAAGCGGCGCATGAAGCTGGTCATGTGCTTCTTGTGGCTGAAGTTCTGGCCTTCTTCGTCGAGCTCGAAGTGTTCGGCCATCCACCGCTGGTGCTCTTCCAGCTGGTCGAGCAGGGCGAGGCTGCGCTCCATGAGTTCGGCGTCTTCGCGCGCCCAGTCGGGGAACCAGAAGGGGATGTCTTCCAGGCGTACGTAGCGCAGGGATTCCTGCGAGTATGCGGCACCGGCGCGGTGGCGGATGAGTTCGTGGGTGAAGACGCGCGACACGTTGTGGAAGATGAACGTGTAGTTGGCGTGTTCGAGAACCGAGCCGTGCTGAGACCCGATGACATTGCCCAGGTACTGGGCGGAATCGGTGCGCACACGCGAAACGTTCGGGTTGAGGCCGGGCTCCCAGGATCGATAGCACATGCGGCCGGAGAACTCGAGCAGGTCTTCACCGTCAGGTGATTCCTGCGGACGGACACGGTCCGACCATGCGGTTCCGCCGACCTCTTCGAGGTAGCCGGTCATGGCTTCCCAGTCGATGTTCGGGCGCGCAATGAGCTCTACGCGGGGTTCGACCTGGCGCACGGGCACTCCTCTGTCTGCGTCTGCTGTCTGACGTCGATTGTCTGATCAGATCCTAGGCGAGGCCACTGACTGCGACAACAGGAGGTCAGTGCACTCGCTGCGCACGCCCGCCGAAAGCCCCCAGCACACTGCCGAGTGTGCTTCTGCTCAGCTGAGCAGTTCAGTGCGACTGGATGTTGACGATCGTCAGTTCGGGATTGATGACCCACACCGTGGCGGGCGCGCCCTGCACGGGACGCTGACCGTCGGCTGCAACGGAGCACACGCGCATGAGAGCACCACCGCAGTCCAGAATCACTTCGAGCTGTCCGCGCACCACCTGGCTGCTGGCAACGCGTGCCGGCTGGCCGGCTTCTGCTGCCGCGAAGTCCGCAAACGCGCGCTTCTGGCGTTCGATCAGGCGAGCGCGCACGGGCAGTTTGCTGAAGGCACGGGCACCAATGCTGCGGTCGGAACGGCCTGCAATGCGGTAGTCCTCGGCGCTCTCCAGGAGCACACCAGCGTCATCGACGACAGCGGCGAAGGCGAACGGGTTGGTCCATGCGGCATCGGCCAGAAGTTCTGGCGGGTACATGGCACCCGCGCCGCGCTGGCGAGCGCTGGGGTTCTGAAGATCGCAGTCGAGGGTGTGTGCAGACATGCCAACACCATGACCCACGCGTGTAAAGCACGAGTCACCCCAATATGACGGCAAGGTTACGGAACCCTGTGAGTCCATTCTTCAGTGCCGAATTTCTCGGCGACCAGAGTCCGCGCACGCTCAACTTCGTCAGGGGTGACTTCGCCGAGTTCCGCACCGGTGGTCTTCCGAAACGTGGCGATCATCGTTTCGATGACCTCTTCGCGAAGCATGCCGGTCTGGCTGCGCAGCGGATCGACCCGCTTCTTAGACGAGCGGATGCCCTTGTCGGAGATTTTGGCTTTGCCCACGCGCAGCACTTCGAGCATCTTGTCTGCGTCGATGTCGTAGCTCATGGTGTCGTGGTGGAGGATGACTCCCCCACCTGCGGCCAGGCGCTTCTGTGCGGCGCCGCCGATTTTGCCTTTGTCGGATGTGATGTCGTTGATGGGCTCATAGAACGCGTTGACGCCCATGGTGGACAGGGCGTTCAGCACCCACTGGTCGAGGAATCTATACGACTCTTCGTAGTCGAGCCCGGCGACCAGTGACAGGGGTGCGTACAGCGAGAACGTGACACAGTTCCCGCCTTCCATGAACATGGCGCCCCCACCGGAGATCCTGCGCACCACCTCGACCCCGTGACGTTTGGCACCGGCGGCGTCGATTTCGTTTTGGTAGGACTGGAACGAGCCGATGACGGCCGCTTTGTCTTCCCATTCCCAGAACCGCACTGTGGGTCCGCGGCGGCCGGCGGCGACTTCGCGCAGCAGAACTTCGTCAAGTGCCACGTTTTCACGGGTGGGGCGGACCTTGTCGTGGATGATTTCCCATTCGTGGTCGTAGAACTCGGTGGCTCCGGCCATTCCGCGTTTGAGTGCCCACGCAATGTCGTCGGTGGTCACGCCCTGCAGGTCGGGCCGCAGCGGTTCTTCGCCGGCTTCGACGAGTTCGCGGTACACGGTGTCGAATGCTGCGTCGAGCCTGGCGGCGATGTCGGCTTTGGAGTCACGCAGGCTGACGCCTTCCAGCGCCGGCCCCAGGGCGGCGAAGGCTTCTTCTGGTTCGAGGAAGAAGTCACCTGAGATGACAACGTCGCGGGCGTGGCCGTCCTCAACTGTGCCGTCGACGATGACGAGTTTTCCGCCGGGGACTTTGCGCTGCGCTTGGAATGTATGTGCTTCTGCTGTCGAATCTGCTTCAGTCATTGCGGTCCTCTCCTGTCAGTGCCCGCCACATGAACCGGTAGGTCAGTGCGCGCACAGCTGCGATCTGCTTGTTGTCGGATGCTGCCGAGTGTCCGCCCTGTGTGTCTTCGAAGAACCACACGTCGGGGATTTCTTTGGCCTGCATTTTCGCGGCCATTTTGCGTGCCTGCACGGGCCCCACGCGGTCGTCCGAGGTTGCTGTCCAGAACAGCACCGGCGGGTATTCATCCCGCGGTGCGGCATCCAGCAGGTGATAGGGGCTGAAGTGCTGGATGAAGTTCCAGTCCTCAGTTGCGGGGTCACCATATTCGGCTGCCCACGATGCTCCGGCGGACAGTTCGGTGTAGCGCAGCATGTCCAGCAGCGGCACTCCGCAGCTGATCGCGCCGAAGAGCTCCGGGAACTGGGTGAGCATGTTGCCCACCAGCAGGCCCCCGTTGGAACCTCCCGAGGCGCCGATTGTGTCGGCACTGCCCACTCCCCTGTCACTGAGGTCGCGTGCGACTGCTGCAAAGTCTTCGTAGGAGCGCTGTTTGTTTTCGCGCCGGGCGGCTTCGTGCCAGGCGGGCCCGTATTCGCCGCCGCCGCGGATGTTGGCAAGAACGTACACACCGCTGCGACCAGCGGGAATCGCACCGGTTCCGTCAGTTGTCTGGTTGAGCCAGGCGATGCCGCTGATGACTGCGTAGGCGGGTGTGCGGGAGACTTCGAAGCCGCCGTAGCCGTCGAGGAATACGGGGTTCTTCCCGTCGAGCGCCATGTCACGTGGTGCCACTTGGAAGTACGGGATGCGGGTGCCGTCGTCGGATGTTGCGAAGTGCTGGGTGACTTCGAGGTTCTCGGCGTCGAACCGTTCCGGTGAGGTGCGCACAACCTGTGGTTCGGCAGTTGAGCCGAGTTCACCTCGTGCCAGTGTTGTGGGTGTTGTGAAGCCGCTGATGGTCAGCCACACGTCGTTGCCGATGGCTGGGTCGTCAGCGTCGACCGCACCGATGCCGATGACGTGGTTGGCTGGCGCTGCCGGAGCGGGAACTTCGCTGAAGTCGTCCAGGCGGAGTGCTCGCAGGGTGGACTGCACGTGTTCCATGAGTGAGAGCACCAGGTAGTCCTGTGTGACCGCCCAGCCCTGCAGGGAGGTTGAAGCAGTCGGTTCGAAGATCACCCGCGGGGCGGCTCCGGCTAGGAAGTCGTCGAGTTTGACTGCGGCGAGCGCTCCGGCAGGCACATGGAACTCTGTGCCGTCCGCGGCTGTCCCCGTCCAGTCGGTGCGGGGACGCAGCAGAAGGAGGTCGCGGTCAATGTCAACGACCACGTCATCTGGCACGTCGATCAGCTGCCATCCGGCGGTGTAGTCGCTGCCGGCATCCAGTGGGCGCACCCACAGGCGGGAACGGTAGAAGTCAATGGCGTCGACGAACACCATGCGCTCCCAGCCGGGTGTGTGATCAACGCCAACACCAGCGAGGATGTGGCTGCGGTCGACCTCACCGATCTGCTGGGCCTCACTCAGGCGTTGGCCGCGCTTGAGGATGCGGGCTGTGGCCGGATAGGACGATTCGGTCATGGAGTCTGCACCGAAGTCGGTTGTGAGCACCAGCGTGTTGTCGTCGACCCAGCTGGCGGAGCCCTTTGCCGCTGGTATGTGGAAGCTGTTTTCAGCGAAGCTCTTGGTGGGAAGGTCGAATTCGCGGTGGGCAACCGCGTCGCCGCCGTCGGGGCTGAGGGCAATGAGAGCCCGCGCGTAGTCGCTGCGGCGCAGACGTGCTCCTCGGAACACCCACTCGATGTTCTCTTCTGCCGCAAGCGCATCGACATCCAGCAGAATGTCCCATTCTGTTGCCGAGGCGTCGTCACGGCCTGCCAGGTAGGACTCCCATGTGGTGCGGCGCCACAGTCCGCGGGGGTGGTCGGCGTCCTGCCAGAAGTTGTAGAGCCAGTCGCCTGCCTTGGTCACAAAGGGGATGCGATCGTCGTCATCGAGGGCTTCGCGCAGCTGTTCAGCGAGCGCTGCGGTGCGTGCGTCTGTGAATTCGGCCTGTGTGAGTTCATTCTGCTTTTCCACCCATTCCAGTGCTTTTTCACCGTGGATGTCTTCAAGCCAGAGCCAGTCGTCGTGTGGGTTGTCCGGTGTGAGGCGCATGGTTCCACACTAGTCCGTACCGGTTCGGCCTGTCTGGGCTTCTTGTGTCTGCCGGCTCAGTCGGTGCTGACAAGCCCGCGGTCTTCCCTGCCCCACACCAGCATGAGCACAAGCCCGATGACGGTCAGGGCTCCAGTTGCTGCGAAGGTGCCTGTCAGCCCGATGTTCGGCAGCAGCCACGCCCCGTAGACAAGGGGTGCGACACCGGTGGCGATCCGGGACACACTCGAGGCCCACCCGAAGCCGGAGGCACGCAGGTGGGTGGGGTACGCCTCGGACCCGTAGGTGTAGAGGGCCGGCACCGCAGTTTGGATGGTGAAGCCGAAGCTCACGATGGCGAGCTTGGCCGCCGTTGTCAGCTCGCCGGGGTGGGATGTCAGCTCTATCGCGAACAGTGTGAGCAGCACTGCGGAGCTCAGGCCCGACAGGGTCAGCAGCAGTCGGCGGCCCACATAGTCGATGACGAGTGCGGCTACAACAACACCCAGCAGCCCGGCTCCTGTCATGGCACCGGTGACGAGGAACGCGGCCTGGTCGGTCTGACCCTGTTCGCGCAGGACTTTCGGCAGCCAGGTGAGCGCCGCGTAGTACAGCAGGAGGATGCCGACGAACACGGCCCACGTTGATGCTGTGAGCTTGGCCGAGTGTTTCCACAGGAGGCTCAGCTGGCCAAAGGCCGAACTGATGCGGCTGCGCAGTGTGCGCCTTGCGGCGGCTTCGTGTGGACTGGGTTCCGGATGCTGCCAGGTGTCTATCGCAGCTCCGGTGCGTTTGATGAGTCTGCGCAGAACTTCATCGGCTTGTGCGTGTTTGCCGGCCGCCGCCAGGTGGAGGGGTGATTCGGGTACGAACAGGCGCACAAAGAACAACAGGATAACCGGTGCCGCCATGAGCAGCATCATTGTTCGCCAGCTGCCGAAAGACAGAATCCACGCACTCGTCACGGCAGCGCCGGTTGCGCCGATGGGCCACCAGCCGTCCATCGCAGTGAGCACTCTTCCGCGGTGTTTGGCCGGTGTGAACTCCGTGACGAGTGCATAGTCGACCGGGATTGCTCCGCCCAGCCCGATACCGGCGATGAACCGCAGAACAAAGAAGGTTTCAATGTTGGGGCTGAATGCTCCGGCGGCGGTGAAGATCGAGAAGATCAGCAGCGTAATGGAAAACGCTGTGCGTCGGCCCAACCGATCGGCGATGCCTCCCCACAGCACTGCGCCGACTGCCATGCCGATGAGGTTGGCAGTCGCTGCAAAAGCCGCTGTGCCCAAGGGCACGTCCCATTCGGCGGCCAGCAGCGGAATGAGCAGACCGCCGAGAGCGACATCCCAGGCGTCGAACATGAAGCCCAGACCGCCGACGATGAACACCGCCCCCTGGGTGTTCCACTTCCATGGGAGGTCGTCGATCACCTGGGCGGGTGTGGGCCGCTGTTTCGTCACTCGTGTGTCCATTCACATTTTCGGGCCGCCTCCGGTGTGGCGGAGACGGCCCGAAGATCTTGCTGTATGAATCTGGTTGTCAGCTCTCGGCGAGTTTGACCATCCAGCCTTCAGGGCCTTCTGCTCGACCGTACTGGATGTCCAGAAGAGTGCTGCGCAGCTTCATGGTGGCTTCGCCGGGCTCTTCGCCCATGTCGATGGTGTAGTCCTTGGACTTCAGCTGACCAATCGGCGTGATGACTGCTGCGGTGCCGCAGGCGAAGGCTTCGACGATTTCGCCGGAGGCCGCGCGGTCACGCCATTCAGCAACTTCGATGGGGCGTTCAACCGGGGTCAGGCCGAGCTGCGGGGCCAGTTCAAGCAGCGAACGGCGGGTCACACCGTCGAGGATGGCCTCAGAAACCGGCGGGGTCAGCAGTTCGCCGTCCTTGGTGACGAGCATGAGATTCATGCCGCCTAGCTCTTCGAGGTAGGTCGAAGTTGCCGCGTCAGTGAACATGACCTGCTGGCAGCCGCTGTCGGCAGCTTCGGCCGATGCGGCCAGGGAGGCCGCGTAGTTGCCGCCGCACTTGGCGAATCCGGTGCCACCCTGGCCGGAGCGCTTGACCTTTTCGGTCAGCCAGATGCTCACCGGCTTGATGCCGCCGCTGAAATAGGCGCCGGCGGGTGAGGCGATTACGTAGTAGTCGACTTCGTGGCTGGCCCTCACACCCAGGAAGGACTCCGAGGCGATCATGAAGGGGCGCAGGTAAAGCGAAACTTCGTCGGCGGAGTCCGCGGGTGTGGGCACCCAGTCGCGGTCGAGGCTGACGAGAGCGCGAATGGATTCGAGGAAGTCCGCTTCGTCCAGCTGTGGCAGGGCCAGGCGCTCGGCTGAACGGTTGATGCGGGCGGCGTTGCGCTCAGGCCGGAAGGTCCAAACGGAGCCGTCCGCGTGACGGTAGGCCTTCAGACCTTCGAAGACTTCCTGCGCATAGTGCAGGACCGCGGCGGCGGGATCCAGGGTCAGCGGGCCGTAGGGAATGACTTCGTGCGCGTGCCACCCCTGGTCTTGCGTGTAGCGGACGTGGGACATGTGGTCGGAGAAGTATTCGCCGAAACCGGGATTTTCCAGCACTGCCTGACGCAGAGCCGGTGCGGTGGGGTCTTGGCGTTTGCGCAACTGGAATTCAGTCATCGTCACTCTTTCCTGACGAGTCGGGTTGGGGATCTATGGGTGATCCTATTCACTCTGTCAACACGCTTTTCGGTGACATGCCGCACACGCCCGCCGCAAAGGCGGCCACTGGGCCCAGTTTTGGGCCCTTACGGTACTGTAGACCCAGATATCAATACTGGTGTTGCACTGCGCCGCAATCTGACCCGGCGCAACTTCGGCCGGGGCCGCGCTCTCCCTTCCCAGGGCTGCCGCGAGCGTCGCTCAGGATTTTCAGGAAGGACTGAGGGATGGACTCCTCAAACAAACCGGCATTGCGAAAGCGCTTTGCGCGTACCCCAATTGCCGCCTTGTCAGCCCTCGCTTTGGCTGCAGGCACATGTGCTGCGCCCAGTCTCATGCCCACCGAGCCAGCCGCTGCCGCGTCAGCGCTCTCCGGCGGCATTCGGGATAAGTCGGGGGCTGTTGAGCAGGACCAGCAGAAAGCCTCGGATCTGCCTGATGGTTCGTGTGCTGTCGAAAATGGCGACCCGTCTGGCAGTCAGGCGGGTTTCACCTGGACCACCCTGGAGCCAGGCCAGGCCAGCTCCGATAAGACCAAATGGGGTTTGAGCCTCGCTTTCGACAATTCGAAGGATCGTACGTTTGCCGAATGGAGTTTTAGCAATTCTGGACTCCTTGGGGGTGTCCTGAACCCTGGAACCGTTTCCTCTATGGACGTCGGCCAGACTCTTTTCGGCACTGAGGGACAGGTGACTGCTAAGGCCGACGAAAAGATCGCCATCACAAGCTCTCGCGTCCAAAGGAACCTAAACCTCAACTCCGAACTAACCGGGGATAAGGTCAAGCAGTTCGCAGAGGCGGACGCCTCTAACCCTGTGCGTTACGCCTGGCAGGGAAAGTACACGAAGGATAATATTGACGGCCCTAAAGCGACCCGGGGGTCTAACGCTGGATTTGAGGCTGTCGTAAATCCGTGGCCGAGCGAGAACGACAACTGCTCACCCATTTCTGTGTCCTGGGAGAACCAGGAAAAGCTGGTCGTCAAGCCGGGCGAGAAGCTCAAGGTGGGCCGTATCAGCGCAGATGCCGCGTCGATGCCGCGCATCGTGGTTGAGGCTTATGATTCTCAGGGCAAATTCATCGGCACCAGCAACACTGAAGCCTCCGGTGGCGAAGCACGTTTGAGCATCGACAACAACGGTGACGTGTACTTCACGATGCCCGAATACAAGGGCACTGTGCTCAGCGCCCAGCAGGGTGTGCGCTTCAGTGTTCTCGCCCTTCCGCGCTCAGTTGAACAGCTGCAGGCTGCGATCGACGATAATGGCGGCTACGGCCAGGCGTTCGATGAGTCCAATGCGCTGCCTCGCTACAGCAAGGCCAACGTCATCGGATCGCACCAGTGGAGCCTTGACGATACCCAGTTCCACGACCCGAAGTACGACAAGCGTGACGCCTCGATCATCTCTGGCGTTGAAAGTGCCCAAGGCCCGCTGGCGAAAGACCGCCAGTCAGTGACCTTCACCCAGGTGCCGGACCTGATCAAGGACCTGGTGAAGAAGAAGGAAGACGGCGGCTTCGATGCTGAAGTCGAAATGGACGAAAAGTACGTTTTCGAGGGCTGGGACGCAGCCCTGGACCCAGACACCTATAACGTCACCGTCACGGCACCGAAGAACCCGACCCCCGGCACATTCGCACAGCCGCGGGTTGTAATCACGTACTCCAACGGTTCAAAGGACGAACTCCCGCTGATGGTGGTTGTTGATCCGAACAACACGCAGGTAACGGACCTGGTCAAGCCCGACATCGCGCAGGGCAAACCGAACCAGGACATCGAATCCCAGATCAAGACCAAGGCCGTTATGAAGGGCCACAAGGCTGTGGCGCCGGCCAAGTACGAAGTCGATGAATCTTCTGTGCCGTCGGGCTGGACCATCACGGTGAACAAGAACGGCAAGGTCACTGCGAAGGCTGACGACACCGTCCCGCCTGGCACCGTGATCTCTCCGAAGGTCAAGGCCACCTACCCGGACCACACCACCGACGAGGTCGAGGTCCAGTTCCAGGTCATCAACGACATCAAGGTCCCGACCTACGGCACAGAAACCAAGAAGCCTGGCGAAAAGGCCAGCCTGAAGCCCACTCTGCCCGAAAAGGGGCTGAGCGGTAAGGAAAGTGACGAAGCACCAAACCGCTACACGTTCGAAGACGGCAAGACCGAGTTCTCCAAGGATGGGTGGACCGTCACAATCGATGAGAGCACTGGGGAGCTGACCACAACAGTGCCGAAGGACGCGCAGCCGGGTGATCAGCTCGATATCCCGGTTCTCGCCCACTATGAGTCCGGTGCTAAGCCGCAGAAGGCAACCGGCACGGTCTACGTCATCAAGGGCGACGAGGTGCCGGTTTACTCCGTCGAGTCCACCGGCCCCGGAAAGCCTGTAGACCACCTGGTTGAGGACGCGCCGAAGGGCTCGAAGTTCTCGTTCGGCGTCGACGGTGACAAGACGATCCTCGAACAGGACGTTGACGGCTGGAAGTACAAGGTCGACCCGAACACGGGTGTTGTGACGGCAACACCGCCGCAGGGCGCCAAGCCGGGTGACCAGAAGACAGTGTCGGTGACTGTCACAGCGCCGGACGGCTCGAAGCCGAAGGTGCCCGTCACCACCGTGGTCAACCTGACCAACAATTGGGAAGCCGAACCGTCATACCCCACGGAAACGGTGTACCCGGGCGAAACTGTGAAGCTGCCGGTGACCATTGACAAACCGGACAACGTCAAGGTTGCCAAGGAGAACCCGTTCACGGTGGGCGATGTCCCTGCCGGCTGGACCGTCACGGTTGACGACAAGGGTGAGATCACCGCGACTGCACCGAAGGACGCGAAGCCTGGAGACGAAGTCAAGATTCCAGTAACGGTGACCTACGAAGACGGGTCTAAGGACACCGCCGCCGCTGTGGTCAAGGTTGTCGACGTCCCGACCCGCGAAGTTCCGTTCAAGGTCGAATACAAGTACGACGACTCTCTCCCCGCCGGCGAGTACAAGGTAGAAACCGAAGGCAAGCCCGGCAGGGAAAGGCAGAACAAGGACGGCACGTGGGAGCGCACCGCAGAGCCGGTCAATGAGGTTGTTCGCGTCGGCACGAAGCCTGCCGAAAGCGCGAAGGACATCACCTGGACGGTTCCGATCCCGTTCCCGACTGAGGTCCGCGAAAACCCGAACCTGGCACCTGGCGAAACCAAGGTTGTCCAGGAGGGCAAGGACGGCGAAAAGACCTTCACCGCGAAATTCAACGCCAAGGGCGACAAGGCCGAAGTGGCTGAAGAGAAGACCACTAGGGAACCCGTCACTCGCATCGTTGAGTACGGTCCGCGCCTGGGCGCTGATGAGCTGGTCACCACTGTGAAGAAGCCGGTTCCGTTTGAGACCGAGATTGAATTCGACGACACGCTCGAAGCTGGCAAGCAAGAGGTCAAGCAGGCGGGCGAACTCGGCGAAGACACCGTGACTTCGACACAGAAGTTCGCTGACGGCAAGCCGTCTGGTGACCCGGTTGTGGAAACCAAGCGCACCAAGGAGCCGAAGAAGCAGATCATCCGCGTCGGCACCAAGACGACTGGCACTCACACCTCTGAGTACGAAGTCGATGTTCCGTTCGAAACTGAGATTCAGTTCGACAACACGATGGAAGCCGGAAAACAGGAAACTGTTCAGGAAGGCAAACTGGGCAAGGACAAGGTCATCACGACCCAGACCATCGAAAACTCGAAGGTCACGGACACGAAGACCGAAACCAAGCGTGTGACCGAGCCGGTCAACAAGATCGTCAAGGTCGGCACGAAGGGCAAGACCACCTCCAAGACCGTCGAATGGACTGAGAACACGCCGTTTGAAGTCGAGGTTCGCCTCAACCCCGAACTCAAGGCCGGGGAAACCAAGGTGATCCAGGAAGGCAAGCCCGGCGAGGTCAAGCACACTGTGACTGTGACTTCCGACAACGGTGAGATCTCTACTGAGGAAAGCACCGAGGAGCTGCGCAAGCCGACCACCCACATCATCGAAGTGGGCACGGCGCCGACCCTGACCGAGCTGACGGACAAACACACGGAGAAGATTCCGTTCGAGACCGTCATTGAGGAAGACCCGAACCTCGAAGCCGGCACGATTATCGAAGACCAGGCCGGTGCGTACGGCGAAAAGGAAATCACTAAGACCTGGAAGCTCAAAGACGGCAAGGCCGTGGGCGAGCCGGAAACATCCGAAAAGGTCACGAAGGAGCCAACAGCTCGCAAGGTCCGCGTGGGAACCAAGTGCAACTGTGACGAACCCACTGAGCAGCCGAGCGAAACTCCGACCGAGGAACCTTCTGACAAGCCGAGTGAGTCGCCAAGTGAGTCACCCAGTGACAAGCCCAGTGAGTCGCCGAGCGAAACACCGACCGACGAACCGTCTGACAAGCCGAGTGAGTCACCAAGCGAGACTCCAACTGAGGAACCTTCTGACGAACCGAGTGAATCGCCGAGCGAAGCCCCCAGTGAATCACCCACTGAGACGCCAAGCCACAAACCGAGTGAGTCAGCCAGCGAGTCACCGAGCGGCACGCCCAGCAACAAGCCGAGCGAGTCGCCAAGTGAGTCACCGGACGACTCCCCCAGTGACAAGTCCGGCGAGACCCCAGGTGAGTCAGGCAGCGAGTCACCGAGTGACAAGCCGGACGAGTCCCCGAGCAGCCAAGCCGGTGAACCGGGCAAACCGGGCGACAAGCCCGGCCAGCCCGACGATCAGCCGAGTGAGGAAACGGCTGCTCCCGGCACCTCGGGTGAGGATGACAACAGGCCGGCTGAGCCGAGCGGTTCTGGCAGCTCGCCTCTGCCGCGCACCGGCGTGAGCATTGCGGCGACACTGGCTGCCGCCGCCGTGCTGATCGCCGGCGGTGTCGGACTGCTGTCAGTGCGCAGGCGCGGCTCGCGCCGCTGATGTCAGCGGTAAGTCAGCATCAGTGCTGAGTCGCTGACTCCTGCTGAAAGCGGCGGGGCCGCGGGAGAGACATCCCGCGGCCCCGCCGCTGTTCCGTGCTCATTCGAATGCGAATGTGCCCTTGGAAAAGCGAACTGTAAAGCCGCACCCAGCTGTTACTTGCCCAACGTTAGAAAACTGGTGGCGCAGCTCAAAAGAGGATGAAAAAGCGGCTGCCCAACCCAAAATCGCCTTCCCAGCCAGACCTCCAGGCGTAACGTGAATCACGCCTGGAGGCCTTCCAGGACGTCTAGATTATGGAGAGTGACATGCTCAAGAAAGATCTAACACGCACCCTCACTCACGGAGCGCTGGCTGCGGCAATCGGCGCAGGAAGCCTCCTCGCCGCAGCAGGAACCGCACAGGCAGCCACACCTGCAGAAAACCCCGGCGGATCACCCGCACAGGCCCAAGCACAAGCCGCACCCGCCCAAGCTCAGAAACAGGGCATCAGCCGTCAAGAAATCATCCAGCGCGCAGAAGACCGCATGGCCAAGGCCCCCTACTATTCGCAGGGCCAGGATTACTTTGAGGACTACCGCAGGGACTGCTCCGGATTTGTATCCTACGCATGGAACTCCGGCGGCCCCGGCGAGGCATCCTTCACGTTCGTGCCCAACGGCGTCGCCCACACGATCGCATGGGAAGAAATCCAGCCCGGTGACGCAATCACCGGCCCCGACCACATCGTGCTGGTCAAGGCAGTCAACCCAGACGGATCGTTCGAACTGCTGGAACACGGCGGTGGACAGACCGGCAAGGAAGCCCCCAACACACGCCACGCCACCAAGGACGAACTGATCAGTCAGAACGTCGGCGAACCCATCCGCTACAACGGAGTTGCCTGACACTCCTGACACACGAATAACTGGGGCCCGGCCCTTGCGGCTGGGCCTCAGTTATGTCACGGCTTGCCTCCAGCAAGCTTCAGCACCGCCTTTTTCGCCACAGAAGAGGGGCCCGGCCACAATGGCCGGGCCTCAGTTGTGAGCAGCGAATCAGCTCAGACGATCGCGGATAGCCGCACCGACTTCCTGAGTCGAACGTTGCGCGTTCCCGCGAGTGGCAAGATCAGCCTCAACAGCCGAGCGAATCGCCTCAGCAGCCTTGCCCAGGCCGTTGTTCACAGCCAGAAGCGCTGCCGAAAGAATCGCCGCTGTCGGGTCAGCAATGCCCTTGCCCGCGATGTCCGGTGCCGAACCGTGGATCGGCTCAAACAGCGACGGTCCCGTACCCGCAAGGTTGAGGTTTCCAGAGGCTGCCAGCCCAATACCACCGGTAACAGCAGCAGCCAGGTCCGACAGGATGTCGCCGAACAGATTGTCGGTGACGATGACGTCGTATCGGCCAGGGTCATTGACCATGTACATGGTGCTGGCGTCAGCGTGTTCGTAGTTCACCGCAACGTCCGGGAACTCCGGTGCGACAGCGTCAATCACGCGTCCCCACAGGTGACCGGCGTGCACCATGACATTGTTCTTGTGCACCCACGTCAGCTTCTTCGAGCGCTTCTGCGCGAGCTCAAATGCGTACCGAACCGTGCGTTCGACACCGAACCAGGTGTTGACCGACACCTCGTTCGACACCTCGTGAGGTGTGCCCAGCCGCAGCGAACCGCCCTGCCCCGTATAGGAGCCCTCCGTGCCTTCGCGCACAACCGCGAAGTCAATGTCACCCGGGTTCGCCAAGGGGGACGAGGTGCCGGGAAAGAACCGCGAGGGCCTTAGATTGACCGCGTGGTCCAGGCCGAAGCGCATTTTGATGATGATGCCCCGCTCGAGCACACCCGAGGGCACCGACGGGTCACCGCAGGCGCCGAAGTAGATCGCGTCGAAGCCGCGCAGCTCTTCGAGCTCGTCATCCGTAAGCGTTTCACCGGTCTTATGCCAGCGCTCTGCGGAGGCTTCGAACTGCTTTGTCGTGATGTTGACGTCTTCACCTGCGACTTCTACGGCGCGGTTCAAAACATCGAGTCCGACGGGAACAATCTCTTTGCCGATGCCGTCACCCGGCATGACTGCAATCTTCAAATCCATGTGATCCACAGTACGCGCAGGTCTCGACATTCGGCCGCCCGTCTTGATCTGTGGACATGTTGAGTGAGGCCTCCCCTTAGGCCCCACATGTTCATAGACTGGGTGGCATGTCCGATCAGCTGCGCAACAAGCGCGCCCTCGCTCTGCCCGCCCGACTGTCACGCTCATGGCTTTTCGTCAACGCGTCCAAGCCCGAACTGTTTCCATCCGGACAGACAAGCGATGCCGACTCCATCATCTTCGACCTTGAAGCAGCGGTGCCGGACGACCAGAAGGACACCGCGCGGGCCAATGTTGTCACCGCTTTGGAGGACGGCATGGTCGGCTGGGTGCGCGTCAACAACACGTGGACCCACCACTGGGAAGAAGACCTCGACGCACTGTCAGGACTGCCTGGACTGCGCGGCATCATGCTGCCGAACACAGAAGAACCCGAACAGGTCACCCTGACGTCAATCCGCGCTGGTGTGGGAATGCCGATCCTGGCGCTCATCGAAACAGCCCTCGGTTTGGAGAACGCCACCCGCATCGCATCTGCCGCTGGCACATTCCGCTTGGCATTCGGTGTCAACGACTTCCGCAAAGATACCGGCATCGGCGATGACCCGGTCGCCCTGGCGTACGCGCGTTCCCGCCTTGTCATCGCATCACGCGTCGGCGGCCTGGCCGGCGCCATTGACGGGCCGTCCTCGCCCGGTGCGGGCAAGTCCGCCGTCAGCTCTGACTGCGCGTGGACCATGAAAATGGGCATGACCGGCAAGCTGGTGCTCAGCGAATCCCAAGTTCCCTACGTCAACAACGGCCTCGCACCATCCGAAGAAGACCGCGCGTGGGCCCGAGAAATGCTGGAGGAGGCCGAACACGCCGATGTGATCACCGACGGTTCGTACCTCCCCCGCATTGCCCGCGCTGAGAAGATCGCGGACCTTGCCGATTCCTACGGCCTCTGGAAAAGCTGAATCACTTTTCCGGGAGTCACTCCCCCAGCGTCACTCACCCGAGGGGCACTCCCCCAAGAGTCACTCGCCCAGGTTGACCGTTGCAAAAGCCGAAGCGTCGACGGCACCCGCGACCGCCTCGGCGATTTCTTCGCTCACCGGCGAATCGACGTCAAGCACAGCGAGCGCATTCGAACCGGCGTCGGTGCGCGCCACCTGCATGCCTGCAATGTTGATGTTGGAACGGCCCAGCGCCTGACCCAGCTGGCCGATGACACCAGGACGGTCTTCGTAGCGGAAGATCACGAGGTTGTCTGACAGCTGGATCTCGATGTCGTAGCCGCCGACCTCCGTGAGCTTCTGCATGAGCTTCGGGCCGGTGACGGTACCGGAAACGCTCATCTGCTTGCCCGAGGCGGTGGTCGCGACGATCGAGGTGATGTTGCGGTACCGCTCACAGTCGGTGGACGTGACGAGTTCGGTCGTCACACCGCGCTCTTCAGCGAGCACTGGCGCGTTGACGTAGGTGACCGGAGTCGACACGATGTCGGTGAAAACGCCCTTCAGCGCTGAAAGCTTGAGGACCGAAACATCGAGCTCGCCGATCTCACCGTGGACTTCCACCCGCAGGTGCGCCAACGGTTCGTCGACGAGAGCCGTGAGCGTACGGCCCAGGCGCTCAGCCAGGATGATGCCGGGACGAACATCTTCGTGGATCGCACCACCGGCGACGTTGACCGCATCCGGCACAAGCTCGCCCGCCATGGCGCGGCGCACCGAACGGGCGACGGCGATGCCGGCCTTTTCCTGCGCCTCGGCAGTTGACGCACCCAGGTGCGGGGTTGCGTTGACCTGAGGAAATTCCAGCAGCGGGTTGTCGACCGGGGGCTCTTCCGTCCACACGTCGAGCCCTGCAGCGGCAACCTTACCGGAGCGGATCGCGTCCGCCAGAGCTTCTTCGTCGATGATGCCACCGCGAGCAACGTTGACCACGCGCACGCCCGGCTTGGTCTTGGTGAAGGCCTCCGCACCGATCATGCCGGTGGTTTCCTCAGTCTTGGGCATGTGCACCGTGATGAAGTCAGAGCGCTCAAGAAGTTCGTCGAGGCTGACAACCTCAACACCCATCTGGCCGGCGCGAGCCTGGGTGATGTAGGGGTCGTAGCCGATGAGCTTCATACCGAAAGCACGCGCACGCTCAGCGACGAGACCGCCGATGCGGCCCAGACCCACGATGCCGAGGGTCTTCTCGAACAGTTCGGCACCTGTCAGGGCGCTGCGCTTCCATTCGCCGGCCTTGAGTGAACGGTTGCCCTCACCGTAGTTGCGTGCGGCACCCAGAATGTGGGCCATAGTCAGTTCAGCTGCCGAAGTGATGTTCGACGTCGGTGCGTTGACCACCATGACACCGGCCTTGGTTGCGGCCGGGATGTCAACGTTGTCAAGACCCACACCGGCACGCGCAATAACGCGCAGATCAGTGGCTGCGGCAATTGCCTCTTCGTCCATCTGAGTGGCCGAGCGGATCAGCACCGCCGAAGCACCCGGAAGAGCACTCAGCAGTTCGGTGCGGTCAGCTCCGTTGCAGTAGCGGACCTCAAAATCAGGGCCGAGTTCGCTCACGGTCGCATCCGAGAGCTTTTCGGCAATAAGGACAACAGGTTTCGTCACGATTCCCCCCTACAAGTGTGTGCGTGACAACAGTTTAGGGATCACTGTGAAGCGGCTGACATCCCACCCTGGCTCAGGGCACCGCCACCCAGCCGACCACCCCGAAAAGCACACGAGGCGCCGTGGTGAGCGGCGCCTCGTGAGTGTGATTATCGGGTCAGAATTCGTACGGGGTGTACGGGGCCCGAGCCATCGAGAACATGAGCCGGGCGCGCACAGCCGCACCCGGGGTGCGCTCGGTGATGCGACCGGCGCGGGTCAGCAGCGACGGGTCGGCACCGCCCAGGTAGATGGAGCCGAGCTCAGCGACATCGAGTTCGATGTCAGGCTGGGCGTCCGGGACCTGTTCGACGGTGGCGTCGGCACCATCGGAGTCGATGCGCCACGTGCCCTCCGCATAGCCCAGGGAGTCCGTGACCTTGAGCGTCAGGGTTCCCGGCACCAGCCACTGGCGGGCTTCGAGGGCCTTCTTGACGTCGAGGATGCGCAGCCACAGGAGGTCCCAGTGGGACTTCTGCTGCACGCGGCGGGGGTTCTCCAGCAGCCACGGCAGAGGTGAGGGCTGGGCGCCGTCGTACTTGACGCGCTCGATCAGGTCGATGGAGCCCAGGAACGACCAGAGCGACGAGTAGGCGGCGTCGGATACCGCAATGAGGTCGAGAACCTGGATGGTTGGGGTTGGTTTGTCCCAGCCGGTGAACTTATAGGTGACGTAGCCGTCGGGTTCGCCGTCTTCGTCGTAGTGCAGGGCCGCGCGGGCGGCCGGGTCGGGGCCGCCGGACTCGAAGTCGTACTTGCCCGCGGCAACATCCCAGTAGCGCTGCTGGCGGCCGCCCGCACCCGGGGTTGTGCGCATGAAGCGCTCGTAGATTGTGGGGGCGAGGTCTTTGAGGACGGCGGCTTCGCACATTTCGACGCGTGAATCGGCTTCCGCAGCCAGGCGGAAACCGGGGTTCGTGTCGACTTCGAACGAACCCATCCAGGATGCCGTGCCGAAACCGTAGCGGCGGTAGATTCCACCCTCTGTGGCCGTCAGAGCGGCAAACGGGAAGCCAGCCTCAGCGGCGTTCTTGAGGTTGTTCGTCATCATGGTGCGCAGCAGACCGCGGCGGCGATGGGTGGGGCGCACCGTCACCCACGTAATCATGTGCGCGTTCTGCAGGCGGTTCTCACCGACGTTGATAGGAGCCTCGAAGTGGACGAACGTTGCGACGGGCACGTCGGTGCTGAGTGCGTGCTTCTGAGTTTCAGGGGCGTACACGCCAGTGAAAATACGACCGTCGGCGTGGCTGCGCTCGTAGCGCTGCAGCATCTTTTCGTCGTCTTCGCGCTTGTCGTGGAAACCCGCGTTCACGGCCTCAAAGAAAGCGGCAGTGCGCGCATCCACCTTCTCCTTGCCGGTTTCAGGGTCAGTTTCGACACCGGGACGGAATGTTTCAAAACGATAGTTCAGCACTCAGACAAATTTACAGTATTGCGGGTTGGCGGCGGTAGTGGTTTTCGGCGTGGGT
Organism: Brevibacterium ravenspurgense; assembly: GCF_001584615.1. Lineage (GTDB taxonomy): Bacteria > Actinomycetota > Actinomycetes > Actinomycetales > Brevibacteriaceae > Brevibacterium > Brevibacterium ravenspurgense. The sequence continues at coordinate 61,093 of NZ_LQQC01000002.1, read as the reverse complement.
TCGGTGGGTTAGCGGGGGCGGCCTCGGCGGGTGGCGGCCTAGTGTCGATGTGCAGATTAGGGCACAAACGGAGGCGATTTTGCCTCCATATGTGCCCTAGAATGCAGAACTTCACACTGGACAGCGCGTGTTTCCGGAAGTTATCCGCTGACTGGCAGCTCGCCCCGTCAACCAGCCGGCCCCTCGTCCCCGTTTCTGCACCCGCCCACGCTTTAGCAATAAAGACTCCCGTTAGCAGTAGCGGCTAAAACGCAGATCCCGGCTAACGGGAGTTTCCCTACGGCTAAGCCGCAGAATCCGGCTAACCGGTGTTACCGTCCGAACGAATCCACCCCGCGGTGCTCCCCGTCCGACAGGCATCCTTCACCGCCGCAGCCAAGCCGCCGAGATGAACAGATAGACATATGAACACTCCATGACATGGGATTCGACGTTTAGCGTGGCCTGATCACACCAATCCGACTGGGCAGACAGTCAGCTCAAGCAGGCAGTCAGCCAATGCAGACAGTCGGGCCACAAGATCGGTCGGAACAGTCAGGCTGCGGCAATCGAAAGGAATCCCATGAAGGTGCGAGCTTCACTTCGTTCTCTGAAGAACCAGCCGGGCGCGCAGGTCGTCAAGCGCAAGGGCAAGATCTACGTCATCAACAAGCAGAACCCGCGGATGAAGGGCCGCCAAAAGTAACCGCACCGCCTCTCGACGCATTTCCAGCGCCAGTGCCCGACCCTGTTGAACAAGAATTGCGCCGAAAAAAGTCGCGTGAAATTCTTACGGCATGACTACTTCCCATGGCGTAACCCCACCGAATATTCCTCATTCCCACAACGGACCGTTTGAAACGCCTGCACCAGAGCAGCGGAACGAACCGTTCGAAAACCACTACCGCACCACGCACAACCGCTGGTGGATGGGGCTCGTGGGAATTATTGCAATCGTCATCGTCTACTTTGCTGTGTCGATCGTGGGTGGCATCATCGCTGTCGCGATTGACGTCGCTACTGGTGCGACTTCACAAGAAGACGCCATGGCCGGAAAAATCAACAACACTCCGCTGTTGCTGCTCACGGTGAACCTTTCGCTCATTGTGGGTGGTCTTGTTGCTTTGCTCGCACACCGGATTCTGCACAAGCAGCCGTGGTCGCGCATGTTCTCGGTGTTGCCTCGCATGCGTTGGAAGTGGTGGGGATTGAGCCTGGCGTGTACGGTGCCGCTGTTCGTGCTGTACATCGGAGTCGGTTTGCTCTTTGCCAAAAGTGCATTCCTGGGGTCTGGTGACTCCTCGTTCACGTTTGATGGCATGGCGCTGGCGTACTTGCTCATCATTGTGTTGACCACGCCGTTTCAGGCAGCGGCTGAAGAGGTCATGTTCCGCAGTTACATTCCGCGCGTATTTGGTGCATGGTTCCCGCGGACGGGCGGCATCATTGGTGTCATTGTTGCCACAATCCTGTTTACGATTGCTCACGAGGCTTCCGACCCATGGTTGTGGGCGTACTACGCGGTGTTTGGCCTCGCCTTGGCTGCGCTCACCCACTTCTCTGGTGGTATTGAGGCTCCCACCGTTATCCACGCGGTGAACAACGTGACCATGCTCATTATCGCGTTGTTCGCGGGAAGCATGTCTAACGCGTTCGACCGAGGTGTAGGCTCCGGTGGCGCGTTCATGATGTTCCCCATGGTGTCTGTCATTGTCATTGCTGGTGTTTTGACGCTTGTTGCGCGTGGGAAGAAGGTCGAGACGGCGGCCCCCATTCACGTTCGTCCGGTTATGCAGGCCCAGGTTCCTTACGGCCTGCAGGAGAAGGGCGGCGTCCAGGCTGATCAGGTTCAGCCTGGCCAGCAGAGGCAGGTTCCTCCAGCTCAGCCTGGCCAGGATCCTCAGGGCCACCCGCTCCCATAACAAGCGTTTACCCAACACCTCTAAGTAAAAACCGTCTTGCCTGATCAGCAGAATTTGGCCAGAACGACGGCTTTCACTGTGTCACAACAGCTCTAACCGGTGCGCGCAACCTCACCGAGATCAACAAATAGGCATATGAACACTCCATGACATGGGAATCGACGGTTAACGTGGCCCGATCACGCCAACCCGACTGGGCAGCCAGCTCAAGCAGGCAGTCAGCCAATGCAGGCAGTCGGGCCACAAGAGCAGTCGAACAGTCAGGCTGCAGCCGTCGAAAGGAATCCCATGAAGGTGCGAGCATCACTTCGTTCTCTGAAGAACCAGCCGGGAGCGCAGGTCGTCAAGCGCGAGGGCAAGATCTACGTCATCAACAAGCAGAACCCGAGGATGAAGGGTCGCCAAAAGTAACCGCACCGCCCGGAAGCGACCTCGCCCGGTGTGAGCAACTCGGACCCGTGCGCACCGCTCCACCGGGCGAAGCAGCCGGCCCCCGCACTGGCACCTCGGCCCCTCAGCCAGCCGGCACCTCGGCCCCTTTTCTGCACCCACCCACGCTTTAGCAACAAAAACTCCCGTTAGCAGTGGCGGCTAAGGCGCAGATTCCGGCTAAGGGGTGTCTCGTTGCGGCTAAAGCGCAGAAGCCGGCTACAGGGAGTTTTACCCGCAAGAACCAGCTGCACCCCACCAAACAGCCGCTGCACCCCACAAAACAGCCGAGGTGGAACTCCCGCGGGAGTTCCACCTCGGCTGTTTGGAAGGTCAGCTAAGCGACGATCAGCGAGCGGCGGTGCCTTCGGTGTAGTCGTCTTCGGTGTCCTTGAGCCATGCGAACATCTTGCGCAGTTCGCGGCCGGTGGCTTCGATGGGGTGCTGTTCTTCCTTGGCGCGCAGTTCGTTGAATTCCTTCGCACCGTTCTTCTGGTCGTCCATGAAGCGCTTGGCGAACGTGCCGTCCTGAATGTCGGCAAGAACAGCCTTCATGTCGTCCTTCACCTGCGGGGTGATGACGCGCGGGCCGGACACGTAGTCGCCGTATTCGGCGGTGTCGGAGCAGGACCAGCGCTGCTTGGCGATGCCGCCTTCGACCATGAGGTCGACGATCAGCTTGAGTTCGTGCAGAACCTCAAAGTAGGCGATTTCGGGCTGGTAGCCGGCTTCGGTGAGAACTTCGAAGCCTGCCTGCACGAGGTGGGAAACACCACCGCAGAGAACAGCCTGTTCACCGAACAGGTCGGTTTCGGTTTCTTCCGTGAACGTGGTCTTGATGCCGCCGGCGCGCAGACCGCCGATGGCCTTTGCGTAGGACAAGACCGTGTCCCATGCCTTGCCGGATGCGTCGACCTCAACGGCGACGAGCACCGGAACGCCGCGGCCGTCAACGTATTCGCGGCGCACAACGTGGCCGGGGCCCTTGGGGGCGACCATGATGACGTCAACACCCTGCGGGGCTTCGATGTAGTCGAAGCGGATGTTGAAGCCGTGCGAGAACACGAGCGTCTTGCCTTCGGTGAGCTTGTCTGCGATTTCAGCGTTGTAGATGTCTGCCTGCACCTGGTCGGGTGCGAGGATCACGATGACGTCTGCCCATTCGGACACTTCGGCGGGCGTGCCGACCGTGAGGCCTTCTGCTTCGGCCTTGTCGCGGCTCTTGGAGCCTTCCTTCAGACCGATGCGCACGTCGACGCCGGAGTCACGCAGGCTCAGCGCGTGTGCGTGGCCCTGCGATCCGAAGCCGATGACGGCGACTTTCTTGCCCTGGATGACGCCGAGGTCGGCATTGTCGTCGTAGTAGCGCTCTGCTGCCATGGGATTTTCCTTCCTTTGAGATCGCTCAGCGAATGGTGCGTCTCAGATGTTGGGTGTCGTTTCGAGATTATAGGAGCGTGCCGGCTCACTGCGAATTGAGCGTGCACACTATGAGATAAAGGCCGAGGTGCCGGCCCGGTGCTGCCCGGGAACTTCCGTTCCCGAGGGCTCCGGTCAGCTGGTTACGCCCAGGTGGACCGATCCGAGATCGAGCGTGCGCCACGGCTGATGGCCAGCAGCCCGGACTGGACGATTTCGCGGATGCCGAACGGTTCGAGCACCGCCCGCAGCGCCTCCAGCTTGGATTCTTCGCCGGTGGCTTCAACACACACTGCATCCGGTGCGACATCAATGATGCGCACGCGGAACAGTTCGCAGGCATCCGCAATCTGCCCGCGGGTGACAGAATCAGCCGACACTTTGAAGATGACGTGGCCGCGCTCAACCGAGCTCGCCGGTTCGAGTTCAACGACCTTGATGACGTTGACCAGCTTGTTCAGCTGTTTGGTGACCTGCTCCAGCGGCACGTCTTCAACATCGACGACCATCGTCAGGCGCGAGATCTCCTCGACCTCGGTGGTGCCCACCGCAAGCGAATCGATGTTGAACCCGCGACGTGCGATGAGGCCGGTCAGGCGGGTGAGCGCGCCGGGCTTGTTCTCCAGCAGGACTGACAGAGTATGACGGCTCACAGCTCTTCCTCTTCCTCTTCGAATTCGGGACGCAGGTTCTGCGCGTACTCAATCTGGTCGTTGCTGACACCGGCGGGCACCATGGGCCACACCATCGCCTCAGCCGGGACCGTGAAGTCTATGACCACGGGGCGGTCATTGATTTCCAGAGCCTTGGCAATTGCAGCGTCGACGTCTTCATTGCGCTCAACCCGCATGCCCACGCAGCCGTACGCTTCGGCGAGTTTCACGAAGTCCGGCACCCGCCTCGAACCGTGGCCTGTGTCGAGGTTGGAGTGCGAATAGCGGCCGTCGTAGAACAGGGTCTGCCATTGGCGGACCATGCCGAGTGACGAGTTGTTGATGATCGCCACCTTGATGGGGATGTTCGAGATGACGCACGTGGCCAGTTCCTGGTTTGTCATCTGGAAGCAGCCGTCGCCGTCGATGGCCCACACGGTGCGGTCGGGTTCGCCGACCTTTGCACCCATGGCCGCCGGAACGGAGTAGCCCATGGTGCCGAGCCCTCCGGAGTTGAGCCACGAATTGGGGCGTTCGTATTTCACGAACTGGCTCGCCCACATCTGGTGCTGTCCAACACCTGCGGCGAAAACCCCTTCGGGGCCGGTCAGCGCGGAGATGCGCTTGATGACGTACTGCGGGTCGCACAGTCCGACATCGTTGGCTTCATAGCCCAGCGGGTAGGTCTCTTTCCAGCCGTTGAGCTTCGCCCACCAGGCGGGGCGTTCGTTTTCGAGTGTTGCCGAGTGTGATTCGCGCAGTTCGCTCAGCAGCGAGCTCAGCACTTCGCGGGCATCGCCGACGATCGGCACATCGACCGCACGGTTCTTGCCGATTTCAGCCGGGTCGATGTCGGCGTGGATGACCTTTGCGTACGGGGCGAACGATGCGAGGTCACCCGTGACACGGTCATCGAAACGCGCACCGATCGCAATGAGCAGGTCCGATTTCTGGAATGCGGCGACAGCAGAAACGTTGCCGTGCATGCCGGGCATACCCACGTGCTGCGGATGGGAGTCCGGGAACGCGCCGCGGGCCATGAGCGTTGTGGCCACCGGAATCTTCGTTGCTTCGGCCAGGCGCAGCAGCTCAGCGGAAGCACCGGAGCGGATAACACCGCCGCCGATGTAGAACACCGGCTTCTTGGCCTTCGCGATCAGCTGCGCGGCTTCGCGAATCTGCTTGTTGTGCGGCTTGGCGACGGGGCGGTAGCCGGGCAGGCTGGGCGCGTCCGGCCAGATGAACGGAGCCTCGGCCTGCTGGGCATCCTTGGTCACGTCCACCAGAACGGGCCCGGGCCTGCCGGTCGAGGCGATGTGGAATGCCGACATGATTGCCTGCGGGATGTCTTCAACCCGGGTCACCAGGAACGAGTGCTTGGTGACGGGCATTGTCATGCCCACGATGTCCGCTTCCTGGAACGCGTCGGTGCCGAGCATCTTGGAGGACTGCTGGCCGGTGATTGCAACCAGCGGCACGGAGTCCATGTGAGCATCCGCGATCGGGGTGACGAGGTTCGTGGCACCGGGGCCGGAGGTCGCCATGCACACGCCGACTTTTCCGGTGGCGGCCGCGTAGCCGGTTGCCGCGTGTCCGGCTCCCTGTTCGTGGCGGACGAGGATATGGTTGATGGATTCTGCGTCCATCAGCGGGTCGTAGGTCGGGAGGATGGTTCCACCCGGCAGTCCGAATACGGTGTCGACGCCCATCAGCGCAAGGCTGCGAATGATAGCCTGTGCGCCCGTCAGGACCTCGGGGGCAGTCCGCCCTCTCTTGGCGGGCTGTTGAGCCTGGCGCGATGGCGATGGCGCCGGCACGGGCTTTGATGCCACGGTGATCTCCTCTGTGTGTACCTGTGTGTTGTCTGCGCCCTGGCGATCACCAATAAAAAAAGCCCCTGCCAGATCCTGGAGGGGCGCGCGATGATCGTCCAAGCGAACGCTGGGAGGGATTACCTCGCGCGCCTGCTAATAAGGACAATGACATCGGTGAACATGTGACCTAGTGAACTAGGCCACGTCAGCAATGTCAATTTGCGGATACGGATTGTCCATTTTCTGAGACACGAGGTGGATGTCCGCGGTCCGCATCGATGTCCGCCAAGGGTGCGTGGCCGCGTTCGCGCATGAGCAGCAGTGCCGGAATCCCGGCGGCCAACACGATGGCAGTGGCGTAGCCGGCCGGAGCAAGATTCCAGCCGGTGGCCTGAACGAGGCTGGCGGCAATGATCGGCGACAGCCCTCCAAAGGCCACGGTGGCCGTATTGAAGCCGATCGCCATACCGGAAAAGCGGCCGATGGCAGTGAACTGTTCGGGTATCGCGGCAGCGGCAACAGCCGACCATCCGGCAGCGGGAACCGCGAGGAACGCGGCGGCAGTCGCTGCGGTTGTCGGATTGGCGTGGGACAGCAGCGCGTAGGCGGGAATTGTTGTAAGCGCCAGAACCGCACTGAGAGCCGCGAACATGGTCCGCCTGCCGAACTTGTCAGAGGCCAGTCCGATCAGGGGTGTGACGATGATGGCGGCCACGCCGGCAATCGTGCCGAAGGCCAGTGACCCCGCCCCGTCCATTTCGACAACGGTTTCGAGGAACGTGGGCACGTAGGTGATGTTGAGGAAGTAAGACACAGATCCGACCGACGACACCAGGAACGCCACGATGACGGCCTTAGGGTGACGGCGCAGAACGTCGAGCAGCGGTGAACCCGAGTTGGCTCCGCTGTCCTGGGCCTTCTTGAAGGTGTCGGTTTCTTCCAGGTGTTTGCGCAGCGGAATCATCACAGCCGCCAGAACACCGCCGATGATGAACAACACGCGCCACCCCCAGGAGTCCATCTGGTCTGGGGTCAGCAGATTGGCCAGCAGCGCACCGGAGCCCACGGCCAAGAGCGCACCAACCTCGGAGTTCGCAGCCGCCCAGCTGGCGGCCAAACCACGACGGCCCTCCTTGGCAGTTTCCATGAGGAAGACCATGATGCCGGTGTATTCGGCACCGACGGAAAAGCCCGCCAGGCAGCGCAGGGAAATCATGATGATTCCGCCCCATATGCCGATCTGTTCGTAGCCGGGCGTAATGGCGATTCCGAACATGGCCACCGCCATGAGAATTGCCGAAACCACAAGCGCTGCACGCCTGCCGACCCTGTCGCCCAAATGTCCGAAGACCATGGCACCCAGCGGTCGGAAGAAGAAGCCTGCCGCGCCAACTCCCAAAGTCAGCAGCAGGGAGTTTTCCTGCCCCGGAAAATACACGCGTGCCAAGTTGACCGACACGTAGAAGAACACGGAGAAGTCGAACCATTCGACGATCGTGCCGAAGGCAGCCACAAGTATGGACAGGCGGCGTTTGGAGTCTTCCGTTTTCCGCGGCGAGTGTGTCATAGCGCTCTTCCTTCCGGGTGTTCGAACACTAACAGCAGGGTCTGACACAGCGCCTAGGATTGCTGTATGTTCTGCGCCCACTACGCTGCCGACCGCTGCCGGACCTGCTCGCTTATCGAGGTCCCAACCGACCAGCGGCTGACACGCATTGAACGCGAACTTGCCGCAAACATCGAACACGCCCTGGCCGACAGGAGCCCCGACGCGGTTTTCGCAGACCCCATTACCAGCGCGGATTCCGGTTTCCGCAACACCGCGAAAATGGCCGTCGGCGGCACCGTCAACGAACCCACACTCGGGATTCTCGATGAAGACTTCGCAGGCATCGACCTATCAGACTGCCCGCTCTACTCCCCCGCCATCCACCGCGCCCTGGAGGCGATTCCGTCGATCATCAAAGCGGCACAGATCCCGCCCTACCGGGTGCGTGCGCGCAAGGGAGAACTCAAATACGTCATCGTGACTGAAGGCGATGACGGCCGGCTTGCCATCCGCTTTGTCCTGCGCACCGAAAGCGCCCTGCCGCGCCTAAAAGAAAAACTGCCGCGCCTGCTGCAAGCACTCCCGAACATCGCGCTCATCAGCGCAAACATCAACCCTGAGCACACGGCCATCATCGAAGGCCCCACGGAAATCCACCTGCACGGCGAGCGCTCCCTGCCGGTCACTCAGGGCGATGTCACGCTCCTGCCCGGCCCGCAGTCCTTCCTCCAGACGAACACGGCTGTTGCCGGCGAGCTCTACCGGACGGTCCGCCAGTGGATTGCCGACGCCGCAGAAGCACACGCCGCCACGCACCAAACCGCAGCGAACCCCACCTCTCCCCTCACCGTGTGGGACCTCTACTGCGGTGTCGGCGGTTTTGCCCTCCACGCGGCACTCGCCTCACCGCAGGTCCGCGTCCACGCAGCCGAACTCAACCCAGAAGCAGTCGAGCGGGCCCAGGAAGCCGCCAGGCGCCTCGTGAGTGAGCACCCGGAAGTTGAAGACCGCGTCGAGTTCACAGCGGAAGACGCGTTCACGTGGGCTCGCGAGCAGAGCGAGCCGGCCGATCTGCTCATCGTCAATCCGCCCCGGCGTGGGCTCGGCAAGCCCATGAGCCAGTGGATTGAGAACTCCGGCATTGCAACCGTCATCTACTCCAGCTGCAATCCGCGCACCCTGACGGCGGACCTTGCGAACATGCCCGGCTACAGGGCCGAAATCGTCCGAATAGTCGACATGTTCCCGCATTCACCCCACGCAGAGGTTCTCACCAAGCTGAAGCGCCTATAAGCTGAATCAAATGCGAGCACTCCTTCGATTCTGGCCAGACATCCGCGCCCGTATATGGGTGTATTCCCTGGTCATGGTGCTCACGCTCATTGCCAACGCAATTTCACTGGCCACCCCGATGCTCACGGGCCACATCATCGACGGCCCGATTGCCCACCGCGACCCCGCCGGCCTGCGATGGCCTGCGGCCGCGATTCTGGCGGTCGGAATCGCCGAGGCGTCTGCCCTGTGGGCGCGCCGCCGGCTGGTTGCCGGGGTGGTTTCGGAATGGGAAATCACGTGGCGCGGTCGGCTGTTCTCCCGCCTTCTGTATCTGCGGGTCGGCAGGCACGACGCGTGGGATTCGGGCCAGCTGCTGTCCCGGGCCACGCAGGATATGTCGCAGCTGCGGCGCTTCTTTGCCTTCGGCGGGCCGTTCATGCTGGTCACTCCAGTGACGATCGTCATCGGCACCGTCATGCTGTGGCTCATTCACCCGCTGTTCGGGCTCACTGTGATCGGCATGGCCATCCCACTGACGGGCGCCGTCGCCCTTCTGGAGGGCCGGTATCGGCGGACCTCGCGGGCATCTCAGGACACGATGGGCGAAATCACCACAAACGTCGAAGAGTCGATTCTCGGCATTCGGATTCTGCGCTCTTTTGGACGGTCGTCGTGGGCTTCGCAGAGGTTTTCTGAACTCTCCCACCGTCTGGCCGGCTACGAGGTGCGCCTGGCAAAGCTCGACTCCTGGATGTGGGCAACGATGCAGATGCTGCCGGCCGCCGCGCAGGTCATCATGCTGGGCCTGGGCGCGTGGGGTGTGCTTGAGGGCTGGGTGACCATCGGCCAGGTTGTTGCTGCGCTGACAATCACGTGGATTCTGCGGATGCCGATTGAAATGCTCGGCTTCCTCTTGGCCGACTTCCTCATCAGCATCACCGCCGCACAGCGATATTGGGAAGTGCTCGATGAAGACATCGGCATCGAAGACCCCACTGGCGGAATCGACGATGCAGCCGCCGTACCGTCCGCCGAAGGCCGGCTGGAGTTCGCGGGTGTCGGATTCACCTTCGACGATGGCGAGCGCCCGCTGCTGCACGATGTGAACCTCACCGTTGAACCCGGTGAAACGCTGGCGCTCGTGGGGCCCACGGGATCGGGTAAGTCGACGGTTGTCTCACTCATCCCGCGCCTTCACGATGTCACCTCCGGTGCCATCACGATTGACGGCTGGGACATCCGCGACATCCCGCTCAACGCCCTGCGGGGCCTGGTGTCGTTCGCCTTTGAAGACCCCATTCTGTTCTCTGACACCATCCGGGCGAACGTCGAAATGGGCGCACCCGGAGCCAGTGAGGACGAAATCGAGCAGGCGCTGCGCATTGCCGCCGCGTGGGACTTTGTGCAGGCACTTCCCGACGGCCTGGAAACGCAGGTCGGCGAACAGGGGCTGAGCCTCTCCGGCGGTCAGCGCCAGCGTGTGGCCCTGGCGCGGGCCATCATCGGCAAGCCGCGCGTGCTTGTGATGGACGACCCGCTTTCAGCCGTTGACGTCGACACGGAAGACCGTGTGCAGCGCGCTCTGGCCGAGGTGCTGCCGGACTCCACAACAATTGTCGTGGCCCACCGCCCGTCGACCGCCCTGCTCGCGGACAGGGTCGCTGTGCTGGACGGCGGCACGGTCGTCGAAACCGGCACCCACCGCGAACTCACGGCCAACTCGACCACCTACCGCAACCTCATGGGGGCGCAGGCATGAGCGACACCGTGACCTCCACCTCGGACATTGATGCCCTTCCGGAGGGCATTTCGAAACGCTCTCGCGCGCTCCTCCTGCAGCTGGTCCGGCCCTACCGCGGGATCCTCATCGTGCTGACCCTGCTGGTCCTGTTCTTCGCCACGGCCGGCACGCTCGGCCCGGTGTTCATTGCCCGCGCCCTTGACCACGGTCTGCCCGCCGCGACGAACGGCGATTTCGGCCCCCTGTGGACCAACGTGGGCCTGTTCGCGGCGTTTGTGGTTCTTGGTGCGTCTGCCTCCTGGGCAGCTACCCGTGGCATTGGGATCGTCAGCCAGAAGATCATGGTGACTCTGCGCGGTCGCCTGTTCGACCACGTGCAGAAACTCGACATCGCCTATCACGAAAAGCAGAGCTCAGGCCGGCTGGTGTCCCGGCAGTCATCCGACATGGAGTCGGTGCAGGAGTTCCTCGGCTATTCACTCATCTCAACGATTTCCGGGGTCGTGCAGATGGCGGTCATCGCAGCGATTCTCATCTTCCTCGACATCCCGCTGGCCTTGGTCACCTTCGCCGGCTTCATCCCGCTGTACTTCGTCACCCGTGCGGCTCAGCGCTCACAGCGCGCGGCCTACCGGCGGACGCGCACGTCGATTGCCAAGGTGATCATCGACTTCACGGAGTCCATGGGCGGCATCCGCGCTGTTCAGACTTTCCGCCGGCAGCCGCAGCGCAAATCCAGTCTGTCTGCCCACGATGACGATTACCGCAAGGCGAACACCGACGCTCTGCGAGGAGTGGCAACTTTTGCCGGGCTGACCCGGCTGATCGGCAACCTTTCGCAGTTCGCGATCATCCTCCTGGGTGCGTGGCTTGTGATCAGCGGGCACACGCAAGTGGGTGTGCTCGCCGCGTTCGTCCTCTATGTGCGCCGCTTCTACGCCCCACTTGATGAGCTCGTGCAGACGTTCAACATGTACCAGTCCGCGCAGGCGGCCCTGGAGAAAATCACGGCTGTTCTCGAGGTCGAACCCACCATTACTGATCCTGCCTCTCCCCAGACTGTCGAGGCCGACGGCCAGGTTGTCTTCGATGCCGTTCGCTTTGCGTACGGGGACGGACAGGATGTGCTCCCCCGCTTTGATCTGCGTCTGCCGGCCGGGCAGACGGTCGCGCTCGTGGGCGCAACGGGTGCTGGCAAGTCAACGCTGGTGAAGCTGCTGACCCGCTTCTACGATCCGCTTGAAGGCGAGGTGAGACTCGATGGAGTTGACCTGCGGGACATTGCGGATGCTGATCTGCGCAAAGCCGTTGTCATGGTCACGCAGGAATCGTTCCTGTTCGGCGGAACGATTGCCGACAATATTCGGATCGGCCGCCCCGATGCGTCTGATGACGAAGTCCGCGCGGCCGCACGCGCCGTCGGTGTGGACGAATTCATTGAGAGTCTGCCGGATGGCTATGACACGGATGTGCGCAAACGCGGCGGGCGTTTGAGCTCCGGGCAGCGTCAGCTGGTGAGCTTTGCGCGCGTGTTCTTGGCCGACCCTGCAGTGCTCGTTCTTGACGAGGCCACGGCTCACCTGGATGTGCCATCAGAGAAGTTGGTGCAGCGGGCACTCGAGACGATCCTCGCCGGCCGGACAGCGGTCATCATTGCCCACCGCCTGTCGACGGTCGAAATCGCCGACCGTGTTCTTGTCATGGATGCCGGCCGGATTGTCGAAGACGGCACTCCCGCCGAGCTCATTGCCGGCGAGGGACGCTTCGCTCATCTTCACGCTGCTTGGAAAGACTCACTCCTGTAGAGCTCCCGCTTGGGCTGACGAGGTGCCAGGTCCGGGCGCGCGTCACTGGTCTTCCGCTGTGGTTCGGGACGCTTGCATAGACCCTCAATGTCAAAGATTCTTGCCTTTATGTCAGGCTTGCTTGACATGCTATGTCTAGTTTCCTTAACCTTGTGTCAAACAAACTAGACATGAGGACAAATGAGCACACACCCCAAGCCGAAAGTGAAAAGCGCCAGACTGCTTGCCGAACTCACACAGGCTCAGCTGGCTGCAAAGGCGGGTGTGTCGCGGCAGACGATCATTTCGATTGAACGCGGCGACTACAACCCCAGCGTCTACCTAGCACTGTCAATCGCACAGCTGCTGAACAGCACAGTCGAAAATCTTTTTCCCACCGCACAGGAGGACAACTCATGACGAACTCCCCGACACCTCGTATTGACCGGATGATGGGCTACAACTCCGCGACGATGGGCGATGAACGCGAAGCACGCATTCTGCTGCAGGCAACGTCGTTCGGCGCGGTCGTCAGCGTCTACACGGCAACCGCCGTTGCCGCCGGACTCGCGCTGACCGGCACCGGCGCATGGGGCGCCGTCCTGCTGGTGCTGTCGTCGATCCCGTCGTTTGCCATCTACTTCTACGCCGAACGTCACGATGTCCAGGTCGACAAGCTGCTGTCCAAGGGCACCTTGGGCCAGCTGGTGTGGCCCCACATGATTATGGGCCTCATGGTTGCCGCACTGCTGTTCGGAATCGTGTTCCACTTGACCACCGGACAGCCCGTCATCCCCGTGACCGATGTTTCGCAGGGCCTTGCCGACAATATGAGCAACGGCCATACCGCACCCCTCTCCCGTGGGTTGATCGGAGGCGGTATTGTCGCGCTCATCCCGATCGTCTGGGCGATCATCTCTGTGCGTCGAACCAAGACCCAGAAACCCGACCCTGCCGACATTCCCGACGAAGACTGAAAGAAGGTATGTCATGACTACCTCGCAGAATTTCCAGCGGGAGGCGGGCGGCGCCTCGGCAGCCCCATCTCCCACTAAGAACATCGACGCAGTCTTCGGCCTCACCGGCATGGGCGACGAGCGCCAGCGCGACATCTACCTGAGGGCCAACACGTTCGCCGCGCACATGGGCATCTACGCGGGCATCGCCCTGGCAGCGCTGCTAGCGCTGTGCGGTCTGGTGTTCTGGGCAGTGGTCGCACTGTTCGCGACCGGCGTCCCCGCGGTGGCCGTCATCGCCTACATGAAGGCACACGGCGTCCCCTACGGAGACCCGTACGCTCGGGCGACGCGCACGCAGAAGATCGTGCCCAGCCTCATCGGACTCGCAATCGTTGCCGCCATGGTGTTCGGCGCCATGTGGGCACTGTTCACCGGCGGCCCGTTCGTTGAGGTCGTGGGACCGACCACGGCAGATGTCGCGCAGACCGCCTCGGAGGACCGCGCGGGAACTGCCCAGACGCTGCTCATAGGACTTGCCGCAGGCGTAGGGCTGACCGCAGTGCTCCTCCTGGTGCTGCGCCCCGCGTTCCTGTCCAAGCGCGACCGCCGCGACGCCGCCGACATCCCGGATGAGGACTGACGGCCCGGGTCACAATCGCTGACACAAGCAGATGCCGGGGACCCCTACGGATCCGTTGGTGGCCCCGGCACTTGCCCACAACGGCGGACGAGGCGGAGGCTGCCTCCCAGCACACAGAAAGGCGGGGCCTGCACTGCAGCAGGCCCCGCCTTTCGTCTGCCTCGCAAACCAAATCAGATCCGCACACTCAGCGGGTCGTTCGGCACTACCTAGCGGATTCAGTCGGTGGTGACGGCTCCGACTGCGGCTGAGCGGACCAGCTTGGCGTACTTGCCCAGCGTGCCGTGCAGACGCGGGTTCTCCGGCAGCGTCCAGTTTTCGCGACGACGGTCAAGCTCGGCCTGATCAACGTGCAGGTCGATCGAACGAGCGGCGATGTCAACGGTGATCTTGTCGCCGTCTTCGACAAAGGCGATCGGTCCGCCGTCAACGGCTTCCGGAGCGACGTGGCCGATGCACAGACCCGTCGAACCGCCCGAGAAGCGACCATCGGTGATGAGCAGAACGTCCTTGCCGATTCCGGCACCCTTGATCGCACCCGTGATGGCGAGCATTTCTCGCATACCCGGACCGCCCTTGGGGCCTTCGTAGCGGATGATGGGCTATGACTCCGCAACCATGGGCGATGAACGCGAAGCCCGCATTCTGCTGCAGGCAACGTCGTTTGGCGCCATCGTCGGCGTCTACACGTCAAGCGCGGTTGCCGCCGGACTCGCACTGACCGGCAACGAAGTCTGGGCCGCCGTCCTGCTGGTCCTTTCGTCGATTCCGTCGTTTGCCATCTACTTCTACGCCGAACGTCACGGTGTCCAGGTCGACAAGCTGCTGTCCAAGGGCACCTTGGGCCAGCTGGTGTGGCCCCACGTGATTATGGGCGTCATGGTTGCCGCACTGTTGTTCGGAATCGTGTTCCACTTGACCACCGGACAGCCCGTCATCCCTGTACCCGATATCACTCAGGGTCTTGCCGACAACTTCAGCCGCGACGGCACCACGCCTCTGTCCCGCGGGCTGTTCAGCGGAGGTGCTGTCGCCCTCATTCCGATCGTGTGGGCGATCATCTCCGTGCGCCGCACCAAGACCCAGGAACCTGACCCGGCCGACATTCCCGACGAGGACTGACTCCGTACCCCAGGTAAGAATCTACACCCTCACGTTGCGGCACACACCCTCAATGTACGGGCGAGAGTTAGGCAAAGAGCAGCTCGCCGAACTCCGCGAGGGCGTCCAGCCCCACGGGTTCGGCCGGCAGGAGCGGAGTCTGCGCAATAACGGCATCCGCACCCACCTCGGCGCGCAGGTGGGACACCCACTGCTCCTCCATCGCGCGTCGAGCCTCGAGGAGCTCCCCCGCACCGGCGGGCGAGCGCTTGTTCACGACGTATGCCAGCACTCCTACGTGCGATTCCGCGAGCTGATCGCGCAGCTCGATCGTCTCGAGCACGGGAAGACGTTCTGCGGCGAGCGCCACGACGAACCCCGTGACCGCCTCGTCCTGCAAGGTGGTCCGCAGGGACGACAACAGCTCGCGCCGTTCGTACAGCAAGTGGCGGATGCGCCGCTCGCGACGTGCCTTCGGGCTCCCCTCGTCGCCAGTCATTGGATTGCCACCCATGGCACGCACCGCCCGACCGAATTTGTCGGATCGCTGACGATTCTCCAGCAAGGCATCCGTCCACTGCGCCATTGCCTCGGGCAGGGACAACAGCCGCGACGTGTGGCCACTCGGCGCGGTATCGAAGACGATGAGGTCGTAGCGCTCCAGGCCGTCCCGCGTGAGCTTTGCGACACGCTCGAGCAGCGCGGCCTCGTGCGAACCGGGCGCGGCCGCCGCTGCTCGCAGGTAGCGCGTCACCTCACCGCGCATTCCATCAGCGACGAGTCCGTACAGGTGTTCGCCGATCGCCTCGATGTGTTCCTTCGCGGCACGCTCGGGATCGATTTCGAGGGCATCGAGGTTGTCCGCCAACCCCACCGGCGAACCGCCTATTGTCCGTCCGAACAGGTGGCCCAGGTTGTGCGCCGGGTCGGTCGACACGAGCAGCACCCGGCGGCCACCTCGAGTCTGGTCAAGAGCGACGGTCGCGGCGCACGTCGTCTTGCCCACGCCGCCCTTGCCTCCGAAGAAGAGCACCCGCCGCGTAGACACGAGTTCACGCAAGGTCATGCTAGTGGCCTCCTCCTAACAACACTTGATGCCATCCGTGGGCGGGCGGTCCATGCCCATGCGGGTATGCCAGGCGTGGAACTCCTCGAGCACGATCGGGTAGAGCTCCATCGTGTAGGCGCTGGCGGGGTTGGGGATTCCGAGTGCCTCGCCACACACGTAGAGCATGAATAGGTCATCCTCGTCGCGCTGAGCCCGAGCGAGGGCCTGTCGGTAGGGGCCGTAGTAGTACTCTCCGAGCCCCTCGGTGAATGCCGCGATGCCGCGCCGAAGCTGTTCGACGCGGCATCGCAACCCACCGTCCTGGCGGGCAGGCGTCCCGTTCTGGGACGCCTGCCCGCCCGACGAATCACAGCCCGCAGGCTGGGGCGAGTTATCGGTCACTTGGAGCCGGTTTCCTGCGGGGAATCGGCGACGGTGCGCCGCTCGACCGGATCCTCGCCTTCGGGTTCGGGATCGCTCCGTCCAGCCTTAACCATGGACGACACCGATTCGATGACGGTCCAGAGCGCGGCCACAAAGATCGCGGAGCCGAAGCCCAGCAGTAGCCAGTTCTGCGTGGCGAAGAACTCCCCAAGCTGGATCACCAGTGCCCAGAACGTCATGGTGAAGACGAAGAGGAGCGGGATGAGAATCGGCAGGACCGGCCTGCGTTTGCGCAACAGCATGACGCCCAGGACGGACAGCGTGAGCACCGCCAGGATCTGGTTTGTCGTACCGAAGAGCGGCCACAGGATCATGCCACCGTCGCCGGCTCCACCCTCACCCGCACCGAATGCCAGGCCGAGGCCCAGGGCGAGCGCGATGATCGTGCCGACGACCGGGGTGATCTTCACGCCCATCTGCGCGCCGATTTCCGCGATGATGAGGCGGTGCAGACGCACGGCGGTATCCATCGTCGTTGCGGCGAAGAGGATGGCCATTGTCGCGAGGACCGTTGCGGACAAGCTCAGCGGGATGCCGAGTCCCTCGTTGAGGATGTTGCCACCGCCGGCGACGAAAGCGCCAATTCCGCCGTTCGCGTAAGCCTCCTGGAAGTCACCCATGGCCTTGAAGCCGGAGGACACGGCGATGATCGTACCGAGCGCGAGCAGGCCTTCGCCCACAGCACCGAAGTAGCCAACGAAGCGGGCGTCGGTTTCCTTGTCGAGCTGCTTGGACGAGGTGCCCGAGGCGACCACGCCATGGAAGCCGGAGATCGCGCCACAGGCGACGGTCACGAAGAGCAGCGGCCAGATGGGTGCCTGGCCGGCGGGCAGTTCCGAAGCCACCGGGTCGAGGAGGACCGTCGGCGCGGAGATGATGATCGCGGCATAGAGGATGCCCAGGCCGATGAACAGCTGGAGGCCGTTGATGTAGTCACGCGGCTGGAGCAGCATCCACACCGGCAAGAGCGAGGCGACGCCCGCGTAGAGGAAGAGGACGACGATCCAGAACGCCTGTGCGGACATGCCCATGATGGTTTCGGGCAGGACGATCGGGAACTTGTCGCCCAGGATGATGAGCGCGTAGAGAACGACGACGCCGACGATCGAGACGATCGGCAAGTTCCACTTGAGGCGGTAGATAGCCTGGCCGATGCACAGCGCGACGGCGATCGCACCCCAGGTCGGGATGACTGCGGTCGGTGTGGTGACGAGCAGGCCGGCGATGATCGAGGCAAACACCGCGTTGACGATGATAATGAGCAGGAAGATAACGACGGTGAAGAGCAGCGAGCCCCGACCACCGATGTAGCGCTTGGCCAGGTCGCCGATTGTGCGGCCCTTGTTACGGGTCGAGGCCCACAGCGCAC
Organism: Brevibacterium ravenspurgense; assembly: GCF_001584615.1. GTDB lineage: Bacteria > Actinomycetota > Actinomycetes > Actinomycetales > Brevibacteriaceae > Brevibacterium > Brevibacterium ravenspurgense. The sequence continues at coordinate 42,967 of NZ_LQQC01000002.1, read as the reverse complement.
CGAAGTCGTGCATGCCGGCGAAGAACACCGTACCGATGGTCACCCACAGGAATGCCGGCAGCCAGCCCCAGATCATGGCGACAGCAGGACCCGTGATGGGCGCCGCACCCGCTACCGAGGTGAAGTGGTGCCCCCACAGCACCCACTTGTTGGTGGGCACGAAGTCGACGCCGTCGCGTTGCGCGTGCGCGGGGGTGATGGCGTGCTCGTCAAGCTGGTAGACCTTCTTGGCGAGGAACTTGGAGTATAGAAAATAGCCGGCCAGGATCATTACCAGGCCAATAAACATGATGATGAGTGAGTTCATCTACGCTCGTCTCCCGCGGCCCCCATTGGCCGTAGTGGCGGTCATTGTCTTGCGCGGCGTCGTTACTCGGCGCCACACCGCATATGTCATTGCATGAGCAGCCCACGATCAAACACCATCGCATGCGCGTTTACGTACCATTTAGATGCATAAACGCTCTGCGACATGCGAAGAATCATAGCTGAATTGCCATTGTTTCTGTGAGCTGTATCTCAGTTACCTGGTCACAGTCTGATTACGAATTCCATCACGTCGATTGCCGGAACCGCCGCCGAGGCGCCTGCCAGCGCCCGCGCCCCTGGCACCTTGGGTGCGCGACACCTCGGACGACCCCCATGCCGGACGACGGCTGGGCCAAGAGGATTCAGGGCATGCGAAAGGGGCACAAGTTTCCACCTGTGCCCCTTTCGCGTACTTCAGTTTTCAGCGGCACCCAGCAGGCACCTCGGGAGCGTGTGCACCGCTCCCCTGACGTGGCTCAGTCCGTCGTGACGGCTCCGAGTACAACCCGACCAGGGGCATCAGTTCGGCGCGTGAACACCGGTTCCAGGAGCTCCGTAGTCGGTGTTGAATCCGAAAGCCCTGCGTTCGAGTTCTGGCAGCGATGTGTTCGAAGTCGTCGAAACGTACTGTCGGATCGAACCGGTGAATTCGCTGCTCGAGCTGTTCTTACCGTAGGCGTCCGTGTAGATGAACTCCGACCCGCCGCTGTTGTCGACCGTCGAGTTCTGAACATAGACATCGCGCTGTGCTCCGTTGAACGGCGAGGACGGGTCCTTCTGGTCAAGGGCACCGGACATCGTCGACCACGGCCAGCCGACCGTCTTGTCGCTGTCGAACAGCTGGGAGACCGGCTTTGCCTCACCGCCTGAGGCAAAGCGCGACGGGTTGCGCACACCGAACCAGGGGTCGAAGCGGGCGATTGTCTTGCCGCTTGGATCCGCGATCGTCGTGTCCGACTCCCACAATTCGTACAGCCCCCACACATCGCTGGTCTTCGGACCGTTGAGCACATTGGCATTGACGCACTTTTCATCAGGAATTCGCCGCGCACCGGTGTTTGCACCCGGCAGATCGGATCCGCTGGTCTGCACCTTTTCGTCCGTGCAGTTGCGGATGTATTCGTTCGGCTGGCCGAAGGGCGTCAACGTCGTGACGGCCATTTCGGTCCCATCACTGCAGCGAACCGCGTAGAACAATTCGTGGGCATTGTTGCTCAGAGCGTCCTTTGAGTGGGACCCCTGGTGCACCTTCATCAGGTAGTCGCATTCGATCGGCTTGCCGGACGCGTCACGCGCATAGCCTGCTCGGTCTGCCCTCACCTGCTTGACGTTGTTGCGGACAACGAACTTGTGTCCGTAGTGGTCTTCGTGACGGTGAGGCACTGAACCGTGCTCTTCGGCGGCCACTGCCGAAACTTCGTTTGCGTAGCTGAACGGAATGCCGGTTGCCTTGTCACCGGTCTTCTTAACAGCCCACTCGTAGATATCGGAAGTGCGCGGATCGTCTCCGTGCTCATGGCCGAAGGTGCACTTCTTTCCGGTAGCCGGGTCAACCGCGGAAGTCGGGTGCCACGAGTCGTAGCGCTTGCCGTCGGGCCCTGTCACCGTGTATTCATCGTGCAGCGAGGCTGGGCACGTGTCGTACTCCGACGGCTCCCAGCCGTATGTCTTGCGATCGCCGTCGTCATGGTTTTCGTGACCGTGGTGCGCATCTGCTGTGCTGTGGTCATCACTGCCGTCGTCATCTGCCGGTGCGCTGGGTTCGGCAGTGCCTGTTGGCGACGGTTCGGCAGTGGGAGTTGTCTCCTCAGCCGGTGTGCGCTCCTGTTCTGTCGGTTCCTCCGAGGGGGTCGCGGCAGGCTCAGCGGCTGCGGCGGTAGCTCCGTACAAAGCCAGAAGAGCACTGAATGCGGCTGCGGCGGCCGTCTTTCGATTGATTTTCACTTTGTCCTCCTGCGGAACAGCATGATTGCGGTAATGCCGAAGGCGATCAGAGCGGCACCTGCGGCGAGCGCACCTGCAAACTGCGCTCCCGTACGCGGCAGCGGACTGTTGTTGCCGCCTTGCTGCTGGGCTTCAGCACCTGCCCCTTCACCGGCGTCGGCGCTTGAACCGGCACCTGCACCGTTCTCACGAGAGTTGCCTGAAGAACCGGTGTCGTCTTCTGGTTCAGATCCCTCGGGTGCTCCTGTGTCGGTATCGGCATCGTCTCCGGGGGCTTCTGGCTGCTGAGTTCCCTCCGCGGGATCAGAGGTCTGTGTACTGTCTTCTGTCGGCTCTTCTTCCGGATCAGGAGCTTCCGAAGGTTCGTCGTCGGTCGGACCCTGGGCAGGCAGATCTGCTACTCTCATGGTTCCGATGCTTCCTATTCCATCGCCGCCGGCCACAAACTGGTGACCATTGCGGCCGTTCATCCCTTCGACGACTCCGACGCCGCGTCCCAGGCGCTCGGCTTTGGCTTCGCCCTTGATAACGGAAATGTAGTCGTCTGAAACATCATCAACAGAGATCCGCGGAGCATTGAGCGCGCGGGTATCGAGCGCCCATGCGCGGTTCGCCGAGTAGTCGCCGATGACCAGCGTGCCGGAGCTGCCCTTCTTCTGCGGCGGCAGTGCGGACACCGCAAAGCCGAAGCTGCCAGCGTCTTCACCACCGTCGATCCACCATCCGCGGTCCTTGCCGTCAGCTGCGACTGACTTGCCGTCAGTGGCCGCCGGGTCAGTGGTGACTGTCTGCTTGGAGTCGGCACCGCGGACGATCGCAACCGCGCCGTTGCGCTTGTCTGGCCCCGCACCCGGTGCGCCGTCAGCACCGATGATCAGGTCGTCTTTGCCGTCGTTGTCGAGATCGCCGGCGGAGGCAACAGATATGCCCAAGCGGTCGCGTCCGCGCTCCGGTCCGTTGACGGTGAAGCCTTCGAAGTCTTCGCCGAGCTTGACTTCACCCCTGACATGGCCGAATACAACCCACGCCATGCCGTGGGCGCTTCCCTCATAGCCAGCGGGATTGGCAACATAGCCGCCCAGCACGAGGTCGGGCTTGCCGTCGCCGTTGACATCTCCGGCCGGGGCGATTGTCGACAGCCCCTGTTCCGGCGCACCGTCAATTGTGGCGATGATCCGCTTGGAATCAGGAATCTCTACGGTTGCGATGTCGTCGCTTCCAGCGACCACGGTCGCCGCACCGGCCCTGCTGTTGCGAGTCAGCGAAATGACTGCGACATCGTCCTTGCCGTCGCCGTCGATATCACCGACGCCGGTTGCAAAGTAGCCAGTCCTGTCATTCTGCTTGCTGGCGATGATGAAACCGCGATCACCCAGGTGGTCCAGCTGAATGTGCTCGGACTCTCTGCTGCCGAAGACCACGTATGCCCGCGACTTGGTGAACTGCGTGACGATGATGTCGTCGATTCCGTCGCCGTTGACATCACCGGCGCAGTTGACGCTGAAGCCGACGAGCGCGTTCTCCTCCGAAGGTCCTTCAATTCTGATGACACCCGTTGTCGGGTCATCGAGTTGCCCCTGCTTCGCGCCGTTTGGAATGACGTAGGCCACGCCTACTGAGCTTGTGCCCAAACGGTCCCACATCCACGCACTGGTGACTATGTCGTGTTTGCCGTCGCCGGTGAAATCGCAGGAGCTCTGCGAGACAGCTGACCCTGTTGCAGCCCCCGTGGCCCCTGTCCATGTAAGCACGTCGTCAGCGGGAGCCGCTGTGGCCGGGCTCGCTTGGCCGACCGCGAGTGCTGTCGCGGCCAAGAGAACGGAGGCCGCTGATGCAGCAGCCCGTCTCGGCCACGATGTCGCTTGAGTTTTCATGTACTGCTTTCTGTGAGTGCCCCTTTTGGCCGCCGATGAGTCAGCCGCCTTGAGGGCCCGAAATCATTAGGTCAGGGTTTCCTGACCTAATGAGGTTAGCATTACCTAAGTTCTCTGTGAATCGCGTTTCAGCAGGCCAGACGCCCGACTTTCATCGGTCAGAAGCATCAGGGCATGCGAAAGGGGCACAGGTTTCCACCTGTGCCCCTTTCGCGTACTTCAGTTTTCAGCGGTGCTCAGCAGGCACCTCGGGAGCGTGTGTGGCACTCCCCTGACGTGACTCAGTCCGTTGTGACGGCGCCGACTGCGGCCGAGCGGACCAGCTTGGCGTACTTGCCGAGCGTGCCGTGCAGGCGCGGGTTCTCCGGCAACGTCCAGTTTTCGCGACGACGGTCGAGTTCGGCCTGATCGACGTGCAGGTCGATCGAACGGGCGGCGATGTCGACGGTGATCTTGTCGCCGTCTTCGACAAAGGCGATCGGTCCGCCGTCAACGGCTTCCGGTGCGACGTGGCCGATGCAAAGGCCGGTGGAACCACCCGAGAAGCGACCGTCGGTGATGAGCAGAACGTCCTTGCCGATGCCCGCACCCTTGATGGCACCGGTGATGGCGAGCATTTCGCGCATACCCGGGCCGCCCTTGGGGCCTTCGTAGCGGATGATGATGACGTCGCCGGCCTTGAGCTTGCCTTCCAGAACGGCGTCCATTGCGGCCTGTTCGCGGTCGAAGACGCGCGCGGTGCCCTCGAAGACGTCGGCGTCGAAGCCTGCCGACTTCACGACCGCACCCTCCGGTGCCAGCGAACCGGTGAGCACCGTCAGACCACCGGTCTTGTGGATGGGGTTGCTCATAGCGCGGACGATCTTGCCGTCCGGGTCCGGCGGGTTGATGGCCTTGAGGTTCTCGGCAACCGTCTTGCCGGTGACCGTCATGCAGTCGCCTTCGAGCAGACCAGCGTCCAGCAGAGCCTTCATGACCACGGGAACGCCGCCCATCTTGAAGACGTCGTTCATGACGTAGTCACCGAAGGGCTTGACGTTGCCCAGGTGCGGAACCTTGTCGCCGATGCGGTTGAAGTCCTCGAGCGAAAGGTCAACACCGGCTTCGTGGGCGATTGCCAGCAGGTGCAGCACCGCGTTGGTCGAGCCACCGAAGGCCATCGTCACTGCAATCGCGTTGCAGATCGATTCGTAGGTGATGATGTCCTTCGTGGTGATGCCGCGGCGCAGCAGCTCAACAACCGCTTCACCCGATGCGCGGGCGAACAGCGTGCGGTTGCGGTGAATGGCCGGCGGAGCTGCCGAACCCGGCAGAGACATGCCCATAGCTTCGGCGGCCGAGGCCATCGTGTTGGCGGTGTACATACCGCCACATGCACCTTCACCAGGGCAGACGGCGCGCTCGATGGCGTCGACGTCAGCTTCGGTCATCTTGCCGGCACGGCAGGCGCCGACCGCCTCGAAGGCGTCGATGAGGGTGACTTCCTTTTCGGTGCCGTCCGACAGCTTTGCAGTACCCGGCATGATCGAGCCGTTGTAGAGGAACACGCTCGACAGGCCCAGGCGAGCTGCCGCCATGAGCATGCCGGGAATTGACTTGTCACAGCCGGCCAGCAGAACGGAGCCATCCAGGCGCTCAGCACCGAAGACGGTTTCGACCGAGTCGGTGATGATCTCGCGGCTCACCAGCGAATAGTGCATGCCCTCGTGGCCCATCGAAATGCCGTCGGACACGGAAATCGTACCGAACTCCAGCGGGTAGCCGCCGGCAGCGTGGACACCTTCTTTGGCGAACCCGGCAAGCTTTTCCAGCGTGAGGTTGCAGGGGGTGATTTCGTTCCACGAACTGGCCACGCCGATCTGCGGCTTTTCCCAGTCGTCGTCGCCCATTCCAACTGCCCGCAGCATGCCGCGGGCAGCGGCGCGCTCGAGTCCGTCCGTTACGTCGCGCGAACGCGGCTTGATATCTGGTGTTTCGCTCATAAGCGCAGTCTAGATCCTCTTGTCCACATGCTGGAGAACGTGTGCACTATTCGGACAGGCGGGGTGCGTACCAGCAGGTTCAGACCTTGTTGAGCGGCTCCTCGCCCGCGGCAATCCGCTCGAGCTGCTCCGTGAGGATCCCCAGGATCCGCGGGAAGAAAGCGCTCGTGTTGCCGCCGACGTGCGGGGCGATGAGCGTGTTGGGCGCCTTCCACAGCGGGTGGTCCTCCGGCAGCGGTTCGGGGTCGACAACGTCAAGCGCGGCGTGCAGTCGGTCCGATTCGAGTTCAGCGAGCAGAGCGTCGGTGTCGACGATCTTGCCGCGGCCCACATTGCACACGAGCGCACCGTCGGGCAGCTGCGCGAGGAATTCCGCGTCCACCATGCCTTCGGTGTGTTCGTTCAGTGGCGTGACGATGATGAGCACTTCCGTGTTCGGAAGGATCTGGGCAAGGTCATCGTTGCCGTAGACCGTGCCGTGTTCGTCTTCCCTGGCGCGGCTGCCCACGCGGGTGATCTCGACTTCGAACGGCTCCAGGCGGCGGCGGATCTCCTCACCAATCCCACCGACTCCCAGCAAGGTGACCTTCCGGTCGGCCAGGGACAGGCGACGCTGGTGATCCCACGTGCCGGTCAGCTGGTTTCGAGCGGCCTCGTCGAGTCCCCGCAGCCGCGCCAGTACGAGGGCGACGGCAAGCTCCGCAGTCGCTGCCGCGTGCGCTCCCGCGCCGGTGGTGACGGTGACCTTGCCGACCAGGTGGTTGACCACGTCGTAGCCGGTGGTCTGCGCCTGGACGAGTTTGAGGTCGTTGATGTCATCGAGTTTCGCGACGGTCGCCTCCGCACCCAGATAGGGCAGGATCACCGCGTCAAGATCCGCTGGGTCGGAGTCCGGATGTTCAGCCGACCACACGCGCAGGTCCAAAGCGCTGCGGGCGCTTTCGCTCAGACGCGAGCGCACATCGTCAAGAAGGTCAGGGTCCGGAAAGGCGATTTTTGTGATCGTGCTCATGGCCTCATTGTGTCAGCCTGGCTGAGTTTCGTCCGGGCCCAGTTCACAAGGCGGACAGGGCTGGTTGGGTTGACGGGGCGCGGCTCCCGAGGCGGGGCTCCCGAGGTGGAGCTCAGCTTCTCGTTTGACTGCGGCTGGGTGCCGCTCGCCTGCCCCGGTTCAGCGGCCGAGCAGCTGATCGAACGGGGTGATGGTGTTCGGGTCGAACTCATCGACCGGTTCCACACGGCGCGAGGTGCCGTGGGCGCCCGAGGTGCTGGCACCTCGTGAGTTTCCGGCACCTTGCCCACTTCCCGAGGCGAGCTCCAGCAGTTCCTCGACTGCCGCCTCGATCCGCCTGCGCATACCGGTCTGCTCTTCCGGCAGCCCCCAGTCGTCGGTGGCGGCGAAGACCGCGGTCGGCAGCGCGAGCCCCTTGAGGTAGGCGATGACGGGGCGAATGTGCTGATCCATGGCCAGGGAGTGGCGGGCGGTGCCGCCGGTTGAGGCCAGCAGAACGGGGATGCCGCGCAGGCCGGCTTCGGGGAACAGCTGGAGGAACATGGTCAGCAGACCGATGGGTGTCGCGTTGTAGACGGGCGCTGCGAGCACGACGGCGTCGGAGGTGCGCAGTTTGGCGTAGACCTCGTCGAGCTCGTCAGATGGCACCCCGGTGAGCATCGAATCGACCAGCTGGTGGGAGAACTCGCGCAGGTTGATGATCTCGGTTTCGATTAGGGCTGTCGCTTGTGGGTCTGCTGCCGCGGTTTCTGGCGCGGCTTCTGCTGCTAGCTCTGCCGCTGCGTCGAGGATCCTCTGCGCCAGCCTGTTGCTGGTGCTCGATTCGGACAGCGAGGCTGTCAGCGCTGTGATCTTCACGGTCAGCCCTCCTGGTGTTCTTCGGCGGCGCGTGCACGTTCCTGGGCCGCCTTCGAGTTCGGTCCGCCACCGGGAATGGGGTCTTCTCCTGTTGCGCGACGCGCCTTGAGTGATTCGTGCGTTGGCGCTTCCGGAACGCCAGGCTCGCGCATGGATGCGAATTCGCGGCGCAGGACAGGGACGACTTCTTCGCCGAGGATGTCGATCTGTTCGAGCACGGTCTTCTCCGGCAGGCCCGCATGGTCGATGAGGAACAGCTGGCGCTGGTAATCACCGGCCCAGTCGCGGAAGCTGAGGGTGCGCTCGATGGCCTGCTGCGGGCTGCCGACTGTCAGCGGAGTTTGGGTGGAGAACTCTTCCAGGCTTGGCCCGTGGCCGTATACGGGAGCGTTGTCGAAGTAGGGGCGGAATTCATTGACCGCGTCCTGTGAGTTCTTGCGCATGAACACGTGCCCGCCCAATCCGACGATCGCGTGTTCAGCTTTGCCGTGTCCGTAGTACTCGTAGCGCTGGCGGTAGAGGTTGACCATGCGCGCGGTGTGTGACGTGGGCCAAAAGATGTTGTTGTGGAAGAAGCCGTCGCCGTAGTAGGCAGCCTGCTCGGCAATCTGGGGCGAGCGGATGGAGCCGTGCCATACGAAAGGCGGGATGCCCTCCAGAGGGCGCGGAGTTGCCGTGAAGCCCTGCAGCGGCGTGCGGAAACGGCCTTCCCAGTTGACGTTCTCTTCGCGCCACAGGCGGTGCAGCAGGGCATAGTTTTCGACCGCCAGCGGGATGCCTTCACGGATGTCCTGACCGAACCACGGGTAGACGGGTCCGGTGTTGCCGCGGCCCATCATGAGGCTGATGCGTCCGCCAGCCAGGTGCTGCAGGTAGGCGTAGTCTTCGGCCAGCCGGACGGGATCGTTGGTGGTGATGAGAGTCGTCGAGGTGCTCAGGTGGATCTTCTCGGTCCGCGCGGCCAGGTGCGCCAAGAGGACGGTCGGGTTGGCCGGGGCGACAAACGGCGGGTTGTGGTGCTCACCGGTTGCGAAGACGTCGAGACCGGCGGCTTCTGCGTGTTCGGCGATCTTCACGGTGCTCATCAGCCGTTCGTGCTCGGTCGGGATTGTGCCGTTCACGGGATCGCGGGTGACATCACCGATCGTGAAGATTCCGAATTCCACAGTGTGCTCCTAAGCTCAGGGGGCGTTAATTGAACTGTCAACCATTCTAACGGGGAGGTGCCGGGGAAAATTCCCGACCCAGCAGGTCAGCCTGATCTCCACCTCGTGAGTTCATTCCGGCGAGCCACCCGTTAGCCGGAATACGCGCCTTAGCCACACGCAAACTCCCGTTAGCCGGAATCCGCGCCTTAACAACCGCTGCTAACGGGAGTTTTCGTTGCTAAAGCGTGTGGCAGGGCGCAATGACGAGGCGCCGCACCACTCCCCCGGGGCCGTCACCTTGATGCTGGACTGTTGGTTCGATCCCACAAACGACTGCGGCCCCTGCCGAAAGACAGGGGCCACAGCCGCTGAAATGAGTCACCTCACCGCGTGACCCACTCACAAAACCGCGTCAAGATCAGATCCAGATGGCCGGATCGACCAGTTCCACCTCGCCGTGGGTGGGGACGTGGCGCTCCTTGGGGCGTTTGATCTTGGCGGGAATGCCAACGGCGATCGTGCCGTCCGGAACATCGCCCACAACGACAGCGTTCGCACCGACCGAAGAACCATCGCCAACCTCAACCGGCCCCAGCACAACAGCTCCGGCGCCAATGAGCACATCGTTGCCGATGGTGGGGTGGCGCTTGACGGCCTCGGTGGACGTCCCGCCAAGGGTCACCTGGTGGTACAGCATGACATCGTCGCCGATTTCAGCTGTCTCACCAATAACAACACCGCTGCCGTGGTCGATGAAGAACCTCCGGCCGATGGTTGCACCCGGATGGATTTCAATACCGGTCAACGCTCGCACAGCCTGCGAAAGCAGACGCGCGGGAGCCTTGCCACCGGGCCTGTTCCACAGTCGGTGAATCCCCCGGTGCGCCCAAATGGCGTGCAGGCCCGGGTAGCTCAGCGCAGTGACAACATCGTTCGTCGCCGCGGGGTCACGGCGGCGGGCATTGTCGAGGTCTTCGCGCACAGTCGCCCGCACGTTCGGCTTAGACAAACCGACCGCGGCGGCCGTGCTGAGTGCCGCGCTGCCGGCCAGCAGCGCACCTTTGAGGAGTCGGCTCATCAGTGCATGTATTCCTGGAACAGCGGCGTAGACAGGTAGCGCTCACCGAGGTCCGGGAAGATGACGACGACGTTCTTGCCGGCGTTTTCCGGACGCGACGCAACCTTTTCGGCTGCCGCAAGAGCAGCACCTGCGCTGATGCCCACGAGCGTGCCGTCTTCACGAGCCACGCGGCGTGCAGCCTCGAGAGCTTCTTCGTTGCCGATTGCCTGAACTTCGTCGTAGAGCTCGGTGTCGAGAACCTCGGGAACGAAGTTCGCGCCGATGCCCTGAATGGCGTGGGGTCCAGCCTGGCCTTCGGACAGAAGAGGTGAAGCTTCCGGTTCGACAGCGACGATCTTCACGTCCGGGTTGGCTTCGCGCAGAGCGCGACCAGCACCCGTGATGGTGCCGCCGGTGCCGATGCCGGCAACGAAGATGTCGACCGTGCCGGCGTCTTCGAGGATTTCCTTACCGGTGGTGGCGTAGTGCTTTTCGGGGTTGGCCCGGTTGGCGAACTGCGAAGCCAGCAGACCGCCGGTTTCTTCAGCGATTTCCTTGGCCTTGCTGACAGCGCCGTTCATGCCGTCGGCCTTGGGGGTCAGAACGAGTTCAGCGCCGAATGCGCGCAGCAGAGCGCGACGTTCCATCGACATGGATTCCGGCATCGTCAGCACAACGCGGTAGCCGCGCGAGCTTCCGACCATGGCCAGGGCGATGCCGGTGTTGCCCGAGGTGGCTTCGACGATCGTGCCGCCGGGCTTGAGCTGACCGCTTTCCTCAGCGGCGTCGATCATGGCAACGCCGATGCGGTCTTTCACCGAGTTGGCGGGGTTGAAGTATTCGAGCTTGGCGAGGATTTCAGCACCGGTGCGCTCACTGGCGTGCTTGAGACGCAGGAGGGGTGTTTTGCCGACGAGTTCCGAAACACTGTTGTAAACAGTCACAGCTTTCCTTTGAGTTGATTCGAAAAGGTTCACGGAACTGCTGCCGGCAGTCCCGCTTTTACACGTGACACACCAGCCAATGGCTTCAGCTGCTGATCTTCAGTCCGGATAACAGAGCTGACCGGACATATATTCCCGATTATGGCCTGTCGACTTCGCGGCAGCACAACCGGGGACGGCCGATGAGGGGCACATCACAGCCTGCGCAACCACTGCCCGTGTCGGTGCCTGTCGATAGGATGAGCGCATGGCAATTCATCCGATCGTCGTGTACGGCGAACCTGTTCTGCACCGCAAAGCCGACCCCGTTGTGGATTTCGATGATGATCTGCGCACTCTCGTCGCAGACATGTTCGAAACGCTGAAGGTGTCCAATGGCGTGGGTTTGGCCGCCCCGCAGATCGGCGTGGGCAAGCAGATCTTCGTCTATGACGCGGATGACGAAGTTGAGGGCCGCCGTCGCCGCGGGGTGTTCATCAACCCGATTCTCACGGCGTCGCGCATCCCCGACAGCCGCCCGCACCCGGACACCGAATCCGAAGGCTGCCTGTCTGTGCCAAGCCTCGACTTTCCGCTTAAGCGCGCAAACAAGGTGACGGTCAACGGCTTTGACGAAAACGGCGAGCGCATTTCCTTGAGCGCCGAAGGCTGGTTTGCCCGCATCATGCAGCACGAATTCGATCACCTGCAGGGCACGCTCTACGTTGACCGCCTGGATAAGCGCTGGACGAAGAAGTGGACGCGCGCCAAAGCCGACTTCGGCTACGGCGAACCGGGCCTGTCGTGGCTGCCGGGCACCGACCCCGACCCGTTCGGACACGAAGCTGTTGACGAAGACCTGGACTGATCTGACCAGGCGCCGCCCACCACTGCACGCCTGACCGCGGGTATCCGCGGGGTTCTGTTGGCTGACGAGGCGCCGCTCCCCTGCCGGTTTCGCGTTACCTGCCGGGTTCGGTTACCTGTCGAGTTCGCGGTCGAGCCCCACAGCCTCAGCTTCCCCACTGAATTCTGCGGCTGAGCTTTCAAGTTCACCCAGCAGCTGCTGGATGGATTCGACGTGCGAATCTGCCGCCAGCCCCAGGTGCTCGAGGTTGGTCAATGCAGCGTCATCAGCCGCTGTGCGGGCGACTACGTCGAGCACGCGTTCCCCGATTTCACGAGACTGTTCGCTGCGCTGCAGTTCGCTCAGTTTGACCGACAGGCGGCCCAGACCGCCCAGGTAGTCGTGCATTGCGGTCACACGGTCGGCAATCGATCGGAATGCCGCGGCCAGCTGTTCTTGATAGGCGTCGATCTGCGGTGCGGTTCGCCTATCGCGCAGAGATTCGAGCTCACTGCGCAGCAGGTAGATTTCCTGCAGCCGCACGCCGATTGTCGACACGGCGTGGTCAAGGTCGATGTGGGACACGTGGTCTTCCAGCACGGGGTCGTTCCAAGCTGGAGTGCGGCTGATCTGCTGTGCAATGTGCACTGTCAGGTGGAACAGCCGCTGTTCGTCGGTGTCCTGCCGCCCAAAGGAATAGCCGAGCGCCTGCGGGGTGAGCCACATGGCGTTCTGGGAATCTTCCAGTGCCTTTTTGTTCAGCCGCTTGGGATCCCGCAGGTAGCGCGCACCAGTGTATCCGGATGTGCCGAGCGTGCCGGCGGCTGACAGTCCGGTGAGGATTGCGCCGGGATCCACGAGGTCACCGACGATGAGCGAGGCGACACCCGTAAGGAATGCCAGTCCGCCCGTGACGATCCCGCCGACGGTTGTTGTGCCGATGAAGACGGCGCGACTGGCAAGCACGTTCCGGTGCATGAGCGGGCCGAGTGCCTTGGTGCTGCCGGAAGTGCTTGCCAGTTCGTACCCGCGGGCCTTCCACGCGCGGGTGACTGATTCGCTGACGGAATCTGCCACCAGGAAGCGGTAGCTGGGCACGGTTGAGCCCAGTTCGCGTTCCCACAGTTTCCGCCAGCGCGCAGTCATATCAGCCGATCTTCTTCATGATGAGTTCGCGTGCCTGCTTGGGGTCAGCCTGCCCGCGGGTGGCCTTCATAATGGGGCCCATGAGGGCGCCGATGGCCTGCATGTGTCCGCCCTTGATGCGCTCGACAACATCAGGGTTGTCGGCAATTGCGGCGTCCACGGCAGCTTCGAGCGCACCATCGTCCTTGACGATTTCCAGGCCCTTGGCCTCCATAACCGCCTGCGGGTCACCCTCACCGGCAATGACGCCGTCGAGGACCTTGCGGGCCAGCTTGTCGTTCAGCTTGCCGTCGGCGATGAGCTTTTCGAGTTCGGCAACCTGAGCCGGAGCCACGAGGGTTTCCGGTTCGACGTCCTGCTGCTTGGCCTGGCGGGCGATTTCACCGGTCCACCATTTGCGCGCACCCTGCGGCTTGGCACCGGCGGCGACGGTCGCTTCGATCGTTTCGAGCAGACCGGCGTTGATGACATCGCGCATTTCGAGGTCGGAAAAGCCCCATTCGCCAATGAGACGACGACGCTTTGCCGTGGGCAGTTCGGGCTGTTCGGCGCGCAGCTGTTCAACCCATTCGCGCGACGGTACAACCGGCACGAGGTCCGGTTCCGGGAAGTAGCGGTAGTCATCGGAATCCGACTTTTCGCGACCGGGCGAGGTTTCACCGGTTTCGTCGTGGAAGTGGCGGGTTTCCTGCAGGATTGATTCGCCGGCATCAAGCAGTTCGGCCTGGCGGACGATCTCGTAGCGCACCGCACGCTCAATCGAGCGGAACGAGTTGACGTTCTTGGTTTCGGTGCGCGTGCCCAGTGGCGCATCCGGCGACTTGCGCAGCGACACGTTGATGTCGGCGCGCACGTTGCCCTGCTCCATGCGAGCTTCGGACACTCCGAGGGCGCGGAAGATGTCACGCAGTGTGCGCACGTAGGCGGCTGCGACTTCCGGTGCGCGTGCGCCGGTGCCCTCGATGGGACGGGTGACGATTTCGACCAGCGGAACACCCGCACGGTTGTAGTCGACCAGCGAGTATTCGGCACCCTGGATACGGCCGGAACCGCCCACATGGGTGTTCTTGCCGGCGTCTTCTTCCATGTGGGCGCGCTCAACCGGGACCGTGACGATTTCGCCGTCTTCGAGTTCAACTTCGACCGAACCGTCGTAGGCGATCGGTTCGTCAGACTGCGAGGTCTGGAAGTTCTTCGCAAGGTCCGGGTAGAAGTAGTTCTTGCGCGCAAAACGGCACGATTCGGCGATCTCGCACCCCAGTGCCAGGCCGATCTTGATGGCCGATTCGACGCCCTTTTCGTTGACCACCGGGAGCGATCCGGGAAGGCCGAGCGAGGTGGGGGTCACGTTGGCGTTTGCGGTGCCGCCGAAGGTGTTGGGGGCGGCGTCGAACATTTTGGTCTCGGTGCCGAGTTCAACGTGGACTTCGATGCCGAGGACCGGATCGTATTTGGATACGGCTTCTTCGTAGTTCATGTTTCCGCTCCTCAGTTCTTGTCCGCTGCGAGTGCGGGGATGTTGTCGAGCACACTGCCGCCGCGAGCTGCGTTCAGCGCGGCTTCGAAGCCCGAACCGATGTGGTACAGACGCTCATCGGCCCTGGCCGGTGCCAGCAGCTGCAGGCCGACGGGCAGGCCGTCGTCTGCCAGGCCGGCGGGCAGGCTCATGGCGGGGATGCCCGCGAGGTTCGCGGGGATCGTGGTGACGTCTGACAGGTAGATCTCCATGGGGCTCAGGCGGTCTTCCGCACCGAATTCCCACGCGGTGGTCGGCGTGGTGGGCGCGATGAGCGCATCGACCTGTTCGAAGGCCTGGGCGAAGTCGCGCTGAATGAGGGTGCGCACCTTCTGGGCTGAGCCGTAGAACGCGTCGAAGAACCCTGCCGACAGGGCGTAGGTGCCCATGATGATGCGGCGCTTGACTTCCTTGCCGAAGCCGGCTGCACGGGTGGCGGCCATCACGGTTTCGGCGGTGACGGGGCCTTCTTCGGGCTCGACGCGCAGGCCGAAGCGCATGCCGTCGTAGCGGGCCAGGTTCGACGAAACTTCCGACGACATGAGGATGTAGTAGGCCTGCACCGCGTAGCCGAGGCTGGGCACGTCGATTTCGACGATCTCTGCACCCTGCTTCTGGGCTTCGTGGGCGGCGGCCTGGAACTGAGCGCGCACAGCCTCTGAGGTGTCGTCGCTGAGCAGCTGGCGGATAACGCCCAGGCGCTTGCCCTTCAGTCCTTCTTCAGCACCGCGTTTGACAGCTGCGAGGAAGTCCGGGACTTCGTCCGGCAGGGACGTCGAGTCCAGCGGGTCGTGGCCGGCGAGCATCTGGTGGAAGGCCGCGGTGTCGGCAACCGTGCGGGCCGACGGGCTCACGGTGTCCAGGGAGCTTGCCATGGCGATGATGCCGTAGCGGGAAACCGAACCGTAGGTGGGCTTCATGCCGACGGTGCCGGTGAGGGCAGCAGGCTGGCGGATGGACCCGCCTGTGTCGGTGCCGAGTGCCAGGGGCGTCTGGAATGCGGCCAGTGAGGCGAGCGCACCACCGGAGGAACCGCCGGGGATCCGGTCGAGGTTCCACGGGTTGCGGGTGGGGCCGAACGCCGAGTGTTCGGTGGACTGGCCCATGGCGAATTCGTCGAGGTTGGTCTTGCCGAGCATGGGCATGCCGGCGGCCTTCGTCTTTTCGTAGACGGTGGCGGAGTACGGCGGCACCCAGTCTTCGAGCATCTTCGAGGATGCCGTGGTGCGGATGCCTTCCGTAGCCACGAGGTCCTTGTGGGTGACGGGCACACCGGCCAGCAGCGGGAGGTCCTCGCCTGCCGCACGGCGACGGTCAACATCGGCCGCTGCTGCCAGAGCGGTGTCGGCGGTGACGGTGACGAAGGACTTGACCTGCGGTTCGACAGCTTCGATGCGGTCAAGGTGAGCCTGGGTCACTTCGGTCGAGCTGTATTCGCCGGCCTTGAGGCCATCAGCGAGGTCAAGTGCGGAAAGCTGAGTCAGATCGGCCATGTCAGTCCTCCCCCAGAATCTGCGGTACGAGGAACTTGCTGTCTTCCTGCGCGGGAGCGCCGGAGAGAGCCTGTTCGGGGGTGAGCACAGGGCCCACGACGTCGGGGCGCAGGACGTTGGTCAGCGGGATGGGGTGGCTGGTGGCCGGGGTGTCTTCCCCTACTGCTTCCTTGACCTGGGCGACGGCCTCGATAATGGTGCCGAGGTCGTCAGCGAGTCCTGTGAGTTCTTCATCGCTCATGGCGATGCGCGACAGCTGCGCCAAGTGCGCAATCTGGTCGGATGTGATTGCGGATTCCTCCGACATCGTCACCCTTTCTGCTTGATATAACTGCTGGTCTGATTGTACTTCCGCTGACTCAGACGTCTTTTCCGGCCAGCAGCGCGTTGAACTGCTCTTCTGTCAGCACGGTGATGCCGAGCTCTTCTGCTTTCGCAAGCTTCGAACCTGCTTTTTCACCGGCCAGAACATAGTCCGTTTTCTTCGATACCGAGCTGGCGGCTTTGCCTCCGGCAGCGATGATGGCCTCCTTCACGGAGTCCCGCGTGTAGCCTTCGAGCGAGCCCGTCGCCACGACCGTTTTGCCTTCCAGCGGCTTCGGCCCGGCTTCTTCGGCACCTTCTGCGACCTCGTCGGCCATTGACACCCCGGCGGCACTCCAGCGGTCGACGATTTCTGCGTGCCAGCCAACCGCGAACCAGTCAAGGAGCGACTGGGCGATTGTCGTGCCCACACCTTCGACTTCGGTCAGCGCGTCGAGGTCGGCTGCCCGCAGCGCTTCCATTGATCCGAAGTGGGCTGCCAGCGCTCGCGCTGCGGTGGGACCCACGTGGCGGATGGACAGGGCAACGAGCACGCGCCACAGCGGCCTGTCTTTTGCCCCCTCGATTTCCTGGAGCATGCGCAGGGTGCCCGCAGATGGCTGAGCCGGGGTTTTGATCTGGCCCTTGTCTGGGCCCGAGGTGTAGTACTCGGGCTGGTTGTAGAAGTAGCGGATGCGCTTGATGTCGCCGGTGGGCACACCGTTCTTCTTTTCTTCGCGTTCAACCCACACATCAGCGAGGTCTTCGGCTTTGAGGTCGAACAGGCCTGCTTCTGAGCGCAGCGGAGGTTCGTCTGGGCTCAGGGGGTTGGTCAGTGCGAGCGCGGCTTCTTCACCGAGGGCCTCGATGTCAAGGGCTGCCCGGGAAGCCAGGTAGAACAGGCGGTTGGCCACCTGGGACGGGCAGGTCTGTGAGTTCGGGCACCGCAGGTCGCGGTCGCCTTCTTTCTGTTCGACCAGTTCCGTACCGCAGTCCGGGCAATGGGTGGGCATGTGCCATTCAGTCTCTGTGCCGTCGCGGTTTTCTACGACCGGCCCGAGGATTTCGGGGATGATGTCGCCGGCTTTGCGCAGGATAACGGTGTCGCCGATGAGCACGCCTTTGCGTTTGACCTCGTAGCCGTTGTGCAGGGTGGCCTTTTCGACCGTGGACCCGTCCACCAGGACGGGTTCCATAATGGCGAACGGGGTCACCCGGCCGGTGCGGCCCACCTGCACGCGAATGTCGAGCAGTTCTGTGGTGACTTCTTCTGGCGGGTACTTGTACGCGCACGCCCAGCGGGGTGCTCGCGATGTGTAGCCCAGCTGTTCTTGCACCGCGAAGTCGTCGATTTTGATGACGATGCCGTCGATGTCGTGCAGGAGGTCGTGCCGGTGTTCGGCGTAGTGCTCGATGTAGGCATGCACGTCGTCTTCGGTTTCGCAGTGCTTGTAATACTGCGAAATGGGCAGGCCCCACGAACCCAGGATGTCGTAGACCTCGGACTGGCGTGTGGGCAGTTCCTGGCCGTCACCGGCCTCCCAGGCGGCGACACCGTGGACGAGCATGCGCAGCGGTCTCTGCGCTGTGACCTTGGGGTCTTTTTGGCGCAGCGAACCGGCTGCGGCGTTGCGCGGATTGGCGAAAGGGTCTTTGCCGGCCTTAATGAGGCCCGCGTTGAGATCAGCGAAGTCTTTCAGCGGGAAGAAGACCTCCCCGCGGATTTCGACCTGCGCCGGCGGGGCGTCAGTGTCCAATTCCACCGGAATGTCTTTCAGCGTGCGGATGTTCGCCGTGATGTCTTCGCCGGTGTAGCCGTCACCGCGCGTGGCTGCGCGCACCAGTGTGCCGTCGCGGTAGAGCAGATTGCACGCCAGACCGTCGATCTTCACTTCCGACAGAAACTGCGTGCCGGCTGGAACGCTGCGCTTGACCCGGGCGAACCAGGCGTCGAGTTCTTCGACGGAGAAGACGTCGTCGAGCGAATACATGCGAGCCACGTGGTCGACCGGCGCGAAGGCTTCTGTGTCAACGCCGCCGCCGACCTTTTGGGTGGGTGAATCCGCAGCGGCCAGTTCCGGAAAGTCGGCTTCGAGCTGTTCGAGTTCGCGCATGAGCGCGTCGAAGTCGGCATCCGGAATCGTGGGGGCGTCGTGGACGTAGTAGGCCTCGCGGTGTTCTTCGATTTCAGCGCGCAGCCGGGCAGCGCGTTCGGCTGCCTGTTCCGGTGAATAGGTGCTCATTCTTCTTCTTTCAGCGCGTCGTGAATATCCGTTGCGGCCTCCATGAGGCTGCGGCATGTGCCCGTGTCAGCCCGTGAGGGCAGCAGACCCGCAGAGCCCGGTTCAGCAAGGCCGGTGAGGACACCGAACTGGGCTGCCGAGGCCCGGCTCATGCCGATTCTCCGCCACGGTTCCCACACTAACGCCAGGGTCTGACTTAACCGCGCCCGCTGGATGGTGTGCGGGAACTTAAGCCACACCTCGTGCCCGGCATCGACCCATTCGGCCAGCCGCTCCCACCGGGCAAGACCAACCGGAGAATCACCAGCCGTCCCCTCGGAAGAAGCCCCATCAGACCGAGCCGCCCCGCCAGCCGGCAGATCGACAACAATCGACCGGGCACCGATGTCGAGCAGCTGATCAGCGTGCCGAATGGCCTTCCCACCAATCCGCACGGTCGCAAGCTTCGGCACGTGCAGCAGCGGGTTCTCCCCGCACCTGGCCAGGAAGGACTGCAGTCCTGTGAACACTGCCTGCTCCGGCAGGGCGGGCAGGGTTCGGAACCCGGAGTCGGTCGGCACAGAACCGGTGAGGATCGGGTCCAGGTGCCTCTCAACAATCCGCACCCGAGGTGCCTGCCCGGTCCTGCGCTCCACCTCGGCAAGGTGCGCCTGGACAGCGAAGGCGTAGGCCTGCAGGACATCGCGCACGGCACCGAAGTCGGACAGGACTGGCGCCCCAGTCGGCAGTGTCATGTGGCGGATCAGGTGCCACGGCCCGGGCAGGGTGAGGAACGTGGGGCGTTCGTCGCAGTATTCTTCGACGGCGTCGAGGATCTGGGAGGTGTGAGAACGGCTGAGTCGCTGTTCGCGGCCTTCTCCCCTGGCCAGCCGCCAACCTGCGGGGCTCAGGTCGACGGGCAGGTCGAGCATGCCCGCCGCCGGTGCGAGGAAGTCCAGCGCCCAGCGGGTGCCGCCCTCGGCAGGCTGGGCGATCTGCGGGATGGCCGGCAGGCCTTCGCCAGATGCGCTGACGGCGGCGCTGAAAGCTTCACGCGGTTCGGTTCCGGCCCACACGCCGGTTGTGGCCGTCAGGTTCACCTGCCGCGTCCTCGCAGCTGCACCGGCGGGACGTCAACGGGGAAGCCCATGATGCGGCCGTAGAAGCTCAGTTCTTCTTCCAGCGAGGTGCGGATGGCCTTGGGGTCGCTGAAGCCGTGTGCTTCATTGGGGAAGAATCGTGCGGCGTAGGGCAGGTTCGCCTTTTCCAGTGCGTCGATGAGTGCGCGCGCTTGGTTCGGCGGGACGACGGCGTCTTTTTCGCCCTGGAACACGGCTACGGGTGCGCTGATGTCCTCAAGGTGGTCCAGCGGCGATGCTTTCCGCAGCGTTTCGGGATCCCCACCGCCCACGAGCCCATCCAGGTAGCGGGATTCGAAGTCGTGGGTGTCTTCGGCAAGCGAACGCAGGTCCACAACCCCGTAATACGAGCTTCCGCAGGCAAACACGTCTGTTGTAGTCAGCGCTTGCAGCACCGTCAGGCCGCCGGCGGAACCGCCGCTGATGGCCACGCGGTCAGGGTCGATGAGGCCGTCTTCGGCCAAGCCCTGGGCGACAGTCACGGTGTCGGCAACGTCAAGCACGCCCCACTGGCCCTTGAGCGCTTCCCTGTACTGCCGTCCCATTCCGGTCGAGCCGCGGTAGTTGACGTCGATGACTGCAATCCCTCGGGACGTGAAGTACGCGTGGTGCAGCGTCACCCGCGGCACCACGCGCGAGGTCGGGCCGCCGTGTACAAACGCCACACACGGTGGAGCCTGTTCAGCACCGCCGCCGAGGTGGAGGTCGGCTTCCGCTGCACTGCCCGGTCTGCGCGGCGGGTACCAGACGGCTTGGATGCCGGAGTATTCGCGCGCTTCGGCCCGCGGCAGGTATTCGGCGATAGTCGACCAGCTCTCCGGCAGCACGATCGACAGGGCCACCGGTTCGAGCTCACCGGATGCGATGTCGAAGGTGTAGAGCCCATCGACCCGGTTGCGCCCGCCGGCGCGGATGAGGGCTGTCGTGTCGCGGAAGTCTTCGATTTCAGCCCAGTCGATGTCGGCTTCGAAATCCACGGGACTGCTGCCCTGGTCGTCGGGGCGGCTGTCGGCCCACAAAAGCGCTGCCGTGCGCTGGGTCGTGATTCCGTCGCGTGCGGCGGTCGCCACGATCCGCTGTCCGTCAAGAACCGGCAGGTACCAGCGTGAACCCAGCGTCCAGAGAGGACCTCCGATCTCACCGGGGTCGTCAAGAACAGAGGCGACCTCCGCCTCGGGAGTTCCGGGAGTGCCGAGCGCACGGTCCCGAAACACGCGCACATCCACGCTCACCACGGCCCACGAGCCGCGAGCGTCAGTGCTGACCGTCAGTGTGGAGCGGCTGAGCCATTCGGGCTGAAGAATCGATTGGCGCTTCTCTGCACCCAGGATGGCCACGGGCGGACCCTGCGGTTTGAGGGTCTGCGGGTCGATGTCGGCCAGCCACAGGCGGGTGGCATCCCACGGCATATCCGGGTGGTCCCAGCCGATGAACGCCAGGTGCTTGGCATCCGGGGACAGCCGCGGATAGGCCACAAAGTGCGGGCGGTCCTCCCCCGTCCAGTCCGCGGGGAAAAGCGAGCGCACCGGGGTGTCTGCGCTGGGGTCAATGAGGACAATGTCCCGAACAACGTCGTGCGGGTGCGCGCCGCGGAATTCACGTACCGCGGTGAAAACAGGGGCTGACGAGGTGCCGGCCGGCTTTGCCGAGGAACCGCGGGCGACCGTGATGTCACCGAAGAGCACACTGCCGTCGGAGTCATCCGTCAGCGCCTGTGGGGCTGTGCTCGGGGTGACGGTGTAGAGGCGCTGTGAAACCCGGTCGACGAACACTATCGTGCCGTCTGCCGCACAGTCCCACGCGCCGCCGCCGTATTCGTGAACACGCGACCCTGCCGTCAGGTTCTCCGGCAGGATGTCCTGAGGCTCGCCGTCGCCTTCGCGAAAGAAAATGCCGACACCCTGCTGGCCTGCTCTGCGCTGGGAGAACAGCACACCGCCTGCGGCAAAGCGTGCACGGTCTATGGGCCTGGTGCCAGCCGCCGCCAGTTCGGCGGTGATGGGCGAAGTGAACGGCGAGCCGGCTTTCGGCCCAGGCAGCGAACTGTGTGATGCAGACTGGCCGGTCATGTCAGGCTGCCGTGCGGTCGATCGTGGCCTGGCCGAGCACCCGGGTGCCGTCGTAGACGACCATCGTCTGGCCGGGTGCGACACCGCTTAGGGGTTCGTCGACGCTGATGTGCATCAGCTGTCCGGCAGGCCGAGCCTGCGGAACGTTGAATTCGGTTTCCGGCGGATCCGGCAGATATTCGCCCATCCACATGCGGGCCGGTACCGGTTCAGCGTGGGCGCGGATCTGCACTTCGCATTCCATGGCCTGATCTTCGGAGCTGCCGGCACCTTCCGGCGGCTGACCGCACCACGTGGTGCGGATGCCCGTTAAGCGAGTGATGGAAAGGTCCGGCCTCTGGCCCACCGTGACGGTGTTCGTGCGGGTGTCGACGTCGACCACGTAGCGGGGTTTGCCGTCGGCGGTCGGCTTGTCGATTCCCAGACCCTTGCGCTGGCCGATGGTGTACGACTGTGCGCCGTCGTGTTCGCCCAGCACTTCGCCCTCTTTGTCTTTGATGAGGCCGGGGCGCATGGGGATCTTGTCTGCCAGCCAGGCTTTTGTGTTGCCGTCGGGGATGAAGCAGATGTCGTAGGAGTCCGGTTTGTTCGCCACGGGGAAGCCGCGTTCAGCAGCTTCAGCGCGAACATCGGCCTTAGCGGCACTGGCGCCGATGGGGAAATAGCAGTGCCGCAGCTGCTCTTCTGTCAGCACGCCCAGCACATAGGACTGGTCTTTGTTCATGTCCTGACCGCGGTGCAGCTGCGGGTGGCCGTCGACCCACTGGATTTCTGCGTAGTGGCCGGTGGCAATCGCGTCGAAGCCCAGGGCGAGCGCACGGTCGAGCAGGGCTGCGAACTTGATGCGCTCATTGCAGCGCATACACGGGTTGGGGGTGCGCCCCTGGGAGTATTCGGCGATGAAGTCATCGACGATGTCTTCTTTGAAGCGTTCGGAGAAATCCCACACGTAGAACGGGATGTCGAGCATGCCGGCCACACGGGCCGCATCGCGGGAGTCTTCGATGGTGCAGCAGCCGCGCGACCCCGTGCGCAGGGTTCCGGGCATACGCGACAGCGCCAAGTGCACGCCGACGACTTCGTGTCCGGCGTCTTTGGCTCGTGCGGCGGCGACGGCTGAGTCCACACCGCCTGACATGGCTGCCAGTACCTTCACGGTCCCTCCTTCGATTGGGCTGCTGGCGCTGAAAGCGCCCGCGTTCTTACAGCGCCCTGCTGTGACAGAGCTCTGCTGTTACAGCGTTTGGGCCATTGATTCTATTCCGAACTGCGGCTCAGTCGGCTTGGCTCCAGTCGTAGGCGGAGTTCATGCCGGCTTTGCGTGCCTGCTCGACAACACCGGGCAGGGCTTCGATGAGCTTGTCGACTTCTTCTTCTGTTGTTCCGTGGCCCAGTGTGAACCGCTGGGATGAGCGTGCCTCGTCTTCGCTGCGTCCACAGGCCAGGAGTACGTGGCTGGGCCGGTTGACACCGGCGCTGCAGGCCGAACCAGCCGAGGTGGCAAACCCGGCCGCGTCGAGCAGGAACAGGAGGGAATCGGCTTCCGCTCCGGGGAAAGCGAAGTGGACGTTGCCTGGCAGCCGGTCCTCACGGTGACCTGACAGGTGAGCATCCGGGACCCCCTGCTCGATACCGGCGATCAGCCGGTCACGCAGACCAGACAGGCGCGGCGCCTCGTGAGCTATGTCCCCCGTTGCCTCCTGTGCGGCGGCGGCAAAAGCGGCAGCTCCGGCAACATCAAGGGTGCCCGAACGCAGCGAGCGCTCCTGGCCACCACCGTGCAGAACGGGGACCGCCTTGATGTCGCGCGACAGGATGAGAGCGCCGATGCCCACGGGGCCGCCGATCTTGTGGGCGGTGACCGTCATTGCGTCAACACCCAGGTCGGCGAAGTTCAGCGGCAGCTGTCCGAATGCCTGCACTGCGTCGGTGTGGATGGGTACGCCCGCGGCCTTGGCGAGTGTTGCCGCTTCCTTGATCGGCTGGACGGTGCCGATTTCGTTGTTGGCGTACATGATCGACACGAGGGCCGTGCGGTCGCCGTGGTCGCGCAGCAGCTCCTCCAGGTGGTCGAGTTTGATGACGCCGTCGGTGTCAACGTCGACCAGAAGCACCTGCGCGCCTTGGGTTTCAAGCCAGCCGGCGGTGTCGAGGACGGCGTTGTGCTCAATCGGGGTGGTGATGATAATCGGGTGCGACAGTTCAGGGGCGGGTGTTGGCGTGCCCGCGCCTTCGGCCGGCACACCGTTGCGGTGCCAGAACAGACCCTTGATGGCCAGGTTGTCGGCTTCTGTGCCGCCTGAGGTGAGCACCACCTCGGCCGGGGTCGACGCGCCGACCGCCCCAGCCAGCACCTCGCGCGAATCCTCCAGGCGCAGGCGCGACTGCTGGCCCAGCGAATGCAGGGCCGATGGGTTGCCGATTTTCTGCAGTTCGTCGGTGTAGGCCTTCAGCGCGGTGGGGCGCATGGGCGATGTCGCTGCATAGTCGAAATAGGAACGCACACACCGAGTCTAACGACCGCGGCGATACACTCTAAGGCGTGATTGCGTTCCTGACCTATGCCCAATATGCGGCCGCCGGGCTGCTTGCCCTGTGGGGCACCATCCAGGCCCTGCGAAACCGTCCGGCACCGATCGCAATGATCTGGTGGGCAGGTGCAGTGCTACTGCTGCTGATCGTTCAGCTGGTCACCAGCATTGTGCTTTTCGGGCAGACAAACGCCGACCCGCTGCTGTTCTTCGGGTACGTGCTGACCGCAATCATCCTCGTGCCGATAGCCGCGGTGTGGGGATACATTGAGCCCAGCAAATGGGGCCCGTGGGTGCTGGCCGCAGCCGGCGCCACCGTCATCGTCATGATTATTCGAATGGACCAGATCTGGCTGTGAACACGAACGCAAACGCTGACAACTCTGGAGTTTCCGGCGCCAAGCCGCACGCATACTCTGCAATGCACTCCGGGCCGGGGCGCGCCCTGACCGCGGTGTACGGCATCTTTGCGCTGTCGGCATCCGCGAGGGCCGGTTACCAGTTCGTGTCACACTTCGACCGTGCGCCGCTGGCCTACGGCCTGTCGGCGTTTTCGGCTGTCGTCTACATCGTTGCGACGGTCTGCCTGGCGATCGCCAACCGCACAGCCCACCGGATTGCTGTCGTTTCGGTGCTCATCGAACTTGTCGGAGTTATTGCCGTCGGCATTTTCAGCCTTGTTAAGCCGGAGCTCTTCCCCGAAGCCACCGTGTGGTCAGGCTTCGGCATCGGCTACGGCTTCGTTCCGCTGGTGCTGCCGATACTCGGCCTGCTGTGGCTGATCCGCGTAGACCGCATAGCCCAGCAGTACGGGACTTAAGCCGGCGGGCCCGGCCAGAAGGCACCTCGACCCCAGAAGAGACCTCGGCCAGTCAGCCGGCACCTCGACCCCAGAAGAGACCTCGGCCAGTCAGCCGGCAGCTCGGCCCCAGAAGCGACCTCGGCCAGTCAGCCGGCACCTCGGCCAGCCAATCCCCCAACAAAAACACCCGTTAGCAACAAATCCACGCCTTAGCCGCACCGAGACACCCCTTAGCCGGAATCTGCGCTTTAGCCGTAACTGCTAACGGGAGTTTTTGTTGCTACCCGGTGGTAACCAGCTTCAAGGGCGCGCCCCGACCGCCAAAACCAGCCCGAGCCAACCCAGGCCAGCGGCGCGGCTCAGTCGCCGGAGTCCTTGCTCTTGCCTTCGTCCTTGCCCTTACCCCCGCCCTTTGCTGAGCTCTGTTTGCCGGACAGTGGGAACCAGTCGGGGCTGGTGAGCTTGGTCTTGCCCTTGCTGGTTTCAATGAGGAACGGGATTGACGCTTCGATTTCTACGCGGTTGCCGTTCTTCTTCCCCGTGGTGATGGCGGAAACCTGTTTGGGGAGTGTGAAGTTGAAGTCGTCAGGCACCTCGAGTGTGATGGTGCACCGCATTTCCGCCATCGAAACAGCACCGCCGCCCTCAGCTTTCACCGCGTACTTTTCGAAGTCGATTTCCGTGTACGGCTGGCAGCGTGATTCAACGCGCTTGAACGATTTGGTGTCTTTCGCGTACTCGTCAACGTAGTCGCGGTAGCCCTTGAAGCCGTCGCCGCTGGGGTCAAAGTCATCCAGCGAATCGCCGCCGCCGGATTTGCCCGCACCGCTGAGGTAGTCCTTGACCGCGGTGACGGTCTTGCCGAAATCGACGGCGTACTGTTTGCCTGCCTCAGCAACCTGGCCGTCTTCCAGTGCGAGGTTCGGCACACGCTCGGGGTCGATGAAAAGTCCCTGCTGCACTGTCCATTCGCTGTTGGCATCTTCACGCGTCACCAGGAGAGCCTGTGTGCCGGATTCGGCATCGTCAGCATTGGCGAAGGCAAAGAACCACAGCGGATACTCCGACTGCTTCGGCCCGCCTGCAACCACCTTGTCGAAGCCGACCGTGCCGAGTTTCTTCTTTTCGGCTTTCGCTACGAGAACTTCAGCTTTTGTGCGGTCGAGCATCGGTCCGCCCTGAATTTCATCCAGACCTTTGCCGTCATCAGCAAGCGCTTTCTGCAGTTTCTTCGTGTAGTCGGTGATGAATGCCGAACCATCGCCGGCACGCAGCGGCGCCTTCGCGTATTCGCTCGACTGCGGAACCGCGGGCCGGGCAATCGGCGGCGCGCCGGCACACGCGCTCAGCAGCCCCAGTCCCGCAAAGGCTGCCGTCATCAGGCTGAGTGCGCGCTTCATCGGGCTCCCTCCGCTGTCTTCTTCACATCTGCCGAGGCGCCACCCGGCTTCTCGCCTTCTGGCACCTGAGCGTCCGGCTCCCCATCTGCTGCCGAGGTGCCGCCCGGCTCCTCGCCTTCTGGCACCCGGGTGCCGGGCACCTCGGCATCTTGTTCACCCGCACCGCGACGGCGGCCCACCGCGACCTTCGGCTGGTCGTGCTTCCAGGACAGGAAAAGCCACACTGCAGCCGCGAAGGCCAGCACTGTGAAAGCCAGGCCGATGAGTGCCAGAGGAACAACACCGGGCGTGTCAACCGTGACGGTGATTTTGGCGTCAGCGAGGTCACCTTCAGGTGCGGCAACAACGACCATCTGCGGGTTGCTGTCGAGGCCAAGCCGCACCTTCGGCGATGTCCCGGTTTCCTGTGCAATCCACCAGTCGCGGCTTTCGGGATCAGTCGGAAGGGAGTCTCCCCCGGCTACGAACCTGCGCTCGATTTCGCCCGGCAGTTTGATCTTGGTGGCTTCGTCGTGCGCGGTGCCCGACAGGTAGCTGCGAGCGTCAACCCCGTTGGCGGTTCCGATGAACACGGGACTGTCGGATTCGACGCTGACCTCCGCCACAGCATTGGTCACGGGAATCAGCTGCTGGTCGATCATGACTGCCTGGCTGCGTTCGTCAGCGGTCATCGCCTCGGTGCGGGCCTGCCCGTCAAAGCCGACAACGGACAGTGCTGATGTCACCAGCACCAAGCCGAGAACTCCAACCAGCGCCAGCAGTCCGGCGCTCAGAAGCCGTGTCATCAGAACAGTGCGCGCATCAGACGGCCGCGGGCTTTGACGACGCGTGCGTCTTCAGCGCCGACGGCGTCGAACAGGTCCAGCAGGTGCACGCGGAGTTTTTCGCGGTCGTCGCCCGCGGTGGTTCCAATGAGCGTGATCAGTCGTGTGAATGCGTCTTCTACGTGTCCGCCTGCTACGTCGAGGTCAGCGCAGTCAATCGCCGCGTCAACGGACGATGGGTTGTCAGCTGCGGCCTGTCGCACGGCGGCGAGGTCTTTGTCTCGGGTGCGGCGCAGCAGACCGACGCGGGCGATGCCGGCTTTCGCTTCGTCATCTGCCGGCGATTCGGCCAGCGCGTTCTTGTACACCTGTTCGGCACGGTCGAGGTCGCCGGCTTCCAGTGCTTCGAGCGCTTCGGGGTGGCGGGGACCCTGCTGCCCGGGAGCGCCTTTGACCCACGCGGTTTTGTGCAGCCCAGCCTGGCTTGCCGCCTGTGCGATCTGGTCGAACAGCTGGCGGATCTGCGCTTCGGGCTGCATGCCCTGGAACAGCGGAACGGGCTGGCCCTTGATGACGGCGACGACCGTCGGCAGGGCCTGCACCTGGAATGCCTGCTGGATGGCGGGGCTGGTGGCAACGTCCACGAGTCCCAGCACTGCACGACCAGCCTGGTCTTCAATGACCTTCTGCATGACGGGCAGGATCTTCTGGCTTTCGGGCTGCTGGCCGGAGTACAGCACGAGCACCACGGGCAGTTCCATCGACAGTCGGGCGGCCGATTCAAAGGTCTGCTCGTTCACTTCGAAGGCGAGTGCGGGAACTTCGACCTGGTTGGGGCCGGGTGCCTCGCTTGATTGTGCCGCACCGCCCGGTGCCGAAGCTGCCGAGGCGCCGTGTCCGCGAACCGCTGAAAGGTCCAGGCCTTCCTGGGCTCCCGGCTGGCCGGGCTGGTTCGGCTGGCCGGCCTGCGGGCCTCCTGCCTGCTGGCCGTGTCCGGGGTGTTCGGGCTGCTGGGGAATAGTCATGTTCTCCTCGTCAGTTGTTGCCGCTGAGTTTGGCGTCGGACATGGCGGTTGAAACGCCGATCAGGCGCACCTTGCCTTCGCCCTTCTTGGGCACGACGAATGCGTAGACCTGTGTGTATTCGGTCTGCAGTGTGCGCTGGGTTTTGCTTTCGCCGACGACCTTGGCCTGCGGGTTGGGCACTGTGAGTTCGCCGGTTTGGCCCTCGCGCGTTTCGGGTGACAGGGAAAGAGTCTGCACTGCCGAGCCGATCACGATGGCCGATCCGTCGGTGGTCGACTGGGCTGCGATCTGCTTGCCGGGGCTGTACTCAACCTTGGCCGAGCCGTTGCCCTTTTCGATTTCCTTCTTGATCTTCTTGAACGTGTCGTTTTCCTGTTTGGCGAACGCGTCGTCTTCGAAGTCGCCCTTGCGCTTGGCCTTGTTGGGCTTCTGGAGTTTTTCAGCGTAGTTTTCGACGGTCTGCTTGGGCGTCATGACCAGGCCGTCCTGATCGGCCGCCAGGAGGCCCGAACCGACGCGCGCATCTTCGACTTCGGGGAATTCAGCGCCGGGCAGGAGCACGGTCAGCGCCCACAGGCGGTAGGGACTGCGGGGGTCCTGCTGGCTGAGCATGACCAGCTGGGTTTGGTCGTTTCCGCTCACCACTGCCGATGTGATCCGCGGCCAGGAGTCGGTTGCCGAGGTGAAGTTCACCTTGACATCGTCAAAGGCTGGGGCGGCCGGAAGCTTGGCCTTCTTATCCTTCTTCTTGATCTTGTAGGCGCCTTCGCGCTGCTGGTGGAAGCTGCCGTCGGCACGTTCGCCGAGTTTCTTCGTGTCGAGTTTGTCGTCGGCTTCCTTGATAGTCGTGTGGATGTCCTCCAGCACACGTTCAAGCTGTTCGTCGGTGACGGAGGCAGCCGGCGCGGTGGGAGTTTCCAACGGCTGCGGTTCGGGCAGTTCGGGTGCACCACAGCCTGCGAGCGCCAGGCCGGGAACGATCGCAAACGCCGAACCCATCTGGGCCAGACGGCGGCGGCGCTCACGGCGCGCTTCCTCGCGTTCTTTTTCGCGCTTCTTCGCTTTGGTGCCGGAAATGAACAGCAGGATGCCCAGAACAATGAGGATGAGTCCGATGACGATCAGCGGGGTCGACCACGCGTTGGTGGCGTCGTTCTGCCACGTAACCGAGACCTGCAGGTCAGTCTTTTCGCTGCTGCCGATCAAGAACGAGGTGTCGCCAGCCGGTTCGTCCCACGTGAAGGTCACCTGTTCGGGTTCGGTTGTGGAGTCTTCCCACAGGTCTGCTCCCGCGGGGTTGGGCACGCTGTCTTCTTCGCCGGCAACCTTTTCTGTGCGCAGCTCTTCCTGGGTTTTCAGCCCCGTGATGTCGAGGTAGGAGGCTTCGCCGAGCCACGCTTCGACGTTGGGCTTCGAAGCGTGGGCAACGGTGATGTCGCCGGTGCCCTTAACGGTTACCTGGGCTCCACCGGGGTAGAGGTTGAGAACTCCGGGCTCGATGACGGCCGCGGCGGAGCTTTCATCAGTCTGCGTGGTCGCCGTAATGTTTTCCGGCGGTGCCCACACGGTCTTCTGAAGAACTCCGACGACGCCGAGTACAGCGCCCAGGACGATCATCACGACTGCAGCAATTGAGCGCACGCGCTCCCCTTCGATCAGCTTGCGGTTCAACTGCCCATTCTACGTACCCGACAAAGCCAAGTTCTGGGCGGACTCTCAGCGGTCTGCTCACGCTCAGCGGGCTGTGTCAGACCGCACCGCTAATATGGGCGTCGTGGCTGTAGACAGAATTGTATGGATTGACTGCGAAATGACCGGCCTTGAGGTCGGCACGGACGAACTGATCGAAGTCGCGGCGATTGTCACCGACTTCGACCTCAAACCGCTTGACGACGGCATCGACATCGTCATCAAGCCGTCTGAGGCCGCGCGGAACAACATGAACGACTTCGTGACGAACATGCACCGCGAATCCGGGCTGATCGACGAACTCGACCAGGGCACCACGGTTGCCGACGCACAGAAGCGCGTCTTGGACTACATCCGTTCGCACGTCCCGGTTTCCGGCAAGGCGCCGCTGGGCGGCAATTCAGTCGGCACCGACAAAATGTTCCTGCAGCAGCAGATGCCGGAACTCGTCGACTATCTGCACTACCGCATCATCGACGTCAGCTCGGTTAAGGAACTGGCCAAGCGCTGGTTCCCGTCGTCGTACTATTCCGCTCCTGCCAAGACAGGCAACCACCGGGCCCTTGGCGACATTCTCGATTCCATTGCCGAACTCGCCTACTACCGTCGTGCGGTGTTCACGGCAGACGCCCCGGATTCAACAGCTTCGGCCAAGATCGCATCGGAGATCACCTCCGAGTACTTCCCCACCGACTCAGCCGAAAGTGACCAGCCGCAGTCCCCAGGCACCTCGGCAGACAGCTGAACATGAGCACCACCGCCGCTCCCCTGACATCGGCAGACGAAGGAAACGAAATCCCGCTGGGCAAGCGGGACTCCCGCTACCGTTTCTTCGAAATGATCCCGGCGCTCTTCAGCTACGGGAACCTGGCTGCTGTTGTCATTCTGTCGCTCATCAACCCCACGTGGGGTGCGCTGTGGGTGCTGGCGATCGTCGCCTATATGTTCATTCGCGGTGTGCGAGGTGCGATTGACCTTGTGCGCGGGCTGCGGCGTTTTCGCCTTGCTGCCCGCGTGGACTGGAATGCACGCTTGCTGGACATTGCGCTGGTCTTGGACGGCAAACGAGTGCCTCCGACCCCGCCGGGATCATTCAGGGCAGCCCAGCATCGGCAGCTGCTGCGGCAAATTGGGAAGAACCCGCAGAACTACCCGCACCCCGCCCGGGTGCAGCACGCTGTCATCATCGCGGCGTACAACGAACCCTACGAAGTCATCGAACCCACCATCCGCGGACTGCTGTACACAACGACACCGGCGGATCACCTGCACATCTTCTTCGCCTACGAAGAGCGCGGTGGCCCGGACATGCAGCTGACAGCGCAGCGGCTGAAGGAAAAGTACGGCGCGAAGTTCGGCACCTACGAACTCGTTGAACACCCCCGCGATATCCCCGGTGAAATCACCGGTAAGGGCGGCAACATCACCTACGCCGGCCGGCGCACAGCCATGTGGGCGGAAGAAAACGGCTACGACCCTGCCGAAGTCATGGTCACCACTCTCGACTGTGACAACAAGCCGTATGAAAGCTACTTCGACTACGTCGCCTACGAATACATTCGGGCGGAAGACCGTCAGCGGGCGTCCTATCAGCCGATCGCGCTGTACCTGTCGAACATCTGGGATGCCCCCGCGGTCACCCGCGTGATCGCATCGGCCAACTGCTTCTTCAATCTCACACAGACGGTCCGGCCGTTTTCGCTGCGGAACTTCGCATCACATTCGCAGCCGCTCGATGCCCTTATCGACATGGACTTCTGGTCCACGCGCACCATCGTCGAAGACGGCCACCAGTTCTGGCGGTCGTACTTCCATTTCGATGGCAACTACCGGGTGATCCCGGTGCACGTGCCCATTTATCAGGACGCGGTGTTGGCGGGGAACCTGGGCCAGTCGATCAAAGCGCAGTTCAAACAGCTGTCCCGCTGGTCCTACGGAGCATCTGACGTTCCGTACGCCGTTAAAGGCTGGGCCAATTCGAAGCCCAAGTTCTTCCGCACGCTGTGTCAGTTCATCCTGCTGTTGGAAAGCCACGTCACGCTTGCCAGTGTTTCACTCATCATCGCCGTAGGCGGTTGGGTGCCGTTCCTGGTTCTGCGTGCCACCGGCGAAAACGCACCGGAATTCACCAGCAACATGCCGTTTTTGGTCGGCGCCATCCAGCAGGTGGCCATGATCATGCTGCTCACATCGCTGCTGGTGTTCGTGAACCTGCTCCCACCCAGGCCTGTGCGCTATTCACGACTGCGCTCAGTGTCGATGCTTGCTCAGTGGCTGTTGTTCCCCTTTACGCTCATGATCTTCAATTCCTCAACAGCGCTCGTCTCTCAAGGCCGGCTGCTGTTCGGCAAATATCGCGAAAACTTCGAGGTCACCGAAAAGACGGTTGTGAAGTCGAACGTCGAACCTTCGGCACGTCAGATCAGCCTGCAGCGCATGGACATAGAAAACGACGGCCGCTGACCCTATGTGCTCAGCCCGTCACGCCCATGTGATTCTGCCGACGGGACCCACCGTTGTCATCGCGCACGACGATCAGCTGGTGGGCGTCTATCACGTGCCCATCAAGCACAGTCCCGAACCGGAAGTTTTCGGGCGGGAGCTCAGCTCCGCCTCGGCAGCTGGTGATCCGGTCATCGGACTGGCACTTGAGCAGCTGCGTGAGTACTTTGCCGGGCAGCGGCAGACTTTCGATGTTCCTATTGCCCTGCACGGCACCGACAGTCAGAAGCGCATTTGGCAGCTGCTGCTGGACATTCCGTTTGGCGAACTGACCACGTACGGGCAGATTGCCCGGCGGCTGGGCAAACCGGGCATGGCACAGGCTGTTGGCGGCGCTGTGGGGCACAATCCCATCAGCATCATCGTGCCGTGTCACAGGGTGATGGGCGCCGACGGCGGTTTGGTCGGCTATGCCGGCGGGCTTGAGCGCAAGCGGATGCTGTTGGAACTTGAGGGGCACACGCCAGACCGCCCGCTGTTCTGAAGATCCGGTGCCGATGTGCCGGGGCTCCCGGGTGCCGAGACCCCGGGATTTGGTGCTCCACCTCGTAATTGCGCGGCAGATGCCGCACTCAGCCGCGCTGCTTCTGGTCTTTCTGTGAGCGGCGCAGGAACAGCCACGCCGCCACAATGACAGCCAAGCCCACGAGGATTGTCAGGCCACCCCACAGCAGGCTACTGCTGCGAGCTTCAGCATTGTCCACGCCAGCCTGGCTGCCTTTCAGCGCGGAGTTGCGGCTGCCGTCTTCGGAGGACTCGGCCTGTTCAGCTTCGGGGGTGGGAACGGGGTCGTTGACCGCACCGCGGTTCTGTTCGGCATAGCCGCCAGAACCTGCACCCGGGCTCTGCGGAACCCAGTTCGTGCCGCCGTTGCCGGTGTCCGGATAGCCGCCCTGCCGACCGGAGCCGTCACTGTTGACGCGACCGTCGGGAGGCAGCGGCGTGCTGTCCTGGGGACCTGTATTCGGCAGACGGGGGTTGTCGGCTGGAGGATCCTCGGGTTCGTCCGGCTGCTCCGGGTCTGGTTTCTCAGTTGGCTTCTGAGTGGGTTTCGACGTGGGCTTCGGCTTTTCGGTTGGCGTGTCCGTCGGAGTAGGAGTACCGGTCGGTTCGTCGCTCGGATCGCCAGTGGGTCGGTCAGTAGGTTCGCCAGTCGGCTGCGTCGTCGAGCCCTGTGACGGTTTGCCGCTTGGCCCGCCCGTGGGTGAAGTGTGCAGCGCATCGGTGGGCTCAGACGACTGTGCAGGTTCGCTCCCACCGTCGTTGCCGTCAGGATCAGTGGGTTCGTACGGGGTGTCTGAGGCTGTTGAAGTCGCGGTGGGATCGTTTTCCGGCTGCGAGGCTGCCGGGATGGCGATTGTGAACAGCAGGCCGGTGGCGGCAAAACAGCACAGCGCGACGGCTATCGCCGGGCGCTTGAACGTGATTCTCATGCTGCCTTCCGGTGTGTGCATCAGCGTTGTACGTGCTCAAATATGCATGCTCAGCCGCTCGGAACGTCTGACCGAAGTACGGCGCAACGCCCGTTATTACCCTTCGTGTGCTTGTGCGTAGCCTCTGATTGTATCGGATTCGCTGCGGACGACCGCGTATTCGCCGTCCGAATCGACGGCCATGAGGTTGTTGCTGGTTTCGTAGGCGGCGTCACCTGCGACGATTGCGGGGCTGCCTTCGACCACTGCGGGCGTGTATGTGCCGCGGGGTTCCCCGAAGCGCACATTTTCGCCTGCCTCGTCACGTACCAGCAGGCCGGTCTTCATGTCGAAGAGGTAGGGACCGAATACTGCCAGGTGGAAGCCCTGCCCCCGTTCCCATTTGGCTTCGGAGATTCGGTTCGCCTGAGCTTCGACCGTTGACACGATCTTGCCTTGGCTGGTGTCGCTGACTACGACCTGCACAGAGGCGTCGGATTCGAGTTCGGTCCCGCTTTCGCCCCACACGGTGACGATTTTGCCGTGTCCGGCTGTCACCCATTTGAGGATGACCAGGTTTCGGCCGGGTTTTTCGAGTGAGAACTTCTCCGTCAGGCCAGTGTCGGTGTCGGATACTGCGACGTCGCCGTCGAAGGCGGCGGTGATGATTTTCCGACCGTCGAGCCCCATGGGGGTGAAGCCGGATTCGATGCCCACAACGGGGTGCACTTTGTCATCGTGGAAGTGGTAGAGCTTGTCGTCAGCAACGATCATGGGTGATGTTCCGGCCAGCGAGATTTCGGCGTTCTTGGGAAGTTCGTACTTGTGGGTTTTGTCTTCACCGTCGAAGAGGACTTCTGCGGTATCACCTGAGCGCAGCAGGAGGGCTGGGCGGTTGTTGATTTTGGTGTCGGCGGCAATCTGGATGTCGCCGTCCATGGTGATGTTTGTGCGTTTGCGGCCGGTTGCCGGGTCGTAGATGTCGACGGTTTGGTTTTTGACTACGACGATTCCGCGTTCGGATGCACTGACTGATGCCGCAGGGTCGACAGGGAGTTCCCACGCAGGTTCATTCTTGAATCCGGGAACGACGCTGTCTGATTTTTTGAGGCTCAGTTTGGGCTGTTCGGCTCCACCGGAGACATTTGCTGAGGTTTCTTCCAGCCCGCCGTCGGGTGCGCCGACGAATGATGGGATGACCCACAGAACGATGACCACGATCAGCATGACAGCCAACACGATTGACGGCACCAGCATGGATGGCCTGCGTTTGCGGCGGTCTTCGTGTGCGGTCCTTGTTGGTTTTGGTTCGTCAGAGAGCAGCCGGGTCAGCAGTGATCCGTTGCCCTGCCGGGTGCGGTGGCGCCTTGCGGCTCGCCTTGTGCCGTTTTCTTCCGAGGTGCCACCAGGCTCCTCCACCGGCCCGTCTGCCCTTGCTGGCCGGGGTGCGGAATCACCCTCCGGGGATCCCGCAGCCGAGGCGTATGGCACGGCTGATTCTGTGAAGGGTGCCGAGGTGTCCGCCTGATTTTCCAGCCCGCTCCCCTGGTCGGGAGCTTTTGATTCTTGCGCGCTTTCGACAGTGCGGTCTTCTCTGTTCTCTACTGCGTTCTGCGGCTGGATTATGGGAAGTTCGCTTGTTGCCACTGTTCCATCAGCCGCGATGACCACGGAATGTGAAGAATCACCGTCGGTGATCTGCACGAATATGGGGTGATCGTCGATTGCCGCTTCGTCGCGGACGGCCGCAAGTGCTGCGCCGAGGTCGCGGCACTGTTCCGAGGCGCCGTCGATCGTCAGCAGGACAGTTCTGTCCTCAGCAAAGCTGACGTCAGCGTGCTTCATCCTCGGGCTTTCTACTGGGGAGTCAAAAGGGGATTGGTTCCAACCTGCCAGCGGGTGGGTGGCCCGCTGTTTCACCTGAGTGATTTTACGCCGCGCATATTGCAGTTCCCAGTTTGCACGGAAAACGTTATGGCTCGTTTATCTGCTGGTGAGAACGTGACTGTTCGCTGTGTGAATGCAGGGGTTCAGCCAGGCGCCTGTTGGGCTCGACGGAGTGAAACATGAGCCGATTTGGCCTTACGGCCGAGCGTGGCTTACCATTGTCAATGCTGTCCAAGCGGCAGTGATGGTGGCTATAGCTCAGCTGGTAGAGCACCGCGTTGTGGTCGCGGGGGTCGCGGGTTCAAGTCCCGTTAGCCACCCCAGTCAATTCCCGGGCACCGTTCATATGGCGCCCGGGAATTTTTTGTGGGTGAGGTTGGCAGCCTCGACAGGTGTGACGGCTTATGCCTGCGGCGGTTGCGGAGGTTGAGGCGGCACCGGTCCCGAACCCTGAGGCGGACTCTGCCAAGGTTGAGGCGGCACCGGGCCTGCCCCTTGCGGTGGCATCGGACCTGAGCCCTGCGGAGGGTACGTCGGCACCGATCCCGAACCCTGAGGCGGCTGCCCCGGATACCCCTGAGTCTGCACCTGGCCCGTGTAAGGCCCGGATCCCGGATAGGCAGAAGTCTGCCCGTCATAGGGATACTGGCCGCTGACTACTGGCGCGGAAGGCTGCCCAGCGTTCTTCTTTTTGAGGAGCAGGAAGATGACGACGGCACCGATGATCAGCAGCAGCACCACGCCGATGATGACGAATACGAGCAGCCACGGGAAGCTGGGTGCTTCCGCATTGACAACGATAGTGTTCTGCCCGTAAGAGCGAAGGTCGTAGGTCACGGTGTTGCCGTTGACGCGACCGCCTTCGGCATCAATAATGTCGCCGGGAAAGGCCAGCGTCAGCTGTGCTTGAGTAACCGTTTCTGACGGGTCCACAGGGAATCCCAGATTTCCCAGAACCGTAGCCGAAACCGGATTTTCCATACTCATCGAGATCACGCCGCCGTCTTTTTCCAGCATGATGTCGGGACCAGGCACACCGTCGATGTCGAAGTCCTCGGCCACAACCTTGTCGAGAGTGATCATGATCGCGATTTCCGAACCAGTTTTGACTTTCTCGACGGTCGCCCCTTCCGGGATACTGTTCTGTAAGTCGCTGACCAGCCCATCAGCGCGTTGATCGAGTTCGCTCTCACTCAGCACAGATGTGAAAATCGACTTTTCTTTTTCAAGACGAACAAGGTCAACACCCATCTGGTAGGTGCCGCTGACAAGCAAATCTTCGTCAATGTCGAGATTGATGTCCGCCTTTCCGGCGGCGACTCCCCCACATCCGGCAAGAACAAGTCCCATGATCAGAGCCAGGCTGATGGCCAGTGCTCTGGTGAGTTTCGGCTGCAGGTTCTGCATAGGGTTGCCTCCGGTTGGTTCCCTGCTTCACTTTGCGGCGTGTGTTTGAGCGTGATTCTAGCCGCAAACAGAGAGGTTGGGACGCGTATGCAAATATGACGATTTGTTACCGCTTCCGCCCGAAGTTTCTCCAGTTCCAGTATGTTGTCAGCAGGTTCAAGAGTTGCAGCTTTCAGTACCTGGCTGGCTGCACGGCAACCCTCTCCATCGAGCGGGGTGCCCCAGGGGAAGAACCGGCATGAGCAAACGTTCATGCAAGTCGATGGATCCCGTCGCACAGACGCACGGGATCCGGTAAGGAACATTCCCATGTCTACTCACCGTGGCAACACCGGTACAGGGACATCTGACGACGTCGACCCAACGGATGGTTGGGGCGAAGTCCCTGAAGCTGATCGCCCTCTGTGGTCTCGCTACATGCTCGACCATTGCCCTGCGTTCCCAGGGGCGACCATCATGAATTTCATTGCAGGCAGCGTCGTCAAAGGCGGTACGCGCGTCCCTCAATCCTGGAAGGACACGGCCGCAGAACTGCACAATGCCGGGTTCAGCCCGATCCAGTACTTCTTACTCGCTGAGCTGCTGACGAGTGCGCGGAAGCAGGGCGAATTGCGGGAAACCCTGCACGGCCATCTTTTTAAACAGTGGTTCGGCGATCCTTATCCGGATTTTCGGCTCAATGCGGATGCCTGGCGGCCCTGGCTTCAGCGTCTGCAGAATGCGCAGTCGCCCAGCCGAGCGCTAAGCCACATCCTTCATGGGTGGAACCTGCCGCCCTTGGGCACGGTGAGGTTCACCAAAGGAGGGAATACGCAGGTCGTTTCCGACTGATCAAGCAAAGAGCGTCCTGCCAACAAGGCGGGACGCTCACCGCTTACGTGGCGAAGCTCACCACGGTCTGCGAATCCCAGTGGTCACATCTCAACGACCATCTTGCCGGTGTTGCCGCCGGTGAACAGCTCGAGGAATGCCTCAGGCATGGCTTCGATGCCGTGGCGGGTGGTCACGTCGTATTTGATGTCACCCTTGAGGACAAGCGGAGCCATGCGCTCCTGGAATTCAGGGGCGGCGTCCAGATACTTGCCGAGTACGAATCCACGCAGAGTGAGGCACTTGCCGATGGCCAGTGCGAGGTTGCGCGGGCCTGAAGGTTTCTCGGTGTCGTTGTACTGAGCGATTGCGCCGCACATGGCGACGCGGCCGAACTCGTTCATGCGGGCAATGGCTGCTTCGAGGTGTTCTCCGCCGACGTTGTCGAAGTACAGGTCGATGCCTTCGGGCGCGGCTTCTTTGAGCTGCGCGGAAAGATTGCCTTCGCGGTAGTTGATGGCGGCATCGAAGCCGAGCTCCTTGAGCCGCTCGACCTTTTCGTCGGTGCCCGCGGATCCGATCACCTTCGATGCGCCGAGCTGGTGTGCGAACTGACCAACAGCCGAGCCGACTGCGCCTGCCGCGCCGGAAACGAAAACGACATCGCCTTCCTTGATTTCGGCAATGCGGGTCAGCCCAACGTAGGCGGTCAGACCGGTCAGGCCGAGGATGCCCAGGTAGGCGTGCGCGGGCGCCATGTCGAGATCGACGGGCTTGGCGGACGACTCATCGACGACGGCGACATCCTGCCAACCCAACGAGTGGCTGACGGCGTCACCCACTTTGAACTTCTCAGAGCGGGATTCGCGGACGATACCGACAGCGCCACCGGTCATCGGCTTGTCGATTTCGAAAGGCGGAATGTAGGACTTCACGTCGTTCATCCGGCCGCGCATGTAGGGGTCAACCGTGTTGACCTTGTTCTCTACGAGGATCTGCCCGTCGGAGAGCTCGGGAAGCTCAACTTCTTCGAGGCGGAAGTTGTCCATGGTCGGTGTGCCTGTGGGGCGGGAGGCCAGCACCCACTGCTTAGAAGTCGTCATGAAGCACTGCATCCTTTCGTCAATGAAGCCACTGCTTAACCCACAGGGCCTCGATGCTTGTCACTTCTCGCCCAGTCCAGCACTGAAAAGCATGCAAAAACTCCAAGCGGAATAACAGCAGCTCCCATCTTTCGATGAGAGCTGCTGCACATGGGAATCTGTTGTAGAGGATTAAAAAATTATCTATGCGATCAGAGCGCGGCCCGCGATGGTTGCTTCCGCTCAGCGATCAATTCATCGAATTCTGGGATGCTTGCTTCAGCATCCGCGTCAATTGTTGAGACGATCATCTCGAATACCTTCAATGTGTTTTCGGTAAGACGACGCAAGTAGAGTTCCTCGTCTTCGCCGTCATACGGAAGGTTTACGACGACTGCCACTTCATTGGAATCGTCCTTGACGACTGTGAAGTATTCACCTGTATTCAGCTTCGCGGTACATGAGTCGCGTTCTTCGCGGACAGGCTGAACTCGCTGGTTGGTTCTGATCTGATCCCAGAATTTGCCGACTGGCATATCGACCTCTATGAGTGCAACGTAAGACATTGTTCACCCCTCCGATACTTCGGTCAGCCCACGATCTCGAGTCAACAAGTTTACCTTCATGCCGCCAGACTGGTGTCTCCTAAAGAATTCTTTTACGCCTGGCTTCGGGCCTTCTACGATCATTGTCGCGCGGTGAATGTCAACGACCGTCTGCTCCACCGCTTGTACGTTTGCAGTTATTGGTAATGGTTAGACGAGTTTGCCTGCTTTTCGGTGCAACTCAACAAACGGGTCGAAGTAATAGCTGAAGTTGAACCTGTCTTCCTCGGTACCTTCTTCCTCAAGCACCTCAAGGAACTCGTTCCCGATCGCTACTGCTTCTGCCAGCAGTTCGTCATCTTCAATAATCACGCCAGCATCGACAACTGCACTATAAGCATCGTCAAAGAATAGAGACGGCTCTTGTTCGAACGGCGTATAAACTCGCCTGGGCTCACGTCCACGTGATTCGTCAGCAATCGCAAGCAGCGAATAAAAGACGCGATACATCGACTCGAGGTACCTATTGACGTCATCAAACTCTGACATCGGACCGCCCTCCCCACAGTAGGGACTTAGCTGCCCCTCGTTTCCGTAAACAAAAGCAACCCCACACCCTGCGCTCTGTGGGGTTACTGTTCTCTCGAGCATTACGCACCTGCAGGCCAGTGCCTTTGTTGCAGGAGCGGTGCGGTGAGGTAGTTACGGTATCAGTATTTCGAGCAGGGCGGCTGCTCGCTTACGGTAGAAGCCTCCGTCGACAAGCGCAGCTGTCGTGATTTCACGAAGCGGCATTCTGTAATCTCTCGCCCTGTGCATTTGCGGCCTCCACTGCATACGCGAAAACCTCAGTCGTCGGCACTCTCCTTATCGGTGGAGGGTCAACGGCTGAGGTTGATACGACCACAATAGTCGTGCCGCAGTCGACCAGTCAACCCTGCGCATGAAATACAGCCCCTCGCAACGATCGATGAGGCGGGAACGCATAGGCCTCAAACGAAAGAAACCGCCGCCCAGCGATGCTGGACGGCGGTCTTGGTGATTCGTACACCCCCCGGGACTCGAACCCGGAACCCACTGATTAAGAGTCAGTTGCTCTACCAATTGAGCTAGAGGTGCGCAACGAGAAACTACTATACACGCTTCCTGCGGCGGTGGGAAATCGAAATCAACCCAAATCCGGCCTTTGTGACCAACCGCACAAGACCGAGCTGAGCGGCGCCTCGTGCGATCAGGGAGGGCAGCCCCGACGCCAAACCAGCAGCCGCCCTAGCGGCTACAGGTACAGGCCGGTGCTGCCCTCGCCCGCGGTCTGCGAGATCGCGTGGATATCGCGTTCACGCAGAAGCGTGTACAGGGATCCGTCGAGTTCGACCTCGGCGCGGTCTTCTGGGTCGAACAGGATTGTGTCGTGCAGGCTGACCTGGCGCACATTCGGGCCGGTGGCCACCACCGTGCCCCATGCCAGCCGCTTGCCCATGGCCGCAGTTGCGGGGATGACAATGCCAGCAGAGGACTTGCGCTCTCCCGCCTCTTTGTCCGGCTGCACCAGCAGACGGTCGTGGAGCATGCGGATGGGAAGCTCGCCGGCGGTTTCTGCCGCCGGCCGAGTACGCGACGCTTCAGACATACAGCGAATACTTGCCGATCAGTGCCTGATCAGTACTTGCGCTGGCTGCGCACAATGCCCAGAGCCACGATCGCTGCAGCGCTGAGAACAAGGCCGCCGACGAGTGCGGCGGTGTCAGCGCGGACTGAACCGTCCGAGTTGACGGCAGCTCCCTTGACCCGGCCGGTTGCGCGAGCGGCAATGGCCTTGGGGTGGACTTCGCCG
Organism: Brevibacterium ravenspurgense; assembly: GCF_001584615.1. Classification (GTDB taxonomy): domain Bacteria; phylum Actinomycetota; class Actinomycetes; order Actinomycetales; family Brevibacteriaceae; genus Brevibacterium; species Brevibacterium ravenspurgense. The sequence continues at coordinate 1,431 of NZ_LQQC01000002.1, read as the reverse complement.
ATGAGGGTGTCGATGTTGGCAGCCAGGCGCTGTTCGCGCAGGCGGATGGATTCTTCGAGCTGTGCCTTCGAAGCGTTGTCGACAGTGATGTCCGAGGTGTAGACGTTGCTCACGCGCATTCCTTTTCTTCGGAAGTCTGCTTACTCCCCCGAGCTTACCGTGACCGGCTGACACCAGGCGGCAGGTGGCAAGGCAGGTGGCAGAATGAGACGCAGAACAAGGCCTCCTAACGAAGGGAATGCAATGACCCGCCTGGAGATCGGCGACACCGCCCCAGATTTCACTCTGACTGATCACACGGGTGAGGACGTCACCCTGTCTGACCTGCGCGGCAAGCCCGTCATCGTCTACTTCTACCCGCGCGCCATGACACCCGGCTGCACCACGCAGGCATGCGATTTCCGTGACAGCCTGTCATCGCTGAAGTCTGCCGGCTACACCGTGTTGGGCGTTTCACCGGACAAACCGGAAAAGCTCGCCCAGTTTGTGGAAAAGGAAGGCCTGAACTTCCAGCTGCTGTCTGACCCGGACAAGCAGGTTATGACTGAATGGGGTGCGTTCGGTGAAAAGAAGAACTACGGCAAGATCGTCCAGGGCGTGATCCGCTCCACGATCGTGTTGGATGAAGAAGGTGTTGTGAAGGTCGCCCAGTACAACGTGCGCGCCAAGGGCCACGTGGAGCGCCTGCGCCGCGAACTCGACATCAACTGACCAGCCGACAACACCCGAACCGCTTCCCCACCTCGGCAGCAAGCCACCTCGGCACCTCGCCCCAATCCCGCGAACCCACCTCGAGCCCCACTGACCAAGGTCAGGGTCTTGTATGCTGGGTTCGCCCGCGCGAGTGGCGGAATTGGCAGACGCGCTGGATTTAGGTTCCAGTGTCTTCGGACGTAGGGGTTCAAGTCCCCTCTCGCGCACAGCTGTGAAGTCCCGGGACATCGTTCACTCGATGTTCCGGGATTTTTTGTTGGGATTTAGCTGACGAGGTGCCGCCCACCCGGGCACCCGTACGCATGGGGAGATTCAGCTGGTCAGGCAAGACCGAGCTCGTCCACCACTTGCACGACACGGGCGCGCTGAGCCTCGGCAAGGCCCTGTATTGGCAACGGCAGGCACCCGTGCTGCACCCAACCGAGGTGCTCGGCGATCGCGGCGGTCACACGCAGACTGCCCCCAAACTCGGCGAACAATCCCCACAAGGATTCGAGCCGCTCCGATTCTGCCGCAGCCTCGCCCTCGCGGCCCTCTTGTGCGGCGCGGGTGATCGTGAGGGCAGGCTTGGGCAGTGTGCCGCCGATTACCGGCTCTTCCGGTTCTAGAGTGCGTTGACCCGGGCTGATAGCTGCCCGGAGTGGAGAAGACAGCGCAGCACGTAGTGGCCGAAGTTCCTAAACCCCAACCCGATACCGCGCAGGTGCTCGAGGCGCC
>NZ_LQQC01000001.1 GCF_001584615.1 Brevibacterium ravenspurgense | reverse complement strand
AGTGTTCGCCACTCATCCACCCAGTGCAAGCACCAAGCTTCAGCGTTCGACTTGCATGTGTTAAGCACGCCGCCAGCGTTCGTCCTGAGCCAGGATCAAACTCTCCACTAAAAACAAAAAGAAAGATAAGATCCCAACCAAAAGAAAACTGACAAGAACAAAAACAACACCAACAACACCAAGTGCTGCCAGCATCATCCTGCTACAAATCAAAAAATTCCATGGCCAGAAACAAAAAATCTGGCACCACGAAACAAACAAACACGCTATTGAGTTGACAAAGAACAGACACACAAAAAAATCCACACCCACAACCGTGAGCACTTCATCAAAGGTGAAAGTTCACAGCCCTAACGGACTATGCGAATCAGATTGATTCTGCTGCTAGAACTTCGGTTCCAGTGGAAGCGGGGCCGCGCCATTTGGAAGATCTGATCTTCGGCCTGGGGCCCGCTCGCTTCGGTGTTTTCCGTCCGAGCAACGAGGACTACTTTACACACACTTCAGAGCAGGATGCAACTCCGCGGCGAAAATATTTTTCTACGGCTCAAATTCCGCGAGTTCTCGCGGAACAAGCGGACTCGCACCGAGGTGCAGTACGGCTTATTCGCCGATCTTCCATGTGTGGACTGGCTCACCTTTTGCCTGGTTCTCCATGTACTGCTCGAGCATAAGCGCCAAAGCTTTCTGACGTTCGGGGCTGCCGGGCGCAGCTTTCTTCGGCCTGATGTTGCTCAAAGTTCGCAGCTGCCACAGCGCACCGTTCTGCCGACCAACAGCTCGACCGTCGATGATTCCCATATAGCGGTCGATGAGCTTTTCGTTCACGCCCAGCTTCTCGAGACCGCGACGTGCCTGCGGCACCAGATGCTCGTGCACAAGCTTGGCAACGTCAATTGCACCGAGAGTCGGCCATTCCTGCCGGGCGTAGAGCCCAGAGCGCGCAGCCGTCATGAAGTTCTTCTCTGCCGTCTTAAAGGGAAGGCGCGACCACACGGGGCGGGTCTGTTCTCCCAAGAACTTGACCAGACCGTAGTACAGCGCGGCATCCGCAACCATGTCGACCACGGTCGGACCGGCCGGAAGCAGACGGTTCTCTACGCGCACGTGCGCCAAGCCGTCAGAACTTGGTGCGTAGATGGGCCTGTTCCAGCGCCACACCGTTCCGTTGTGCAGATTGAGGTAGTGCAGGGCGGGAGCTTCGCCGCGCATAATCGGCGAACCCGATTCTTCGCGCGATTCCGGCAGAAGAGCCGGGAAGTAGCGGACATTTTCTTCGAACAGGTCGAAGATGCTGGTGATCCAGCGTTCGCCGAACCACACGCGCGGCCGCACACCCTGGGCGATGAGTTCCGGCGGACGGGTTTCAATTGCCTGGGCGAACACCGGGATGCGGCTTTCGTGCCACACCTTCCGGCCCAAGAACAGCGGTGAGTTCGCGCTCAGTGCCGCCTGCACACCGGCAATCGCCTGCGAAGCGTTCCACGCCTCAGCAAAGCGCTCCGGCGAAACCTGCAGGTGAAGCTGCATAGAGGTGCACGAAGACTCCGGGGCAATGTCTTCGAAATCGTGGTTGAGCACTTCGCGGTCCGCAAGGTCGATCGTGACCAGTTCGCCGCGACTGTCCATGACAGCGTTGCTCAGTGCTTTATAGCGATTCTCCGGAGTGATCCACTCGGGGCTTTCCAAGAACTGCTCGGTCAGCGTCGGCAGAGTGCCTATCATCGCGACCGAAGAGTTGTGCTGTACGGCGGCAGCGGCGGCGCGATCGAGGCGTTCGCGCAAACCGTCCTCAAGTTCCCGCAGACCATCGCCCTCAACCGAGAGAACCGGATGGTTCATTTCGAAGTTGAACGATCCGATCTCACTTTGGAAATCAGCATCGTCAAGAGTCTTGAGAACATCGAGGTTTACAGGAGCCGGCGCCATCTGCTCATCGACCAGGTTGAGCTCAAGCTCCATGCCTATAGTGCCGCGGCTGACGAACTCCGCCTGCTGCAGATAGGCGTCAAAGGTCTCTAGGTCGTCGTTGAGCTCACGACGGTAGTCAGTTCGCTCACGCGGGGTGTAGCGCTCCCGTGATACTGCGTCTCCCATAGATCAAGCCAACCACAAACCCGGGCATTCAACCAGCCCGAACCGGGCTCCACCTCGTGCGCTCAGTCCGACAGTCTGCCCGACAATCGGGCCCGCAGTCAGCTCTGCGGGACCGGCGGACCCAAGAACAACAGGAAGGCGAACAGAGCCGAAACCAGCACAATGCCCACGATGACAGCCAGCACCGGGTTCTTCAGAGCCCACAGGCACAGCCGCTCAAACGGATTGGCCGGCTGCCGCTGCTCACCCAGGCTCCAGCTTTCGGGCAGCAGACCCTTGCGGCGCGCCCAAATCTCAAACGGGATGGTGGCGTAGGGAATGATGGCCGAACCGAGCCCCAGCAGACCGCGAGCCTTGCCCCAACGCTCCGAAGTCGCCACGAGAACCGTGACAACGCAGTAGGCGAGGAACACAAAACCGTGGACGCCTCCGCCGATCCGCACGCCCAGTTCAGTGGTCTGGGTGCCGTACTTGAGCACCATGCCGATGATCAGCATGGTCCACGTGACCGCCTCGGCAATGGCGAGAATCGAAAACAGCCTCTTGGGTGACATTGACCTTTTCCTTGTGTGCAGTGCTCGTACGCCCTGGCCAGAACAGAAGCCAGACCGAGCGATGATACTTCCAGTTTTCCAGGCCACCCTGAGTGCGGACATCAGCCGAAAGTATGAAACTGTCCGGGCACCCGCAATCGGCGGAACCTCAGAACCGCCGGCACTCGCGAGGTTAAGCCGCGCTAAGAAAAACTGCGGCACAGCGCTCTCCTACGATTGCCGGTGTGGAACAGAATTCTCCTGCGACTCCCGCGACTGACGACCCGCGCCTCATCAGGCAGTGGCGCCGCTACCTGGCGAACGAACTCGTTGAGGAGCGGGTCTACCGCAGCCTCGCCATGAAGAAGACCGGCGACGAACGCCGAATCCTCTTGGCGATCGCCAACGCCGAACGTCGTCACCAGCAGCACTGGCGCACACTCCTGGGCCATCACGCTGACAAACCGGGCCGACCCGACCTCGGCGTGGTCATTCTGGCCATGTTCGCGCGCATGTTCGGCTCGATCTTCGTGCTGGCGCTGGCCCAGCAGGCTGAAAGCAGCTCCCCGTACATCGTCGATGAGTACGCAACCGAGCAGATGGCCGCCGACGAACGCGTCCACGCGGAAGTCGTGCGCGCGCTGGCCACCAAGAGCCGGTCTGACATGTCCGGCAACTTCCGCGCCGCGGTCTTCGGCGCCAACGACGGCCTTGTTTCCAACCTCGCACTCGTCATGGGTGTCGGCGCTGCCGGTCTGACCAGCGGACAGGTGCTTCTGACGGGAATCTCCGGGCTCCTGGCCGGTGCCCTGTCGATGGGTGCCGGGGAATACATTTCGGTGCGCTCCCAGCACGAGCTGATCGACGCCTCGAACCCCGAACCCGATGCTGACACGATCCTGCAGGACCTCGACATCAACGCCAATGAGCTCGCCTTGGTCTTCCAGGCCCGCGGCATGGAGGAGGACGAGGCGGAGCTCGCTGCCCGCACCGCCATCGGCAGGGCGCGCACTCCCCGTGGCGCCACTTTCCTGCCGAACTCGATTGCGCGGGTCAAACACGAAGGCACCGGGTCTGGTCTCGGAGCGGCCGTGAGCTCGTTCCTGTTCTTCAGCGCTGGTGCCGTCATCCCGATCGTTCCCTACTTCTTCGGACTCGACGGCACCCTGCCGCTGCTGATCGCGGCCGTGCTGGTGAGCATGGCGCTGCTGTTCACGGGAGGTGTCGTCGGCGTGCTCTCCGGCAAAGCCCCGCTGCCGCGCGCTCTTCGCCAGTTGGCAATCGGCCTGGGTGCAGCCGCCATCACCTACGCGCTGGGTCTGCTGTTCGGGTCTGTTGCCGGGTGATTCTGCTGCCGGGTGAGCGTGCGGCGCTGTGGCGCTGATCGACTGACTGTGGTTTCGGCATGTGTCAGTGCGTCGGGATACCATCCCTGGCAGAAGCTCAAAACCGCACTGTGAACTGTCTGTGTCGTATCCTGGTGAGACTGAAAACACACAGAGGTCCACACTGATCTGAGGAGACATCATGGGCAAACTCGCGTGGAAGGTCATCGGCCTCGGCGGAGGCGCACTCGCCGCTGTTGCCGCACGTAAAGCAATCAGCCTGGCATGGGAGAAATCGCTTGGCCGTCCCGCTCCGAACGATCCCAATGACACCGACACGGACATGGCCGAAGTCATCGCCTGGACCATCGTTTCGGGTGTCGGTGTGGCCATCGCCCAGATCGTCGTTCAGCGCTATGCCGCTCAGGCAATCCGCAGCCAATTCGGCAACGAAGCTGTTGCGGAATCCAACTGAGCACCTTTTTCTGCCCATCTTTCTGATGGATTTTCAGTGCCCTTGCGAAAGGGCCGCCCGGAGGTAAAACACACATGACAGCCCTGCAGATCGTCGCAGCCGTCATCGGCGTTGCTGCGACCATCGTCGGCTGGACGATGTTCCTGATGCGGATCGGCAAGTTCGTCCAGTTCTTCAAGCTCGGCGCACCCACGCGCGCCGGTGAGCGCACAAACGACGCCGGCGCACGCACCGGCACCCTCGTCAAGGAGTTCCTGGGTCACACCCGGATGGCGCGTCTGCCCGTTGTGGCAATCGCCCACTGGTTCACCATGATCTCCTTCGGCGTGCTCACGCTCACGCTCGCCCAGGCCACCATGCAGCTGTTCAACCCGGCTGCAACCCTGCCGCTGATCGGCCACTTCGTGCCCTACGAATGGATCACAGAGCTGTTCGCGATGGCCGGCCTGATCGGCATCATCGTGCTGATCGCCATTCGCCAAGCCAAGAAGCCCAAGGGCGAAACACTCGACACGCAGCGCAAGTCGCGTTTCTACGGCTCGAACTTCTGGCAGGCCTACTACGTTGAGTTCACCATTCTGGGCGTCTGCCTGTGCATTGCACTGCTGCGCGGCCTCGAATACGTGCTGCAGGGCCACGAGGGCCAGGCAAACCTCATCCTGCACTTCCCGCTGACCTTCTGGATCGGCGAAATCTTCTCCGGCCTGTCGATTCCGGTCGTGTCCGGCCTCATCGTCGCGATCGCGCTGGCGAAGATCCTCATCTCCTACGCCTGGATGGTCACCGTCGCCCTCACCCCCACGATGGGTGTTGCCTGGCACCGCTTCCTCGCGTTCTTCAACATCTGGTTCAAGCGCCACGCAAACGGCCGCACCTCACTCGGCGCCCTCCAGCCGATGGTGTCCGACGGCGAAGAGCTCGACTTCTCTGACCCCGACGCAATGGACGACTCCACCACGATGGGCGTCGGCAAGGTCGAAGACTTCACCTGGAAGGGCCTGCTGGACTTCTCCACCTGTACCGAGTGTGGTCGCTGCCAGAGCCAGTGCCCGGCCTGGAACACGGAAAAGCCGCTGAGCCCCAAGCTCATGATGATCAATCTGCGCAACCACGCTGCGGCCAAGTCGCCATGGCTGGAAGCAGCGCAGAAAGCGCAGGCCGAAGCACAGCCGCCGGCACCTCTTGCCGACGATGCCGACAAGAAGGCCAAGCGCGCGTGGCAGAAGGAAATGGACGCCTACGAGGGCATTTCCGACCCGCACGAAAACCTCGACCTTCTGGGCACCCTGTCGGAGGCCGCACAGGCTGAGGCCGTCCGCCCGCTCGTCGGCGCACAGGATGTCGAAGAGCTCGCAGAGCTAGGCGTCATCGACCCCGACGCCCTGTGGTCGTGCACCACGTGCGGTGCCTGCGTTGAGCAGTGTCCGGTGGACATCGAGCACGTCGACCACTTCGTCGACATGCGCCGCTACCAGGTGCTCATCGAATCGGCGTTCCCCACCGAGCTCGGCGGTCTGTTCAAGAACCTCGAAAACAAGCAGAACCCGTGGGGCATGTCCCAGCGCAAGCGCCTCGAGTGGGCCAAGGACCTCGACTTCGAAGTCAAGCAGGTCGGTGCGGACATCGAGGACCTCGGCGAAGTCGAGTACCTCTTCTGGGTCGGCTGTGCCGGTGCTTTCGAAGACCGCGCCAAGAAGACCACGCAGGCAACTGCGGAGCTTCTCAACATGGCAGGTGTCGACTTTGCCGTCCTCGGCGATGGCGAGTCGTGCACGGGTGACCCCGCTCGCCGTGCGGGCAACGAGTTCCTCTACCAGATGCTGGCTCAGGCCAATGTCGAGGTGCTCAACGAAATGAAGGCGCGCAAGATCGTCGTGACCTGTGCGCACTGCTTCAACACGATCGCGAACGAATACCCGCAGCTGGACGGCAAGTTCGAAGTCGTCCACCACACGCAGCTGCTCAACAAGCTCGTCCGCGAAGGCAAGCTCACCCCGGTCGCTCCGGCCGAAGGTGAGCAGGTGCAGACCCCGGTCACGTACCACGACCCCTGCTACCTGGGCCGCCACAACCAGATCTACGAACCGCCGCGTGAGCTCATCGGCTCGCTGCCCGGCGTGGAGTACCGCGAAATGGAGCGCTCGAAGGAAACGAGCTTCTGCTGTGGTGCCGGCGGTGCGCGCATGTGGATGGAAGAGACCATCGGTTCGCGCATCAACGTCAACCGCACGAAGGAAGCCGTCGCCACCGGCGCCGAACAGATTGCGGTTGGCTGCCCGTTCTGCCGCGTCATGCTGTCTGACGGTCTGACCGCCGAACAGTCTGAGGGCAACGCCTCCGAGGGCGTCGAAGTTCTGGATGTCGCGCAGATGCTGCTGGCCGGCGTGAAGCGCGGTCAGGGCGGAGCGGAATCCGCACCGGAACCCGCTGAGGTCTGATCGACTGACTGACGTCTGAAGGGGCGCCGCCGATTTTCGGCGGCGCCCCTTCACGTTGTCCGCCCCGGCCCTCGACAGTCTGCCAGCCAGCTGCCCGGCACCTCGGCCCCTTGCCTGCACCCACACACCCGCGCCCGGCACCTCGGCCCCTTTTCTGCACCCACACACCGCTTAGCAACAAAAACTCCCGTTAGCAGTACTGCTTTTCGGGAGTTTCTGTTGCTAACGGGAGTTTCCTAACGGCTAAAGCGCAGATCCCGGCTAACGGGTGTCCCCTTGCGACTAACGGGTGGATTCGTGCCTAAAGCGCAGATCTCGGCCACCGGCCACTCCTCCAGCAGCCAGCCCAACCTGGCACTTCGGCGCTTCCCCAGCAGCCAGCCACGCTTTAGCAACAAAAACGCCCGTTAGCAGTACTGCTTTTCGGGAGTTTCTGTTGCTAACGGGAGTTTCCTAACGGCTAAAGCGCAGATCCCGGCTACCGGGTGTCCCCTTGCGACTAACGGGTGGATTCGTGCCTAAAGCGCAGATCTCGGCCACCGGCCACTCCTCCAGCAGCCAGCCCAACCTGACACCTCGGCGCTTCCCCAGCAGCCAGCCACGCTTTAGCAACAAAAACTCCCGTTAGCAGTTACTGCTAAAGCGCAGATCTCGGCTAACGGGAGTCCCCTTGCGACTAACGGGTGGATTCGTGCCTAAAGCGCAGATCCCGGCCACCGCCCCCTCCTCCAGCAGCCAGCCCAACCTGACACCTCGGCGCTTCCGCAGCAGCCAGCCACGCTTTAGCAACAAAAACTCCCGTTAGCAGTACTGCTTTTCGGGAGTTTCTGTTGCTAACGGGAGTTTCCAAACGGCTAAAGCGCAGATTCCGGCTAACGGGTGTGTCGAAACGGGGCCGGGTGGCTCAGTCGCCACCTGTTCGCCAGGTCCCCTGCCGAGGTGCCGGCCCGGTTTGGTCAGTACAGTTCAGTCCAGACGGAGCGCAGCTTTTCGACGGGGATCTGACCGGGTGCGGTCGGTTCGTCACCCAGTGTGGCGAAAGTGGCAGCCGAACCGAAGTCCCCTCCGAACACGCGGGTGGAGCGCCCCAGGGGGCCCATCGAGATGGCGATGACCGGCACCTCGGCCACTTCAACAGCAGACGCGCAGGCCTCCAGGAGCCGTGAAACATCGCTCGGCTCTTTCGGCATGACGGCGATCTTCGCTGCATCCGCTCCCATGAGGAGCATGTCGCGGATCTTTGCCAGCAGGATTCTGGTGTCCGGGGTGCGATCGAAGTCGTGGTGGGAAGCGACAACGGGAACGCCGAGCTCTCCCGCCTGCTTGCACAGCTGGGCTGCCGGTTCGCGATCAACTTCGACATCAACTGCAATGCGCGGCTGCGTGCCCAGGGGCGGGGTCAGCTGGGTGCGGCGGATGAGACCGGAGACGACCTTCGCGTAGGCGGCGTCGTCAAGATCAGCCTGTCCGCCTTCGGCTGCGGTCCGCACCGTAATCAGCACGGGAAGTTCCCGCTGGTCTTGAATGGCCAGCTGGGCCTCCTCAAGCGCCTGAGCAGCCGGCCCATCAGCATCGAGCAGATCAACACTGTCGGCCAGCGCGTCAACGCGCCATTCCATGGCATCTGCACCCGCTTTTCGGGCGCGCGCCGCCCACTCTCCCGCCGCGCGAGCTTCATCAAGGGTTCGCGGTGCAAACGGCACGATGACCTTGGGCCGTTTGATGTTCTGCGGGGTGCTGGCGATGAACGGAAGGCTGAGCATGATCTCAGCTTAGGCAATCATCCGAACAGAGTCTCGCCGATGTACCCGCCCTCAGATGCTCCGGGCGGAATCGCCCACACGGTCGAACCGATTGGGAACGTCCATTCGTTGAGGAGGTCACCCTCTGCCAGGCGCTGCTGGATCGGCTTGTACTGCCGTTCGATGTCCGCCTGGTAGCTGGCGAACATCAGCCCCGCATCGTTGATCTGGCGGACTCCTTCAACGTCGTCCCGGATGGGGCCCTTGGTCAGCGACTGGTAGGAGTACACGCGGCGGAAGATCTGCTCTTCGGGCTTTTTGTCGTTGCGCGAACGCGCCACGTGGCTGGCCGGAGAGATCTTCTTGAAGCCATCGCTGCCGACGGCTTCGAGGTCCGGGATGTCGTGTTCGTGCTCACCCGTGAGCGGGGAACCGTCCTTCATGCGGCGGCCGACGGAGAAGTCGCGGGCCGGTTCGTCCGCCAGGTCCCAGCTTTCGAGGTCCATTGCGATGTCGCGCAGGACGAGGGTTGTACCGCCGGCCATCCAGTCAGGATGTGCCGAGCCGAGGTCGGCCGGCGCTTTTCCGCGCGGTGACTCGACTTCCTTCCGATCCGAGGCGCCAGGCCTTGCGGGCGCGTTGGGGTCACCCCACACGAGGGCGGCGAAGTCATCGGTGTCGATTTCGGGGTTGACGGTTCCGTCCACCTGGCCGAACGGGTTGCGCACCGTGGTGCCCTTCGGGTCGGTGCCGTAAGCACGGCGGAATGACTCCTTGGCCCAGGCGATTTCTGAGAACGCTCGTGAATCCTTCATGAGCATGCGCGATGCGTGGGCCAGGGTCAGCGGGTCGTCTGAGCAGATCTGCATGAGCAGATCGCCGCCGCACAGTTCGGGGCGCAGACGGTCAATTGAGTAGTCCGGCAGCGGTTTCAGCCACGCCGGCACCTTGTCGGCACCGGCGAGTTCCACGACTTTGCGACCGAAGCCGAAGGTCACCGTCAGCGATGCCGGCTGGGCTGTCATGTCGGGTTCCGTGTCGGCCAGCGGTGCCCTGCCCTGTGTGAGTGCGGCGGCGTCGTCACTGAGAATCCTCAGCCACCTGCGCATGGCGGCCGCGTCAACGTGGTCTTTCAGTTCGACGGCGAGGAAGACCGCGTGTGCCTGCGGCGGTGTTTCCACCCCGGCCTGGTGTGCTCCGTAGAACGGAACGGTCTGCTTACCGGAAAAGCCTTTGCTGTCTTCACCGCCGCGGGCGGCGGCACCCATGACGCCATAGGTGCCGCCAATGCCCGCTGCGAGTCCAGCGCCGGCCCCGATGCCCGAAGCACCAAGAAGTCTGCGTCTGGAGATCTCAGTCATTGTTACTTGCTGTCCTCGTGGTCATCGTCACTGTGGTCGTGACCCTCGTCGCCTTCGTCGTCACCGTGGTCCATGTGCTCACCGTGGTCGTGCTCATCCGGTGCGTACTCTTCCTTAGCGCCGGTGAATTCACGGGCCGGCGCGGTCAGGTCGAAGTCTCCCGCCGATGTTTTGACGGTGATCTTGATTTCTTCACCGGGCTCGATGTCCTGCTTGAGGTCCATGAGCATGATGTGGTCGCCGCCGGGCTTGAGCTCGAGCGTGTCGCCGGCAGCCAGTTCAAAGCCGCCTTCCTTTTCCTTCATGCTCATGCCGCCCTTGCCATCGCCGGTGGTTTCGTGCAGTTCCACTTTTCCGGCGACGTCGGATTCAGCACCGGTGATGGTGATGGTTTCTTTGCCTTCGTTCTCAATCGTTGCGAAGACACCGGTCATGCCCTTGTCCTGGGGCACGGCCTTTGCCCACGGTTCGTCGATCTTGAGTGCGTCAGCGGCGGATGTTGCAGTATCGCCGCCACCGCAGCCGGCGAGTGTCAGGGTTGCAGCGGCGAGAGCGGCCATAAGGGTCTTGCGGAGTTTCATGGTTGTCCTTTCGCACCCGCTTACGGGTGCACAACAGGGGGCTTAAGCCCCGGGGATGCGGCATTCAGCCGCAGAAGATAGTGGGTGTGCCCGCCCGCAGTCTTTTCCTGCGCGGCAGGGTGTGGGCTTTCGCCAGAAAGCCCCGTGTGTGTCAGACAGCAGCGGGCGGGCCGCGCTGCGACACCGAGCTGAAGACTTGCGAGGTGCCGGCACTGCGGGTGCGGAACACACCGGGGCGCTGAACGCGGCGGACCCGCGGCAGCACACCAGACAGAAAGACGAAGACGACGGGGCCCACGATTTCGGTGAGCACCGCCTCGAGAGCCCGTTCGCCGAAGAGCACGTAGCCGGCCGTGAGAACAACCGCAGCGGCGTGGGCTGCCAGCATGAGCGGACCGGAAAAGTCCGCGTGGTGCATGGCGGCGGGCGTGACGGTTCCCGCGCTGGGGGACACAAGCCCCATGCAGAGCGCGTGGACGGACGTTTCCAGCAGGGACCCTGAGCCACGCGGCGCAGGCGTGGCACTCGAGGCAAAGGTCATGAAGACGTGCAGAAGCCACTGCCCTGCGGCGGCAACTGCCATGACAGAGGTGATGCGCAGGCGCAGCACCGACAGAACCATTCCCAGCCAGGCGGCGACGAGAAAAGCGAACATGCTCGCTGCGACAGAGGCCGCACCGCCTGCTCCCGTGTGGAAAACCAGGCCGATGAACACCGAAAAGAACGCCGCGGCACAACCGCGGAGCATGCGGGCACGCCGCATGCGGTGTTTCTGTTCGGCAGTCATGCCGGCATTCTATCGAGCGGCAGAATGCCCGCTGTCCGCGGCTATGAGCAGATTTTGGCGTAACGTTTCAATAACAACGGAGAACCAGTAAAACCCCTGGCCAGAGGGGGTGTTTCAGCTTTTGCTCAGAAAGCCAGCCGAATCTGACCCGCCCCTTGAGCCCGTCTGAGAAGGCTCTGTGTTTAAGGTGGAATACCGGCGCTGTCCCGTTTTTTCGGCCGCCGGCAGCAATTCCCGCGCCACCCGGCGCGGATGTGCACCCTCAAACGGAAGGTGGCCACGCAGTGGCATTAGTCCGTGCATCGCACGTCTACAAAGTCTTTGGCCAAAACGAAAAAGAAGTGATTCGCCGCATTGAAAACGGCGAGGACCGCGACGACCTGCGCGAATTGGGAACCGCAGCCGTCATCGACGCGAGCTTCGAAGTCGAACGCGGTGAGATCTTCGTCGTCATGGGCCTTTCCGGGTCTGGTAAATCGACCCTCATCCGCACCCTCAACGGACTGTGGAACACAAGCGCCGGCTCCGTTGAGATTGCCGGGAAAGACATCTCGAAGATGAACGCCACCGAACTGCGCGCGGTTCGCCGCGACCACATTTCGATGGTCTTCCAGCACTTCGCCCTCATGCCGCACCACACGGTGCGCGAAAACGCGGCCTACTCACTCGAGCTGCAGGGAATGGACAAGGCGGAGCGCCTGAAGAAGGCAGACGAGTGGCTTGAGATCGTCGGTCTGAAGGGCTGGGAGGACAAGTACCCGTCCGAACTGTCCGGTGGTATGCAGCAGCGCGTCGGCCTGGCCCGCGCCCTGGCCGCGGAGACCGACATTCTGCTGATGGACGAAGCGTTCTCGGCTCTCGACCCGCTCATCCGTCGCGAAATGCAGCAGCAGCTGGCCGAACTCCAGCACACGCTGAAGAAGACGATCATCTTCATCACCCACGACCTCAATGAGGCCATGTACCTGGGCGACCGGATCGCCGTTATGCGCAACGGTCGGATCGCCCAGATCGGAACGGCCGAAGACATTCTGACCAACCCGGCTGACGACTACGTCGCGTCGTTCATTCAGGACGTCGACCGTTCCCGCGTCTACACCGCGCAGTCAGTCATGCGCCCGCCCACGAACGTCGTCCACAACACCGTGGGACCGAACGTGGCAATCAGGGAAATGCAGAACACCCAGGAGTCCGCTGTTCTCGTCACCGACCGCAGCGGCAAGCTGCTGGGGCTCGTCACAGACGACGACGCAGTGGCAGCGGCCAAACGCGGCGAGCGCACCCTGGACAACATCATCTACACCAAAAACATCCTCACGTGTCCGCCGGATGCGCAGATCGCGGACCTCTTCGCGCCGTCGGCTGAAGCCCCGGTGCCGCTGTGCGTCATCGACGAGGCAGGAAAGCTCTTGGGCGTTGTGCCTCGAGTCAAGCTGCTGCAGGCCATGGGCACCGAGTCCACTGCCACCGGCGAACTTCCCACGGTATCGACGGTCCCGGACCCGCAGCCGGAACCCGAACAGGAACTGCAGCCGGAGCCGAACGATGACGATGCCCCTGACACCGCAACTGGAAAGGAAGCGTGAGCATGAACCCGCTTGAACCTCACCTGCCGCTGGGCGAATGGGTCGACACGTTCCTCATCTGGTTCCAGAAGCATTTCGACTGGCTGCTTTCAGCGGTCACCACGGTGCTGTCGAGCATGTACTCGGGGCTGAACTGGCTCCTGGAGACACCGCACCCGTTCATCATGATTCTGATCTTCGCGGCGATCGCCTGGGCTGCTGCCACATGGAAGCTGGGCATTGTCACCGTTGTGGGCTTCTACCTCATCCTGGCTCTGGGCCAGTGGGAGAACGCCATGAGCACGTTCGCGCTCGTGCTGGTGTCGGTGATCTTCGCGCTCATCATTTCGCTGCCGATCGGCGTGTGGGCTGCGAAGTCCCGGATCGTGTCGACCATTGTCCGGCCGATCCTCGACTTCATGCAGTCGATGCCCGCCCTGGCCTACCTGGTTCCGGCAATCGTCATGTTCTCCGTCGGCCAGGTGCCCGGCGCGATCGCGACGATCATCTTCGCCCTGCCGCCCGGCGTGCGATTCACGGAGCTTGCCATCCGCCAGGTCGACGGTGAAGTCGTCGAAGCCGCCCAGGCTTTCGGTGCGACACCCAGCCACATTCTGTTCAAGGTGCAGCTGCCTCTGGCACTCAAGACGATCATGGCCGGCGTCAACCAAGTCATCATGCTGGCCCTGTCGATGGTTGTTCTGGCCGGTATGGCCGGCGCTGAGGGCCTCGGCGGTGCTGTCATCGGCGCTATTTCGCAGCTGAACGTGGCCCTGGGCGTTGACGCCGGTGTTGCAGTCGTCGTTCTGGCCATCTTCCTGGACCGCGTCACGGCAGCACTGGGCAGCCGCAACAGCGAGCACTCCACAGTTTGACCCAAACCGACCGATAAATAGGGCCGAGCGGTGTGGAAACCGCACACGGCTCGCCGCTTCCGAAGCGGAACGATGTGAATGAAGGAGAGAAACATGAAGTTTCCGAGAATTGCCAAGATGGGAGCGGCCCTCGCTGCTTCCGCACTCGTCCTGACAGGCTGCGGCGGCGCCGACAACGGCGACAGCGGAGACACCGCTGGCGGCGACCAGAACTGGGCTGAATGCACCCCCGGTTCCGAGGCCAAGGACATTTCCGGTGAAGAAGCCGACGACAACAAGGAAATCACGATCGGTGCCTTCAACGGCTGGGACGAGTCCTTCGCCGTTTCGAACCTGCTGAAGAACAAGCTTGAGGACGACGGCTACACCGTTGAAATCAAGGCGTTCGACGCTGGCCCGGGCTACACCGCAGTTGCCAACGGCGACGTTGACTTCCTCGTCGACGGCTGGCTGCCGCTGACCCACGCCGACTACATCGAGAAGTTCGGCAACAAGCTCGAAGCTCAGGGCTGCTGGTACAACAACGCCAAGCTCACCATCGCCGTGAACGAAGACTCGAAGGCCAAGACAATCGAGGACCTCAAGTCGATGAGCGGCGACTACGGCAACACCATCTACGGAATTGAGCCCGGCGCTGGTCTTTCCAAGGCCGCCAAGCAGGCTGTCGAAGACTACGAGCTGTCCGATATGGACCTCAAGCTCAGCTCGACCCCGGCAATGCTGGCTCAGCTGAAGAAGTCGACTGAAGCAGACAAGGACGTCGCCGTCACCCTGTGGCGTCCGCACTGGGCATACGACGCCTTCCCCGTCCGCGACCTTGAAGACCCCAAGGGCGTCATGGGCAAGGCTGAGGTCATCTACTCGTTCTCTTCGGAAGGCTTCGGCGAACAGAACCCGAAGGTTGCTCAGCTGCTGAAGAACCTCGTTCTGGACGACGAGCACCTGTCCAGCCTTGAAAACGTCATGTTCTCCGAAGAAAACTACGGCGGCGAGGAACAGGACAAGGCTGCCCGTGAATGGATGGACGACAACAAGGACTGGGTCGAACAGTGGGAGAAGGGTGAGCTCAAGGGCGAACCCAACCCGGACGCCTGATCGAATGCGTCTGATTCAGCCGGCAGGCTGAACTTCAACTGAAAACTGAAGGGGCCGCGGATTGATCCGCGGCCCCTCTGCTGTGCGTAGGCAGAAACTACATCTTCAGCCAAATGTCCTCGGCAGGCTTTTCGACAGCACCCAGCTGGAAGGCGTCGTGCATCCAGGCGGGGCGATCCCCCGTTGAGGGCAGAACAACAGCCGATTCAACGAACACGACGCTGAACTGGTGCGCCAGAGCGGCAGCAGCGGTAGCCCAGACGGCACCTCGGCCTTCTGCGTCAGGTGCCGAATCGGCACCTGCCACAATCAGACGCTCGATACCCATGTCCTGCAGGCCCAGGGCGAGGTCGTCATAGGACTCAAAAGCGTCCGGGGTGGGTGAGGCCAGGATGAGGTCGTCCGCCGTCGGTTCTGCTGCGACCGGGGCGGCACCTTCCACCGGTTCCGCGAACGCGGATTCTTCGGCCGGGGCGGTCACGTAGGCGATGACGCCATCAGCCATGCGGGCTTTGCCCAGAAGCTGGATCAGCGGTTCAGTGGGAACTGCGGATTCGTGCGTGTTGATGAGCATAAGAGCATCCATGCCCCCATTTTGACACGCTCCCAAAACGCCGCTCTCGGAAGCTCAGCCCTTGCGGATCGCCTCGAGCCCATCAGCGAAGGCCCACCGCAACAGCGCTGTGTCCGCAGCAAGCGACACCATGCGAAAGCCCATATCGGACCAGCGGCGCGCCAGTGAGACGGTGGGCGCAAAGATGCCGGGCACCTTGCTGTGTGCAGCGCAGGCTTCCAGTACTCGCTCAAGAGCGCGTTCCACCGCCGGGGCGGTGAAGTCACCCGGCACACCCAGGTTGGTCGACAGGTCGAGCGGGCCGACGAACGGCACATCGACACCGGGCAGCGCGGCGATAGCGTCGACCTCTTCTACGGCGTTAGGAGTTTCGATCTGCGGTAGGAAGAACGTGCGGGCGTCTGCTGCGCGCTGTGCAGCTTCTGCCGGTCCGCCAACGTACTGATCGCCCGCGATACCGAAGGCTGAGCCGCGCACACCCACGGGCGGGTACTTGATCCACGAGGCAATCCGCTCGGCATCCGCGGCCGATTCAACCCACGGAACCATAATCGCGTCAGCCCCCGCATCGAGCGCTGTCGACACCAGGTGCTGCTGCGGCCCCGGAACTCGCACCACGGCTGTGATGCCCGCCTGTCGGGCCACTGCGATCGGCGCGCGTGCGGAATCCAGACCGAAACCGGAGTGCTCTAGGTCAAACAGCACCCAATCGGCCCCCGCCTGCTTCAGCAGGGTCGGCAGGCCGGGACTGAAGAATTCGATGACGAAAGTCCCGAACACGGGCCTGGTCCGCGCCGTCGTCAGCAGCTGGTTTTCCTGTACTGCGCCTTCTGTGTCACTCACGGACATCTCCTTTGACTGTCCCGCTATTGGAATCTTCTGCGGCTGAATCTGCGCCGGCGCCCTCGCTGTGCGCAGCTTGGCTTTCAGGACCCGAGGGGTCCGCACCGCCCACGTCCAGCGATCCGCGAGCATCCTCCGCAGAGCCGTGCGGCGCCTCGTGAGAATCAGTGTCACCTGCCCCCGGCTCGGCAGACTCCGCCAGAGCTGTCGCTTCGCGGGCTTCAGCACGCGAAACAGCATCGGCCAATTCATCGCGGTACAGCTGCGCGCGACGCAGGTGGCGGGTGCGGTAGCCGGCTCGACCGACCATGTGCGCACCAACGGGAGCAGTCGCCATCTGGAAGACCGCAATGAGCAGGCACGTGGTGATCAGACCGAAGCTCGGCTGGGTGACCGCCACGACGATGAGCACCAGAACAAGCCCGAACACCTGCGGTTTCGACCCAGAGTGCAGGCGCGACAGCAGGTCGGGAAAGCGCATGAGCCCGGCCGCCGCGGCAATGGACAGAACACCGGACAGCAGGATGAAAACGCTCAGGATGATCGAAACAATGAGGCTCATGGGCCGACCCCCTTCGCTGGGTCGGTGTCTGCCGGGCTTACGGCCGAGGTGCCGCCGGCTGAGGGTGCGGATCCCGAGGTGCCGTCGGCTGAGGCGGGCTGGTTCGGGTTGGTCTGGTCGGGGTCGGCGGGTGGTGCCGGCGGCGGCGTGTTCTCGGAGCGTGCCACATAGCGTGACACCGCGACCGAGCCGACGAAGCCGAAGAACGCCATCGCCAGCAGGATGAACTGCAGGTCAGTTCGGCCAGTCACAGCCATGAACACTGCAAACGAGCACATCATGGTCGACAGCAGAACATCAGTGGCGATCATGCGGTCGAGAATTGCCGGTCCACGGACAATCCGCACAATGGCGACCGCAGCGGCAACCGAGAACAGCACAAAAGCCACGGGCAAGACGACCCCTGCGACGCGCGGGTCGAACTCCATCAGGCACCGTCCTCTCTGGTGGTGTCAGCGCCGGCTGGTTTCACGCCGGGCTTGCCCTCGCCGCTGGTCTTGGCGTCCGATTTCGCTTTGACGTCCTTCACGGTGCGCCCGCCCAGAACGGGCTTCTGCCCCTGGGCGATGCGGGACTCGTTGAGCACGTGGATGTCGTGGAGCGAACCCATCGCCTTAATGACGTACACCTCGATTTCCAGGGCCAGTTCGCGGGCGCTTTCAATCTGTTCGTCGGTGTTGCAGTCGAGCACGTGGAGGAAAATCACACCGCGGGCGCGGTCGACCTCCGTGACAAAGGTGCCGGGGATCAGCCCCGCGGTCTGCGCAATGATCGTGATCAGCAGGTCGGACCTGGTGTGCAGGTCGACAGCGATAACGCTGCCGGGATTGGTTTTGCGCGGCCGCAGGGCAACGGCGGCGACCTGCAGGGCACCGCGCGCCAGCTGCCAGGCAAACCACGCCAGATACACCGCGAAGTACCACGGATTGATGCGACCGGACAGTTCGATCGGCGGCAGGTAGAACAGACGCGTGACAATGACGGCGACGATGATGCCGGTGACGATGTGCACGACCGACCAGCCGTCCCACAGCATGATCCACAGGATCACGAGTCCGGTGGTCAGCAGCAGCTGTCGCACAAGCGCCCACCGCAGGGCTTTCCTATCGGCAGTCCGTGCGGCTGCGCTCTTGGACTTCTGGCTCTCCGCCTTCTGGCTGGACTTCTGGTTCGTCACTGCTCACCTCCCGCGGCATCTGCCCCTGCCTGCTGTTCGGAGGCTTCGGAAATGTCGTCGGCGTAGCCCGGCGGAACGGACTTTCCGTCCGGTCCCGGTGTGCCGTTCTGGCCGACTTCGAAAACCGCTGACACGTAGATTCGCGGGTCGATGAGGTTGACGGCGGCGTTTTCGGCAGTCCTCCACAGTGGGCCGGCGAAGACCGTCAGCGCTATCGACACCGCGAGCATGAGGACTGCCGGACGGGCCATAGCCCCGGGGAGCTTCTGCCGGGCGGGTTCTTCCGCACCGATGGCCCGGGCACCCTTGACGGCCTTGATCTGCTTGATCAGCCGTTCGGTTTCCGGCAGCCTTTCCGGGGCCTCTACCGGCGAGCGCCAGAACACCTGGTTCCACGTGCGGCCGATGACGTAGAGGGTCAGCAGGCTGGTGAGCGCGCCGATGGCCACGAGTGTGATGGTCAGCCAGTCTGCGTCGAGAATACCCGCGAAGAACAGGGCGATCTTGCCGATGAACCCTGACAGCGGCGGAATTCCGCCGAGGTTGAGCGCGGGTATCAGGAAGATCCAGGACAGGGCCGGTGAGAGGGTCATGAGGCCGCCGAGCGCGCTGATCTTAGTGGTTCCCGTGCGCTGTTCGATGAGTCCGACCGCCAGGAACAGCGTGGTCTGCACGACGATGTGGTGAACCGTGTAGTACAGCGCGGCGGCCAGGCCCAGTTCGGTGCCCAGGGCAACACCGAACAGCAGGTATCCGATGTGGGATACGAGTGTGAACGACAGCATTCGCTTGAGGTCGGTTTGGGCGACAGCTCCGAGGATGCCGACTATGAGCGTCAGCCCGGCCACTATGAGCAGCGGTGTGCGCAGCGACTGGCCGAAGAACAGAAGCGTTTCGGTGCGGATGATGGCGTAGATGCCGACTTTCGTCAGCAGGCCCGCGAATACCGCGGTAACGGGGGCCGGGGCGGTTGGGTAGGAGTCGGGCAGCCAGAACGACAGCGGGAAGACCGCGGCTTTGATGCCGAAGCCCAACAGCAGCGCAATGTGGAGGAACAGCTGGACGTCCTCGGGCAGCATGCTGAGTTTGACCGCGAGGTCTGCCATGTTGACGGTTCCGGTGGCCGCGTAGATCAGCCCAATGGAACCCAAGAAGATGAGCGAGCTCAGCAGTGACACGACGATGTAGGTGGCGCCGACGCGCACTCGCTCTGGGGTCACGCCGATTGTGATGAGCACGAACGATGCCACCAGCAGCATTTCGAAGCCCACGTAGAGGTTGAAGAGGTCACCCGCGATGAATGAACCGGCAACACCGGCGCACAGGATGAGGTAGGCGGGGTTGAACACCGAAACGGGCGACTGTTGGGAGTCGTCGGTCATCTCCTGCCCGACGGCGTAGATGAATACGCTCAGGGTCACGAGCATCGAGACCACCAGCATGAGCGCTGACAGTCGGTCGACCACGAGTGCAATGCCGAAGGGCAGTTCCCACCCGCCGACGGCGACCACCTGGATGCCCTGCGCATCGGTGGCCCACAGGAGCACACCGCTGATGCAGAGCACGAGCACCAGTGTGATGACCGTGACCAGGTTCTGCAGGCGCACGCGCATACCCGCGAGCAGGTTGATGCCCGCTCCCAGCAGCGGCAGCACCACCGGCAGCGGAACAAGGGCTGCGAGTGTCATGAGTCGCCTCCCTTGTCCTGCTGGTCTGCCGAGGCGCCGCTCGGCTGTTCGTGTTCTGTCGGCTGGGATTCTGGATCCCCGTCGAGGTCTGCCAGTTTGCGGGCCCCGGTGACGGGGAATTCGGCGTCACCGCCGAATTCGGTGTCGTCTTGGTCTTCTGAAACGTCGCCTTCATCGCCCATTGCTGCGCGCGACTTCAGGCCGATGCGGATGTCTTCGAGGTCATCGTCGAGGTTTTCACGCCGCATGAGTCGCCAGGATCGGTAGATCATCGCGAGCATGAACGCGGTCACGCCGAAGGTGATGACGATGGCGGTGAGAGTCAGCGCGTGCGGCAGAGGGTCGGACATGCCTGCGGTGGACAGGTTTTCCTCGCTCGTCAGGGGCGCCCGCCCCGGTTTTCCGGAGGTGAGCACCAGCAGGAGGTT
This sequence comes from Brevibacterium ravenspurgense, assembly GCF_001584615.1. GTDB lineage: Bacteria > Actinomycetota > Actinomycetes > Actinomycetales > Brevibacteriaceae > Brevibacterium > Brevibacterium ravenspurgense. Next base: position 43,941 of record NZ_LQQC01000001.1, on the reverse strand, counting down.
GACGGCGTTGCCGAAGAGCACGATGCCCAGCAGCACGCGGGTCAGTGAGCGCGACAGCATGAGGTACACGCCGCCGGCGAACATGACGCCCATGGCCAGGGCCATGACGAGAGGTGTTGTCACAGTGAATCACCCCTGTGCTGGCCGGCACCGTCCAGTCGGTCGATGCGGCCCATGATGGCGTGCATGCGCGATGTGTCGAAGTCTTCGTCGACATCTGACAGCGCCTGGGTCAGTCGGTCTTCGTCTTCTTCCTGGTGCCGGTCGACCTGCGCACCGAGCGTGCGGAGGATGTCGAGCATGAGTCCCAGGACGATCAGGTAGACGCCGATGTCGAACAGGGTCGACGTGCCGAATGCGATGTCGCCCAGGGGGCCCAGCGGGATTTCCACGAACACGCTGGACAGCACGGCGTCTCCCCACAGCAGTCCGCCCACGGCGGTGAGTGCCGCCATCGTCATGCCCAAGCCCAGCAGGAGGCCGGCGTTGATGGGTGCGGCTTCGGCGAGTTCCCATCGGCCGCCGGCCAGGTAGCGCATGATGAAGGCGAGTCCGGCCACGAGCCCCGCGGCGAACCCGCCGCCGGGCAGGTTGTGGCCCGCGAAAAGCAGGTAGACGGAGAACACCATGACGGGGTGGAACAGCAGGCGGACGGTGACCTCGAGGATGATCGACCGGTTGCGCGGATTGAGGGTCCTGCCGGCCAGCAGCCAAGCACCTCGGTGGGCGACCTCGTCTGCGGCTTCCGGAGCGTTTCGATAGTTCTGCGGGTAGCGAGACACGTCCGCACCCTCGCTGGACACGGCGTCGTAAACCGGGTTGAAGCGCCACAGGATGCCGCGCTTGCGCCCCAGGTCGCTGTCTGTTCCTGACTGCATGCGCTGCAGCGAGGTGCCCCTGTTGTTGATGAAGATGAGGCTCGCAATGCCGGTGGCGGCCACGACCACCACGGCGAGCTCGCCCAGAGTGTCCCAGGCTCGAATGTCGACAAGTGTCACGTTGACGATGTTCCTGCCGTGACCGCCAAACCATGCGAGAGCACCCCAGTCAGACGAGATCGGCCGTTCTGAGCGAGCGGCCATGGCCACGATCGTGCCGATCGACATAACAGCGCCGAAGGCCACTGCCAGGCCGATGCGCACCGCCTGCTTGAAGGGTCGTTTGCGTTTGCCGCTGGTCAGATTGCTGGGCAGTCGACGCAGCACGAGGATGAACACGACGAGCGTGATGGTTTCGACAAGGCCTTGGGTCAGGGCGAGGTCGGGCGCACCCTGGAAGGCGAAGAACGCCACCATGGCGTAGCCGGATATGCTCACGACAACGACCGCGGCGAAGCGCTTCTTCATCATGAGCACGCCGATGGTTGCGGCGATGAGCGTGGCGGCAACTGCCCACTGCTGCCAGCTGTCGGCAAGCACCAGCTGATCGGGCCACGTGCGGTTGAGCGCGAGTGCGGTGATGAGGGAGCCGACGGTCACCAGCAGGATGACGGCCTGGTAGAAGGGCAGCGAACCGCGCTGCGTGCGGGCGGTGACGAAAGCGGCAGTGCGTTCAAGCCCCTGAATTGCACGACGGTAGCCCTCGTTGAAGTCGAGTTCGGGAACGTACTTGTGCAGGCGAGCATCGCGCCCGGACACCCAGGCGATCAGAGCACCCAGGATGATGGTCGCGACCGACAGGCCGAGTGCTGGGTTGACGCCGTGCCACAGGCTGAGTTCGACGAGCTCTGTTTCTCCCGCAGCCGGCGGGACGAAGGCCGTGTAGGTCTGCAGAAGCACCTGCAGCGCGCCGGGGAACAGGCCGAAGGAGAAGATTCCCGCGACCAGCACGACGGTGGGCAGGATGAGGATCGGATGGGTGTTGCCCGGCGCGACCGCCTCGACTCCGGACTTGGTGAAGAACGCACCCCACACGAATCGCGTCGCGTAGGCGAAAGTGAAGACCGAACCCACGAAAATGCCGATGAGCGCGATCGCCGCACCGGTCGAACCGTCATCCAGCAAAGTGCCGTAGGACGCTTCTTTTGCCACAAAGCCCAACAGCGGGGGCACACCGGCCATAGATGCTGCGGCGATCGTGCCGACAGCGGCCAGCAGGGGGTCTTCACGGCCGAAGCCGGACAGCTTGCGCAGGTCACGGGTTCCCGCCCAGTGGTCGATGATGCCGACCACCAGGAACAGCGTCGATTTGAACAGCGCGTGGGAGACGAGCATTGCCAGGGCGGCCAGGGTGAGACTGGCAGTGCCGAAGCTGGCCATGACAGCAAGGAGTCCCAGCTGAGACACGGTGCCGTAGGCAAGAACGAGTTTGAGGTCGTACTGCTTGAGCGCCCTCCAGGCACCCAGGAGCATCGTGCTGATGCCGACCGTCAGCAGGACCGGCTGCCAACCGGGCATGGCCGAAAAGCCGGGAGCCAGGCGCAGGATCAGGTAGATACCCGCTTTGACCATTGCCGCGGCGTGCAGGTAGGCGCTCACGGGAGTGGGTGCGGCCATCGCACCGGGAAGCCAGAAGTGGAACGGCAGAAGGGCGGATTTCGCCATCGCTCCGACCAGCAGCAGAAGAACACCCGCGATGACCATGGGGTACGTGCCGGTGTCCGGGTAGCCGACCTGCACGATCCGCGTGAGGCTCATGGTTCCGTAGCTGGCGGCCAAGAACACGATGCCCACGAGCATCGCCAGTCCGCCGAACGTGGTCACAATGAGCGCCTGGAGTGCGGAGCGGCGGGACTGCACGCGGGTGTTGAAATGGCCGATCAGCAGGTAGCTGAAGACCGTTGTGCCTTCCCAGAAGATGAAGATGACCAGCAGCTCATCGGCAATCACCAGGCCGTACATCATGCCGGCGAAGGCCATGAGGACACTGGCGAACCTGCTGAGCGACCGGTCGTCCGCTTCGAAGTAGCGCGCACTGTAGATGAAGATGAGCGCGCCGACACCCGTGACGATGAGCGACATGATCCACGACAGCGCATCCAGTTGGAAGACGACGCTCATTCCCAGTTCGGGAAGCCACGAAAGCTCTTGGCGCACAGGCGGCGAACCGGAAGTTCCGAGCACCGGCCCGGCGTTGAGGACCGTGTAGAGGAAGCCGGCGGCGGGCACTGCCGCAAGAATGAAGAACGCCCCGCGCTCGAAAACACGAAACAGCAGCTGGGCGAACAGGGCGGCGACGAAGAAACTCAGAAGAATTGTCGTCATCGCGCCCTCCGGGTGTGAAAATCAGTTGACATTTTTACATACCCGGGGGAACGCGTGAACGTCACCCCTCCAGTTGGTGGTCAGCCAGAAGGAATCCGTCCCGGTCTACCGCGGTTCCGCCGGTGGCGTCGACGACAGCTGCGGCAAGGTCGCCGATGATGCTTCCGGCGGTGTTGCGCATGCGCCGGTGAGCACGCGAGGAATCGTCGTCATCGTCCGCGTGCCAGCGAATGGAGTAGGCAGTCTGCGGGCCGTCAGCAAAGCGCTCCACGATTGTCGGCAGGGCGGTTTCGACCATGACGCCCAGTTCAATCAGCCCGCGCCCTTCCCCCAGGTCGATGTCGAGGGAGTAGCCGTCGAGTTCCTGGTCCTCGGGAACATCGGCCGAGGTGTCGACCACCTGACCTTCCGGGATCGCCTTTTCTATCAGGGGCAGCAGGAGGTCCGAGGTGATCCAGTACTGGGAATAGACGGTGATTTCGGGGTGGGCGTCGGGGTCGGGCACGATGATCCGCTCGTGTCCGCCCGGTTCGGCATCATCGGCGATGCGCACCGCTGCGTGGAGGCGGCGGGCGAGCGCAATCAGGAGATCGACGCCGCGCTCTTCTTCGCGCATAGGCAGGCCGGCGGGAAACAGCTTTTCGATTCCCTCGGAGTGGACGAACCATTCCGGTGGGGCTTCCGGTTCACGCTCCCTCGGCGTCGAGAGCGCGTAGGCTGCAGCGAACACGGATGGGATCTGTGCTTGTTCGGCAGCGCTCTCAGTGATTTCCAGCGGGCCTGTCAGTGTTGAATAGCGGCTGAGCTTTCGCGTGCCGCCATCAGCTGCAAGGCGCGGCAGCACGTTCGACAGGAGAACGTCGACGTCGCTGTCGAGAACAGTGTCGTCAACCAGCAGCAGGTGCTGGTTTCGCAGCGTTTCGACATCAGCGGTCTGCGACATCAGCGCGGATCCTGTGGGTTCACCTGTGCGCGGTAGAAGTTTTCAAAGGACCGCGATGCGGTGGGGCCGCGCTGGCCCATGTAGCGGTTGGCGGTTGCCGGGTCGGCTCCGTAGGGGCGCTCAGCCTGCGCTCCCATGCGGAAGAAGCACAGCTGGCCGATTTTCATGCCCGGCCACAGGGTTATGGGCAGGGTCGCGACGTTCGACAGTTCGAGGGTCACGTGGCCCGAAAACCCTGGGTCAATGAAGCCTGCGGTGGAGTGTGTGAGCAGACCCAGGCGGCCCAGACTCGACTTGCCTTCCAGACGGGCCGCGATGTCGGTGGGCAGGGTCACGACCTCAAGGGTCGAGGCGAGCACGAATTCGCCGGGGTGCAGCACGAACGGTTCGTCGCCGTCGGTTTCAATCAGGCGGGTCAGTTCGGGCTGTTCCTGGGAAGGGTCGATGACCGAATACTTGTGGTTGTCGAAAAGCCGGAAGCTGCGGTCCAAACACACGTCGACGGATGCCGGCTGGACGAGGCTTTCATCCAGCGGGTCCAAGCGGATACGGCCTTCGGCAAGTTCGGCGCGGATTTCGCCATCAGATAGGAGACTCACGTCACCAGGCTACAACGCCCGGCCAGTCGCTCGTACACCACTAACGCTGAGGGCTTTCTTAACATCTGGCCAGAAATCGTTTACAGTTGGAAACTGACCTACACCCCGCACCGATGGTGCCTTCCCCTTTCAACCTCGTTGGGTGGGTAGGTGTCGTCGCCTTTGTTGGGTGTGTTTGCAACACAACCGAAAGGCTAACTGTGAAGACTCTTCCCAGTCTTGTTCTTGCCCCCGCAGTGGCCGCGGTTACAGGCTTTGCAGCCGTTCCCGCTTTTGCCGCTCCCGGGGATCAGGCCCCGGATACAGCTTCCGGCCAGAACTCCACTACGTCATCATCTGACTCTGAAGAAGGCGAAGTCAGCGTTTCGCTCGCACAGGACTCCATTGCCGCCGAGCAGATTGCCGACAGCAAGCAGGGTCTGAAGTTCACCGGAACAGGCTTCACCCCCGGAGACAAGGCAACTGTCACCGTCATCGGCACCGACGGAATTTCCTACACCCCGGACACCAAGCTGGCCGTTTCGCAGGCCGGTGAAGTCAAGGGCTCCTACTTCTTCTCGACCGACAAAGGCTCGAAGGTCCCCGAGGGCAGCTACCGTCTGTTCCTGACGGACCTCAAGACAAACGAAGCCACCGAACTGGCGAAGTTCAACGTCGGCGACAAAGCCGAAGACACTGCCGAAAAGCCGGCAGAAGACGAACAGCAGGCAAAGCCAGAAGGTTCTGCTAAGCCGGAAGGCACATCGGAATCCACTGACTCCGCATCGACCCCGGCAGAGGACAAGAGCGCAGACGCGAGCGCCAGCCCGTCGGCACAGCCGAGCGAAACCTCGACCCCGTCGGAGACCCCCTCGACTTCCGCATCGCCGGAACCCAGCGACAGCCCGTCCGCCACCGAAACTGCCAAGCCCGAAGACAAGGCAGAAGACAAGAAGGACGAGGCCGGCGACAAAGCCGACGACAAGGCAGCAGAAGACAAGTCCGACGAAAAGCAGGACGACGCTGACAACAAGTCCGATGAAGCTGATAAGCCGAAGGTCACTGAGGATCAGCTGCCCACCTCGACCCTGTCGTTCAGCAAGAACCGCATTGAGGACACCGACTTCACCCTGAGCAAGGACGAGGTCGCCCAGGTCGAGGTTGGCGAAAAGGCTTCAAAGCAGCAGAAGGAAGCTGCGCAGAAGAAGTCGGAAGAGTTCGCTAAGCAGGGCAAGGGCGTGACGCTGACCCTCAAGAACGGTCTGCCTGGCGCTGAATACATCTTCAAGGTGCAGCAGCCCGGAACTGCCAAGCCGTTTGAACTTCCGGCCAAGACCGACTCGGCAGGCACCGCCTCGGTGTGGATTTACGACAAGGGCACCGCTGCGACCGGCACCTACAAGGTGACGGTTGAAGGCGCCAAGGCAGTCGTGAGCGACAAGGCTGACGATGCCGACAAGGAAACCGCCAAGCCGTCTGAGGCACCGACCGCCGGCGCGGGTTCGATCACTCCGTCCAGCACTCCGTCGAGCGAAACCACGGTGACCGCAACGGCAACCCCGTCGCCGACCACCGAAGCTGACAAGAAGGACGACGCCGCCAAGGATTCGTCTGACAAGAAGACTGAGTCCACCGCGGCCGAGTCGAACGAGAAGCTCGACTGGAATGAAGTCCGGAAGCTCGACAAGGACAAGACGTCCAACGTCAAGATTGAAAAGAACGCGCAGGTTGCTGCCGCAAGCTTCACCGTCTTCAAGGCTGCACCGGAGCCGAAGCCTGAGCCCAAGCCGGAACAGAAGACGCCGACCACTCCGGAAGACAAACCGTCCACAACGGCGGAGGGCCCCAGCCCGGCATCTGAATCTGAGGCTAAGGGTATGAACGCGCAGCCTGAAGCACCGGAAGCTGAAAATCCGGAGGCTGAAGGCGACGCCGACCAGAAGACAGAAGACGGCGCAAAGCAGAAGCCGGAAAACAACGGCCAGGCTGAGAGCGGCACCAACGCCACGACTGACGAAGGCGATAAGGCCGAAGACGCTGACCAGGCTGACGAGGCCGGCGACAAGACTGACGAAGGCGACACAGCCGACGCCAAGACTGAAGACGAAGCTGGCGACAAGGCTGAAGACAGCGACACAGCCGACGCCAAGACTGACGAAGCCGCACAGGCTGACCAGTCTGACCAGACCACAACGTCCGAACAGGTGCAGGAAGACACCTCGGGTGCCGAGCAGCGCCGCGAACTTCCCAACACCACTCCGGACGACCACTACGCGCAGCCGCAGGAGAGCACCGGCTCGACCGGCTCGCAGCTGCCGCGCACCGGCGGCGACCTCACCGGTCTTGCACTCGGTGCTGGACTCGTTGTGGTTGGTGCGGCATCGATCGTCGTCACCCGACGCAAGGTCAGCGGCATCTGACACCACCGGTATCTTGAGTACATGACTGAACTTGACCTCAGCGATGTCGTGTTCTCGGGAACACCGCTGACAGACGGCCCGATCGGCACCTCGGAACGCCTCGTCATCATGGGGCAAAGCGAGGACGTCGAGACTGCCCTTCGGGCCGTCTGCGCCAAAACTGAGGTCTGCGCTCTGGCAGGGGAAGCCACAGCGTCAGACACCCTCATCCGCTACGCCAAGCACCAGCTTCGCGCCCTGACCGGCAACCGTGCAGCTGTCCGGCCGGGGCTTAAGCATGTGCGCTTGGCCGCTCGTTTCTTCGGCATCACCGTCGACGGGCGGCGGGCTGAGGAACTCGACCCCGCGGCTCGCGCCCGACTGCGCTTAGCGGTCACTATCGCAGCCGCACTCACGCAGAACACCCCCTGGCTGGCATTGAACCGGCCGTTTGACGGGATCCCCGCACGTGCCCGAGCAGGTATACGAGGAAGACTGCTGGACGCACTGGATCACTTCGAACTGGGGGCTGTTTTTGCGCTCGACTCGGCCGTCGATGCGGGAATCATCGGCGGCCGAACAGTCGTTCTTGAACTTGATCAGGTTGCTGACGCCGGTGATTTCGGCCAGCAGCTGCGCACTCCGCGCTCCAACCTGGCCGCAGACCTGGCCGGGGTCAACGTGTTCTCCGGTTTGGCTCGGCGCGGTTGGCTTTCAATTGGGCATTCGCAGGTGCGCGCCAAAACTAAATTGGACGGCAAGGTGTTCGTCACGATTCCCACCGGTGCGGTCCGCCTGTCTTTTGACGAATTCTCACCGATTTTCGACGGTGAGGCTGTTTTCGAAGCCCTCGTTGTCGGCCTGCACGACAAAGACTCAAAAGTGCAGGTCACGCTTTCGCCATCCGATACCGAGGTGGGGCTGGCACTGCAGGCTGATCTGTTCGACTTCAGTGCCGAAGCAGCTGACAACTCTGAACTTCCGTGGGGTGTTCTCCACCCGGACCTGGGTGCGGACATTGCCCAGCAGAGCACTGCCGTACGGCCGGGCACCCGCCTGTGGGTCGAAGTGGACACCGAGCAGATGCGCGCCTATCCCGTAGAGGATGCTTCACCGACCGCTGTCATGAGCGCTAAGGAATGACATGCGCAAGTGGTTGAGCGCTTCTGCTGTCCTTCTGCTTCTGGCGGTTGTGAGTGTGCCGGTTTTCAATCTGACCCGCTATTCGCCGGCGACCACCGTCAGCCGCTATCTGAACGCTCTGGCTGACGGCAATGGGGCTGCTGCACGCGGACTCGTTCTGGGGCCGGACCTGCAGAACACCGACGGCATGACCGACGAGGTGATCGGCGGCGCGCAGGGTGTGCCCACACAGATCAAAACGGGCGTTGAGGAATCCGGAGACACCACGGCCCGGGTGCGGGCTGACTACGTCCTGGGGTCGAAACCGCACACCACCGTGTTCGAGCTCGAACGGATTCCGCGCACGTGGGGCCTGTTCAGCCAGTGGAGGATCCGGGTTGAGGAGTGGCCCACGCTGTCAGTGCAGGGACCGCAGGCGCAGGCCGCAAACATCAACAGTCAGCCCATGGCCAACGGCACGAACACCGTTCCGGTCCTCTTCCCCCTGCAGTACGGTGTCGGCTTCAACCAGAAGTACGTGAAGTCCGCCTACAAGACGGTTGACGTGGTTGAACCCGGTGAAGAGCACAGTGTCACGGTCGAAGCTGAGCCCACTCCGGCGCTGAGCAAGGAAGCCCAGGCGCAGCTGCGGAGGCAGCTGGAGGACTGCACCAAGCAGAAGGTGCTCATGCCCACCGGCTGTGTTTTCGGCTACGAAACAGACAACACGATCCTGGGCGATGTTCGGTGGGAGCTGAAGTCAGTTCCGGACGTCGAGCTTGTGCGCGATGCCAGTATGACGGTGTCGACTTCGCTGGGAAGCTCCGGGGATCCCTCTAGCGGCGATGGCGGTGACAGCCAGAAGGCTCGGCAGGCTGGTGGTCTGCGCATGCGCCCAGCTGAGGCAACGTTCATCATCTCCGGCAACTACCGGGATTCCCGCACCGGCACGGAAACTGATTTCCGCGAAGAAGTCACGGAGCTCATCTCCGCCCGCATCATCCTCACCGAGGACGGCAAGGTGCGGGTCGAGCAGATCGAACCCTGAAATGACGAGGTGCCGCTTAGGTGAGTTTTCGATACTCACCGGGGCGGCACCTCGTGCGTGGATGGAAACCAAGTCGTGGTTCTGCTAAAATGAGACTAATCGACCCCCTCCCAAGCCTCTCGGTGAAGCTCAAATGGGAGGGGCCTTTTCATTCTGGGGGTATCCCGTGAAACCGCCGCTGTCCTGGGACGAGCAGGTCGACCTTCTAGTCAGCCGAGGCCTCATCGTGGCTGACCAAACTGAGTGCGCCCGGGCTATTGCCGACGAGCATGGAGCCTACGGCCGCTACCTCGACAAGGACTTCTACACCGAGATCGAGGACCGTGAACCGACCGTCATATCCTGCTTGCGCGACATCGACCGGAGCAAGGATCGTCATATCCTTCGTTACCGCTGTGCGCACCACAGCCGCCTGTGGCACCATTCTGTCCTTGATGCCGGGCCAACACCGAACAATGTGCGCAACAAGGCGAAGCGAAAATTCGGCCAGTTCGAGTCTCGGTCCGTGCTTGACGTGATCGCCTCGCTCGACGATATGGCGTGCCGAACCAAAGTCGCTGACCCGCTTCTTCCTGAGCTCTTTGCGGACTACGGGCGCAATTCCGCATTATGGCAGGGGCTCGCCAAACCGCAGAGCCCGCGTGATCACACCTATGGCGAGCTCTGAGAGCCCTCTGCGGGCACAACAGAGCAGAATATAGCTAACGCACAGATCGAACCCTGAAATGACGAGGTGCCGCTTAGGCGAGTTTCGGAAACTCACCGGGGCGGCACCTCGTGCGTGGGAGTGGGGTCAGACCCCGCGGAGGTCCAAGTCGAGGCGGTCGGGACCGCCCTCACGGATGACCAGCGGAATGCCCCAGTCCTGCTGGTACAGGTGGCAGGCCGCGTGCAGCGGGATTTCGCCGCCCGGTTCGCCATCGCAGGATGCCGCGCGGGCCGTCACGTGCAGAACACCCTCCGTGAAGCCTTCGGCCAGGGTGATGGTGCGGGTCTGGCCCTCCGCTCCCCCGGCGCCGTCGGCAATGAGCTCCGGCGGGGTCGAAGAGATCTGCAGCCACGTGGGGTCTCCCCAGCGATCGTCGAGCTTCTGGCCCTGCGGGACGGTGAAGTGCACTTCGACGTCAAGGGTGCCCGTGCCGATTTCCGTGGGCGGACGCTTGGTCTGCTTCTGCCCTTCGTTGACCTCAAGAGCTTCGGCAGGGATCGTCACGGCGGTCAGCGCGTGGTTGGCGGATTCGGCAACCAGCAGGTACGCATCGCCGTCTTCCGGGGTGACCACGAGGATGTCGGAGGGTTCACGCAGGTCACGGGCGAGGGTCGAAACTTCGTCGCTCGTGCGGTCGTAGCGGCGGATGGCGCCGTTGTACGTGTCTGCAATCGCAATCGAGCCGTCTGGCAGTTCTGCCACGCCCAGCGGGTGCTGCAGGCGAGCTTCGGCTGACGGTCCGTCCTGGAAGCCGAAGTCGAACAGGCCGGTGCCCACATAGGTTTCGACCGTGCCGTCTGCCGGGTTGAGGCTGCGCAGTGCCGAGGTTTCCGAATCTGCCAGAAGCACCTGGCCTTCGGCTGTGAGCGCAAGGCCGGAGGTCTGGGCGTACCAGGCTTCTTCCGGCCCACCGTCGGTCAGGCCTTCGTTCATTGTGCCGGAGAACAGGCGGACGGTGTCCTTTTCCGGGTTGAACGCCCAGATGGTGTGGTTGCCGGCCATGGCGATGATGACATCGCCGGTTGCCGGTACGAACTGCACGTCCCACGGGCTGGAGAGCTTGATGCCGCGGGCCGGACCGTCGTAGCGCAGTTCCGTGCTGCGACCTTCGACGGTGTTGTCAGCCGCACCGACCATGTACTGTTCGCCAGTGCCGGCAACTGTCGTGACTTCGCCGGTGTCCAGGTTGAGGCCGCGCAGTGCGTGGTTGACGGTGTCGGCGACAACCACGTGGTAGCCGACCTTCTCAGCCAGTTCCGGGCTGAGTTCAGCCATGCCGCCGGGCTCGGAGAAGCGCGCCTGCGCGGCTTCGGTGCCTGTCGAGGCGTCAGAGGCGAGCGCTTGACCGTCGACGAAGCCGCGTTCTTTCGCGCCGTAGCGGCGCAGCTTCGTGACACCGTCCGGGGCGTATTCGACGAGGCTGTGGTGGCCGGAGTCGCCCACGAGGATGTTGCCTTCGTGGCCGGCGGTTTCCAGGCGGATGAGTTTGCCCGGGTAGAACAGTTCGCCTTCGCGCGGCTCCGGTGCCACGTAGGGGTCGTTGCCGGAACGCAGTGTGCCCTTGGCGCGGTGCTCTTCGACGAGGTCTTCAATAAGGCTGGTGATGCCCTTCGAGTGGCCTTCGCCGGACATCTTCGCCACGAGGTAGCCCTCGGGGTCGATGAGCGCCAGCGTGGGCCACGCCCGGGCGGTGTAGGCCTGCCATGTCACGAGGTCGGGGTCGTCGAGCACAATGTGCTCCACCTGGTAGCGCTCAACCGCCTGGTCGACGGCTTCGACGGTGCGCTCGAATTCGAACTTCGGCGAGTGCACGCCGATCACCACGAGTTCGTCGTGATACTTTTCTTCGATTTCGCGCAGTTCATCCAGAACGTGCAGGCAGTTGATGCAGCAGAACGTCCAGAAGTCCAGCAGAACGATCTTGCCGCGCAGATCCTGCAGCGAAAGGTCTTTGCCGCCGGTGTTGATCCAGCGGCGCCCCACGAGTTCGGGTGCGCGCAGACGGGGTGAAGAAGGTTCAGTCATAGCGTTCATTGTTCCAAACACGGTCGTAGTGGGGTGCACTGCACCCGGCAGCTGAGACGCCCCTCGCCCACGTGCCGCCAAGCCAGCCTGAGGCGGATTCCACACCCGTTAGCCACGAATCCACGCTTTAGCCGCACAGAGACTCCGGTTAGCAACAGAAACTCCCGTTAGCAGTTGTTGCTAAAGCGCAGAATCCGGCTAAAGGGAGTCTCGGGATAATCTGCCCTCGGCAGCGATCTGCGTTCAGTGCGGGGTGATGCGGCCCTCTTCGGGCGGGCCCAGGTGAGCGTGCTCGTTGAAGGTGATGAGTCGGCGGCCGTCGGTCTGACTCATCGAAGCGTTGACGAACTCGCTGTTGAACAGCACCACCTGTTCGATTTCGCGAACAGCACGCGCGGCATCCGCCGTTTCAGCAGCGGACAACTTCGGCCTGCCAGCGGGCCCACCGGCTGTATCCGCCGGGAAGCCCGCGCCGAAATCAAGAAACGCCGCGGGCCCCGTTTCCTGGGTGAAGTCGTGCCCTTCCAAACCGAAGTCCAGAATCCCGGCGGTGGAAGATCCGGCCGACGGCGCCTCGAGAGCGTGTCCTGCGAAGACCTCCGGCCGGCCCGCCATGAGCCAAGCGGAGATCACCGCGGACACACCCCCGGAGCTGATGATCAGCCCGTCGCGGCCTTCCGGCAGACGCTTGCAGAAGTCGCGGTAGGCGGCGATCACGCGGCGCAGAAACGGCGGGAAATCCGATTGTGCATCGGCCATCCACAGGGCCATCGCACGGTCCAGCCGGCCAGGCTCCCCCGGCTTCATGTCCGGGGTGTACTCAGCCATCACGCGGCGGTGGTCGTATTCGTTGAACCGCTCGTCACGCAGAGCCTCGAGCTCGTCACCGAAGATGATCGACGCCGTGTCGATCTGCCGCTTGAGGGTGCCGGTGGCAACCACGGGATCGTGCAGCTTCAGAGCGGCAAGCCCGCCGCCCAACAGCCGGGCCTGATGGTGGCCCAGAGGCGACAGAACGTCGTAGTCCTCCGCGTGCGCTGAGGCCTGCCCGTGGCGGGCCAGAACAATGCGAGTCATACAGACAATCAGATGTCGCGGGCCACCAGTTCGTCAAGGCTGGCAGTCGACAGCAGGTACGGCGCAACTTCGAGAACCGTCACGGCACCCGTGCGGCCTTCGCGAGCCATGCGCACCGCGGCACGGCCGTAGGCCAGCTGGGAAGCGGCAGTGAAGTCGGGGTTGCGCTCGAGTTCGAGGGTGAATTCGACCGAGCTGTGCGTACCGCCAAGATCACCCGAGGTGATGACGTGGCCACCGTGGGGCATGCCCTGGTGTTCGCGGTCGAAGACTTCCTGGCTGACGAACTCAACGGTCGTTTCGTAGGGCTCGAAGTAGTCGGGCATCGACACGATTTCCTGACGGATGCGCTCCTGGTCTGCTTCGTCGGCAACTGCGACAACGCGGCGACGGTGGGCGTTCGCGCCGGTGATCTCGTCACCCCGGCCTTCCTTGGCCGCCTGCAGGGCCTCTTCCTTCGGCAGCGTGTACTGCACGCCGGCTTTCACACCCTCCACCCGGCGCACGGCGTCGGAGTGGCCCTGTGACAGTCCTGGACCCCAGAAGGTGTTCTGCTGGGCGTTGGGGAACAGAGCTTCGCCGATGGTGCGGTTGATCGAGAACATACCGGGGTCCCAACCGGTGGAGATCATGGCGACGGTGCCGCCGGCTTTGGCAGCAGCGTCCATCTTTTCGCGGTGGGCGGGGATGAGGTGGTGGTTGTCGTAGGTGTCGACGGTTGTGAAGTTTTCGGCAAATGACGCAGCCTGTTCTGGGATGTCAGTTGCCGAACCCAGGCACAGGAACAGAAGGTCGACTTTGTCTTTGTGCTCGGCGGCTTCTGCCACGGGGTAGACGGCTGCGTCGGTCTCCAGTGAGTCGCGGCGGGAGAAGATTCCGTAGAGCTCCATATCCGGCTGCTTGGCGATGAGCTTTTCAACGCTCTTGCCGAGGTTTCCGTAGCCGACGATTGCTGCACTGATCTTCTGAGTCATCGTTTCACTCCTTCGCGCTCTGGGCGCATAGATTCTGAAACGGCGTTAAGCCCGCTCCGGGTTGCTACTCTACGCCTGCTTCCGCCACGACCCTATCGACAGATTCACAGCAAACGGCGGCCCTTTCCCGCGCTCAGAAAGTGGGAAAGCGCAGATCAGGCCCCGTGCTCTTCGCTTTCAGCTTCTTGCGCTTCAACCGGACCGGCGGCCTCGCGAGCAGCCTGTTCCCTCTTGTAGGCGCGGCGTTCGCGGATGACTTCGATGGCCACGGGGATGAGCGATAGGCCGATGATGACGAGCACCCACAGGTCCACGTGTTCGCGGATGATGTCAAAGGTGCCTAGGTAGTAGCCGGCCAGTGGGAGCACAAAGCCCCACGTGAGACCGCCCGCCACGTTCCACAAGATGAATTTGCGGTACTTATAGTGCGCGACGCCGGCGGCCAGCGGCACGAAGGTCCGCACGATCGGTACGAAGCGGGCCAGGAACAGCGATTTCCCGCCGTGCTTGACGAAGAACTCTTCCGCCTGGCGCAGGTGGGCTGTCGACAGAACGCGGGCGTCGTCCTTGAAGAGCCTGCGGCCGAACCGGTAGCCCAGGAAGTACCCCACTTGGTCACCGCAGATGGCGGCAATCCAGATGACGGGGATCAGCTGCCACAGGGGAACGCCCATTGCCGGTGACATGAGGCCTGCCACGAACAGCAGCGAGTCACCGGGCAGGAACGGGAACAGCACACCGGATTCGATGAACACGATGAGTGCTACGACCGCGAGCATCCACGGGCCTGCTGATTCGATGATCCGCTGTGGATCGAGGAATGCCGGAGCGGCAATGATGTCGGTCGCCCCCGCTGAGGCGGCGGCAAGAGTGTCGAGCATGAGTGTCCTTCTGTATGCGTCCCCACTACTATGCCGTGTTTTTCTGTGTGCATGCCGAACAGCCGGGTGTGCCCTTCGCCTCGTTTGAGGTGGGGTTCGGATTGACGAGGCGGAGCTCGGCTCCCCGGGAGCCCGCGTGTCAGTGCCCTGGTCTAGATTGAAGAAAACACAGGAGGAACCGATGCAGCTTATGCGGATTGGTCAGGCCGGTCAGGAAACCCCGGTCGTCACGGACGGTGAACGGTACTTCGATGCCAGCTCTGCCGTCAGCGAATTCGGCGGGGACTTCGGCCCGCGCTTCTGGGCGGAGGGGCTGCCCAAACTGCAGTCGCTGGTTGAACTGGGCCAGCTGCCGCCGTTTGATGCCGAAGGCAAGCGGATCGGGGCTCCGATCGCCTCGCCGCAGGCGGTCATCTGCATTGGCCTGAACTACACCGACCACGCTGCAGAAGCGGGCCAGCCGATTCCCACCAATCTGGTCACCTTCCTCAAGCACCCGGGCACGATCGTCGGCCCCAATGACCCCGTGGGCATTCTGCCGGGCTCTGAGAAAACCGACTGGGAAGTCGAATTCGGCTTTGTCATGGGCAAGCGCGCCCACGCACTGGCTTCAGCTGAAGAGGGCCTTGCCGCGATTGCCGGCTTCACCCTGGTCAACGATGTCTCCGAACGTGCCTTCCAGAACCTCACACCCCAGTGGGGTCTGGGCAAGAACATGCCCAGCTCCACACCGGTCGGCCCGAAGGTTGTGACCGCTGATTCCATCGACCCGAACAATGTCGGTCTGCGCACCTTGGTCAACGGCGAAGTCCGCCAGGACGGCAACACCTCGAAGATGATCTTCGACGTGGGAACCATCGTGTACAAGCTGTCCCAGTACATGACTCTTGAACCCGGCGACATCGTGTCGACGGGCACGCCCGCGGGTGTGGCCATGGCCGGAACCCACCCGTTCCTCGCTCCTGGTGACATTGTTGAACTCGAAGGCGACGGACTGGGCTCGCAGCGTCAAGAATTCTTCCAGCGCGAAGGCTGACCGTCTGTGCGCTCACCACGCAGGTGGGCTCCGGCAGCACTGGCAACACTGCTCGTCCTCAACGGCTGTGCCCCGTTGCCGGAATCCTCACCTGGTGAAACATCCGTCCCGAACGCCACTCCGACGGCAGCCGAAGCTCCATCGGAAGGGCCAAGCCCCTCACCCACTCCACCCCCGAAAAGGCCGCAGGCGCAGAAGAAGCCGGGTGGCACCTCGGACGTGGGGCCGGCAAACCCCGGCGCCCAGAAGTCACTGGCCGCACTGAAGAAGCTGCCCGTGAAGGGCAAAGCCCCGGCCACCGGGTACGGGCGGGTCGAAAAGTTCGGCAAGGCCTGGACGGATACCGACTTCAACGGCTGCCGCACTCGCGACGACATTCTGGCCCGGGACCTCGTCAACATCACCCGCGACGGTCACTGCAAAGTCATGTCCGGCACTCTGGTGGACGCCTACACGGGCAAGCGGATCGACTTCGTACGCGGCCAGACCACCAGCCAGAAAGTGCAGATCGACCACATTGTCGCCCTGCACAACGCGTGGATCACCGGCGCGCAGCAACTGACCCAAGAACAGCGGATCGAGTTCGCCAACGATCCGCTCAACCTCATTGCCGTCGACGGAGCCACGAACTCCGCCAAGGGCAATAAGGACGCCGCCTCGTGGCTGCCGCCGAACAAGTCCTACCGGTGCACCTATGTGGGCCTGCAGATCCGGGTGAAGGAAAAGTACTCCCTGTGGGTCACGAAACCCGAACGCGATGCCATGGAACGAGTGCTCAACAAGTGCTGAGGCGGGTGAACGCCGCTAGGCTGGCTTCATGCACCCGTATGACAGCATCACTCGCAAGCAGATCGAAGAGCGCGGCAGCCGAAAGTGGGCGGAATACCCCGGGGCGATCGGCGCATGGATTGCGGAAATGGACTTCGGCATTGCGCCGGCCATCCGCGAAGCTCTCAAAGTCATCGACGAAAACCAGCTGTACGGCTACACCCCGCCCGCACTGCTGAAGGGCCTGGGCGAAGCCACTTCCGAGTTCTACGCTTCGCGCTACGGATGGGAATTCCCCGCTGAAAACGTGTTCCCCGCGTCCGATGTTCTGCTGGGCATGGGAGGCTTCCTCGACATTCTGGCGCCCCGCGGCGCCAAAATCGTGGTGCCCACACCGGCGTACATGCCGTTCCTCACCGTCCCCGGCGCGTTCTTCCGCGACCATGTCGAGGTGCCGCAGAAGATCGTCGACGAACCCTCCCCGGAGCTGCTTTCCACCTCGTCTGCTGACGGGCAGGTACCCGCCCCGCTTGCCGGGCGGCACTGGGAAATGGACTTCGAAGCGATCGATGCCGCACTGTCCACGGCAGGCCCCGACGGCGGTCCCGGCGGCGTGCTGGTGCTGTGCAACCCGCACAACCCCACCGGCCGCGTGTACACGCGGGCTGAACTCGAAAAGATCACCGAGATCGTCGAAAAGAACGGCGCTCTGGTGTTTTCGGATGAAATCCACGCACCGCTGACCTACAGCGGCTTCCAGCACATTCCCTACGCTTCGACCTCAGAGGCTGCGGCACGACACACGTTGACCGCAACCTCACACACCAAGTCGTTCAACACCCCTGGCCTGAAGTGCGCTCAGCTGATCTTCACGAACGACGAACACCTTGCCGCCTGGAAGAAACACGGAACGCAGTTCTCTGCGACAGCCGCAACTCCGGGTGTCATCGCGGGCATCACCGCCTACCGCGAGGGCGGCGAATGGCTGGCCGACACACTTGGCTACCTCGAGCAGACCCGTGATTTCATTGCCGACTTCGCAGCGGCAGAGCTTCCGGAGCTCGGCTACATCAAACCGCAGGGCACGTACCTGTCGTTCTTCGATGCGAACGCGCTGGTCCCCCGCCTGCCCGAAGGCGTGAGCCCCCAGCAGTTCTTCCTGCAGGAAGCCCGTGTGGCCATGAACGACGGCGCGACCACCGGACAGGCCGGCAAGGGCTGGGTCCGTTTCAACATGGGAACACCGCGGCCCATTGTGCAGGACGCACTCGAAGCTATGGCCGCAGCCATCCGCAAGCTGTAAGCAAGGAGCGCCGCGGCCCGGCGCTTGGTGCCGGGCCGCGGCGCCGCTTCAGCGCAGCGCAGTCTCAGCTGCGAATAGCGCCCGCTCCCGCCGAAAATTCAGTCGCGAGCGCCGAAAACGCTCGAGCCGACGCGCACAATCGTGGCGCCTTCTTCAATCGCGAGTTCAAAGTCAGCGGACATGCCCATCGACAGTTCAACCGCATCGGTGGGCAGGACTCCGCTGTCGCGCAGGCGCTGCGACAGTTCGCGCAGGTCAGCGTAGGAGGGCCGGATTTCGTCGACCGTTGATCCGGGCAGTCCGATGGTCATGAGCCCGCGGATCCGCAGGCGCTCAAGCCCGCGCACTTCTTCGATCAGCTGTTCGGCCTCTTCTGGGGCGACACCGAATTTGCTGTCTTCGCGTGAGGTGTTGACCTGGATGAAGATGTCGAGGCTGTCGCGTTCCAGCAGCTCCAGCCGGTTGTCGATCCGCTGGGCCAGGCGCATGTTGTCAATGGACTCAATACACGTGCACGATTCGACGGCAAGCGTGTGGTTGACCTTGTTGCGCTGCAGCGGCCCAATGAGGTGCGCGACCGGGTTGAGGTCGACCAGCCCTTCGGCTTTGGCGGTGAGTTCCTGCTGCCGGTTTTCACCGATCAGCCGGTAGCCGTGCTCAATGGCCGTGCGGATCTTCTGGACCGGCTGCGTTTTGACTGCCAGGAGCACTTTGACGTCCTCGGCCGCAGCCTCCGGATTGCCGCCGCCGTAGCCTCGTCCCGCTGCTTTCGCGGCGGCCTCGGCACGCTGGGCAACATCGTCCAGCTTGGCGCGGATCTCGTCGCGCTCAGCATCGGTCAGAATCGGCTCATCAGCATTCGTCACGGGCACTCCTCGCCTAGAAAAACACAGCTTCCCTAAGGGTAGCCGGGGCTGTGCTTACCCCGCCGGGCCGCGCCCCACTCCCCTGCCCCAAAACACGAGGTGGAGGTCGGCACTGTGCCGACCTCCACCTCGTCAGTGGGTCTGGTGAGGGCCCGTCAGCTGAAGTTCTTCGGGAGACCTTCAGCTTCGGGGTCGATGTTGCGGATCAGAGCCATGGTGTCGGCCAGTTCCCAGCCTTCGTCGATGAGCTTGTCGAGCTTGTCGGCAACGAGCTGTGCGGCATCGAGCGGGACACCCTGGGTTTCGCCGCCGGCGAGCGCCAGACCGAGGTCCTTGCGCATGAGCGACACTGCAAAGCCGGGCTTGAAGCCGTTGTTGGCTGCCGCGGTGTCGACAACACCGGGCACGGGGTACCAGGTGCGCAGCGGCCACGAGTCACCGGAAGACACCTTGGCGATGTTGAGGAACGTTTCGTGCGAAAGACCGAAGCGATCAGCGAGCACAGCACCTTCGGCAACACCCTGGGCGCTGATGGCCAGCATCATGTTGTTGACGATCTTGGCGGCCTGACCGGCGGCGTCGCCACCGGCGTGGAAGATGTTGCCGGCCATGGGCTCGATGTACTTCTTGGCTGCTTCGAAGTCTTCGTCTTCAGCGCCGACCATGAAGGTCAGGGTGCCTGCGGCCGCGCCGGTCACACCACCGGAAACGGGAGCGTCGAGGAAGACGTAGCCGGCTTCGCGTGCCGCGTCGTGCAGGGCGCGGGCGGTGTCGAAGTCGATGGTGGACGAGTCCACGAGGATGGTGTCCTTCGATGCAACTTCGAGCACACCGCCGTCGGTGAGGTAGACCGAGCGGGCGTGTTCGCCCTTGGGAAGCATGGTGAACACGATTTCGGCGCCGTTTACGGCCTCTTCAATTGACTTCGCCGGGGTGATGCCGTCTTCTGCTGCAGCGGTGACTGCGGCTTCGACAACGTCGAATCCCTGAACTGTGTGGCCTGCCTTGACGAGGTTTGCTGCCATGGGGCGTCCCATGTTGCCCAGACCTACCCAACCGATGATTGCCATCATGCCTCCTTGCAAATGGTGAGTGCACACTGCCGCCCGACTGTCTGCACCGGCTGTGCTTCTGCACTCGCGGTGCGCTGCTAAGCGGCTGAAATTCATGTTCAGCATAACGCCGGGCATTGCGCAGATCACACTGTTCGGCCCTGTTTTCGGACGGCACTTGCGCACCGCGGGAGTGCGTCAGCGCACATTCGGCTCAGTAGACTGGCACCATGAACGTCTCCCGTCCCCCGGTGTCTCCGGATGATCTGCTTGCCCTGCTGGCCGTTTCTCGTCTGGGCAAGTACACGGCGGCGGCCGCGAGCATGGGGGTGACGCACACGACGGTGTCGCGGCGCATAGCGAACCTCGAAAAGGCGATCGGCGAAACTCTTCTGACGGCCACACCCGACGGCTGGGAGCTCAGTGCGGCCGGCCGCAGGCTGATGCCGGGTGCTGAAATGATCGAGAAGGCTCTCGGCTCAATTCAGGCCGATGCGCCGGACACCTCGATGTACGGGAACGTGCGCATTGCCTGCCCCGAGGCTTTTGCCATGTTCTATGCGGTTGATGCTCTGGCTCAGCTGCAGGCTGAACACAAGCGCCTCAACATTGAGATGACCACTTCCACGCAGCGGGCACGCCAGCACAGGTCAGGTTTTGACGTTGAGATCGTGGTGGAAAAACCGGATGTTTCCAACGCCACGGTCCACCACCTGAGGCCCTATGAGCTGGGCTTCTACGCTTCTGAAAGCTATTTGTCCACTGCACAGGCACCGCAGACCACGGAGGATCTGCGGGCGCATCGGCTGATCTACTACGCCGAGCACTCCCTGGGCGTGGCCAGCTTGGAAAGCGCGTGGAACGTGCTGCCAGAACCGGCCGGGCACTTCTATTCGAACTCGGCATTGGCTCACGTCCAGTCCTGCCGCCGAGGTGTCGGTGTGGCTCTTCTGCCGACCTTTGCCGGCGAGGGGCTCACCAGGGTGATCCCCGATTTTTCGCTGCCCGTGCACTACTGGGCTGTTGTCAGGCCCGAAGCACTGCGGCGCACTGCCGTGCAGGCCGTTGTGCGCGCCCTGACGGTGCCGGACGGTGAATGACTGCAGGCGTGACGGCGGACTGTCAGCCCCTGGCCTGAGCACGCGCGGCGCTCAGCACCCCTGCTCACTGGCCTGACGCACGCTTCCTGTCGAGGAACTCAAACACCCAGCCGATAACCGCCCAGATGGTGAGGACACCGGCAGCCGCCGCACAGATGAGCGCGAAGAAGAACACTCCCGACTGCGACGAACCGGCGACCGTGAACAGAAGCAGCGCGAGCACCACGGCGGTAAGTGCCGCAATGCTCACCCAGCGTAGGATTTTTCGAGTGCCGGTGCGGCTGCCCGGCATGCGCCCAGCAGCTCCGCTCTCACCAGGTCCACGCTCGCCCGCACCACCAGACCCAGCACTCATGCCGCCGACCATCCGCCGTCAATCGAGTGTGCCGATCCCGTGATGACACCCGCGGCATCAGAGGCCAGGAATACGGCCAGCTGCGCCACCTCGTCAGCTTCGGGCAGACGAGGCACAGCCGAATGGCCCAGGAAGACCTCCTCGAGCACACTGTCTTCGGAGATCCCGCGAGTGCGGGCCTGGTCGGCAATCTGCTTTTCCACCAGCGGAGTCATGACGTAGCCGGGGTTGATGGCGTTGGCTGTTACGCCCTTCGGCCCGCCTTCCAGCGCGGTGGTCTTGGTGAGCCCCATGAGCCCGTGCTTAGCCGCAACATAGGCGGACTTGTAGGCCGATGCGCGCAGCCCGTGCACACTCGACATGTTGATGATCCGGCCAAAACCGCGTTCGTACATGCCCGGCAGAACCGCTTTTGTCAGGACAAACGGCGCTTCGAGCATGAGCTTGTTGATCAGCTGCCACTTGTCCAGCGGGAAGTCTTCAAGCGCTTCGATGTGCTGGATGCCGGCGTTGTTGACCAGAATGTCGTAGTTCAGGCTGAGCTCATCAAGCGCTTCTGTATCCGCGAGGTCCACCTGCCAGTGCTTCCCGCCGATCTTCTCGGCAATGTCCTTCGCAGCATCGCCGTTGATGTCGGCCACCGTGACGGTCGCACCCTCAGCGGCGAACGCTTCCGCGATCGCCTGGCCCAGGCCGGAAGCGCCTCCCGTCACAAGGGCGTTTCGTCCGTTCAGTCGACCTTCTGCCATCGTGTTGTCCTCCTGCTTTAGGGAATCGGTGCTTGAGTGCCGCGGATAAGACGAGCGGCGCCCGCCTATGCGCAAATGCGCGGTTTGGTCAGAGCTTCACACCGAAGCGTTCGGCGTCGGCGCGGTCGATGTCCGCGAAGTCGATGCCGCGCGTTTCCTTGGTGAACGCCAGGGCGATGAGCGAAATGACCGCGGCGATTGCGGCGTAGATCGCAATCGGGATGGCCGAATTGAACTTGTCCAGCAGGAACACAGCGATGATCGGGGCGAAGGACCCGGCGACGATGGCCGTGACCTGGTAGCCGAACGAAACACCGGAGTTGCGCATGCGGGTGGGGAACATTTCGGACATGATCGCCGGCTGCGGCGCGTACATGAGGGCGTGGAACACCAGGCCTGCAAGCATCGCGATGAAGATGTTGAACGGCTCGCCCGTCGAGTACAGGTTGTAGGCGAAGAAGCCCCAGGATGCGGCAAGCAGAATTCCCACCAGGTAGGGCGGTTTGCGTCCGATGATATCGGTGATCTTTCCGACCAGCGGCACGAGGCAGGCGTGGATGGCGTGGGCACCCAGCAGAAGGCCGAGGATTTCGCTGGACTTGATGTTCACTTCGACCGACAGGTACGTGATCGTGAACGTCACCACCAGGTAGTAGTGGATGTTCTCAATCAGGCGCAGACCCATAGCGCAGAGGACGCCGCGCGGGTACTTCTTCAGAACCGAAAACACACCGTATTCGGCCGCGCCGTCGTCAATGGCGTCCTTGGTTTCGTTGAAGATCGGGGCGTCAGAGACCTGCGTGCGGATGTACCAGCCGATGAGCACGATGACAGCCGACAGCCAGAAGCCGATCCTCCAGCCCCAGGACATGAAGTGCGCGTCATCGAGGGTGGTGGACAGGACCCACAGGACGGCGGTGGCCAGCAGGTTGCCCAGGGGCACACCGGCCTGCGGCCAGGAGGCCCAGAAACCGCGGGATTCTTTCGGTGAGTGCTCTGCAACCAGAAGCACAGCGCCACCCCATTCGCCGCCGACTGCGAAGCCCTGCACAAAGCGCAGGAGCACCAGCAGGATCGGCGCCATGATGCCGATCGCCTGGTATGTGGGCAGGCAGCCCATGAGGAAGGTGGAAACACCCACAAGGATGATCGACAGCTGCAGCAGCTTCTTACGGCCGAGCTTGTCGCCGAAGTGGCCGAACACAATGCCGCCGACGGGGCGGGCGATGAAGCCGACCGCGTAGGTGACGAACGCCGCGAGAATCGGGGTGAGCGGGTTGTCTGACGGCGGGAAGAGGATGTGGTTGAACACCAGGGTCGCAGCTGACCCGTAGAGGAAGAATTCATACCATTCGACGACCGTTCCGGCCATCGAGGCGGCGACGACCTTCTGCAGGCCGCGACGCTCCTGAACGTCCATTGCCATTTCGGCTCCTTTGCCTCATAGTGCGTGCGACTCAACGCGCGGGTCTGTCGACTGCCGCGGCGGCGCGGGCAGCAGCGCTCACGCAATTGTGAGATGACCCACTATAAGCGCACACTGAGCCGCAAAGGGCCTTCGTACCGCCATTCGGCAATGAAAAAATGCGCACTCACCCTGTGCCGGGACGCACAGGGGGACGAGATTCAGCGTTTGCCGCCCAGTGAGGCCAGGTATTCGTTGTAGGCGCGCAGTTCGGCGTCACCGGAACGGGCTTCTGCGCGGTCTTTTCGTTTGGCTTCGCGATCGGAAGCCTTCGACCATTGGACCGCGGCGGTGAACGCCAGGATGAGTGTGGGGAATTCGCCGATGCCCCACGCGATTCCGCCGCCCAGCTGTTGGTCGTCAAGGGCGCTGATCCACGTTTGGCCCATGTTGCCGTACCACTCGGGTTCAATGAGCACTTCTGTGGTCATGATCGAAATGCCGAAGAAGGCGTGGAAGGTCATGGTCACAAGGAGCACCACGAACCGCACCGCGTGGGGGAAGCGCTTCACGCCGGGGTCCACGCCGATCATGGCCTGCGCGAACATATAGCCCGCCGCCAGGAAGTGGATGATCATAAGTTCATGGCCCAGGTGGTACTTCAGCGCGTACCACATGATGCCGCTGTAGTAGAAGACGATGAGCGAACCGGAGAAGTTGATCGACGCGACAATCGGGTGGGCCCAGAAGCGCATGTACTTGGAGTGCACCAGGATGAGGATCCATTCGCGCACACCGCGCGAACCGTCTTGGCGGGGGTGGATGGCACGCATGAGCAGCGTGATGGGAGCGCCCACAACCATGGGGATGGGCACGAGCATGACAATCAGCATGTGCTGGATCATGTGGCCGGAGAACAGCACGCGGCCGTATACCATGGGACCGCCGCACGTGACATAGATGAGCATGGCCATGCCGCCCACCCACGAAATGGTGCGCCACAGAGGCCACTGTCCGCCGCGCTTCTTCAGTTCGCGGTAGCCCATGATGTACAGGACTGAGGCCCCGACGCCGATGACCACCCACAGCGGGTCAAAGCGCCACTGCAGGAAGTAGTTGTACCACAGCGGTTCCGGCGGCAGGAGTTCGCCGGAAAGGATTTCCGAGGGGGTGGGCTGCGAGCGCAGCTCCTGCGGGACTGGCGGCTGCGAACTGGCGAGCACGATGCCGATGGCGACAACCGCACCGAAGATGGCGATCTCGGCAAGGACCAAACGCCAGAATTCTGCGGCGGCGCGCATGCTCGAGCCAAGCCGACCGATGATCCGTTCGCGGTGCCAGAACCCGATCAGGCCGAGGATGACGGTGAAGACGACCTTGATGATAACCAGCTGCCCGTAGGGGGTCAGCCAGTCGTCGAGGCCTTTGACGCGCAGTGTCGCGTTGACGAAGCCGGAGTAGGCCATGATGACGATCGAAAACAGGGCGATCGTCGAGTAGCGCTTGATGATTTCGCCCAGGTCCTGCCGTCCCGTAAGGGTCGGTGAGATCAGCGCGAGGACCACGAGTCCGCCGACCCACGCCATGACCGCAACCAGGTGCAGGCCCAGACTGTTGACGGCTTCAATGTGACCTTTGGCTTCTGCTGCGTGACCCATGAGCGCCTGCGGCAGCAGGATGAGCACCGTCAGAAGCGCCGTCCAGCCAATGCCGGCGAAGCTGCGGGTGGCGAACAGGATCATCGACATGACGATGGCGGTGACCACGACCAGCGACCACAGTCGGCCCGAGTCGATTTGAGTGATGTAGGCGCCCAGCTGGGCGGAGAATTCGGCCTGCGTTGCGTTTGTCGCCGCCGTGCCGGCGGTGTTGACGTAGCGCAGAATCAGGGTGGCAACCGAAGACAGGACAAGGAAAATCGACCCGATCTGCGCTGTCAGGAGCGCTGCCGCCCACGATGGGTCGAGTTCGACGTCGCGGTCCGCTTTGCGGTCAGTCTTGAACGCGTCTGCACCAGAAGCGGACGCTGCTGTGGCCTCAGCAGTCAATGTTGCAGCAGCCGCTGCTTCCCCAGTGGCCGATGCCTTGCCGGCCGCAGCTTTTTTCGCCGCGAGCTGTTTGGCTTTCTTTTCTGCCCTGCGCGCTCCCGCACCGCGACGGCGCTGCGGTTTCGACCGCGGCAGGATGAGCATCATGAGGATGATGGCGCCGATGACCACCACGCTGGCCGCCTGGAAGAAGAATTCGGCGATCGGCAGGCCGATGCGGCCCAGCGGACCAGAGTCCCCGACGAGCATGGGATTCGTGGCGCCGGTGTACATGAGCGCCCAGGCCCCGAAAGCGGCGCCGACGACCGTGAAGAGCGGAATGGCCAAACGGCGGGCGAGCACGGCAGCTGACGAAGCTCGTTTGGAGTCCGCAGAACCAGAGGAACGATCATTCGGGCGCATGCCCCTAGGGTACTAAGGCCCTCTGACACGGCCGCTGGGACGTCACCCTCTGCTGAGACCGACGCGGAACGCTCAGAGCGCGGAAAAGCCGCAGCGCCAGGGGTCCTGGTCGCTGCGGCAAAGAGGTATGAGCGGTGCTTCTCAGGCGAGGCTTTCGAGCTTCTTCTTGACTTCGCCGATTCCCGGGTTGGTCTGGGTGGTGCCGTCCGCGTAGAGAAGAGTGGGTACGGTCTGGTTGCCGTCATTGGCTGCCTCGACAACCTGGGCACCGTTTTCAATCTCTTCGATGTTGACTTCGCGGAACTCGATGCCCTGCTGCTTCAGCTGGGGCATAAGACGCTTACAGTAGCCGCACCACGATGTGGTGAACATGGTCACTGTGCCGGCTTCGGGAAGGAAGGGTGCGGTGATGTCGGACATGAACACTCCTTATGCAGAGTCTCGCGTTGTCTTGCCGCATTGGGAACGAAAGGCGCGGGAACCTTATTCCCTCTCCTTCCACCTCGTGCCCCCGAAAAGCAGACGAGGTGGAGGTCGGCTGAGTCAGCCGACCGACCGGGGATCAGCGACCGAACAGGCGCGCGAAGAATCCGCCCGAACCGGCCTGCGCTTTTTCTGCGTCGGAGTGCTTGCCATCGCACCACTGCGAGGCCGGCACCTGCTTTTTGACATCGGCCACGTGCTCACCGCATCCGGCCCACGTCGTTTTATTGCACACACGGCAGGTGACTGGTCGGCACATATGTTTCTCCTTTTAGATGCGTAAATGCGCGTTGTTCAGCTGCGCGATCGAGCTGAACACTCCGCGCCCAATATACACCCGGGGGTATACTTTGCATAGCTGATCGGGCATATATTGCCGGCCTCAGCGCACCCCTGATCGCGGATGAAAGCAGGAGAATTGCACATGCACACCGAGACAGTCGACGCTCCAAGCGAAGGTGCCACCCCCGCCGAAGCCAAGCGCAAAGTCCTCAACCGTCTGCGCCGAGCAGAAGGTCAGCTGGCCGCCGTTATCAGGCAGGTCGAAGACGACGTCAACTGTCGCACCTCCATTCAGCAGCTCGCCGCGGTGTCCAAAGCGCTCGACCGCGCAGGGTTCCTCATGATCTCGAGCGCGCTGCGCGAATGCCTGACCGATCCTGACGGCGAACTCCAGCCGGAGGAACTCGAGAAGCTCTTCCTGTCGCTGGCCTGAACGGGCGGCGCTGCGGGTGTGCGCACAGGCGCCGAGTGCACCCAGCCAGCCCCGCGTCTCGCTCGCCTACCGGCCCGGCACCTCGGCCTCTTGCCAGCCCGGCACCTCGATCTAAAACCTCCACACACCCTTTAGCCGGATTCTGCGCCTTAGCAACAACTGCTAACGGGAGTTTCACTTGCTAACGGGAGTCTGACTACGGCTAAAGCGTGGATTCATTGCTAACGGGTGTGCGCACAGTCGCAAGCAAAAAGCTCGGGCATCGTTTCCGATGCCCGAGCTTTGAATCTGTGCGCGAGGGGGGACTTGAACCCCCACGATGTTGCCACCACTGGCACCTGAAGCCAGCGCGTCTACCAATTCCGCCACTCGCGCGAAGCAGCAAAAAGAAACTATACACACATGTAGCGCTCAGCAGCAAAACGGGCGCCAAAACCACTCTTGCGGCACCCCACCCCAGGCCCGACGGCACACCTATTGCACCCAGCCAGACCGGCACCTCGTCCTAGAACCTCCGCACACCCTTTAGCCGGATTCTGCGCCTTAGCAACAACTGCTAACGGGAGTTTCTGTTGCCAACGGGAGTCTCCCTGCGGCGAAAGCGTGGATTCCTTGCTAACGGGTGTGCGCAACGGCAAACAGACAGCCAACCCGGCACCTCGCCCTAAAACCTCCGCACACCCTTTAGCCGGAATCTGCGCCTTAGCAACAACTGCTAATGGGAGTTTCTCTTGCTAAAGGGAGCCTCCTTGCGGCTAAAGCGCGGATTCCTTCCTAACGGGTGTGCGCAACGGCAACCAGACAACCGCCGAGCACACCCAGCCACCCCGCACCCCAACCACCCCGAACCCCAACCACCCACCTAACAACAGCACCCAAACCCCATCAATATCCCCTCAATATCCCCCACGCGTGCGCGATTTCGCGTTAGTGTCAAATCAGCCGCTGCCGCGCGCTGTCGGCGGAAGACGCGGTTCTCAGGGCCCACCAAGCCCCGGGCCGTTAATATGGTGAGTTGACTGATTGATCGTCGAAAGGGGGTGGAGCGCACCGTGGGCATGCTCGACCGTTTTGAGCGCGGAATTGAACGCGTGGTCAATGGCGCGTTCGCCAAGGCCTTCCGCTCCCAGGTCGAACCTGTTGAGCTCGCCGGAGCGCTTCGCAAAGAAGCCGACGCACGCGCCGCAGTTGTATCGCGCGGCCGCACACTCACCGCCAACAGCTACACCGTGGAACTGTCCTCGAACGACTTCGAGCGACTGACCCCCATCTTCGACGAGCTCAAAACCGATCTCCGTCAGGTTGTCGGCGAACACGCTGTTGAGCAGGGCTACACCTTCGTCGGCCCCGTCACGGTGGAACTGACCGTCGCATCAGACCTCGACACCGGCGTCTACCGCGTGCTCGCAGGAACTGAGCGCCCCGATGGCTCCCCCGCCGCGCAGCCGGCCAATCGCGGCGGCTACGACCCGGCAAGCCGCGCCAACCCCGTCGTGCCGGAAGCCTACGAACAGTCCCGCCGCCGCGAAGCCAACCCGACGCCTCCCCCAGCCGCCGCACCCCCGGCACCCCCAGCACAAGCGCACCCCGCTCCACACCATCCGGACCCCGCACGTCCCGCTCGTCGACAGCCGGCCGCACACTTCACGGTGTCGGTTGGTTCGCGCAGCTACCGGCTGGGCCAGGGGTCGACGATCTTCGGCCGTTCGTCTTCCAGTGCCGACATCGTCATCGACGACCCGGGTGTTTCCCGCCGCCATTTCGAGGTGACCGTCGACGGTTCGCACGCACAGGCCTCTGACCTTGGCTCAACCAACGGCACCCTCTTGGACGGCAAACGCATCTCCAAAGTCAATGTGACCGATGGAACCGTTCTGCAGGCCGGCGACAGCACGGTTGTGTTCCATCGATCGGAAGCAGGGAGCTGATGACAGAGCTCACCGTCATGGTGCTGCGGCTCGCATTCTTCGCGCTGCTGTGGATTTTCGTCTTCCTCGTCGCCGGTGTGCTGCGTCAGGACATCTTCGGTCCGCGCACTAAAGTCCGCCGTCGCAAGGGCGGACGCTCCAAGGGCAACCGCGGCCGCCCGCAGAGCACGCCCGCTGCCGCTCCGACCGCATCCGGCGGCTCTGTTCAGCCCGGCGACCAGGTGACAACTGCCCATCACGCCCAAGTGGTGTTCACATCCGGCGCGCTGCAGGGCAGAGTCATCCCACTGGGCGGCCAACCAGTGACCATGGGGCGTGCCGGCGGCAATGACGTTGTCCTCCACGATGATTTCGCCTCTGGTGTTCACGCGCGCGTTGTCGCTGATGAGGGCCTGTGGTACATCGAGGACCTCGGTTCTACCAACGGAACGTTCGTCGGCGATCGCAGGCTTCACGGCGCTGTGCCCCTGCCTGCTTTCACACCTGTGCGAATCGGCAACACGACTATGGAGCTGCAGGCATGACGAACGAACTTCCCGAAATCATGTTCAACGCCGCCGTCCGCTCCAATGTCGGTCTGGTGCGTCAGAACAATCAGGACTCCGGCTATGTGGGCCCGAACTTTCTGCTGATCGCCGACGGTATGGGCGGTCACGCTGGCGGTGACGTGGCTTCGGCCATCACGGTCAGCCGTCTGGCTGCCCTGGACACTCCGCAGCACAGCCCCGACCTGCTGGGTGAGCTGCGCTCAGCGATTCTCGAAGCGAACGAGCGGATCAACGCCGCTGTCGCCGAACGCCCCGAACTTGCCGGTATGGGCACGACCGTGACCGCGCTTATGCGCCAGGACAGCCGTCTGTGCTTGGCTCACATCGGCGATTCGCGCGCGTACCTGCTGCGCAACGGCGAACTGACCCAGATGACGTCTGACCACACGTTTGTGCAGATGCTCGTGGACGAGGGCCGCATCACGGAGGACGAGGCGGAGCACCACCCCCAGCGTTCTGTCGTCATGAAGGTGCTCGGGGATGTCGGTTCGACACCGGAGCTCGACATGTCGATCCGCAACGCCCAGCTGGGCGACCGTTGGCTTCTGTGCTCTGACGGGCTGACCGGCTTTGCGGATATTCGCGACATCAAGCAGATTCTCGAAACCGTTGAAAACCCCGATGATGCCTGCGACCAGCTGGTGGACCTCGCCCTGGACGGCGGCGGTGCGGACAATGTGACCGTCATCGTCAGCGACATTGTTGAGGCTGACCCCGCGCGCGCTGAAGATCCCGGTTCGAACGCCGGTTCGGTGCGCATCAACCCGCACTACGCGCTTCTGGGCAGTTCAGCTGAGTCCACCCGCCAGATGAACGTCGTCAACGACGATCCTGCCGCTGACACTGACATCATGCACGCCGGCGACATCGCCGCGATGGGCAAGGACACGGGCACCGATGACACCGAAGAGGTCACCCAGCCGACTTCCGCGGATACAGAGCCCGCCACCCAGCCGACCTCCACCTCGGGAGAAGATGACGAGGCGGAGCCGGCTGCCGCCGCAGCCGCACCTGCCGCTCCCGTCGCCGCTGCTTCCGCGGCTTCCGCCGCAGATGAGGAACCGAAGCCCTCCCGCGCCGAGCGCAAAGCCCAGCGCAAGGCCGACAAGAAGGCGTCCAAGCGGGCTGCCGCGGCACGCGACGACGATGACGACGACTACGAAGAAGTGCCCCGCCGCAGCTATTTCGGCTGGATTGTCACGGTGCTCGTGATTGCTCTTCTGGCTGGTGCGGCCCTGTTCGGGTGGCGCTACATTCAGAACCAGTACTACGTGACCGAAGAGAACGGGCGCGTTGTCGTCTACCAGGGTGTTTCCCAGGACCTGGGCCCCATCAGCTTGTCTCACCTGCAGGAACAGACCGACATCGAGGTCAGCAGCCTGTCGAGCTTCACGCAGGACCGCCTGGGTCAGACGATCCCTGCCGGCTCGAAGGAAGACGTTGACAACATCGTTGACAACCTGCGGAAAGAAGCCAGCCGCGACAGCAGCGGTGACGGTATCCAGGGCGGCGTCAACGACGGAACCGACCCCGCCCCCAGCAGCGATTCAGAATCACCGGGCGGTGACGGACAGTGAGTCGCGCAACCCTGGACGACTACCGCACGGAAGCCGATCAGGTCGAGACTGCCAAGGGTCCGCGCACGTACCGCAATGTTGAGCTGTTCCTTGTCATCATCGCGGTGATTGTCGCCGGCGGTTCCTATGCGCTTGTCGGCATCGGCACTTCCGGGGAAATCCCCGCCAACGTGTACAGCTACACCGGCGTGATCGCCGCTTTCGGCATCGGCATGAACATCGTGCTGCGCTTCCGAGCGAAGTACGCCGACCCCGTGCTGCTGCCGATCGCAGTCATGCTCAACGGCCTGGGCCTGGCGATGATCTTCCGGATCGGGGTTGCCAAGGGCACCACGAGGACTGCGGATTCGCAGCTCATCTGGATGGGCCTGGGCGTCATTCTGTGCGCCGCGGTCATCTTTGTGCTGCGCGATCACCGCATTCTGCGCAACTGGCCCTACATTGCGTTTCTCGCCGGTGTTTTCTTCCTTCTGCTGCCCCTGCTGCCCGGATTGGGCCGGACCATCAACGGTTCGCGCATCTGGATCGGTTTGGGCCCGTTCAGCTTCCAGCCGGGTGAAATCGCCAAAATCTTCTTGGCGATCTTCTTCGCCGGCTATTTCGTCAACTACCGCGACCAGCTGCGCCTGGCCGGTCCGCGAGTCCTTGGGGTGCGCCTGCCGAGGCTGCGGGATACCGGTCCGCTCATCATCGCCTGGATCATTGCGGTTGCCGTCATGGTCTTCCAGACCGACCTGGGTTCAGCACTGCTGTTCTTCGGTCTGTTCGTTGCAATGCTCTACGTGGCCACCGGCATCAAAACGTGGATCTTTTTGGGCCTGTCCATGTTCGCCGCAGCCGCAGTCTCCGCGTATTTCCTGTTTGCGCACTTCTCACAGCGCGTCGACGCGTGGCTCAACGCGCTGTCACCGGAAGAGTTCAACCGCAAACCCGGCGGTTCCTACCAGCTGGTGCAGGGCATGTTCGGCATGGCCAACGGAGGTCTTTTCGGCAAGGGATTCGGCGAGGGCCGCCCGCAGATCGTCCCCTATTCGGACTCCGACTTCATCATCGCCAGCTTCGGCGAAGAGATCGGAATGATCGGCCTGTTCGCAATCCTCACGCTGTACCTCATCATGTTCCAGCGCGGCGTGAAGATCGCCGGCAGCCTGCGCGACCAGTTCGGCACCCTGCTGGCTCTGGGTCTTTCGTTCCTCATGGCCTTCCAGACGTTCATCGTCGTCGGCGGTGTTACCCGCCTCATCCCGCTGACCGGTCTGACCACCCCGTTCTTGGCAGCCGGTGGTTCTTCTCTTGTGGCCAACTGGATCATTCTGGGGTTGCTGCTGCGCATGAGCGACAACGCCAGACGCCCACAGGAGGAATTCCAGACGGGCGTGCTGCGGGCGGTCACAGACACCTCGCCCACCGTGCGCACGGATGACGAGGCCGATGTCGAGGCTGACAGTGGCGACTTCGCAACTTCGGACTACAACCCCAGCACCAGCGGCTACGCGCCGAAGCCGGCAGGAGGTGAACAGCAGTGAAGAAATCTCTCAACCACGTATTCATCGTGGGGCTTGTGATGTTTGCCCTGCTGTTCGGTTCGGTCAGCACGGTGCAGTTCCTTGCGGCTGACAGTCTGCGCTCCAACCCGATGAACAACCGCACGCTGCTCGAACAGCTCTCACGGCCGCGCGGTCCGATCCTCATCGACGGTGAACCCGTCGCCAAGTCCGTTCCCGTTGATACGCAGTACAAGTACCAGCGACAGTACGGCGGAGAGGGCCTGCCTGCCGAAATGTATGCGGGCATCACGGGCTACTACTCGGTTATCGGCGGCTCCACTGGGATCGAACGCACCGAGGGCAGCCTGCTGTCGGGCCTGGACGACCGTTTCTTCTACGACCAGATCTCCAACTGGCTGACCGGTCAGGAGAACATGGGCGCAGCCATTGAGCTGACCATCAACCCCAAGGCGCAGAAAGCTGCGTGGGATGCTCTTGGCGGACAGAACGGTGCCGCTGTTGCGCTTGACCCGAAGACCGGGCACGTCCTGGCGATGGTGTCGACCCCCGGCTGGGATCCGAACCCCTTGGCTTCGCACGACACGAAGAAAGCCCAGTCGGCCTATGACAAGCTCCTCAAGGCCGACGGTCAGCCTGCCGTGAACAAGGCGATCGGCGGCAAACAGTACCCACCCGGCTCTGTTTTCAAGCTCGTCACCGCGGCAGCCGCACTCGAACACGGCGACTACACACCGGACACTGTGCTGGATTCACCCACCCGCTTGGACCTTCCGCAGACCAGCGCAACCATCGGCAACGCCGGCGGCGCAGCCTGCGGCAGCGGCGGCAAGGCCAGCTTCGAACATGCTTTGGCGAAGTCGTGCAACACAACCTTTGCCAAGCTTGGCATGGACATCGGCGAAGACGCGATGGCTGAAACGGCCTCCAAGTTCGGCTTCGGCGAAAGCTTCGAATCGCCCATCAAGGTCGATGCTTCGCAGTTCCCGGAAGATCTCAACCCGCCGCAGCTGGCACAGTCGTCCATTGGACAGTACGAAGTCCGCACCACGCCCATGCAGATGGCCATGGTTGCCGCGGCAATCGCGAATGACGGCAAGGAAATGCAGCCCAACCTCGTCAAGCAGGTCAAGAACGCCCGCACGCTCGAGGTGATGGAAACCCCGCGGCCGAAAACCTTCTCGAAGCCCATGAGCAAAGAGTCGGCAGGCTACCTCAACCAGATGATGCAGAAGGTCGTCACCGACGGCACCGGCGGGGCGGGAGCGATCTCTGGTGTCAAGGTCGCTGCGAAGACCGGTACGGCACAGCATGCGAAAGGCGCGGCACCCCACGCCTGGTACACATCGTTCGCTCCGGCTGACGACCCCCAGGTGGCCGTGGCAGTAGTAGTAGAGAACGGCGGTGCAGCAGGATCGGCAGCATCCGGCGGGCGCACTGCGGGACCGATAGCAAAGAAGATCATGGAGGCGGTGATCAGCTGATGAAGCCAGAAGCAGGCACGGTGCTCGGCGGACGCTACGAACTCACCACCCGCATCGCCGTCGGCGGAATGGGCGAAGTGTGGAAGGGAACCGACAACGTTCTCGGCCGCCCTGTCGCAGCGAAGATCATGAAGGACGAATACCGGGACGACGAGGGCTTCCTCGCTCGGTTCCGGGCCGAAGCACGCTCAATGGGCGCGGTGTCCGACCCCGGCATTGCCGGCGTGTACGACTACGGCGAAGAAACCGGCGCACCCTACTTGGTTATGGAGTACGTGCCCGGCGAAGCGCTGTCGGCAATCATCGAACGCGACGGCGCTATGAGCGAAGTCGATGCTCTCAACATCACCGCGCAGGCCGCCCAGGCGCTCGATGCCGCCCACAAGGCCGGTGTGGTGCACCGTGACATCAAACCGGGCAACCTGCTCATCACCCCGGACTTCCGGGTGAAGATCACCGACTTCGGCATTGCCCGCGTGGCCGACCAGGCTCCGCTGACCCGCACCGGTCAGGTGATGGGCACCGCCCAGTACCTGGCTCCGGAACAGGCCACCGGCAAGGGCTCGGTGCCCCAGTCCGACCTGTATTCGCTCGGCATCATCCTGTACGAACTGCTGGCGGGCCGCCGTCCGTTCATCGGCGAAACCCAGGTTGAGATCGCCATTGCGCAGGTCAACCGCAAGCACCCCGCCCTGCCGGAAACCGTTTCGGCACCCGTGCAGAGGCTCGTGGACTGCCTGCTGGCCAAGAAGCCGGGGCAGCGTCCGGCTGACGGCGCATCTGTGGCCACGGCTGCGCGTGCCCTGATGGACGGCGACATCGCGGCTGCGGAAGCCGCCATCCCCCAGCTGGCTCCGAATGCCGGCGGACAGACCGCCGCAACACAGGTGATCGGCTCTGACGAAGCTTCGACTACCGTGCTGAACCACACCTCGGAGCAGGCGGCCGCACAGCCGGCGGGCATCCAGCGCGGATACCTGGCGGGACCAGAGCCGACGTCAGAAGAACTCGAAGAACCCGAAGAGCGCAAGAAGGGCGGCGCAGGCGCCAAAGCTGCGATCGCGATTCTTGTGATTGCCCTTCTGGGTCTGCTGGGCTGGGGTGCGTGGGCACTGTTCGGTGAACAGCTGTTCGGCGATCAGACCACGGATGAACAGTCCGAAATGGTCGAGATCAACCCCAGCGACTATGTCGGCAAGGACTACCGCGACGCAAAGGCTGACCTGCGGGATATTGGCCTCAAGGCCGAAAAGACCCTGGAATACTCTGACGAACCAGAAGGCACCGTCACAGCTGTGCAGAGCGGTGAGAACGGCTACAGCTTCCCGTCCGGTTCGCGAGTAACACTGGTGGTTTCGCGCGGTTCTGAGCCAACTCAGAACGACCCCGCTGACAACCAGGACAGCCAGCCTGAGCAGCAGGAACAGCAGCCGCAGGAGCGCAAGCGCCCCAGCGACTCGAACCAGGGCGGTTCCGACCAGGGTGGATCCGACCAGGGCGGCTCGAACCAGCAGGACGGTTCCGGCGGTTCCGGGTCTGACAACGGCGGCGGATCCAATGACAGCCCCGGAAATTCGGGCGATGCGCCGGGTCAGGACCGCGGAAACTCCGGCAATGCTCCGGGACAGAACAAGGACCAGGGAGGCCAAGGCGGCCAGAACGGTTCCGACCAGGGCAATTCGGGACAGGGTGGTTCCGGCCAGGGTGGCGGAAAAGTGACGGGCGGGGACTCCGCCTCGAACAGCGGAGGTAAATGATGCCAGATTCACGTCTGCTTCTGGGCCGTTATGAGATCAAGGAGCTCCTGGGTCGCGGCGGTATGGCCGAAGTGCATGCGGGAACTGACCGCAGGCTCGGCCGTCGTGTGGCAATCAAACTGCTGCGCAGCGACCTGGCCCGTGACAATTCCTTCCACGAGCGCATCAACCGCGAAGCCCAGTCGGCTGCCCGGCTGAACCACCCCGGCATCGTCAGCGTCTACGACTCCGGCGAAGAGGCCGTGGTGGAGTCCGGCGGCGGCGAAGTCATGGTGCCGTTCATCGTCATGGAGTACGTGGAGGGGCAGACTCTGCGTGAGGTTCTCTCAACCCACGGGCCGCTGACGGTGCAGGAATCGCTGGACATCATTGCGGGTGTCCTGGCGCCCCTGGACTACAGCCACCGCAACGGGATTGTCCACCGCGACATCAAACCCGCCAACGTCATGCTCACTCCTGAAGGCGACATCAAGGTCATGGACTTCGGGATTGCGCGCGCACTTGAGGACACGGGTTCGCTGACCCAGACCTCGTCTGTTGTCGGCACCGCCCAGTACCTGTCGCCCGAGCAGGCCCGAGGCGAGGTTGTCGATGCCCGCTCCGACCTGTATTCGACGGCCTGCCTGCTGTACGAACTGCTGACGGGCCAGCCGCCGTTCACGGGTGATTCGCAGCTGGCCGTGGCGTACCAGCACGTGGGCGAAACCCCGCGTCCGCCTTCGGAGATCAACCCGAACATTCCGCCGTCGGTGGACCGTCTGGTGCTGCACGCTCTGAGCAAGAGCCGTGATGAGCGCTACCAGGATGCGTTCACGTTCCGCGAGGATGTCCTGGCTGCCCGCGATGGTCGTCCCATGAGCATTGACGGCGGCGACCCGAACGCAACCCAGATCTACACCCCGGCCCCGGCGACCGCCGCAACGCAGATGGTAGCTCCCGTCGGCGTGGGCACCGGCCCGCAGACCATGGGGCCACATGATGAGCTGAGCAACACCTCGGGCTTTTCGACCCTGCCCAACCGCGACGAAGAAGAGGAAAAGGACAAGAAGAAGCGCAGCTGGCTGTGGATTCTTGCGACGATCCTCGTCCTTGTTTTGGGCGGGCTGGGCCTGTGGGTGTACCAGCTGTCCAAACCGCAGGAACCGCCCACGATCGAGCTTGCTGACCTGAAGGACGTTTCTGAAGAAGAGGCGCTGAAGTGGCTGGCGGACAATAACCTCAACGGGCTGACCGAAGAGGTCAACGACGACGATGTCGAGGAGGGCAACGTCGTCAAGACTGACCCCGAAGGCGGCTCTGTTGTCCAGGTGGGTTCGGATGTCACGGTGTTCGTTTCCGTTGGGCCGGCCGAGGTGACAGTTCCGGATGTTTCGGGACAGACCGAGTCTTTGGCTCGCCAGACGCTGGAAGAGGCTGGTCTGAAGGGCGGTTCGAACACCGAGGAGAACTCGCCTGACGTTGATAAGGGCACGGTGCTCAAGACCAAGCCCGGTAAGGATTCGAAGGTCGAGAAGGGTTCGGCTGTTGACCTGGTGCTGTCTTCGGGACGGGTTGATGTTCCGGATGTCACCGGCAAGACCGCTGATGAGGCCTGCGAAATCCTGACCGGCGAAAAGCACCAGCTGCAGTGCAACACCGAAGAGGTCGAAACGAACGACCACGACGCAGGCAAGGTGTTCTCGCAATCGGTCAAGGGCGGTTCGTCAACCGAACAGCACGCCACGATCACCATCAAGGTGGCGAAGGAAAAGCCGACGCCCACTCCGACGCCGACGCCGGCAGATGACAACACGGATGACGAGGGATGGCCTCTTCTGCCGGGAGCAGATGACGATTCGTGATTCCGCTGCGGCGCTCAGCTGCTGAGCGCCGCGGCTGACGCCACCGGGGCGCGGCCGTGTGCGGCGGCGATTGCCTGCCGCATACCGCAGGCGGCAAGGAAGTTCGCGACCATCGTGTAGCCGCTCTGTGTGAGAACACTTTCGGGGTGGAACTGCACGCCGTGCAGCGGCGCATTGCGATGGCGGATGCCCATGATGACGCCGTCTTCTGTCTGCGCGGTGACTTCGAAGACGTCCTGCGGGAGGCTGTCGTCCACGATTGCCAGTGAATGGTAGCGGGTGGCTGTCAGCGGTGAAGGGCAGCCGGCGAAAACCGATTCTCCGTTGTGGACGACCTGCGAGGTTTTGCCGTGCATGAGAACCGGTGAACGGTCGACCACGGCCCCGAACACCTCGCCCAACACCTGGTGACCCAGGCACACCCCGAAGTATGGCAGCGAGTGCTGAGCGGCCCATCGTGCGATGTCGGCGCTGATGCCGGCTTCAGCCGGCGTGCCCGGCCCCGGAGAGATGAGAACACCGTCGTACTTCGGCAGGAGTTCGTCCAGCTGGTCGGCGGTGATGTCGTCATTGCGGACGACATCGGTCTGCGCGCCGAGTTCCTGCACGTAGCTGACCAGGGTGTAGACGAAAGAATCGTAGTTGTCGATCACGAGGATGCGAGCGATCACAGGTCTGCTCCCGGGATGACTGTGTCAGCCGCTGCGTGGGCTGTTGCGTGGGCAGCCCGGCCTTCGATTGTGGCGTCGTTGAACGGCATGTACGGCGCGATCACGGGGAACACGTACTGCATGAGCACAAACACGATGACCGCGATCAGCAGTGCGCTGATGATGGTTTTGACGAACCAGTTGCCCGGCAGCAGACGCCAGATGAATTCATACATGCTTACTTCCCTCCGGCTTTCTCGAAGGCGGGAAGGTCGGCAAGTTCCTTGGGAACGTCCGTGCCGGCCGGCGACCAGTCGGTGAGCGTTGCGTAGGCAATGTAGCGTTCGCGCGCGGAGAACATGGGGTTGCACGCCGTGAGCGTCATGATCCGGTCCTTGCCCTTGTATTCGGGGGCCGACGGGACGGGGGCGAGCACTTCCGTGGCGTCGGGCAGGGTGATGTCGTAGTTGCGGAAGGTGTAGGTGTACACGCCTTCCTTCGTCTGAATGTAGATCCTGTCGCCCGGCTGCATTTCGGCGATGAGGTTGAGCGGCTTTCCGTAGGTCACGCGGTGGCCGGCCATGGCGAAGTTGCCGACTTCACCGGGTTTGGCAGTCGACGGGTAATGGCCCATGCCCATGCGGTTGAGCACGGGTTCCAGCGACACACCTTCCGCAATGGTGCGGTAGTAGTTGGGGCCGAACCGCGGGATGTACATGATGCCGAAGGCTTCGTTCTCAGCCGGCAGTGCGGCTGGCACGGGGGTGTCAGGGTCTTCGGGCAGTTTGTCGAGCGGATTTTCGCGCCACTTTTCGGCAAGGGACCCTGCCAGGTGCTGGTTGTCTTTGTTCGCTTCGATGTCGGTCCACCACAGTTGCCACACCACGAACAGGATGAGGATGAGGCCGGCGGTGATGCATAGTTCGCCGAAGCCGCGGATGGTGCCGCGAATAAAGCCGAGGGGTTCAGGTTCCGGCTTTGCGGGTTTTGCCGGTGGGGCTGGTGCGGGTTCAGCGTGCCCGGTGGGGGCGCTGTAGCCGGTCGGTGCGCTGTAAGCAGCAGGCTGGCTGTAGCCGGTCGGCGCGCTGTGGCCCTGGTTCGGTGCGGTGGTGTGCTGCGGTCCGGTGCCGTAGGCACGACGGGCATCGCGAGCTGCCGGGCGGATGTAGGGGCGCTCCCCCACCGCCGGCATGGGCGAGGTGGCGGCACCGTCATCTTCTGCCGCAGGGTACGAGGTGGATTCTGCCGGGGCCTCTGTTTCGCGGCTGGGTTCGCGGTTGGACCGCTGTGATCCCTCTGGGTGCACGGCGTAGGTTTCGCCGGCAGATTCGGCTTGTTCGGCACGCTGGGCTTCAGCCCGCTCACGCGCGATGCGTTCTTTGCGCGTCAGTGGTTGATCCACGTGTGTCCTCTTAGCTTTCCAACGATCCCAGCGGGGATATCCGGCTGTTTCCTCGAGCCATCATAGTGGTTCAAGCCGGCGTTCTTGTGCTATGCGAGCCAAAAACGACTAACATACCCTGA
Source organism: Brevibacterium ravenspurgense (assembly GCF_001584615.1). Taxonomy (GTDB): domain Bacteria; phylum Actinomycetota; class Actinomycetes; order Actinomycetales; family Brevibacteriaceae; genus Brevibacterium; species Brevibacterium ravenspurgense. The sequence goes on along the minus strand of NZ_LQQC01000001.1, from coordinate 3,886 downwards.
GGAATTCCGATATGCCGTTGTTTGGCCTGCACAAGGCCAACCGAAGGAGAACTGTGGCCTCGTCAAGCAAGCGCGAAGACAACCTCAAGGCAACCTCATCGAAGGTGCCCGCCGAAGCCGACGCTGAAGAAGCGGTCGAATCGGCTGAACTCGACGCGAGCAGCGCAGAATCGGAAGACAGCGCGAAGGCCTCTGGCAAGGCAGCTGACAAGGGCTCCAAGAAGGCGAAGAAGACCGACGACGCAGACAAGAGCGGCACCTCGGAAGACAAAAAGGCTTCTGACGAAAAGTCGGGCAGCAAGAAGGCTGACGAAAAGTCGGCCAAGAAGAAGGCCGACAAGAAAGCGGAAGACAAGGGCACCTCGGGCGCTAAGCAGAAGAACCGCAAGTCCGCGCCCGCCAAGAAGTCGAAGAATTCCGCGAAGTCGGGCAACCCGGCAAAGCGCGCATCGGCGCGCAAGCAGACCAAGTACCAGTCCGGCAGCTCGGATACCAGCGTGCGCCCAAACCCGCGCTGGTTCCTGCCGACCATGCTCGGCATCATCATCCTGGGCATGCTGTGGTTGATCGTGTTCTACCTGTCCGGTGGTGAGTTCCCCGTGAAGGTGTGGGGTAACTGGAACCTGCTGGCAGGCTTCGGAATCATGGTCGTCGGCCTGGCGATGTCCACCAGATGGCGGTGAGTCCTGGCGGAGGCCAGGGCGGATCAGGCGGTTCAGGCCAGCGCGGCGGTGCCGCAGATTTTCGCCTCCTAGCTCAAGCACCCCTCGGATGGAGGCTGACGGCCCTGTTTGTGGGGCTTGCCTTCTACGGGCTGTCCTCGGGACTCATGGTGATGTCCAATCTGGGGCCCGTACCGTGGGATGTTCTGCACCAGGGCATTTCGCACCACGTGCCGCTGTCGATCGGCACGATCATCGTGATCATGTCGCTCATCGTTCTGCTGGCGTGGATTCCGCTCAAGCAGAAGCCCGGGCTGGGAACAATTGCCAACGCCGTGCTGATCGGCGTGTGGCTGGACTTCTTCGTGTGGCTGATCGGCTATCCGGAACAGCTGTGGGTGCGGATCCTGTTCATGATCTCCGGCATTGTTCTCAACGCGATTGCCACGGTTCTGTACATCATTCCGAACTTCGGGCCCGGGCCGCGTGACGGGCTCATGACCGGCCTGACCCGTGTGACCGGCAAACCCGTGTGGATGGTGCGCTCGGTTATTGAGGTTTTGGTTCTTGTAACGGGCGTCCTGCTGGGCGGACTGCTGTGGATCGGCACATTTGCGTATGCGTTCTTGATCGGCCCGCTGACGAACTTCTTCCTGCGAGTCGCGCAGAGGATCTTCGGGCCGTCCGACCCCTTGGTCAGCGACGAGACGTGAGCGGTCGCCGAACGCGCGGGTCGGCGCCGGCAGTTGGCGCCCATCCGGCGGTTGGGTCCCGTCCCGCGGCGAGACACGCGCGTTGAACCCTCACCACAAAGTCAATTCTTCAGACTAATCTCCCTGGAGATCACAGCTAGCCACCTTGTTCTTGCACAGCCGCGACAAGAGAATGGCTACGCGAACGCGGTTTCCAAATGCTTCTCGACCAGAAAAGCACACGCATTACCTTGCTGCTTAATGAAAAGGGATGGAATGATCCACTGGCGGCAAAGCGAACCCAAGTGCCGCCGAGGTGCAGGCCTTCCGAGGCTGTGAAGCAAAAGAACGCTTGACGACTGTGACGTCCGACACTAAAAACAGTTAAGAGCGAGGTGACTCGCTCATTGACAACAACCGTCGACCGAATTAAAAGAGCGCAACGATGGAAACACTGCTAGAAGTGGTCAAAAACCAGCACGCCGACGCACTCCGTCACGTCGCTATGGATTGCTGCGCGGAGGTAGATCCCGAGTGATCCACCACGAACCCAAATAGCCTATTGTATGGCCCCGTCAAATCGAAGTATCCGGCGAGGCCATACGATTCAACGAGGAGACGTATTGCAAGCCTTGTCCGAAGCAGTACCAAAGCACTATGTCGAAACCGCACTAAGCAAAATCCCCGCACGACCAGATGAAATAGCCGAGGTTCAGGCTCTCGAATTCCTCAAGCACATCTCAATCATGTCGATGACTGGAGGCCGCCGCATCTTGGACACTTTCTTCGTGTGCAGTCTACACAGCGCTGGGAGAACCGGCCATTAAAGAGAGCCTCGACAAGAGCTTCTACCGCCTAAATCAAATCTCTGAGTCCATCAGAAGAATTTTTAGGAACATGAATATAGAAATCGTCCGGAATGAGACTCCGTTATTTACCTCAGTTTTAACTAAATGCGATTATGATTTATCAGGCAAGCGCTTCTCTACTAATTTGCTGAGGATTGACACTTGCCCCTGGAATGTGAATCGGCTTTCAGATTTCGCTGGACGCTCAAACCATGCCTAGCTCAATCAGCCCGATCAAACCATCAGATATTATTAAAAAAGTCGGCTTGATGTCGTTTTCAACGTTGGCGCCTTTGATTACGAATTTATTCGCAATTATTTTTATACGTGATGCCTACGGGGATAACGGAGTATTCGCTTTAGGATCAGCCGGAAATATAATCGGTATTATAGTTGCCGCCTCTGCGGGATGCTCGATTGTCAGCATTCGAAGTTTTGTCCAGTTAAAACTAAAAGGTCAACTAGACCCATTGTCCGCTGCCGATGAATTCAGGACGCAGAATAGTCAAGCCCTGCGGATCTCAGTATTAGCAGGCTTGTGTGTTTTCGTTGTATGCGGTGCACTTTTTATATTTGCCGAACATCACGGTCATGAACAGCTCTTCTATTTAGCTGGAGTTTTTCCGTGGATGCTGTTGATCCCATTTTCCCAGGTAGCAGCGGGCGCGCTCCAGGCATTTGCTCTTGAACGTAAGATATTCACAGCAAGCATTGCCACAGTGCTGCTTCAGATTGTCTCTATACCACTAATTATCGGCTTAGAGTTGCCGCTCGCCTGGACCCTGCTGTCGCTTGGCTTAGTCCAAAGCGCTATAGCTATCTGCGTGTATCTGTATCGCCTGCGGCTCGTCCGCCAGACACTTGACACCAGCGTTCTAGGTGCACTCTTACCAAAACGTGTGAAAGACCGCTGGCATGGCTTTGCCGATCGCGCCCTCGCCGGAGCCGACGGACTAGTATTCATGGGTTTCTTCGCTTTTCTCACCTTTGTAGCACGAACCCACAGCATTGAGGCGGGCGCAATCATTGCCCTGGTTGTGAGTATTATGCGATTATTTGTGATTCCAATGAAGCAGTTCGGGAACATCGGGGGACGCATGCTGTTGACGGCTGGTGTTAACAAATACAGTCTCCGCAGTTTACGCAAAGCCTCTTTGACATTCACCACACCTTTGGCTCTAGTCGTGTTAGTTCTTGCGATTTTCCTGGTGCCCTATCCGAGCGTCATGCTTATTGCACCTATGTTGATGGTTCAAATGTTCACTGAGCCTTGGTCGGGTATCGATTTTTCGCTTGCGAAAGTACTATATTCACCGCGTGCAGTGGCCAAGGTTCTATTTACAGTATACGGATCCATCGGTGCTCCAATTGCTTTGATGTTGGCGATAACAGGATGGGGCGGTGCCGTGGAAGTTTGGTCCGTAGCGTTCGTTTGTCGTTTGCTATTTTTAGGCGGCGTACAGAAGTCCTTGAAGCGATTGCATGAGGATGAACCGTCCTGGGTTTCGTTCCGTTCTACTGATTGAAGGAGAATTGGATTATGCCAACTGTCTATACCGGCTCTTCCGGTTTCAGAGTGCGTGACGCGGTCTCTGACTGCCGGGTGTTGGTGATGAATGAGGGGCGGGCCTTGGGTGAAGATAGAAGTTCCTCAACTCGTCTCTCACCCAAGGCCCTGTCGTGC